>CALRKB020000049.1:0-39100 GCA_943367755.1 Rhizobium sp. Q54 | reverse complement strand
GGCAAGGCAGAAGTAATCCCCGCGTAGTTAAAAAGCCAAGGTCGAAGTTCCCAGCCAGGAAGCGACTACACAGAGGCACCGGCACCAACTTAGAGAAACTGACCTTTACCATTCCCAGCACTGCCTAACGCTTATCCGAACAGTATTGGATCGCGTTTTACTTTTTGGTGGTTGGGCGATCGTGTTTTGGGTGAGGTGGGTGATTGGGCGATCGTGTTTTTGGTGGGTGATTGGGCGATCGTGTTTTTGTGAGGGAGGATTGAGCGATCGCATAGTCCATGACATCGTAGAGGGTGATGCGCGTACCTGCGATCGCCAGTCCGCGATCTGTGCGGATAATATGAGCTTTTCCTTTTGATGCCAGAGTCATAGCTTTAATGCTGATTACATCGAAGTCTTAATTAAGTTATACCAAAATTAAAAGAGGAGCAACACTGTGGGCGATCGCTTCATTACGGGCGATCGCAAAACAGGAGAAAATCTGCTTGCGGAAATCTCTCAACTTGTATCCACTCTAGAGATAATTTCTCTGCGATCGCATACAATCTTACAGATAAAAGTCGATGAGGCTCTAACAAGGAATTCCTGCTTCCTCAGATAGAGATCAGAAGCTATGTTAGGCAGCTTTATGGCTGAGTATCAACATATGGGTACTCTCGAATTTTCCTATCTGCTGTAACAATTGGGCAATCGTGCACTCTGGCTGTTGCGACAATGATTTGGTCAGCAGGATCTCGATAAAAATTCCCAGGTAATTGCGTTGATTCAACACAAATGCGTGACGTTAGCTCTAGTAAAGTTACTCCAGGATAAGCTAAAGCTTCATCTAACCATTCATCAACAGCACAGGGTAAGATTAGCCGCTCGTATTCAACTAATTTGGCAACTTCCCAGCAAGAAATTGCACTGATTCCTAATCCCTGCGATTCCTTTTCCTGAATATATTCATGGTAGTCCTGGGTAAGCTTTACATCACCATGCACCCACCAAATCCATATATGAGTATCAAGCACAATCATCGCAAAACTTCCCAGTCATCTTGTGCCACAGGTTCAGTAGGATCGGTATATTGAATTGGGGTTCCACGAAGAGGATATCGGTTTTGTCCAGCTTCTCTCAACGGGCGAGACAAGATAATTACCTCTACTTTTGCGCCAGAATGAAATGGCAAATTTTCTAGCGTTAGTGTTTTGTCTTGATTAATTATCGCTTCGATACGATGTGCCAGCATAATCTATGCCCTAGGTTTTAAGATCTAGTTTAGGCGTTTTGCCCTCACTCTAGTGATAATTTTTTCTGCGATCGCATACAATCTTGCAGATAAAGGTTGATAAAGCATTGTTTAGGTATCCTCTTTATCTTTGATCGCTCGTTGCTCGTATTCTGTAATGATGTTCCGAATATCCTCTGCGGCAATATCGACTTGTTCAGATTTTGCGTAAACGGTTAGCAAAATGATTCCCGTTTTTGTTTTGACGTAGTAAATTAGTCGATAGCCACCACTTTTCCCTTTTTGAGTGTCGCTATTCCGAACTCTCAACTTGAAGACTGCGTAACCGATTCCAGGGATTCGATCTCCTGGTAACTCTCCCTGTTCAAGTTGTTCGATGACGGGTTGTATATCATTCCGAATACTACGATATTTCCTGGCAAGAGCGCGTAGATTTCGGTCGAACGTTGGCGAAGCTTCAACTTGAATTAATGGCCGCTCAGTCATCGTTAATCCCTTCCCACAGTTGGGCAACTGGGATTGTTTGTCCAGTCATAGCTTCTTGCCAAGCTTGCCGAAAGTCTTCTAGAATTGATGTCTTAGATCGATCCTCTTCATCGATTTCCGATTCTTCTGGAATAAGCACAATTACTTCAACACGACCATTTTTGAATATCTTGATGGGGTTATCCAGGGTCAATTGTCCCTGTTCGTTAATGGTTGCCATGACTTTGAGTGCTTTCATTTTTGCTCCAAATTTTATTTACTTCATTATGGGCGATCGCAAAACAGAAGGACATCTGTTTGAGAGAAAATAACTTCTCAACTATTTTGCGGTGCGAAGTTCCTCTTGGATAACTCGGCGCAATGTTGCTTCGTCCAGGGGCTGCGTCGCTTTACCAAGGTACTCGCGCAAAGCCTCGTTCATCATTGTTTGATACCCTTTGCCAGCAGAGTCACTCCTTTCTCGAAATGCTTCCAACACATCATCATCGATATAAATGGTTATGCGGGTTTTGCCTGTTTGTGGAATAACAGCACCCCGTTTGGCTTGGCTAAAATCATATTCCGCTTTCATAATTTCTTCTCTCTGAACGAGTGGCAGGACGAGCTGAAATAAGTCGGACATTACTACCTCGATTAGTGTAGACCACAACCAGCAAACGCCAGAGATGATCCATGCCGATCGCAACAAACCGCTGCTCGCCTTGGGCAGTTGCATCTTCAAAAGAAAGAGCATTCGGATCGAACAAAACTGCTTCAGCGTCTGAAAAGCGCACACCATGCTTTTTCAGATTAATATCAGCTTTGTTTGGATCCCATTCAACTCTCATACATATATTATATGTATAGAAATGAGTTTTGCGATCGTTTTTTGCTTCATTACGGGCGATCGCAAAGCTGGGAACACTTACTGGAAGAAAATTCCTTAAACCAGTCGCGGATGTAGAAACCTTGTGCGATCAAAAGATCATCTTACCCGACAATACTGCGTTTGAAAGAGCAGTTTTTAAGTGATTTTAACGAATCCTGGGACTTGAAAAAGTTTGCTAGAGAATTTCTATGGCTGACGTTCTATTAAACGTCGTGTGATATCTTCAACTATATCCTCGCTCAAAGTAAAACCATCAAATATTTCAAATAAAGGTTTTACAACTTGATTTACGTATTGTGATAGTACTGATAGAGGCATATCGAGAGGCACATTAACAAAAGCAATAACCTCATCTTGATAAGCAGAAGAAAGTTGTGATATCCATCCACGACGATTAACCCAAGAACTGAGGTTTCGTCCCTTCAATTTAGTCCACTTGAAAGCAAAAGCAAGAGTAGTTTCCTCTGGCAAACACCCCATTGACTTTGCAAAGGCTATACCAACTGCAATCGCTTCGGCTGTTCGGATAATAGGAAAACTAAAATCTAAATCTGTCAGTGCTTGAGATGAGGGTACACTTATTCCCATATCATACTCAAGCGCTCTTCTTAGGAAAAACTTTCCTTTCGGATCGAGTCGCATAAAATCCATAAGATTTAAGAACTTGGTGTTGCGCGATAACACTAATGCCTCCCAGACTCCATTAATTACATAGGGATGATCATTTTCACCAAATCTGCGACTATCTAGCCATACTGGCCAACCTGTGTAAGCGGGATTACTAGAACTCAATAAATTAAGAAACTCTTGATTTGTTGAATGATGTGGTACGTCCCCCTTCAAAATTAGCCCTACTTCCCAAACTCCATGTTCTGGCAAAGAAGCTTTTCGATCTTTTAGCTTCAGTTCATAACGCTCCTCACTTTCCTGAAGATATGCCCTCAGTAAGTCTTCGGAAGAAACTTCGGGTTCAAATTTTCCAGCAAATGCATTAGCTAAAGCGTTTAATTGCTCTGAACCTATCGCACCAAGATGACGCCGTATGAATCGGCCAATGTCAGCTTCACGATTATCAAAGCAAACTTCGATAAGCCGAGGCCAGTCTTTCGATTTTGCCTGTGTTGTGCTTGGTGTATTGTTAGAAGAAAGTGAGCGCACATAGACTGTATCGGTGCGAATTAACGTCTTACTTCCATCTTTTGACAAAAGGTCAGATTTCGCAACTACAGGAGTTTTAATACCTGTTGGGACAATGATTACAGGAAAATCTTTTCCATCGCGCTGCGGGAATTCTACGGTTACTTCAAAATGCTCAGAAGAATACTTGGCAATCATCCCCTGAATTTTATCAATGTGAAACATTTCTCTCACATTGCTTGGCGCATCATCAAGAATTGGCTCCAAAGTATTATTGTCAAAACCAAATACCATATATCCACCCCCGTGATTACGCATAGCGAGAGCAGCTTTGACAATTTTGGCAGTACCCTCGGTCTGCTCAGGGTCAATCCAGGCTTTTAGCTCTACAGAAAGACTTTCCTGAGGCTGTTGAATCAATTTCTGTATGCGTGCGAAATTATCTTCCATGGATTGAAATAGAGTTAGTACACCTGAAAAATCCAAAAAAGAGTAATGCCTGGCAATACCTTGCAAGCAAATTCATAAGAAACTTAACAGTTAGGGATATAGAGAAATAAGTAGCAGAGTATAAGCACATCCAGGCTTTATATACAAGCTTGCCAAAAGCATCTCGATCTCTTCCTTCGACTATATCTCATATTGCTATAGTATGCCAAAAACAGGGCAGAAATGTCTGCCCTGATAAATTTATCCCTTCACGCAAACAACTTGCTTGAGCGTTGCCACCACTTCCACCAGATCGGCTTGATTGCTCATCACCCGCTCGATGGGCTTATAAGCTCCAGGAATCTCGTCAATAATCCCCTCATCCTTGCGGCACTCAACCCCTGCCGTTTGAGCGATTAGATCGTCTAGCGTGAATTGATTCTTTGCCTTGTTGCGCGACATCAAACGTCCCGCACCGTGACTGCAACTGCAATAGCTTTCCGCATTGCCCTTGCCCTTGACGATATAAGACTTTGCTCCCATCGAGCCTGGGATAATACCGTAGTCCTCCGCGCGGGCGCGGACGGCACCCTTGCGCGTCACGTAGACTTCCTCGCCGTAATGTACTTCCTTTTCAGCGTAATTGTGATGGCAGTTTACTTCCAGCAAAGCCTTTGTGGGCTTACCACCAGCCAGGTGCTTCTCGACAATTTTCTTAAAGCGTGCCAACATCACATCACGATTGAAGTGAGCATAGTCCTGCGCCCATTGCAAATCGTGCCAATAGGCATCAAATGCAGGTGTATTGCCAACGAAATAGGCTAAGTCAGGATCGGGAAGGGATGTATTAGACAGCTTCGCTAAATCCTTAGCAGTATTGATGTGGCACTGCGCCATAATGTTACCAATACCGCGAGATCCTGAGTGCAGCATTAACCAAACCTGGTCTTCTGCATCGATACACACTTCTAAAAAGTGATTTCCTCCGCCGAGCGAACCAATCTGCCGCAACGCCTTTCCTTCTAGATCCTGTACTCCAGGGTGTAGATCTTTAAAGTCGCGCCAACCTTGCCAGTTCGTTACAGTTCTCTCAACCTCTTTATTCTCATTAAAGCCCACTGGAATAGCAGCTTCCAGATCCATGCGAATCTTCTTCAACTTACCTTCCAATTGTGCAGCCTTAAATGGAGTCTTCACCGCCGCCATCCCACATCCAATATCAACTCCCACAGCCGCTGGGATGATTGCTTCTTTTGTGGCAATTACTGAACCCACTAAAGCTCCCTTACCCAAATGCACGTCGGGCATCAAGGCAACGTGCTTGAAGACGAAGGGCAGTGAGGCGACATTCCTCGCCATTTTCATCTCATCGTGTCCAAGGTCATGATTAGCCCAGGACAAAACGGGATTAGGTGTAGATATCTTTAAATTTTCGTAGGGCATAATCTTTGACTCCAGACACTGAAAATCGAGAAGCGCAACTATTCCAACCGCATCCGTATTACGAGCGGCTACTAGAGCCATAAACTCAATTTAGTCGCAAAATCTCAACTTCAAATATACTACAACATACTACACTGGATTGCAAGATCCTATTGCGGATCGCCCTAGACAGAGTTAATGTCAGAGATAGAGCGAATAGCAAAAGGTAGGTCGATATGTCACTCAAAGCTGCCAAGGAAGCCCTGTTACGCAAACGCTATACCGAGGCGATCGCCATTCTGCTGGAGTATTGCCAAGAGTCAACCGATCGCAACGCGCAGGAATACATTCAAGCACAGATGTGGTTGGTGTCAGCTTATCAGCGCACTGGCAGAGCCGATAAAGCGATCGCGATTTGTGAGGAATTCCAAGATAGTGACGATCCGCAACTGCAACAGTGGTCGAGAAAATCATTGGGGACGCTTAGGGCATTATTAGATCAGGATGACGACGATCGCATCAAGTCCAGTCCTGATGTAGCTTCAGTGATTAAGTCGAAGCCCAACCGCTATCGCAAAAGCAATGTTACCTTAGCCCTCGCGCCCAAATTACAGCTTTACTATGTGTTAGCAGCGATCGCCACTGTACTAATTGTCCTAGGCATCATCTTAGGGAAGCTATTGTGGCTGATCGGTCTGGTGGAGCTTAATTTAACCGCTCCCTGGCTAATTACCGCAATTACACTAACCGTGCTGATTAGCACAGTCCTATTTTTCATGTCGCCCTGGATCGTTGAAACTGCACAGAAGCAGTACAACCGCACCCAATGGATCACACTCGCCGATCTAGATGTAATCGCGCCGGAAGCAGTCGTGGCGATCGAGAAATTTTGTGAAATCTGCAATATCGATATCCCCAGATTAGGACTAATCGAAGACAATAGTCCTGTCGCTTTTATCTATGGCATCCTCCCCAATTCCACCCGCATCGTCGTCAGTCGCGGCCTGCTGCAAATACTCGATGATGATGAAATTGCTGCCATTTACGCCCATCAGCTAGGTCACATTCACAATTGGAGTTTTTCGATTATCACCTTTGCTGCCGCACTGCCACAACTGGTTTATCTGTTGCATGTCTGGTTGAGTCGCGTCAGTTTTAGAGCTACGCGGGCGAAGAATACCTTGAGAATTGTGGCTGGGTTTGTGAATGTACTTTACAACCTCAGCAATTACATTCTACTGTTGATTACCCGCACCAGTGGTTACCTTTGCGATCGCTTTGCTGCCGAGATCACAGGCAATCCCAATGCCATGACCCGCGCCCTTACAAAAATTGCACGCGGTCTGGTCAGCCAAAATCAACTGGGACAACCCACCAGTCGCCTGTTGGAATCGACAAGAGCTTTAGGCTCCTGCGACTACAAAACCGCCATTCCCATTGGCATGGCCTTTGAGATTCTCTACTCAGGTCAATCAGAATATAACTTGTACAAAGTGTTTCTATGGGAACTATTCAATCCCTGGGCTAACTGGCTAGAATGGCATTCCACGCACCCACTAATTAGTCGCCGCATCAAACAACTGACTAATTATGCAAATCAACTCGGTCTCACCAGCGAGTATGACTTCCCACTAATTCTCAGTGAAGGAAAATCCCTCAACAAAATCAAACTATCCAAGAATTTTGGCCGAGATTTGCTAATTCAAACTGCACCCTATACTGGTTTACTAATTGGGTTTCTACTCTCTCAAATATTTTACTGGCTTTACAATAACTGGCTGCCACTCAGCCTCAGCATCATCGGCTTGGGCTTAGGCATTATGTTTCAAGGCAGCTTGAGATATCCAAGCTATCGCAAAGTTATCGATACCGACCTGGTGGGATTATTGATCGATCCTTATGCCAGCACGTTATGCGGACAACCCGTACAAATCCCTGGTGAATTAATGGGCTATGGCAGAAAAGACAATCAACTCGGCTATACACTCAAACTAGAAGATCAGTCTGGGTTAATTTATCTCAATTATCTGCCCAATCTGAAAGTAATGTTCTCCAACCCAAATGAGATTATCAACCAGATGGAGACACTTGTGGGAGAATCAGTCCTAGCAACAGGCTGGTTCAGACGCGGCGAATTATCAGCGATCGACCTTTCCACGCTGCAACCGATCCTGCAAGATACTAGAGCCAAAACAAAATCCCTAATGAGCTATCACCAACTCTGGAATAACATTCTGAGCTCAGCGATTGTCCTGGTGGGAATAACAATTTTGGCAATCACTTCCATATAACGTACATCTTTTCGAATATATTTCCCAGCATAATGCTGCTCTGCATAGGCCAGGATGCGTTGCTTTGTTCTTTCTTTAACCCACTCAGGGATTTTTACGCCACCACTATAGAGATCGAAGCCCCAGACTGCCATTATTTCCTCCTGAAACTACTCCTATCAAACAACTACGTGTTAGGAATTAATACTGCTGCTTGTTCCTGCATTTTCTTAAATACATTCATAAACCCATTAGCACGAGAAGGAGTAAGGCTAACCGACAGCCCTGTATCTTTGATGAAATCAGCGGATAATGCCTGGATCTGTGCCGGAGTTAGGCCATTCATACCGATCGCTAATAAGCCCACAAATCCCTTACTAATTAAGGCATCGGACTCACCGCTATACACTACTCCGCCTTCAGCATCAAGGGTAGCCGTGACATACACCTGCGAAACGCAACCAGGCACTTTATTCTCTGCCACTTTAGCTTCATCGGGGAAAGCCTGAAGTTTCTGCCCGTACAAAATTAGCTGCTCGTAGCGCTGCTTAGGTTCGGACAATCTCTGCAAGCGCCTTACTACACGCTCTAGTGATTCTGGCAATTGAGCTGAGGATAACTGCATGATAAATAAACTTGACCGTCAGATATAGTCTAGCCTGAGTTAGAGCAAGGCTGACCCAAGAATTTAACCAAAAAATAGTTCGACTGGCAGTTATATTATGGTATGTTTGTAAAGGTCTTTTTTTATACAAAGCAGTGCCTAAACTCAAAACACGTAGTGCCGCCGCCAAGCGGTTCAGGGTTACTGGCAGCGGTAAACTTATGCGCCGCCGCGCCTCAAAAAGTCACCTTTTAGAGCATAAGACGACTAATCGGAAGAACAAGCTATCTAAAATAGCCCACGTAGACGAGACCGATATTGATAGAGTCCGGGGCATGTTGCCTTACATCTAAATGCCTAAATAATGTTTGTCTTTTGCCACTAGTCATTTGTCTAATTTATTTAGGGGAAAAGTACAGGTGGCTAATGGCAAATTGCTTACAAACAATCAACGATTAAGTAGCACACTGATATGACAAGAGTTAAACGCGGCAATGTAGCTAGAAAGCGCCGCAAGAAGATATTAAAGCTAGCCAAAGGCTTTCGTGGTTCCCACTCCAAGCTATTTCGTACTGCTAACCAGCAGGTAATGAAGGCATTACGGAATGCTTACCGCGATCGCCGTAAAAAGAAACGCGATTTTCGTCGCTTGTGGATCGTCCGCATCAATGCAGCGGCTCGCCTACAAGGTATTAGCTACAGCGTACTCACAGGCAAGCTCAAGAAGGCTGACATCGAAATTAATCGCAAGATGTTGGCACAGTTAGCCGTACTCGATCCAGATGCATTTAATCAGGTGGTCGAAGTTGCTAAAGCAGCAAAGTAATTTGACTGTTAGCACTGTATTATTTCTCACTACTTGGGTAGGCATAATGCCTACCCTTTGTGTTTTTAGGTGATATATTTTGGCATATGGCTAACTGGTTGCAAAAGCTAAAGCCTACGATTCTGACATGTTTGATTGCGACTACGGTTGGCTTAAAGAGCATTACTCATGCATCAGGTTGCCTTGCATCTGAATGGTCTACGATCCAAAAAAGAGGTCGTCTCGTCATCGGTGTCAAAGATAATTTGCCCCCCATGGGATTTCGCCATCCATCTGGCGATCTAGCTGGATTTGAAATTGACATCGCGCGCGAGTTAGCAAAAGAATTGCTCGGCAGCACTGAATTAGTAGAGCTAGTGCCGCTTCGTAATCGCGATCGCTTGTCTGCGATCTGGAGCGATCGCGTCGATGTGGTTGTGGCCCATCTCTCCGTTACGCGCAATCGCGCCCGCTTAGTAGATTTCACCATACCCTACTATACGGATAGCACCGCCGTAATTGCTAAACGCAGTAACCAAAACGATCGATTCGATCAAAACAGTGCGATCGCCGTAATTAAAGGATCGAGTACGATTGCTGTGCTGCAATTCCTTGTCCCGCAAGCACAACTGATCGGCGTCAACTCCTATCAAGAGGGTTTAGCAGCGCTCCAATCACAAAAAGTTCAGGCTTTTGCCGGGGACGGTAGCGCTCTGGTGCAATGGCTCAAAGATCATCCCGACTACGATCGCATCAAGAATCTGACATCATCACATAGCTTAGCGATCGCCCTACCACGGGGCCTGCAATACGAGGATCTGCGCCTTAAGGTATTGCAAGTTGTTGAGAAATGGCATAAAAATGGCTGGCTTCGCGATCGTGCTACCTACTGGGGATTGCCATAACACCAAGATTTTGATGCCTCTTGACACTCAGATACTGATCTGTCTTCCAAATAATGTCAAAGACATGCTGAATACCGTCATAAATCACAGATTCTATATGTAGTTTTTCTTCTATGGGAACCAACCGAGATCTAGTAGCTATTGCAGAGCTATCCTGTTCGTCAACCACAGCATAGCGGCTGCGAACTCGGCTCAGGACGTACGCCATCAATTCCTGATATAGATCGGGGATTCTAAAAGCTTCTTGATAAGGATGGTGATGATAGCTATCCAGGATATTTTCAATTTCCTCAACAATTACTGGCATTGTTAAATTAACAATTGTCTTAGCCATTTCAACTTTCTCCTGTATATTTAGTCCACATGTAGCAGAGCAAACCAACATCTCTCCATTAGACTGGTTTACTGTTATCCACCCCTCAGCAGATAGAAATTATTGTTGTCATTAGTCGAACATAACCACTCGTTGCGCAATGTATTCGTAAGTGCGTTTACAATACTCAGGATTTTTAGTGCGAAAGCCTAAGGCTCCACAAAGTCCCTGCAATCGTCATGTAGAGCCTCAGACTATTTAATAAACTATACTGCTTGAATAGCATTACTCAGGTTTACTATGTTTGCTATGTAGATGCACTGATCGCTTCAGACGCTCGGCTTTGCACAGTTTCTTGTAAATGTTCCTCCTGCATTCTTTGCTGAGTTACTGCCTCGCGTAGCTGCTCTGCAATACCAACATCCACCTTAACTACTCTTTTAGGTGCAGCTTTCTCTACTTTGGGTAGGGTTAGCTTCAGAACGCCGTCCTTGAATTCAGATCCGATCTGCTCATTGTTAATCCGCATAGGTAGCGGCACAATGCGTTGGAATCGACCATAGGAAAATTCAGAACGGAAGTAACCTTTTTCTTCGGTTTTCTTTTCTTCGCGATGTTCGCCAGAAATCGAAACTGCATCTTCACTGACTTGCACGTCCAAATCTTTAGCATCAATTCCAGGAATTTGAGCTTTCAAAATCAGATCCGCATCAGTTTCTTGCAGTTCAACCGCAGGTGACCATGTAGCATCTTCAATTTTGGGTAGGGAACTGAATTCGTGTCCGCTGGTATGTATCAGGTCTTCAAATAGACGATCCATTTGCCCGCGCAGAATATCCAGTTCTCGCCAAGGTTGCCAACGAATAAGCGACATATTAGCCTCCAATGACAATTGCAAGACGGGAGCAAGATGACCATTCACCGATCGGCTAGCGCTCAATGAAGATCTACCTTAAGAGTAATCAAAGACTTTGAGGAACTTGTGAGGAATTAGTTAAACTTACCAACTCAGATTCACTATGAGCAAGTATTATGACTCATACGTATATCTAGATACCTACACCTTGAGAGATGGAAATTTCCTGAATTGGATCTCTCCAAAGACAAATTGTCACCACCCAAATCATTTGTTACATTTATTTACATGAGTTTTAAAACACTTCAAAAAACAAGCGGGTTTAAAAACAGGGAATAATCCCACAAACTTTATCACTAGGTTTCCTCCAATAGATGATCGACGCTGGGCTGAAGCATTTCACCCAGTTTTTTCTTGGTTTCATTGAGAGAAAAAGAAATCGCGGTTTCCATATCAGGGCAGATAGGGCAGACACACAGGTCTTCCCGTACAGCTAGGTTTTAGGCAGGTAAATTCTGCTTGAGTAGATAGATAAGAGCACTACAAAACTCCTGATATTGACCGTTTTCATCTGGCAGATCGAAATATTGGATCAGCTTGCGCTTTTCAGTTTCAGTAAGTTCATCAAATTCGTCATCTAGGACACCTTCAATAGCACTTTTACGTAATCTCTTCAATTTATCAATATTTAGCCCAAGTTTTTCAATGGTTGTGGTTGCAGCAGTTGCCTTACTGAGATCGTGTGTTGGCAAAATTTCTCCAGCTTCTGTGAATCTAAAGAAATCAGTGCAGTTTGGATCTAGGGGTGAAACCAGGAGATGTGTGTCATACCAATTATCTTTTTGCGGTCCGCAATGTGAAGGTTTAGGGCGAGGGTCTTCACTTTTCCCAGGACAGAAAGCAAGCAGATTAGCATATTCCAATGATAATTTTGAGTGTTTACTTCTGGGCTGGAAATGCTCGATATGACTGATTTGTGGGCTAATTCGACTTTCACAGTAACAGCATATATGTCCCTGTTCTGTGAGCAACGCATCATGAACATCATTTTTTTCAGGCTTACCGAAGTTGTCCCAACTAGGCTGCCAATCTTCGTTTTCTTGTAGCTTCCATTCGGTAAAGCTTACTGGTTCACTTGCCTTCTGGATATACCTCACTTGTTCAGGATCTCCCTGCGGCGAATTGAGGTGCTGGCTTTAACGAGTTCTGGTTCATCTGCACCAATTGCTTCCGCAATTTGCTGACGCAGTTGTTTAGCGCCCTCAAGATCGCCTGCATCAATAAGCCGAAATATTTCCAGTAACTGTTCTTTAAAAATTACTGGGCGTTCGGAGACATCCATGAGGTCTTCTAAAATCTGATTGCTATCTCTGCCATAGGAGCTGGTGGGGCGCTTAGCAATAATCCCCCGATCTGTGGACTCCAGAATATAGATGCTATTGGGTTGTACTTCACTTAAAACTTGTGGCGAGTGTGTTGTCACAATAAACTGACTGTTAGGAAATGTCCTTGTTAATGCGGGAACGATCGCGCGTTGCCATTTAGGATGTAAATGTAGCTCTATCTCATCGATTAAAACCACACCTTCACCTTCCAGGGGGTTATCTAGACCTGGATTAGCGATCGCCAATCTCCTCGCTAGATCCCCTACCATTGCCAGCAAGCATTTCTCCCCATCAGAAAGCTGATTAATAATTAGCTCTTTTCCCTGCTTGGTTACAGTCATACGAAGGGGCGATCGCCTTACCTTTAGATTATTGAATTCAGGTAATAGCGAATGAATTGCTTGCCTTACTGCTTCTAATTGGATATCTTGATAATCATGGTTATTTACGCGTAGTTCATTTTCCAAGTCCTCCCGCTTCTTAAACCATCCAAAAAAACTATTGAAATTTGGCCTTTCCGTAAGCGCCTGACTATATGCGTCTGTCGGCTCAAACGAGTCATTTTCCTCAATGCTCAGAGTTATATTTGATACTGCACGATTAACTGGATAATAAACTGTGATTGGCAACCTAGCATCAACGCCTGTCTCTAATTTATGAATAAACCTATTTGCAATTCTTTGAGCTTCAGGAGGAGCTTTGGTTTTAATATTTCCAAGAACTGCCATAGCATCAATTATTTTTGCTTCCTCTGGAGAATTAATGCCTGTAAAGCCAGGTATCATAACTCTTAGGTGTTCAACAATCACCTTAGTGATTTCTGCAATATCTTCCTTGGATTTTTCTTTAGCTCTAGTAAGCGACCACTGTATTCGCTCTTGGTCAAGTAAAACTGTAATTTCTATATTTGTTTCTTTTTTCCCTTCCGTGATATCCTGATCGCCCAATGAACTTATAGATACTGAGTTATGCATCCCTCCTGCAAAACAAGATAAGAGGGTAGCTAGACAATCAAGGATGCTAGATTTTCCCACGCCATTGACACCGATCAATACAGTTGGCTGATTTTGGTCAAACTCTAGCGTCAGGTCTTGAATACCCCGAAATGCTTTGATTTTGAGCTGCTTAACCTTCATCCTAAGGACTTACCTACTACTTTGAAATTATGCGTTTCAAGCGATCTCTACCCACTTTGATTATCACTCTAGCAGCATAAAACAACGGCGGGTTTAGTTGAGTGGTTTATAGCTTATTCGTTTTAGCGATCGCTTGTGGCAGGGTCACTGTCACAATTGTGCCGTTACCAGGTGTACTCTCAACTTTGATTTGACCGCGATGATAGTCGGTAATGGCTTTGGCGATCGCCAATCCCAAACCCGAACCACCTGTAGACTGTGGCTGATGGCGATAGAAACGCTCAAAAATATGTGGTAGAGCCGCTGCTGGAATCCCTATACCCGTATCGCGGACCTGTATCTGGATTTGATTTTGGGGCATCACTAGCTGATATAAAACACTAACCTTCCCACCCTCTGGTGTATAGGTAATAGCATTGCTGACCAAGTTTGTAAATAACCTCACAAGGCGATCGCTGTTTCCTAACACGGATAAATTGATATCACGATTAGATATTTCCAGTTCGACCTGTTTAGTCTGAGCAATTACCTGTTGCTCCTCAATTACCTGATGTAGAATTTGATGCAAATTGCAGGTCTCCATCGGTGAATTCGCAATCCCACTGTCCTGGCGAGCTAAAAATAATAGATCGTCAAGTAATCTCCCCAACCGCCGCGTCAAGCGTTCGATAATTTCCAGTTGTTGATATTGCATTATCGGATCGCTGTCAGCCAGAGCCACCTGGACATTGGTTTGAATCACGGCGATCGGGTTACGCAACTCGTGGGAAGCGTCTGCCGTAAATTGCTTCAAGCGTTGATACGAATCGCGCACAGGCTGCATCGCAATGCCAGATAGCCACCAACCGCATAATGCTACTACCACCACCATGATCGTCGTGCCAACTGTTAGATCGAGGAATAGCTGCTGAATTGGCTTCGTCACCTCAAACCAGGGATGACTGATGCGCAGAAATCCTAATAATTCTTTACTAGAGGCGATCGGTTCGGTAATTTGGCGTAAAGGATCGGTGGGCGTGAGATATACCGTGCGATAAGTCGATTGCATCAAGTCTAAACTTTGCCTTGGCAAGGGTACAACGGGAAGTGTTGGCATCGTCGTCCACAATAGTTCACCCGCCGGACTAAACCACTCAATATCAATGCGATCGGGTTCTAGATCGGCAGCGCGATCGCTAAAACTATCTTTAAAATTGGGCGAGCGATCTCTAAGTATTGATCGCTCCAGCACCTCGGCTACATGGGTAATCGTGTCATCAATGCGATCGATCAAGGTTAACCGCACATAAACGTAAAAGCCACTGGCAAACAATAAAAGTAAGATCGCTGTTACAGTGGTGTACCATATAGCTAGGCGACGGCGAGTTGTTTGAAACATGAAAAGATAGTTTGCCAATTTATATAATTAGGTGTATTATCAATCGCTGGGAAAAGCTCTATTATCAATTTAGAAACTTTAACCAGTTGCAGTCAGGGCTGACTAGATTGCTGGTAAGTAATACCACAAACTCATATTTGAATGCTTAAATGAGCGGTTTGGTGACTGAGACACGTACCACATCAACCCTCTACATAATTGACTAAATAATCAGACTAACAAATTAAGAAATATATGATTACGACACAGGTTGCTCACCCTATGGTGAAGTTCCAAAAACAAGTGCGATCGCTTGTGGATTCAAAATTGGTTAAACCCACGGATAGTCTCTGGCAGATTGCCCTCATCTTTGGTGATGAATGGCAGCATTGGAAAAAAGAAATGCTGGAGTTTGACTTCACGATGCAAGATCCGATCGGTGATTTACTAGCAGTAGAAAATTGGGAAGAAGAGGAATAGTTTAGAGAAATTCTAGAGCCGCAAGTTGAGCCTGCGCTTTTTGGAGTGACTCTTGCCATTCCTTCTCAGGCGAGCTATCGGCGACGATACCCGCTCCTACTTGTCCCCAAATGCGATCGCCACATTTCAATAGGGTGCGAATCAGGATGTTCAGATCCATATGTCCGCGCCTATCAATATAGCCACAGGAACCATAGAATAGACTGCGGCGGTGGGGTTCTAAGGTTTCAATAATTTCCATACAGCGCACCTTGGGGCAGCCAGTGATTGTGCCACCAGGAAATACTGCTTGAATCAAATCAATTGCGTTGCGATCGCTTTTAAGTTTGCCGATCGCATTACTGACAATGTGCATAACGTGGCTGTAGCGCTCGATTACCAATAATTCATCGACTTCAACACTACCCCATTCACACACGCGCCCTAGATCGTTACGTTCAAGATCTACGAGCATGATATGTTCGGCCTGTTCCTTCGCACATGCTAGTAATGCTTCGGCTTGTGCTAAGTCAGCTTGCGGATCTTTACCACGCGGGCGCGTACCAGCGATCGGGCGAGTTTCCACCCGATCGCCTCGTAACTGCACTAACCTTTCCGGTGAAGCACTAATCACTTCTCCCCATTGTGTACGCCAATAGCTCGCAAAGGGTGAGGGATTAATTTGTTGCAATTGTTTGTATAGTTGCCAACCATCAATAGAACATCTAGTGCCAAATCGCAGAGATAAATTCGCTTGAAAGATATCGCCTGCATAGATATGTTTCTGAGCTTGAACTACCATGTTTGCGTACACATCAGCATCAGGTGAGAAAATTAATTCCTTTGAGTTATAGCGGCGATCGCGCAGATTAGATACTTCAATTCCCATACTTTCTAGATCTTTCTGACTTCCCCCCATTTGCGCATCTAGAGTCTGCGATAGCTTTTGATTTAGAGCTTGCAATTGAGTGCGATCGCTGGCAGCTAACCAGGCTACACAATCTTGATGATCGACAACAACAAAGCAGTCAGGCTCATACCAAAATGCCACAGGGAAAGGTAAAGTGTCAGGTTTAAGATAGGGCAGCTTTTCGATTTCCCAAGCCAAATCGTAGCCCAGCCATCCTAAATAACCTCCCACAAAAGGTAAATTATCCCAACCATCTTCGGCAACTTCCTCTTTAGAAGGAGAAGAGGATCTGGCTTGAATCTGCAATTCTCTCAAGCAGGGTAAGATCTCACCAACGGATGGTAGCCAGATTTGACGGGGCTTACCCGCCACAATCGAATAGCGGGAGATTTTAGATAAAACATTTGCAGGGCTTTCGAGTAAAACCGTTGTAGATTCATCGACAAATAATGCTTCCCACACCTGAGATCCTGTAGTTCCTTCAGGTAGCGATCGCTTGTGCCAATTGTACATACTACTAATCACGCTGTCATTAGAAAAATCTATTTATATTCGGTAGATAAGAAAGGTAATACGTCTACTCTGAGACGGCTGATTTCAGGTCGATCTCAAACTCTAACTGTGAGCGATAAAAACAAACATCAAACTCCATGAAGAAATTAACTTGCCCTAAAATAAGTGGTACATTTTTAGCCTGTGTCCACGCAAATATAAGTTGCACAGATTCGAACTGCCCAACTAGTGCTTGAACAAGCACTACCCTTGCCTCATATTGAGCTAAATTACCTGTCAAACTCAATATGGTTGTTTGCTGTTCCCACCTGAACCCAAGTTCAATCCCTACTGAATAAGGAAGAACATTTACGCTTGCCCCAGTATCCAATAGTCCAGATGTTGTGACAATATTTTGTTGGTAGATCAAGTTGAAGGGCAAGTATGCACAGAAACTGGCTTCACCCAATGCTAAATCTATAGGAACAAAGGGATAACGAGCCTTAGTCATGATTTTGAGATTTAGCGGCTTGTAGCGCTTTTAGCATAGTATCTGCTGCTTCAACTGCATCATAGGGTGACCATACGGGATAAGCTTGATCGGGCTTAATCAAATCGGTTTCTTGCTGGGCTAATTCCGAAATTAGGATTTGCATAATATGAAACTTGTCCGAACGGTTAAGCCCTCGCAGCGCTGAGATTAGTTCTACTGAAACCATGCTAAATACTCCAATAGATCGCGCTTTTTATCATAAAGCAATAGGAAGATTATATGTATCAGCATTAATTAGAAGTGCATTACTCATTACAACAATCTGTTAATTCCAATTAAAGCTGAGTGGGCGTTGGCAATGACTTGAGGTGGGTTAAAAATTGGATTAGTTCGTTATCTGAAAGTTGCTGGCGCGATCGCTTGTTAAAAGCTTTCTGCAAATACCCACGTCCCATATTTCTATCCCATCCTAAGCGCTCCATTTCTACGTCAATTTGCGCGATCGGATCGGATAGATCCACCGGACTATCTGAGAATTCATTTGGTGCGGCTATAGGAGATGTTACGGGTACTGCTGATACAACTGGTTTTGTCGGTGATTTTGGCAATGAAGGTGTTTCCGGTGGCTCATATTCAGGCTCTTCATAATAAGTATGCTCTGACTCATAGTTATTGTTCTGATAGTTGTTAGAACCAAGTTCCACTAAATCGAGTTGTTCGTCAAAGTGCATCGCCGCCTGGGTTGAAGCGGGCAGAGCTTCGGTGTTTTTTCTAGACATCGCACTGGATGCCAGATTATTTGTCGACTGTGGCATCAGCGTTGCTTTCATGCCGTAATTATCATCAAAGCAAACACCGGCCATCATTAACGCTCGTTTCACAGCGCGATCTTCAGTTACCTCAATGTCTGTATCAGCAGCTGTGGCAGTACTGAGCACTATGCCACTATGCTCGACCGTTACCCGAAATATGTGTAAGCCATCAATCTTGGGTAACATTTCAGTTTTAATGCTGCCCTGGGGGTATTGGGCGCGAAATTGGGCAAACATAGATTGAATCGTGCGTTATTAGTTATAGAAAGAAGTGCTGAATCTACCAGTACTCCTTCGCTACTGGTTCTTCTTTATTTTGTTCTGATGGCTCTGGAGTTTTTTCGGGTGACTTGTCTGGTACTCGATCTGATGGTTTCGCTTCCGGACTACTAATCGCTGTTTTACCATCATGAATAACTATAGGCGTACCAACCGAGGCCCACTCAAATAACCATTTCGCATGGTCTACTGCCACATTGGTGCAGCCATGGCTAACGGGCGTACCAAAATTACGATGCCAATAGGCACCATGAATGGCATAGCTACCAGAGTAGTACATCGTATTGGGGACATCCGGCACATCATAGTCTTGCCCCTGCATTCTAGCGATTGGCAGTTTGCTCTGAATCTTGAATGTCCCTGTCGGTGTAGGGTAAGCTGGCCGACCTGTTGAGACAACTACAGCATAGACAGGGCGCTTGCCCTCCCATGCAACCAAGCGCTGCGAACCTAGCCGAATCTCGATCCAGCGCTGATCTGATAGCTTAAGTTCCTGCATTGCCTTAGCAAGCGTATCCTGTTTGGGTGGATCGGCGATCGCCGGTGCTGCACAGATGCTCATACCAGTTAAAAGCACTGCTGAGGCAGCAATTCCCCAATGCTGCAAGAGCGATCGATTACTTATGGCTTTCATGGATTAAGGTCTCCTCAGGACTTGTCAAAAAGCTTCCTAAGCCTATTCTCCCAAACTTTCCTGGTAAATGCGATGGTTTTTTAGAAATAGCTGTTATGAATCAAAGCTTAAGTATAAACAACTATTAAGTTATATAACTTAAGATCTGAAACTAAGTAGAGGCATAATTTCGTAAAAAGGAAAGCCGAAGTGAGTAAATTTAGTGCGATCGCGTCTATCAAGGCGCAAGAAATTCTCGATTCTAGGGGGCGTCCCACGATTGAAGCAGAAGTACAGCTAGCAGGAGGTGCTGTAGGTTTAGCACAAGTTCCCAGTGGCGCTTCTACCGGCAGCTTTGAAGCCCATGAGCTGCGTGACGACGAAAAAAGCCGCTATGGCGGCAAAGGTGTGCTCAAGGCAGTACGTAATGTTACAGAGAAAATTCTGCCTGAACTCGCAGGTCTCGATGCCCTCAACCAGGAAGCGATCGATCGCGCCATGATCCATCGCGACGGTTCGCCGAACAAATCCAATCTGGGTGCAAATGCAATTTTGGCTGTTTCTTTAGCTACTGCCAAAGCCGCCGCCGCCTCGGTAGGATTACCTCTCTATCGTTATCTTGGTGGGCCGCTTTCCAATGTCTTACCTGTACCGCTCATGAACGTCCTGAATGGTGGTGCCCATGCTGACAACAATGTCGATATTCAGGAATTTATGATCGTGCCCAGTGGCGCACCTAGCTTTAAGGAAGCTTTACGCTATGGAGCTGAGGTGTTTGCCGCCCTGCAATCTGTATTGCATGACAAGGGCTTAGCAACCAGTGTGGGGGATGAAGGTGGCTTTGCGCCAAATTTGGAGTCAAATCAGGCAGCGCTAGAACTATTGGTCGATGCGATCGCCCTTGCAGGTTATACCCCAGGCAAAGATATTTTCTTGGCATTGGATGTAGCTTCCAACGAGCTATTCAAAAACGGTGATTATACCTTCGATGGCAAAGCGCACACTGCCGCTGCCACGATCGCCTATTACGAGCAGATGATTGGTAAATACCCAATCGTATCGATCGAAGACGGCCTGCAAGAGGAAGACTGGGCAAACTGGCAAAGTATGACCAAACAGCTCACCAATACTCAGTTAGTAGGGGACGATCTATTCGTCACAAACAAAGATCGCCTGAGTCGGGGCATTCGTGAAGGTTGTGCCAATGCCATCTTGATCAAGCTCAATCAAATTGGCAGTCTCACGGAAACCCTCGAGGCGATCGCCACAGCAGACAAAAACAGTTATCGCTCCGTGATCAGCCATCGCTCCGGTGAAACTGAAGACACTACAATTGCCGATCTCGCTGTTGCCACGCGGGCTGGACAAATTAAAACTGGATCGCTTTGCCGTAGCGAACGGGTTGCCAAATACAATCGCCTGCTCCGCATCGAAGCTGAGCTAGGTAATCAGGCAGTTTATGCTGGTGCTGTTGGTTTAGGTCCCACCAAATAAGATCTAGGATCGATCCAAATTTACATGGCATTGTCTCACCTGCATCACGGCTTGCAGCAAAGCTGGCATCACAACTTATGTGCGATCGTGCTTGCGGGTGGGCAAAGCTCTCGTATGGGGCAAGATAAAGCCTTACTTGAGATCGAAGGCACCCCTTTATTGCAAAGAGTCGGTGAGATAGCTTTGTCGTGTAGCGATCGCGTCTACATCGTCACAGCTTGGCCGCAGCGTTACCTGCATCTGCCCATCGCCACTAATTGCCAATTCCTACAGGAAATTAATCCTCAAGGGCCGCTGATCGGCTTCCGGGACAGTTTGGCATACGCCGTCAATCTCGCCTCACCAAACCAATTTTGGGTACTACTACTTGCCTGCGATCTGCCAAATCTGAAAGCTTGTGTATTGCAGGCTTGGATCGCACAACTGACCTGGCTACCGGACACAGTACTGGCTTATCTCCCCAAACATGCCACAATCAACAGTAATAAGCAATGGGAGCCCCTGTGTGGGCTTTATCGTAGCGATTGCTTGTTAGATCTCCAGAAATTTATCGCTAGCGGTGGTAAATCATTTCAACGATGGCTAAATCACATCCAGGTTGCCGAAATTCCCAGTATCGAGCCACAAATACTATTTAACTGCAATACACCTGCTGATTTTGACAAGGTCGTACAAGCATCTACAGAAGATTAATTGCGCAAGTGTTTGGTAGCAGCACACCAGACGCAAACTGGCAAACTAAATTTGACGCAATTTAGTTAATTTTGCTATAATGATGTGCTGTTGACTTAAAATGTAAGATCGCAAGCACACTAAGAATTTATGCCCACTATCCAGCAGCTCATTCGCAGTGAGCGTCAAAAGGCAACTCAAAAAACCAAGTCCCCAGCTCTGAAGAGCTGTCCACAACGTCGGGGCGTCTGTACGCGCGTGTACACCACAACACCAAAGAAACCAAACTCCGCACTGCGTAAGGTCGCACGCGTACGCTTGACTTCTGGATTTGAGGTTACGGCCTACATCCCTGGTATTGGGCATAATCTGCAAGAGCACTCTGTAGTTATGATTCGTGGTGGTCGTGTCAAAGACCTCCCTGGTGTCAGGTATCACATCATCCGTGGCACACTCGATACCGCAGGCGTCAAGGATCGCAAGCAAGGTCGTTCAAAGTATGGAGCCAAGCGTCCTAAGCCAGGCCAAGCCGCAGCCACTACCGGCAAGAAAAAGTAATTTTACTGTCGCGTTAGCTACTGGTTGTAGCACATCGCAAGTAATCGTGCCCTAACAACGCACAGGACAAGATTCCGATCAATTATTGAAATATCCCTAGTATCCAAAGATGTCACGTCGTACTAAAGCCGCTAAGCGGATTACTCCACCTGACGCTGTATATAACAGCCGCCTAGTTAATATGCTGATTAAGCGTCTCATGAAAAGCGGCAAGCTCTCGCTTGCTTCGCGGATTGTTTATGAGGCTTTTGAAACCGTCGCTGAACGCACCGGTAGCCCAGCGATCGAAATCTTCGATCGCGCTATCCGCAATGCCACTCCTCTTGTAGAGGTAAAGGCTAGACGTGTTGGTGGTGCTACCTACCAGGTGCCGATGGAAGTCCGCAGCGATCGCGGCGTTGCCCTAGCCTTACGTTGGCTAGTACAGTACTCGCGCTCTCGTCCCGGACGGAGCATGGCTAGCAAACTGGCCAACGAGGTCATGGATGCAGCTAACGAAACCGGTAGCACAGTCCGCAAGCGCGAAGAAACGCACAGAATGGCAGAAGCCAACAAGGCATTCGCGCACTACCGCTACTAGACACTGGCTTTAGTAGTAGCATCTAATCACACCTGAGCTGTAAGACTTACTAGCAAAGGATGGATTAGAAAAGCTATATTATTCTTAATACAAAATTTACATTCCTGGCATTTACGAGGAAAAAGAGTCGTGGCACGAACCATAGCCCTAGATAAAGTACGCAACATTGGGATTGCAGCGCATATTGACGCTGGTAAGACCACAGCAACCGAGCGTATCTTGTTTTATTCTGGTGTGGTGCACAAAATTGGTGAAGTGCACGAAGGTACAGCAGTAACAGATTGGATGGAGCAAGAACGGGAACGTGGTATCACCATCACGGCTGCTGCTATCACTACCAGTTGGAAAGATCACAAGATCAACATTATTGATACTCCTGGGCACGTAGATTTCACCATTGAGGTGGAACGTTCCATGCGCGTGCTGGATGGGGTTGTGGCAGTATTCTGCTCCGTGGGTGGCGTACAACCTCAATCAGAAACCGTCTGGCGACAAGCAGAACGCTACAAAGTACCTCGCATCGTCTTCGTGAACAAGATGGATCGCACTGGCGCTAACTTTTACAAGGTGTACGCTCAAATCCGTGATCGTCTGCGCGCTAACGCCGTACCCATCCAAATTCCGATTGGCAGTGAAGATAAGCTCAGAGGCATCGTTGACCTAGTCAAGATGCGGGCTTTTACCTATGCGAATGACTTAGGCACAGACATCGAAGAAAGCGATATTCCAGAGGATGTACTCAAGGAAGCCAATGAATATCGCACCAAATTAATTGAATCTGTTTCCGAAACAGATGACGTTTTGATGGAAAAGTATTTAGAAGGCGAAGAACTAACCGAAGCAGAGATCAGAAAAGGACTGCGTCTTGGCACAATTAGCGGTGCGATCGTCCCTGTGACCTGTGGTTCTGCCTTTAAGAATAAAGGCATTCAACTGCTTCTAGATGCAGTAATTGACTACCTGCCATCTCCACTGGATGTTCCAGCTATCCAGGGTATTCTCCCGGATGGTAGTACCGATGTACGGGAAGCAAATGATGACGCACCGATGGCAGCGCTTGCGTTCAAGATCATGGCAGATCCCTATGGTCGCCTCACATTTATTCGCGTTTACTCAGGTGTACTCAAAAAAGGTTCATACGTCCTGAACTCATCTAAGGACAAAAAAGAGCGTATTTCTCGCCTGATCATTCTCAAAGCTGACGATCGCATTGAGGTAGACGAAATGCGTGCAGGTGACTTGGGTGCCGTTCTCGGCATGAAAGACACGTTTACGGGTGATACCTTGAGCGATGACACCGCGCCAATTATCTTGGAGTCCCTGTTTATTCCCGAACCTGTAATCTCGGTAGCAGTAGAACCCAAAACTAAGCAAGACATGGAGAAGCTTTCCAAAGCCCTCCAGTCTTTATCAGAGGAAGATCCAACCTTCCGCGTTATGGTCGATCCTGAGACTAACCAAACTGTGATTTCAGGCATGGGCGAGTTGCACTTGGAGATTCTTGTCGATCGCATGTTGCGTGAATTTAAGGTGGAAGCCAACGTGGGCGCACCTCAAGTCGCGTACCGCGAGACAATCCGCAAGCCAGTCCGCGCCGAAGGCAAATTTATTCGCCAAAGCGGCGGTAAGGGGCAATACGGTCACGTCGTGATCGAACTAGAACCCACCGAACCTGGTACTGGTTTTGAGTTTGTCTCCAAGATTGTGGGTGGTTCTGTGCCCAAGGAATACATCAATCCTGCCGAGCAGGGCATGAAAGAGGCTTGCGAGTCGGGTATTATGGCGGGTTATCCCGTGATCGACTTAAAAGCTACCTTGGTTGACGGTTCTTACCACGATGTTGACTCTTCAGAAATGGCTTTCAAGATTGCCGGCTCAATGGCAATCAAAGAAGCTGTGATGAAAGCCGGCCCGGTTTTGCTTGAACCGATGATGAAGGTTGAAGTAGAAGTGCCGGAAGACTTCCTCGGCTCTGTCATTGGGGATCTCAATTCCCGACGCGGTCAGATTGAGGGACAGAGCACTGAACAGGGTTTAGCCAAAATCGCATCAAAAGTCCCTCTGGCTCAGATGTTTGGCTATGCGACTGACATTCGCTCTAAAACCCAGGGTAGAGGTATATTCTCTATGGAGTTTAGCCACTACGAAGAGGTACCACGCAATGTGGCTGAAACCATCATTGCGAAAAGCAAAAGTAAAGATTGAAGGAATTAATCAGGATAAGGAATATAAGTTAAATGGCACGCGCAAAGTTTGAACGGAATAAACCCCACGTCAATATTGGTACGATCGGTCACGTTGACCATGGTAAAACCACGCTGACTGCTGCAATTACGATGACCTTAGCAGCGATCGGGCAAGCATCTGCTAAGAAGTATGCCGACATTGACGCGGCTCCAGAAGAGAAAGCGCGTGGTATTACGATCAACACTGCCCACGTGGAATACCAAACAGAAACCCGCCACTATGCGCACGTTGACTGCCCCGGCCATGCTGACTATGTTAAAAACATGATCACTGGTGCTGCACAGATGGATGGTGCGATTCTCTTGGTTTCTGCTGCTGATGGTCCTGAGCCACAAACTCGCGAGCACATTCTGTTGGCTCGTCAGGTAGGTGTTCCTAACCTCGTTGTTTTTCTCAATAAAGAAGATCAAATGGAAGGGGAAGAAGAACTAGTCGAACTAGTCGAACTAGAAGTGCGTGAGTTGCTCTCTTCCTATGACTTCGACGGTGACAGTATTCCCATTGTGAGAGGATCTGCATTGAAAGCGGTAGAAGCTTTGACTGCTAATCCTAAAATCAAGAAAGGTGAAGATCCTTGGGTCGACAAGATCTACGCACTAATGGAAGCTGTTGATACCTTTATCCCTACGCCTGAGCGTGCTGTTGACAAGCCTTTCTTGATGGCAGTGGAAGACGTATTCTCGATCACTGGTCGTGGCACTGTTGCTACTGGTCGGATCGAACGCGGCAAGGTTAAGATTGGCGAGACCATCGAGATTGTTGGTATCCGCGATACCCGTAACACTACTGTCACTGGTCTAGAAATGTTCCAAAAAGTTTTGGAAGAAGGTCTAGCTGGAGATAATGTGGGCGTATTGATGCGCGGTATCCAGAAGACTGATGTTGAGCGTGGCATGGTATTAGCTAAGCCAGGTTCAATCAAGCCTCATACCCAATTTGAGTCCCAGGTATACATTTTGACTGAAAAAGAAGGCGGTCGTAAGACTCCATTCTTTGCTGGCTATCGTCCTCAGTTCTATGTGCGCACCACCGACGTGACCGGCACGATCGTCGCCTTTACTGCCGATGATGGTAGTAACGCTGAGATGGTTATGCCTGGCGATCGCGTCAAGATGACAGTTGAACTAATTCACCCAATCGCAATTGAGCAGGAAATGCGTTTTGCAATTCGTGAAGGTGGGCGTACCGTTGGTTCGGGCGTTGTGACCAAGATTATCAAGTAAATCTAATTTATTCAGAGCTTATGGCTAGGGGCTATGGTTGTTACTACCTTATCTCCTGGCCAATTCTAGTCCCTAGCCCATAAACTTTATTCCTAGAAATGTCAACTTTACAACAACAAAAAATTCGGATTCGCCTAAAGGCTTTCGATCATAAGCTTTTAGATAGCTCCTGCGAAAAGATTGTAGAAACGGCAAACCGCACCAATGCTGCCGCGATCGGACCTATCCCTCTGCCTACACGTCGTCGGATCTATTGTCTATTGCGATCGCCCCACGTCGATAAAGATTCGCGCGAGCATTTCGAAACACGCACGCATAGCCGCATCATTGATATTTATCAGCCCTCTGCCAAAACTATTGATGCCTTGATGAAACTAGATTTGGCCGCAGGTGTAGATATTGAAGTGAAGCTTTAACGATTGATTCTGTAATCGTAATTTGCACGAAGCATAGCGAACCGCTATGCTTTTTTATGTGGCCGAAATAAGTGGTCATGTTCGGGATGATAGAGGCGCGATCGGCCTTTGACATTACCAAGAGCCGGACTGACCAAATACATGGTGGTACGGATTAAATCTTCTTGATTAGTGGCCTTTGCCATTTCGGAGAGCGGCACAAGTACAATTTTTTCGTCAGGCCAGCCTAGGCGGAAGCAAATCGCCACAGTGGTATCGGCTGGATAGTGTTCTAGCAATTTCGCCTGTGCGTTTTCGACATGACGCGCACTGAGGTACAAGCAAAGGGAAGCACGGTGCGCTGCTAAGCTAGATAATTCTTCGAGTTCTGGGACTTGAGTACGCCCGCTAATGCGCGTCAGAATAATTGTCTGCACCAGCTCTGGTACTGTCAGCTCCACCTGTAGGCGTGCTGCGGCTAGTTGATACGCACTAACCCCTGGAATAATTTCAAACTCAATCTCAGCTTCGTTGAAAGCAATAATTTGCTCGTGAATAGCACCGTACAAGCTTGGATCGCCATCATGCAAGCGCACTACTAATTTATGCGATCGCACTCTCTCAATCACAAGAGATAGGATCTCCTCTAAGGTCTTATTAGCAGTGGGAATCTTTTCGGCGTCAGCGCGGCAAATACCCAGCATTTGACTGGGTATAAGAGAGTTAGCATAAATTATAACATCTGCGTGTGCCAGAATATCTCTACCTTTAACCGTGATCAAATCAGGGTCTCCAGGCCCGGCACCAACTATATATACTGGGTTACGTGTCATCTAGAGTCTCTAATCATTCCATTCACCACGCGGCGGCACGACAGGATTCATCATTAAAGGCCGAGAGTTATCCGCTTCTTTAATGGCACGACGCTGTAGCCACTGACGAATAGCAGTATCGATGACCTGATTGGGGTCATTAGTTACTTCAGCTAACTCCGCTAAGAGCGCAGGATCTAGATCTACTTCTATGGGCTTGCTTGCTTTTTTCTGACCTGCATTTTCTGGCATAGCAACTTCTGGTTGTAAGATTACGGTTCATCAAGCATTATCTAGCTTTACTTAAAGTAGAAATCTGCAAAGCAGATCACAAAAGCTCTATTAACTCTAGTATAAGCGAGAAACCACAGGTGCAAATTATGCATAAATTGCATCAAAAGACATCTAACTTACACAAAATTTGCATATCGTTACCGAATCCACTCCAAAGAATACTGCTAAATCGCGTATTGCTCGATTTCAGAAGCAGAAAGGTTTATTGAGCTAAAACAAACAGATGTAGATTAAGCATCTACTCTCGCAATGTTGGGCTTCAAAAGCTCTACTCCATCACGCCCATCTACCTGCTGCAAATAAACTTTTACTACTTCGTCTTTAGACGTTGGCAAAGTTTTGCCCACAAAGTCAGCCTGGATCGGTAACTCGCGGTGTCCTCGGTCTACCAACACAGCCAATCTCACCGCATGGGGGCGGCCATAGTCATGAAGAGCATTAAGAGCGGCACCAATCGTACGGCCGCTATAAATGACATCATCCACTAAAACTACCAACTTGTTGTTGATATCAAATGGAATATCCGTCTTACCAGGAGCGCGCAGGCCAATTTTATCTAAATCATCCCTGTAGAAGGTGATATCTATTGCTCCATGCAATATCTCAACGCCTTCAAGTACTTGAATCTGTTTGCCAATCAAATCTGCCAATGGTACCCCTCTAGTTCGTAATCCTAGCAAGACCAAATTTGACAGATCGGAACTGCATTCCACAATTTGTGATGCCAAGCGGTTGACTGTACGTCGTAATTCCTCAGAGGAAAGAATTTCAACCACTTGGTTAGTCACCTAGATATATTTCTCAATGGTATTAGCTAAAGTAGCTTTGGGCACAGCACCTACTACAACATCAACGCGTTGGCCACCCTTGAATAGCATCAGGGTAGGAATGCTGCGAATCCCATACTGGCTAGCCACACCAGGGTTTTCATCGGTGTTAAGCTTAACAACTTTAATTTTGCCGTCATACTGTTCGGCAATCTCATCTACTACAGGAGCAACCATGCGGCAAGGCCCACACCAAGGTGCCCAGAAGTCCACCAGAACAGGCACTTCACTCCCAAGTAC
This sequence comes from Rhizobium sp. Q54, assembly GCA_943367755.1. GTDB lineage: Bacteria > Cyanobacteriota > Cyanobacteriia > Pseudanabaenales > Pseudanabaenaceae > PCC-6802. Next base: position 10,496 of record CALRKB020000049.1, on the reverse strand, counting down.
ATCCTGCTCAAAGCTAGAATCTGTAACTGCAACCGCTGATGACATGCTCTGATAACTCCCTACGAGAATCTACACTTGAAATAATCTTCCACAACAGTATAACAGCTACTAGAATTTACTGACTAGCAATGATAAAACTTCACCAAAAGAAAGCGCCTAGACCGAAGCCTAGGCGTAATGTGGTGTGAGGAGTGAACGGAAACTTGCGTCTCCGCTTATATACTATTGTAGTCCAATACTAATCTTTATGCATGATCTAGCCAAATCTCTTAAGACTTTGGCATGCGACCAGGCAATGTTTTGGCAACTGATACTACTAATTTGTTGTCGGTTACACCTAGTTTACCAAAATACGATCGTTCAAGCTAGCAGGGAGAGTGTTAAGTGAAAGCAACTAAATCGTTGCTGCAAGTGTTTCAGAGCCGTAAGATGATGGCTTTGTTGTTCCTGGGCTTCTCGTCTGGCCTACCGCTTTACCTAGCAGGTAAAGCGCCATTGCAGGCTTGGCTAACGCAGGAGGGTTTGAGTATAGAAGCGGTTGCAGCAGTTAGCCTGTTTAGTTTGCCCTACTCATTGAAATTTCTGTGGTCGCCTTTTCTAGATCGATTTATACCTCCATTCTTAGGACGGCGGCGAGGTTGGTTGGTAATCACTCAGGTAGCGCTAATATTGGCGATCGCCGCGATGGCCTTACAACATCCTAGACAGGCTCTGCAACTCTTAGGACTTAATGCCTTACTGATTGCATTTTTTAGTGCCACGCAAGACATTCTTGCCGATGCTTATCGTACTGATGTCTTAGCAGCACCAGAGGTGGGGGCGGGAGCCTCCATGTTCCTATTAGGGTATCGGGTCGCCATATTAATTACGGGTTCCTTATCTCTAGCCTTAGCTGACCATCTGCCTTGGCCAATCGTCTACTTATTAATGGCAATCTTGATGGGGATTGGGTTAGTCACATCTTTCCTAGCTCCAGAACCAATTCTGCACGATCGCCCCCCTCAAACTTTAGCCGATGCCGTCAAATTACCATTCATTGACTTTTTTCAACGCAAGGGCACCTTACAGGGGATCTTGATTTTGCTGTTTATCATCCTGTATCGACTGGGTGATTCTCTTGTTAAGAACATAACCACACCATTTTTGTTGGAAGAAGGGGGATTGCATTTCAGTCAAACTGACATTGCCTTTCCTGGAGCCTTAGGGATTATCGCGACAATCGTCGGCACGCTAGCAGGCGGTGCAGTAATTACTAAAATCGGGGTCAATCGCTCTCTCTGGATATTTGCAATTCTGCAACTCACGGGCAACCTCTTCTACTTTGCTCTCGCCCTGGTTGGCAAAAATTACGGCCTCATGTTAGCGGCGATTAATCTAGAGAGTTTCTTTGCAGGTATGGAATCGGCAGCTTTTGTAGCCTTTCTAATGAGTCTATGCAACCACAGATTCTCCGCTACCCAGTATGCTTTGCTGTCTAGTCTGGTAGCTTTCAGTCGAGATATTTTAGTCGCTCCCTCCGGCAAGTGGGTAGCATTTATGGGCTGGCCTATGTTCTTTTTAATGACAGCTGTTGTCTCTCTGCCCGGTCTGGCATTACTGCGGTTTTTTGCCCCTTGGCACCCTCAGCTCAGTGCGATCGCAGATTCAGTTGCGGACAAGTCAGATCGAGATGTGCAGGATTTATAGAAACCACTAGCAACAATCCTAACTAATCTAACTACTGCCCAGATAAGCTTCTAAGACTTTGGGATTGGTTCGCACTGCCGATGGTGCACCATCAGCAAGATTGCGGCCTTCAGCTAGCACCCAGACGCGATCACACAGAGACATAATCACATCCATATTGTGTTCGATAATCAGAAAACTCATACCATTTCGGTTCCATTCCTGGATGTAACCACAGATTTCCTCGATCAGGGCGGGATTAACACCTGCGGCGGGTTCGTCCAGCAGAATCAGTTTCGGATCGGTCATCAGCGCTCTCGCAATTTCGAGCAGTTTGCGTTGACCGCCGGACAGCGATCCCGCAAATTGATCGCTCTTGGGCAACAGACCGACGGAATCGAGAATATGTCTGGCTTTTTCCTTGAGTTGGCGCTCCTCTTGAGCGATTTTGCCCGCCAAGAACCAGGCATTCCAAAATTTCTCACCCGTTTGCCCCTGGGCTGCTAACAGCATATTCTCCAATACCGACAGACGTGACAGCACGCGGGGTACCTGAAATGTGCGTACCATACCAAGCTGGGCAATACTATGCGGGGGCTTGCCCTGAATTGGTCTGCCTTGGAGATAAACTTTACCACTGTCGGGTTGCAGAAAGTTAGAGAGCAGATTGAATAGTGTAGTCTTGCCCGCACCATTAGGACCAATCAAACCTGTAATGCTACCGACCGACACATTAATTTCAGCATCCTGTACTGCTTTAATCCCCCCAAAGGATTTTGATAGCTGGGTTGCCTGTAAAATCGATACTTCATTCATAGATTAGACTGTTAGCTCTAGCTCTACAATAACAGGGCTTTTTTATCTCTGCCACAGCGTACAGCGTATGCCACTCGTGCAACATACGCAAGCTAGATGCGTCTTTGAGAAATAGTTCGCATCACTGACAAGATAAATTAAGTGGAATTTTAAGATATGGATCGTCGTAATTTTCTTTCATGGGTTGGTGTCGGCTTGCTTGCTAGTTCTCTACCCACCGTGCTTGCAGCCTGTGCCAGCGATCGCTCTAGTTCATTGGAGCAGTCAAAAGATTCCAGTGGGTTTAAAGCTGTTGGTGCGATCGCGCAGTTAGATAAGGAAGGCAAGCTTAGTAGTGATGGGGTATTGGTAGTACGCAATCCTCAAAATCCTAAACTTCTGTTAGCCGTCAACCCAACTTGCCCCCATAAGAGTTGTACGGTGGAATGGCTCAGCGATCGCAAAGAATTTGTTTGTCCTTGCCACGACTCCAGGTTTGCAGCCACTGGCACAGTTATTAAAGGGCCTGCCCAAAAGCCTCTCCCAACCTATGCCACGAAGATCGAGCAAGGTCAGGTACTGGTCAAGATTTAATCTAAATTGGCTAACATGGTTCTATGCAGGGGCGATCGCCCCCTAGCCACATCACCAAACTCAAGAGCTTTTGGAGACTTGACCCACCATGCCCACCTACACTGGATTATCGAGTGAAGCATTTCGGCATCCTTTAGATCGACAAGCCGAACAAGCATTACGCAGCGTACCGGGCTTCGATCTTTTAGCCAGCAAATTTGTGGAATTTTTCTCCGAGCGTCCACAAATGATCTATCACATGGGCAATAGCATTCAGGTAGGCCCGCGCCAATATGCCACCATTTATCGCATCTTTCGCGAGAGTGTGCGGGATTTGGACGTTCACCCAGAGCCAACTCTATTTGTCTCACAAAATCCCTATGTGAATAGCTATTCCCTCGGTCAGGAACACCCATATATCGTAATTAATTCTGGCTTGTTGGATTTGCTCAACGAAGCAGAAATTAGAGCAGTGCTAGCACACGAGCTAGGTCATATCAAATGCGGGCACACCATTCTGAGCCAGATGGCGATGTGGGCGATGACCATTGTGTCGGCAATTAGCGAAGTCACTTTTGGGCTGGGGGGTCTGGTCAGCAGCGGACTAATCTATGCGTTCTTTGAGTGGCGGCGCAAGGCAGAGCTATCTTCAGATCGAGCAGCACTGCTGGTAACCGACGATCTTGATACAGTGCTGCACACCATGATGCAGGTTTCGGGTGGCAGTAAAGCCTTTGCCCATGAAATCAGCATGCCAGAATTTAGCCGCCAGTCGGATGCCTATCAGGAATTAGACAAGGATAACCTGAATCAGATTTACAAATTCCTGCTCTATAACGGTACGGGTAATCCTAATTCTATGCTCAGCCATCCTTTCCCTGTTGATCGCCTGCATTATATTCGCGACTGGGCAGGCTCGGAGGAGTATCGCCAGATTCGGTTGGGTAATTACAAGCGATCAGATGCTGAGGGGGCGATCGATGTAGAACCAGAGTCACCTGATCGAAAACCTCAAGCACAGTCCGATGAGGCAGAAACCCTACGCCGTCAAATTGAAGAATTACAAGCTGAAATAAATCGCATCAAACGCAAGGACTAAGCTGCGATCTTGGAGGCAGGAAGGGCGATCGGACAAAGTAGTTTTCCTAGCTTTGCCCCGTCCACCAGGCTCGTAATGCCCGTACTGCCTCAATTTCATCTTCCTTTGCCTGCTCCAAAAAAGCATACAGCCGCTCCTTGGGTACCTGGGGAAACATGGGGCTAGCCTCAACTTCTACATAAACACCTTCCTGAAGTTGATAAATTCTCCACACCTCACCGTTAAACCGCCAAAACTCTTGCACTCTAAGGCTGGCATAGAATTGGTTTTTGGCAATATCGGTATGGGTAATATCGACCTCAACCACTAAATCTGGCGGTGGATCTTGGCTGAAATCAACCTCGCGCCCTTTCACTAGCGGTTGATTTTGAATGTAATAGGCGTTGTCTGGCTCTGCCCCCTTCTTGAGATGCGGATAGTTAGTTCATTGTGGTTGAACCCATGGTCTTCAGGCGCATCCCCATCAGTTCGACCAGCGTCAAAATAAAGCGCTCAATCAAACGTCCCAAAAATTCATGGCTTTCTGAAGGCACGGTAATCTCTAATACTCCATCATCATAGGTTAGGCGCGCCCCACGAGCTTGAGGTAAGGCATCCAGGATTTGCAGATAGGCATCCCAAGACAAACCGCGCAATACTACCCGCTGTTCTCCAAGGGATTGCAATTTAGTTTTTGGTTCTGGTGCAGCAATTACCATAAGATTAAATATTTGCGACAGTCTGCAAAGTTCTGGGCGTGGGTAAATTCCACCCTTTATCTTGATATAGTTCTACCAAACTTTCTAAAACCTCTTGTCCGTGTTTGGCTGCCTCTTCATAGGTCGTGCCATCGGTGCAGGGTTGCATAACGCGATCGGCAAATTCTGGAATGGTCACTACATAGCAATCGTCTTCTTCTGACCATTGGATCAAAATACTGTAATTACTAATCATCAGCCTGTTCCTCTATTTCTGCTAGTGCTTTGGCAATTTGCCTTTCTAAGTAGAGTGGGGCATCATCTCCATCCTTACGTGCAATTGTAATAACATCTACTAGAGAAGGATGCATCCAGTTAGTATGGCTTCCCTTGCCCTTTCTGTACGTAAAGACAGCTTTTAACAGGATAGCCTTAAGTTCTCGAATCTTTTTAGGCACTACCTCACCTCAATATTAGTCCAATCTTCAATTTAGGAATCTGCTCTTATTACTTTTATCCTCTTAACAATCTATAAATTTAATGACTTGGCTAATTCTAGTAACGGGAGGTCTGGTATCCGGCATTCTGGCTGGGCTATTGGGCATTGGCGGTGGCGTGTTGCTCGTACCACTCATGGTGGCAGTGGGGTTTAGCTCCGTACAGGCAGTTGCTACCAGTACGCTCGCTATCCTGATGTCGTCGGTGTCGGGGAGTTGGCAAAACTGGCGCATGGGCTACCTCGATCTATCCAAGGCGATCGCATTAGGATTCCCCGCTGTAATTACCGCTCAATTGGGTGTGTTGCTGGCCAAACTAGCACCGCAGTACATACTTCTAGCTGGATTTGGGGCATTGTTGCTGTTTAATATCTATCTGTTTAAGCTACGTCGGCAATTAGTCAAGGCAGAATCACAGCACAGCGGTACGCATCCCGCAGAGAATCGCCCCTCCCACCACATCAATCCCACATTGGCACGCGCCCTTACAGGTGGAAGTGCTGGTTTCTTGGCAGGTGCATTTGGCGTAGGTGGCGGCGTAATTATGGTGCCGTTTCAAATGATCTTGCTAGGCGAACCAATTAAAGTAGCCATTCAAACCAGCTTGGGGGTGGTTACTATTACAGCAATATCCGCCTGTGTTGGCCATGCTCTCAGCCATAATGTGATGTGGCTCGCCGGATTGTGTATGGGTTTAGCAGGACTGGCAGGCGCACAAATTGGGACGCGCTATTTACCCAAAATCCCTAATACAATTGTGGGTAAGGCATTCCAGAGCCTATTAGCGATCTTAGGTATCTACGTATTTTGGCAAGCATGGCAAAAGTTTCCAAATTAGTATTTTTCCGGTTGTTGCGCTGGCATTGATAATAGGAAAAACAGCATGGACAAGAATCATGGCGCAGGTACGGCTAGAGAAAATCGCCAAACGATGGCAAAGTACTGACGTTATTGAGGACATTAACCTGGACATTCCTGATGGCGAGTTTTGGGTACTAGTAGGCCCATCGGGTTGCGGCAAATCAACTATCCTGCGCACGATCGCTGGCCTAGAAACACCAACATCGGGCAATATCTACATCGGCGATCGCCTGGTCAATCAAATTCCGGCTCGCCAGCGCGATGTGGCGATGGTATTTCAGAATTATGCGCTCTATCCACATATGACCGTGGCGGAAAATCTGGGATTCGGACTCAAGATGCGCAAAGCCGATCCACAAGCAATTAGCGATCGCGTTGTATCCGTAGCCAAATCCCTCAGCATCGATCATCTCTTACAGCGCAAACCCTCCCAACTCTCTGGAGGACAACAGCAAAGAGTAGCCCTGGGTCGGGCGATCGCCAGAGAGCCGCAGGTCTTCCTACTCGATGAACCTTTATCAAACTTAGATGCCCAGTTGCGCGATGATACCCGTGCCGAGCTAAAACTCCTGCACCAACAGCTAGGCATCACGATGATTTACGTCACCCACGACCAGACCGAAGCGATGACGATGGCCGATCGAATTGTGGTACTAAATAAGGGAAAAATCCAGCAAATCGGCTCACCCATGGAGATTTATCAACAGCCGCAAAATCTCATGGTTGCTACTTTTTTAGGCAGTCCGCCCATGAATACGATCGCGGCTGTGTACAAAGATGGTGATTTTGCGATCGGCGAGCAGTCGATTCCCTGCCCCGAAGCATGGAGGTCGCTCCTGCGATCGGCCCAGGATAAGTCTTTTCTGCTAGGTATTCGTCCCGAAAATCTACGCCTAAATCCAGTTGATTCAGAATCGACAGGACTAAATCTTCGCGTGATTTTGGTGGAACCCTTAGGTAGTGAAACCCTGATCCGAGCATGTTTGCCTGATGCTCCCAGTCAGCTGATTCAAATTAAGGCGATGGGGAATTTGCAGATCCGTCCCAACGATCGAGTATCAGTAACCCTAAACGTTGAGGACTTATACTTGTTCGATCCCCAAACTAGCGATCGCCTAAGATAAGGTATTTCTCAGATAATTGCATGGAGTCACTGCCCAAAGTTTGCATTTGCATACCCACTTACAACGGCGGATCTTACTTAGATAGCGCGATCGGCAGTGCCGCAGCACAAACCTACCCCAATCTTGAAATTATCATTTCCGACGATTGTTCTAGCGACAATACAGTGGCGATCGCGGCAGCATGGCAAACCAAATCTTCCCTGCCAATTATCCTACTGCAACACGAGCGCTATGGACTTGTAGAGAACTGGAACTATTGCGTGCAGTACGTACAAAATCAGACCCCACACCCACCCAAATATATTAAATTCCTATTTCAAGACGATTTGCTCGCAGCTAATTGCGTGGCACGCATGGTAGAAGTTGCCGAACAGGACAATGATATTGGTCTAGTGTTTAGTCGCCGCAGCTTACTATATGGCACCTCAGAACAATTGCCCGCACCAATTCATTGGCTTAAAGATCTGCATAAATCCTGGACTAACTTGCGATCCGTACAACCTGGAATTGAATTATTTAGCGATCGCAACTTTTTGTACCAACCCGACAACAAAATTGGCGAACCCACCAGCGTACTGGTTAAAATCGATGTATTGGCTAAACTAGGGTTATTTGACACCTCATTGCGTCAGTTTTGCGATCTAGAAATGTGGTTTCGCATCATGGCATATCACCAAGTCGCCTTTATCAACGAAGAATTAGCGACATTTCGCGTTCATAGCGAGCAAACTACCACTGCTAATGTGGCGCAGGATCGGGTGTGGGCAGAGATTTACCGAGTTTGGCTTAAGCTGGTCTTTCACCCTACTTACAACTGCATCACCCCAAAAATTCGCAGTCATATTTACTTACATTTAGTAAAAAGCCTTATGAGAGAATATCTCAGCAGCATCTTGCACCATCGATGGCATCGCTTAGGTGCGATCAGTGCTTTAATGGGTGATGCTTGCCGTCTTGCCGTAATTCCCTGGCAAGAGGTATATCCCTTTAACTCATAAGTATAGGCTCGTTGATAGGAAGTTCTGATATTTCTAAGTACAAAAAATGCGCATCTTGTTTCTCCATCCCAATTTTCCCGCACAGTATCGCCACGTAGCAGCTGCATTTGGGAAAGATCCTAAGAATAAGGTAGTTTTCGGCACTAGAACTCAAAACGACTCAAGTATTGCAGGAGTGCACAAGGTTTACTTTAAAGTCCTGCGCGATGCCAGACCTGAAACACATCATTACGTTCGGCCCCAAGAAAGCGCCGTACTGCACGGACAAGCCGTATATCGCATGTGCATCGACCTCAAAGCTGCTGGCTTTACCCCTGATATAATTTGCGGACATTCAGGTTGGGGACCTACGCTCTTCGTTAAGGATGTTTATCCTGATACACCGTTACTTTGCTACTTCGAATGGTATTATCACGGTCGCGGCTCCGATGCCGACTTCGATCCTACAGAACCCCTATCTGCAGATGATTACCCGCGCATTCGCACTAAAAATACTCCCATTCTGATGGATTTAGCTGCTTGTGATCGCGGCCTATCACCTACTCATTGGCAAAAATCACAATTCCCCAGTACCTTTCACCCTAAAATCTCAGTCCTACACGATGGCGTTGACACCGAGTTCTTCCAACCAATCCCTGATGCTAAGCTAGTTCTCCCTAACCTAGACTTATCCCACGTTGATGAGATTATTACCTATGTAGGGCGCGGGATGGAACCTTATCGGGGATTTCCTCAGTTTATCGAAGCCCTGGAACATGTCCAGAAAATGCGTCCCAATTGCCATGCTGTGATTGTGGGAGAAAATCGCGTATGTTATGGCAAAGCAGCCCCACAAGGGACTACCTTCAAAGACATGATGCTTGAGAAAGTACCTTTAGATCTTGACCGAGTGCACTTCACAGGTCCACTACCCTACGCACAATATCTCAAAGTAATTCAGGCATCCTCTGTCCACGTCTACTTGACTAGACCATTTGTATTGTCCTGGTCAATGATCGAAGCAATGTCCACCGGTTGCCTCGTCCTTGGTTCAGATACCCCACCAGTTAGAGAAGTCATTCGTGACGGCGAAAATGGCTTACTGGTAGATTTCTTCGACTCCAAAAAAATAGCCAAGCGTATCAGCGAAGTATTGGATAGTAAAGATCGCATGATGCAGTTGAGAATCAAAGCTAGAGAAACCGCACTAGAAAATTACTCTCAAGCCAGGTTACTACCACAGCACATTAAACTAATCCAAGACGTTGCCAATCGCTTGCTCCCTCTCAATAATTTAGAAATCCCGCAACCGAATATCACAGCAACTAAGCCTAGCAAAAAGAGTAAAGGATTTGCTTCATTGCTTTAAGATCGAGTCTAATTCTATGTTTATGCAGACAAGCCATCAAGCGGTATAGAAATCTACTCTATAATAACCTTGCAACAAAAGCATCTGGAGAAACGCCACCCAATGACCGCAACATATAAAGGTGTAACCCTTTGGTTCACAGGACTAAGTGGCTCAGGTAAAACCACAATTAGCAGAGCAGTAGCAGATGAGATCAAATTACGCGATCACAATGTCGAGATCTTGGATGGCGATGTAGTACGAACCCATCTTTCAAAAGGCTTAGGTTTTAGTAAAGAAGATCGCGATACCAATATTCGACGCATTGGGTTTGTCGCAAACCTGCTTAGTCGTAATGGCGTAGTAGCAATTACCGCCGCCATAAGTCCTTACCGTGACGTACGTAACGAAGTTCGCGCAATGACAGCAAACTTTTTAGAAGTCTATGTGAGTGCTCCTCTTGATGTTTGCGAGTCCCGAGATGTTAAAGGCTTGTATGCGAAGGCCAGAGCTGGTGAAATAAAAGGGTTTACAGGTATTGACGACCCCTATGAAGCACCTTTAAACCCTGAAATTATTTGTTGCACTGATAAAGAAACTATTACAGAAAGTGCTAATAAAGTAATCATGGAACTAGAGCAACGAGGCTACATCCCAGTATAACTTTAGTCACTTTAAATACCTCAAAAGCAAAAGAGGCAGTCATCATGAATGATTGCCTCTTTTGCTTTTAAGATTAACCTGGCACCGAGCTATTTTCCCGCAGAGCTACCCCTGAAGTATCTTGGCCGTAACGACGTTTCACAACTGAGTTCGAGATGGGTCAGAGTGGGTCCATCGCACCATAGGCACCAGGAAGACTGGTGGGCAGAGCCCTGAA
>CALRKB020000048.1:0-40688 GCA_943367755.1 Rhizobium sp. Q54 | reverse complement strand
CTACCCACTTTAGTGGGAGGCTTTAGCTGCTACACACTTCTATTCAGAATGTACGGGATGACAGATCGATATGTTTGCCATAAACCGACTCTTGGGACTTTTAGTCCCTTTCCAACCTCTGGACTTTCAGTCCAGAGTGGTTGAGTTTTTATCCTCGCTGTAGTGATTCTATGTCATGCGATCCAGGGTGCGGTATTGTACTGCTTCGGCTAGGTGAGATGTTTTGATATTTTCCTCTCCTGCTAGATCGGCAATCGTACGCGAAACCTTGAGAATGCGATCGGTGGCGCGGGCTGAGAGACCCAGGCGCTTGATAGCAGCTTCGAGTAAACTTATGGACGGCTCATCGAGTTGACACCACTGACGCAGATGGCGGCTCTGCATGTGGGCGTTGCAATTGATTTTGGTCTCTTTGTGGAAGCGTTTTTGCTGTTGCTGGCGCGCAGTTTGGACGCGCGATCGCACTAAATCTGAACTCTCTCCTTCCTTGTAACTAGTCATTTCTTCGGGCTTGAGCCGATTTACCGCTACTTGCAAATCGATACGATCCATTAGTGGCCCCGATAGCTTTGCCCAGTATTGCTCCCTTTGCTTGGATGTACAGGTACATGGTTGGATTGGGTCGCCATAATAGCCACATTGACATGGGTTTGTACTGGCAACAAGCGTAAATTGGGCTGGGAATGTGACAGATTGTCGCGTACGCGAAATGCTGACAAAGCCATCTTCAAGCGGTTGGCGCAGAAACTCCAATACTTCACGTTTGAATTCAGTTAATTCATCTAAAAAGAGAATGCCGTGATGAGCAAGGGATATCTCGCCAGGTTTTGGGAAACTGCCGCCACCGACTAATGATGGCCCAGAAGCCGAATGATGGGGACTACGGAAAGGGCGATCGCCAACCAACCCTCTACCTTTCAGCAGGCCAGCAACAGAATGCACCTGTGTAGCTTCTAGCGCTTCTTGGAAGCTCATGGGAGGTAGGATACCAGGTAGGCGGCGTGCCAGCATGGTTTTACCTGAACCGGGTGGCCCCACAAAAATCAAATTGTGTCCACCCGCTGCGGCAATTTCAAGGGCGCGGCGAGCATGTTCCTGTCCCTTCACGTCTTTTAGATCGAGTTTGAAGGGAGTGGTGGCATGGGATGAAACTGGATCGACTCTGTTAGTGGGAGTATATTTATGTGGTGTCGCTAAAAAATCTCCCACTTCAGTTAGATTTCGCAAACCGTAAACCGCTAGTCCCTCCACAACCGCTGCTTCAGCAGCATTTTCGATTGGGACAATCAGTGCTTTGATGCCCATTTTGATTGCACTAGCAGCGATCGGTAGCACTCCAGCTACGGGGCGCAAGGAACCATCGAGAGACACTTCACCCAAAAATAGATGATCGCCTAATAGTTGCGGATCGACTTGTCCTGATGCGGCCATCACTCCTACGCTAATCGGCAGGTCAAAGCTCGGCCCTTCCTTGCGCAAATCGGCAGGTGTGAGATTAATCACAATTTTGCGCATGGGAAAGTTATAGCCTGAGTTTTTCAAGGCCGCTTTCACCCGTTCCTTACTTTCTTGTACTGCGGTATCTGGCAAGCCAACTACGACAATTCCAGGCAGACCGCCAGCCACATCTACTTCCACTCCCACCTGGATGGCTTCGATCCCTAAAATTGATGCGCTCCAAACTCTTGCTAACACTCTGCTGTCCCTGTAAATACTTTTTGCGCTGGTCCTGTCATCAGGATGTGATTGGTTTCGGCTACCCAATTGATTGTCAGATCGCCGCCTGGGAGGTTGACGGTACAAATGCGATCGCACAGATCGTTCAACACACCTGCAACTACAGATGCACAGGCTCCCGTACCACAGGCCAGAGTAGCTCCAGCACCGCGTTCCCAAACCCGCATTTTCATGTAATCGCGTCGCACAATTTGAATAAACTCTGTATTAGTCCGTTGGGGAAAAACGGCATGATGCTCGAATTTTGGCCCAATCTCAGCTAGGGCGATATTACCCACATCGGTGACAAAAGTAATGCAGTGGGGATTCCCCATGCTTACGGTTGTGACATGCCACATTTGTCCCGCTACTTCTAGGGGTGCGTTAACTGCTTTGCGATCGGACTCGACTAACGTAGTGGGAATTTCTCTAGCCAGTAAGCGCGGCTCTCCCATATCCACAGTAATCTGTCCATCTGTATCTAATTGAGGAACGATTAGTCCGGCTCCGGTTTGGATATGATAACGACTATCTACAGGTGCGATTCCCAAATCATTCATAAACTTTGCGAGGCAGCGGATACCATTGCCGCACATTTCTGGCTCCGAGCCATCGGAGTTATAGATGCGCATACGATATTGGCTATCTGAGGCAGGTAGCAAAAAGATTACACCATCAGCACCAATGCCAAAGTTGCGATCGCACCATTTTGCCGCCTGGGTTGGCGTAAGTTTGGGCTCAGGGCGATCGCGGTTATCGATCAAGATAAAGTCATTACCAAGACCGTGATATTTAGTAAATGCTAATTGCTCTGCTGGTGCTACCTGTGAAGTCATGACTTAGTCCTGAATCTGGATATTATTGTATCCTAGCGTAAATACTCAAGCGGGTAGAACGCGATCGCGATTAAACATCCAGCAGGTGAGCGTCATATAATTAAAGACATCACTTTGCCTGAAGCAACCTCAATGGAACCAGCTACTATTGCCACTGAGATCGCGATTATATTTCTAACCAAAGCGCTAGAAAAGACGGGTGAGAAGTTTGGTGAGACGATGATGCCAAGGTTGGGCAAGCGATCGCCCATATCCGCGAGCATTCACCTGAAACCGCAAAGGTATTGGAGGCAGGCGATCCAAAAGTATTAAATCTAGGTACGGCTGTGCTAGAGCAGATTCCGTCCGATCCAGTTTATGCGGAATTGCTAGCGGCAAATGAGTTGCCTAAACCGCGTGGGATTGATGCTTATTTGGATGCTTTGCGCGATTCGGAAGGGGAGGAATTTTATTTAACTCATGTCTCTGTTGCTAGTTTGCAGGAGGCAAGCCGTGGTTCAGAAGCAAATTAATGTTAGGCAAGGCGGTCAAGAGAATACGCAGAACAACCATTTCAATTTGGAGCCACCAGAGCTAGAGGTCGATCCCTACGCGCCGCTGAAGTTCGAATACTGCTTTTAGGGAACCTGTATGGTTTGCAGTAGGCGATCTATGATCCCCTTTGGCGATCGCCGTCCCGCCGCAATTAATCTGTGACCTAGTACGTAGGGAGCAAGAAATTTAACGTCATCGGGAATCACGTAGTCAGATTGGCGATTGGGATCGAGCATCATGCGTAGGAAGGCGAAACTCTGGGCAGCTCGTTGGAGTGCAGCCGTACCTCTAGGGCTAACTCCCAGGGTGATTTCACTGTCATCACGGGTAGCGCGCACTAAATCAACAATATATTGGCTGATCCTGTCATTCACAGGTACGCTTGCACAGCGACGCCGCAATTCCAGCACTTCTTCAGTTGTGACGCATGGCTCTAGCCTGCTTGCTCCCACTTCACCAGTCTGCATGCGCTGCAACATTTGCAATTCCTCATCCTTGCTAGGATAACCAAGGCTAAAGGAGAGGGCAAAGCGATCGAGCTGAGCTTCTGGCAATGGGAAGGTCCCCTGATATTCAATTGGGTTTTGTGTGGCGATCGCAAAGAAAGGCGTGGGTACTTTGCGTGAAACACCATCTACCGTCACCTGCGTTTCTTCCATCACCTCCAGCAGAGCTGATTGGGTACGTGGAGTTGAGCGGTTGATCTCATCGGCCAAGAGTACGTTGGCAAAAACTGGGCCTGGCAAAAACTCGAACACACCATCTCGGGGATTCCAGATATTCGTGCCGGTAATGTCGGTTGGCAGGAGATCAGGAGTGCATTGTACACGTTGAAATCTACCTGCGATCGATGCGGCCAAAGACTTAGCAAGTAAAGTTTTGCCAACGCCTGGTACATCTTCGAGCAGTGCGTGTCCCCCCGAGAGCAAAGCTACCAGCACCAGTTGAATCGCTTCATCCTTGCCTACGATTGCTTTGGCGAGGTTGTCGACTAGCTGCTTTACTTTTTGGCGATCGTCCATGGTTATTAAAAAAAGATAATTGAGTTAAAGAGATTAATTTAGGATTAACCGAATGTTAAGTCTGTCAAGATTCTATACTATCAACCATTAGAATATAACGGACACAACTAATGACAGACAACTTTTCCGAAATCCCCTCCCCCGTTGTCAAACACATTAGCAAGATTAGCGCTCAAAGATATAAAAATCTTGACCTAGAGCAAGGATTAAAACTAAGTGAGGGTTTGAATATCTTTATTGGTTCAAATGGCTCTGGTAAAAGTAACTTCTTAGCTTTACTCAAATTTTTAAGAGATAGCATCTTAGGTGATTTTACACCAGAGAAAAGCGGTGCAACGAACTTCATAAAAGCTGTAGCAGAACTAGGTGATTCTAGAATGTTAAATGCTGCATTCACTCCTCCTGAAAAAGTAAATCTAACATTTACCTTTTTTATTGAAAACATTATCAACAATGAATTAAGTCTATGGCTATCAATCTTATGCTCAGATAAAAAATTCCCACAAATTGTTGAAGAATATTTGTCAGAAGTTAGTGAAGATCACGAAGAACCTTTTTACTACTACAGATTCCCCTATCAATCAAGTGGATATGGAGCCATATTTGAGAATGGAGATGCTTCGCGGTATACGGCAATAACTGGAATACAAACTGACGAAATTGGTTTATCTATTATCCCAAAATTACTAGAAGTGGCAAACGATATTCCAGAGGCCAAAATTCTATACAATATTCGTCGTCAGATTGTCAATCTTGTAGCAGATTGGAGATTTTATAGCTCTAATAACATGAACCTGAGAGCGATTCGTAAAGCAGAACCAGAAATTGGATCTCTTGAGAAATATCTGGACTCTGACTGTGAAAACCTAGCCTTAGTCTTAGATAACCTAAGCCAAGAAAGTATCGACTTTGAAGATCAGATAGATGTCATTATGCGTGATATTGTGCCACAAACTAAAGGTATTCGCCTCAGCAGAACTGGCAGAACTAGAATTAGTATTGCATGGCACTTGAATAATACCAAACGTCCCTTTTACCTTGATGAAATGTCTGATAGCACGGTGAGAATGTTGTGTTGGGCAATCATTCTCACCTCCCCTAATTTGCCCTCCCTAATTGTGATTGATGAACCAGAAGTCGGCATACACGTTCAATGGTTGAGTTACCTAGCCGAATGGATTAAAAATGCCGCCACCAAAACCCAGATTATCATCTGCACACATAGCCCCGACCTATTGGACAAATTTACCGATCGCCTTGAGAACGTGCATGTATTTGAAGCATCAAACCAAGCGCAAAATCTATTTCATGTCAAAACATTATCCAGAGAACGACTACAGAATCGCCTGGATGAAGGATGGGAACTTGGTGATTTGTATAGAGTTGGTGAACCTGAAATTGGAGGCTGGGCATTGTGATCGTATGGGTATTTGCGGGAGGTGGACAATTAGTTTCTAGTGCTGCGATGGTGTTCTGGCAAGTTGCGTGGGGGGATTTCTCTACCCTCATAAAATTGGCGCTCTAATCTACCCAGAGCTAGCCATGCACTGCCAAAGATCAGACTAGCTGCAGTAGAGATCTCTACCGCTGTAATTGCGGCTTGCCCCAATGTCGCGACTAGTAAGGGCGAGACAATCCACGCGATCGCGGCTAAAATTGCTGCCCCTTGTCTTAGCCTTTGAATATTAGCCAGTGCCGATCTGCAACTAGCGCAATTCACTGTATGTGAGTAGTAGCGATCCAGCAGTTGTGCTTTGGGTATTGCATTTGGCAAAGATTTCCCAGGGAAAGGATCGATACTGTAATGGTTGAGCCATTGGTGCAGTTCGGCAACAAATAGATCTGCCTTTGTTGGTAAATAAAACGCTTTGGAGAAGTTAGAACTGCCACCGCTAGACTCCAGATAGCGCTCCTGGTAGTGCAGAAAAATTTGATCGTCTTCTAAGATGCCATTTTGGCTAATATGAGAGTACCAACGCGGTGCGAGCTTCATCAGGAAGCCAGGTAACTTAGTGGCAAATTTAAACGGGAATCTGGCAAACAAGCGACATTCACCTTTACGCATGGGAGTGGCATAAACAACGGTTAAAGTTCTGCCAAACTGCTTGGAGGTGAGGTCATGCCACATCAAACCAGGTGCGATAAATGTTGTATCTTGACGACCTAGTTTGCCGCGACGGGGGCCTTCTTCCCACTTGCCTTGAAATCCCCATTTCCCCGATGCCACGATCTCTAAATCGACGGGTGCAGCATTAGCTCGATTTCCCACCGAGCGATGATGGGTGAAAGGGAGATGGCTGGAATCTAATACGTTTTCCATCAGTGTTAGTGAGTCGTAGGGCAGATCGCGGAACGTATCGATGCAGACCCACTCGTCGGGAGACTCTTCCAAAAGATCGATCGCTGGAACTTTAACCTTTTCAGCATTTTCTGGGTTGCCTGGGTACACAAACAGCATCCCTTGACAGACGTTAGTAGGCAAAGATTGTACGCAAGCTCGCTTAGAAGTTGCGGCCATCCCACCATCAGCTTCTTGGGGAATGCGATCGCATGCTCCTGTACCTGAAAATGCCCAGCCATGATATGGACATTCCAATAAGCCATCTTCGGCAATCCTGCCCTCCGAAAGGGGTGCAAGACGGTGGGGACACTTATCCTCAAATACTTGCCAGGTTTCTGCCTGTCTATCCCACCAGATCGCAAGGTTTTGATCTAGTAAAGTAAACGAGTTAGGCTTTGCGCGATCGAGGTCTTGAACGTAGTAAACGGGATACCATACTTCTTTCCAGTCAAAGCAAGTCGGATCGGCACCGCCTGCTGAAAGTACTGTTGTTTCTAAAACCACTTGTGCCACTTGACTAACTCTCTTCGCTCAACATTAAGTCTATCTTAATATAACTTAATATTAATGCTAACAGTTGCACCTCCCCCCTATCATTAATTCTTAGCCCGATCGCAAACATATAGCTATCCTATTGGGATTGTGAAACACAGCCCAAAAATCCACCAATGATTTAGGACGGCTATAGCAGCTCGGTATAGATTCTTTTTCAGGATTGCAGCACTTAAGGTTGTGGTGGGACAATCGCCTCAAAAATCGCTGAATAATCGGCGTCTGCTAAGCCCATATCCATTGCTAAATCTAAAATCTGTTTTACCCCATCAAGGTTAGGGCTATTTAATCCTACTTGGTCAGCTTCGGAGAGAAATAGGTTTGTATCCTTCAATAAATGCTTAGTAGGGAAGTTGGGATTGGTATAATTGCGTTCTAACATGCGTGATAATTTCTTGTCAAATGTGGGAGCATAAAGAGCGCTCGAACGCAGAATATCCATAAAAGTTTCTATGTCAACACCATAGCGATCTACTAATCCCACACTGAGAGCAAAAGCCGCAGTCAGCGAACTGATTAACTGATTGAGCGCTAGCTTGGTGGCGGTAGCAGTTCCCACTTCCCCAATTAGTCGAGGTTCAGGGCCAAAGTATTTGAGAATTGGCAACCATTTCTGAAACTGCGCAGGATTGGCTCCAACCATCACGATTAAATTTCCTGCTTTGGCTTCGGGGATACTACCCAATACAGGAGCTTCGATGTATTCACCTGAAGCAGCCACCACCTCATCTCTAATCGCACGGCTCTGCGTTGGCGAAATCGTACTCATGCTAATAATGGTACGTCCCGCTAGCTGTGATTTTGCAGATTTGGACAATAAAACCTCAGCGATCGCCTGAGCATCAGAGAGCATGAGAATAATGCAATCGGATTGAGCGATCGCTTCTTCGGGACTACTGGCAATTGTCGCACCTGAGCGTTGTAGTGCTGCCAATTTTGCCACAGTGCGATTGTAAGCAATAACAGGAATTTGGGCAGATAAAAGCCTTTCGACCATTGGCTCACCCATTAAGCCAGTTCCTAAAAATCCAACTTTCATAGTTTAAACATTCTCTACTGAAATAAATCTCTAACAAAGCAACTAAAGCCTGGTAGCAGATCGCTAGTAAGTTCGTCACTGGCAAATAGAGTTGCAACTAAACTTAGGGATATTTGCTCGCGTCGATAAACTTCAACTTGCTGTAATCTCCAATCAATAATCCAGTATTCCTTTACCCCACGGGCTGAGTAGAGCCTGAGTTTAAGATCGCGATCGCGCCGTTCGTTATCTGTCCCAGGAGACAGCACCTCGACAACCAGTTCAGGCGCTGCGGTTAAATGTCCTGCCTCATCAAGTAAAGTTGCCAATCTTTCGTTGCTAGCCCACACTACATCAGGAATCACATTATCAGTATCCGCAAAAATTATGCCTGGCGCGATCGCGGCTCTGCCTAAGCCTGTTCGCCTCGACCAGTTCCTTAATTCTGTGTAGACATTGCCACAAGTTTCCTGATGTCCCCAATGCGGTGCTCTGGTCACAAATAACTCTCCGTCAATAATTTCATAGCGATTACCATCATTTGGTAGTAGTTCTAAGTCTGCGGTTTTCCAGCGCAAGCGTTCTGTTGCCGACTGAGTCATAGGAGGTACCCGATTCGCGATACAAATATTCTAATGTGGATAGCTATATTCACGGCAAGAACTGTAAAAGTAGCAGCAATCTTAGAAAATCAAGTTGAGAGCACGCCGAACATATATCGTCCAAGGTTCAGAGGTTGGTTGAAAGATCAAAGCGTAAAGCATGATTCCGCTCATCGTATCGAAGACTAAACCAGAATCCAGGTCTTCTTCTACTTCATGCCTTGCTTTTGCCCGTTCCAAGACAACCGCAAAGGCTTGCCGTCGAGGTTGCATGTATTTTGACCAATAGATTTGTGCAAACTGAGTATTACTTGAGGCACTACTGATAATCATGGCAACAGACTGTCGACCCAGCGGGCTGAGCGTAATAAGTGCCGCATTCTCGATCAATACATCAAGATCGCTCCAGAGATTACCTGTATCAGGAATAACGACATCTTGACGAAGACTTTCGATCGCATCTGCAACCAGTTCCTCCTTACCGCTATAGCGTCGATAGATCGTAGTTTTACCCACGCCAGCACGAGTAGCGATCGCCTCAATACTCATAGCATCAAAACCAACTTCTGCCAGCAATTCTAGAGTTGCCTTCAGCATGGCTTGATGCGACTCGATACTACGAGGTCTGCCGGGCGGTTTTTTGTCATTAGCATTCATGAGTGCTATTATAGTTTACGATACTGTATCGTATCGAAATAAGTCACCAAGGCAAATCTATGAATCAGCACCCCCAGTACATGAGCAAAAACAGTACTCAAACCCTTCGAGAAGGTCTTGTGGAATATTACACGCTCAATCCCCATGTAACTTCACCTGAGACTCAGCAGCCAGAATTTGCCAAAATCCTGC
The DNA here is from genome assembly GCA_943367755.1 of Rhizobium sp. Q54. Classification (GTDB taxonomy): domain Bacteria; phylum Cyanobacteriota; class Cyanobacteriia; order Pseudanabaenales; family Pseudanabaenaceae; genus PCC-6802. Next base: position 31,218 of record CALRKB020000048.1, on the reverse strand, counting down.
AGGCTCACGATGTTGGTCATGTCATCTATGGTTGCGATACGGGTATGTACGACGAGCTAAAAATCTTGCCGCTCTTTTGGTGGACGAGTGAGTGTACGTTTCAGACCTACCTCAAGATGAAAAACTCACCCGCAGTAGATGTTATGTATGCTGACATGATTAAAGAGAAAGGTGTACTGTGGCTATACGGGGCAGTTCTGAGAGTGCTTCCTCCGTTGATTCCAAAACTGATCTCACTTTGGTTTAAAACTCGTAACCGCCACAACCTAATTCCTTTTCTAGAATTTGAGCCGTTGCTCGATCGCTCTCTTTTGGACATTCGCCAAGAGTTTAATCTGTTGCAGTTTATCAGATTGCCTTAGGGACTAATCAGCGATCGACAATAATCACTTCTTTGTTATTCCCAAATCTTTTCTCATATGCTTCCCGCATTGTACCTTCTAGTTCACCATAGAAAAACGACAATAGCGCAAAGCGGCGTCCTGCTGTGACATCAGTAGCTTCATGAAGTAGAGAGCAGCTAAAGATTACAGCGCTGCCAGTACTGGGTTTGTATACGTGAGGGCCATATTCTGGGAATCGCAGATAGCCTCCTGCATATTCCTCGGCATTGAGGTTTAATGTCATCGCGAATTTACGGTGTGCAGTCCCAGGTGTTGTATTATCGCGATGGGCACGAAAATAGCCACCACGGCTGGCATCATAACAAGCAATCTTGTACTCTTCGCGGCGACTAGCATCATAATCAAATGCTTTTTTGATTTCAGGAAAGATCCGTCTTTGCATGACCCAATCCAGATAATTTTTAACCCCACCATCCGCGAGAAAATGGTCAGATCGCAACTTATGACTTGGATCGAGATATCCAATCGTTTTCTCTCCATCTTTAACCATAAAACCGGAATCGCTATGACCTTGAGTCTCCCAAATCTCAATTAGTTTACGACATTCCATCTCAGCTAGCACATTAGGAATCAGCAATACAGGAGCCTGCATGTAAATTTGATGCGGCTCTGGTAGCTGGCAATAAGAGGCTATATCCCCTAAAATATCGTCTACAGGCGATTCCAGATCGCTCAATTTATAGATTTGGACGATTCTCTGGTTGATGTTTAAAAGGAAGGCAAGGCGCACAAAAACAGCATCCCCAGCTTCATTTGGATAGCAAGCTCCATATTTTTTACTAATGCTTGCATCAGGATCGCAGAGAAGTTGAAAGGGTAGATGGGATCTAGCTGCAAAATCGGCTCGCGCGGCTGGAGCATCACTGCTAATTGATAGTACTTTTGCTCCTAAAGCTGTAAATTCAGCGGCCTTATCCCTAAAAGCACAGGCTATATCCGCGCAGGCGACAATTTCGTCCGAAGCATAGAAAACTAAAACTAATGGCTTACCAGCATAATCTTCCAAGGCAACCAGCTCATTTTTTTGACTGTTTAAGGCAAATGGCGGAGCTGGATCGCGCACTCTAAGTGTGGTAGTTGCTGTGTCCATAAGTACCTTAGCTAATATTCGGAGGCAAGTAACATAGAACCAACTCCTGAATCAGTGAAGATTTCTAGTAGCAGTGAGTGGGGAACTCGACCATCGACAATATGCGCCGCACGCACACCCTGGGCTAGCGATCGCACGCAGCACTGCACCTTAGGAATCATGCCACCACTAACGATGCCCTTATCGATCAATTCCCTTGCCTGCTGGATACCAAGGCTGCGAATCAGGCTATCAGGGTTTTTATAGTCCTCTAGAATACCGGCAATATCTGTCAATAAGATTAACTTTTCAGCACCAAGGGCAGCAGCTAGTTCTCCCGCCACCGTATCCGCATTAATATTGAAAGCTTGCCCAGTTTCATCGCAAGCAACACTAGAAATGACGGGGATATGCCCAGCATTGATCAATGTCTCGATTAATCTCGTATCGATGCTACTCACTTCACCAACAAAACCGATCGCTTCATTTCCCTGGGGTCTAGCGCGGACTAGATTACCATCTTTACCACATAGCCCCACCGCAGAGCCGCCTTCCTGGTTGATCATCTCGACTATTTGCTTATTGACGCGACCGACCAGCACCATCTCAACGACTTCCATGGTGGCGGCATCCGTTACCCTCAGCCCATTAATAAACTGGGGCTCAATATTCAGCTTGCCCAACCAGGTATTAATCTCAGGGCCACCACCATGCACCAAAATTGGGCGCACGCCCACCGATGACATGAATACAACATCTCTAATTACCTGCTGGCGCAGTGCCTCCTCCTTCATGGCTGCACCACCATACTTAACCACAATGGTACGCCCAACAAATTTTTGTAAATAGGGTAAAGCTTCGCTCAAAACCTGAACGCGATCATTATCTGTTAACATTAAGCAATTTTTTCCTTGGTCTCTAACTTAGTTTAGATTACCAACTGAGACTAATCAATCGAGGAGTTCAGGAATGTAAGTTGCTATACTGCCGAAAAATTTAGTCTATGGAGCGTTTCGCTTGTATAGGAACTTCTTTTAGCTATATGGACAGATACATAGATCTGCCCTGTTCTTTGGCCGATCGTCTAATTTTTTACTCTTGATTGCGGTGGCGAGTCATTACCGCTTCCATCGTACTATCCAGAAACGCCCCTACGATGATGCCGCTGGTGAAGTGGTAGCAGTTGGCGTCCTGCATGTAGAAGGTTTGGAACCCAGAGCGCATCTGGCGATCGTCAATGACCCAGTAGCGCTGCACAATCGACTCAAGTCCAAACCAACCTTCTCCTTCAACTTTGCCCAAATCGCTGTGTTGCAAGACAAATGTGAATCGACGTTCATCAAAGTCCAAACGACCTTTGTAGGTTAGCGTTGTTTCTGCTCGTTGTGTGCCGGGGAACGTGAGTTTGGTAACCATCGTAAACCAATCATTTCTGGCCCAACCGATGATGGTTTTTCCTTTTACCGGAATAGGGTCTGAATTGCGTTCCAGCCAGCTCCCTTCCAATGTCCATCTGCCTGATTCCAATAAAAAGGTATGATTCACGTTCTTCTAATTTCTTGGGTAGTCAGCACGTATCCGGAGCTATCAATTATCGCATTTTTCCGATCGCTGGGCGCGGGGTGAGACTAAGGGATCTAGGACAAGAGCGATCGTGTCTTTTACTGCCTCTGGACTATATTGCTGCACGGCGGCGATCGCATTATGGGATATATGCGACCAGAGAGCTTCATCGGTATAGAGTTGTAATACTTGCTCAGCAAATGTTTCAGCCCTATCGGCAATCATGGCATCAAACCCAGAACTTAGTCCCATCCCTTCAGCCCCGATCGCAGTCGTCACGGTTGGTAGCCCGTAGGATAAACTATGCCCAATTTTACCCTTCATGCCTGCACCATACCTCAGGGGTGCTACAAACACGCGATGATTGAGGAAGTATGGCTCGACATCCTTGATATAGCCTGGAACGCTGACGCGATCGCTCTTCAGCGCTTTCACCTTAGGTGAAGGGTTGCTCCCCAGCAGCGTGAGGTGAATCTCTGGATGCTTAGCCCAGATTAAAGGCATGATTTCCTGGCACAACCAGATTACAGCATCAATATTCGGTTTATGGTAGTACCCACCAATGAATAGGATGCGATCGCGATCGCTAAACTTAGGGACAGGGCGATCGTAGATTTGATGAATATTCGGAACTACCCGCACGTTGTTGACATCAAGTTCTTCAAGAATCCGTTTTTCAACATCGGTCACCACAATTGTCAGATCCGCAGCTTGAGCAGCTTTGACTTCCATCACCTGCATTTCTTGCCATTCTTTTTCCTGCTGGGGCGTCTTGTGAGCTGAAAGCTCCCATTGCCGTTTTAACCGTAGGAAGTGTAAATCTATTGTGTCATAGAGCGCTTTGATGGCTGGGCGCTTTTGCAGGATTGGGAAATACTTGGCACATAGTTCGGGGCGACAAACCCAGGCGAGATCGATTATTCCTAATCTGCGCTCTAATCTCTCTTGCCAATCTGCTTGCTTATGCGTAAAGTAAAGCACTTCTATCCCCATACTTTCTAATTCTGAAGTGTAGGGTTCCTGCTCGTGGCCGTAGTCGGGCAAGAAAATGATGTGATATCCCAACTGTTGCAAGATTTTCATGATATTAAACAGCCGATAGGAACCAGATTCCTTATCGTAGGCTGGTACTAATGTATCGACGATCAAAATTGTTGGTGTCGATAGCAATCTCCTGGGCGCAGCTTCTAGATTCTCAGGTCGATTGGCTAAATATTGACTCCGCAATCGATCGCACCACTTATGTCCCAGCTTTTTGATGTCTAGTGTGTTAGGGTTTTCATTATCATTTTCGCTAGGATTTACATGGGAATTTTCACTGCGATTCTGCTTTTTGGGTTTTGGATCCTGCCGATAAATTACTTCTGATTTCGGTTGATATATGACTTTATAGCCTTGTTCTTGAGCTGCCAAGCCAAAATCCGCCTCTGCATATAATGGAGAATCATAATCTTCGCTAAAGCCATTCACTGCTTGAAAGAGCTGGGCATCGACTAGCGAGGCGATCGCGGGGCAAAAATCGGTCGCTCTCACGTAGCTATATTCTGGCTCACCCCTAAAGTCGCGGTAGCCGTATTGCCAAACCGAGCCATCCTGCCAGATCGCGCCACCAGCGTTATGTAACTCGCTGTTCTCGAATGTTAGTTTTGAACCTACAATGCCTATCCTGTCACTCTTGCCGCTACGATCGCGATCATATTTGCCGGAAGTAATGCTCTCCAACAGATTAGGTAAGCAGCGATCGCTGAGCTGACAGTCCTGATCTAAGAACCAGAGAAATTTGCCTTGGGCTTTTGCGGCGGCCAGGTTAAAAGCTTTGAGATAACCCAGACTAGATTCGCTGGCATCAGGCGTCACGATTTTCACCCCAGAAACCTGACTTAAGAACTTGGCTAATTTCTTGTCGCTACTTTCCCCATCATTAATGATAATAATTTCAATTGGAAATTTGGGTTCGATATGTTTTTTGATTGATAACAGGCAGTTATAGGCATGGATGTGATTGTAGCGAATGTATATGAGTAGAGAAATATAAGGATTGGGATCTGCAACAAGATGAATTGGTTGTGGTTTGGGTAAGGGCGAACGAATCCGACTTCTCTCGATCGCCTCCAAAGGGCCAAAGAAAATAGTATGCAGAATTTTGTCTTTTGTTTTTTTGAGTAAAGCAACCCATCCCCCTTGTGATAGCGTCACTTTAGCTTTCTCTATATAACTCATTATTACGCTCACTCCTCTGCGGGCAAACCCAAGGCGCGTTTAATCCCCAGCCAGGTCGATCTCAGTTTCCAGAATTTGCTGCTCTCCATCGCTGCAATCTGAGCCTGTGACTGCTCCAGGTGAGCCTGGGCGAGGTTTAGCTGCCCCGTAGTTTGCCAATTCTGTTCTTGCAATTGCTCGACTTCAGCTTGTAGTCTTTGCTGGGTTGCTTCTAACTGTGTATATGCATCCACTACCTGCGATCGCAATCCTTCTAGATCCTTATAGGTTTGACTGATGCTATTAGAGCAAATTTCTACCAATGTTTGCTTAAGTTCGCTTGGCAGTAAGCTATAGGAGCGATCGCCAAGCATTTTAAATTGCAGCCGCCAATCGTCAATCCAGGATGCTCCCGAATGGGCATTTTGAATACTTTGCTGGTTGCGGTGCACGCGAAATCCAGCCAGGACTTCGTCGATATAGCCGATCTTATATTGCGCCATAATCCGCAGCCACATATCGAGATCGAGTACCTGCTGAAGATTAGGATCGAACAATCCCACTTTGTCAAATACGTCTTTGGTAATCAGCACAGCGGTCGGTTCGCCGATTTTATTGAGCGGGGCCTCAAGCAATTTGGGGTCAGCCAGTAGCGATCGCCCCGATTGGATGGCACTTAAATTAGTCCAGCCCTCAGTAATATCCACATAAAGCCGATCGAGTTTGGTGTCATCGCTATTGATAATATTGCGACGGGCAAATACTAACCCAATTTCCGCATCTTGCTCTGCTAAAGCCACCATTTTGGCAATGCAGTCGGTTGCAATCACATCGTCTTGAAACAAAAACTTAATATATTTACCCTGTGCCAGGCTAATGCAGTGGTTCCAATTAGCAGCTATACCCAGGCGATCATGCGTACTTAACTGCCAGGTTATACTTTTGCCTTCTAACATGCCTTCTAACAACTGCTTGGCAATCTCTACGGTGCGATCACTTGAGCCATCATCGGAAATGACTATTTGGATCGCCGTATAGGTTTGGGCTAAAGCGCTGTCTATGGTTTCAGCAATAAACGCTTCGGCATTATAGGTAGGGATACAGATGCTGACTAAAGGTAGTGAAGTCACTAAGTAATTATACTGCTAGATTTGCGGATGGGCTGATATATGAAAAAACGTCCGAGAAAATAATACATTACACTCATACATGCAGGTAATTGCTTGTAATCCGAATATGCAATCTGCTAAAGCAATTTGCAAAGTAAAATAGCTTTGAGTTCTTTGTTTTGAACTGGCAATGCATTACGCGATCGATTTTGGGACTAGCAACACTGTTGTAGCAAGAATCAACGAACAGGGTGAAATTGAGACTGTGAAATTGCCAGGCCTCAGTACCCTGATTATCGGCAATCCGCCTTTGATTCCTAGTTTGGTTTACGTGCAGGATGCCCAAAAGTCCGATGTTTTAATTGGGCAAGAGGTGCGCGATCGCGGGTTAGACGCAAAACTTACTAAAGGTGAGCAGAGATTTTTTAGTGGCTTCAAGCGCGCGATCGGTAATCCCGCTCCAGGTTTTGTGCCAGAGCTAGATGGGCAGTCCATCGGTTTTGAAAAGGTGGGTGGCTGGTTCCTGCGTCGCATTATCGATCAGCTTATCGATGCCGACTCACTAGTCTTTACGGTGCCGGTGGATAGCTTTGAACCATATCGCCAATGGCTGACTGATTTATGCGCTCAGTTAGGCGATTCCCAAGGGGATGCGTACCGCCGCCCAGATATCAAACAAGATATCAAACAAGTGCGTCTGCTAGACGAACCAACTGCAGCAGCCCTTGGCTATGGCATGGCAGCAGGAACGCAAACTATCCTGACCATTGACTTCGGTGGTGGCACGCTCGATCTAGCTCTGGTCAGGTTAAATCTACCTGACTTGAATGTCCCCACTCAAACACCATTAGAAATGCCTAAAAGTCCCTTGGGATTTTTGCTTAAATGGGGTGACCGTGCTGTTAACCCTCCTAGTACCAAACCCCAGGCTCAAACCGCCAGGGTATTAGCTAAATTTGGGATTAATTTGGGCGGTATTGATATTGATAACTGGTTGCTCGACCACTTCCATACCACCCAAGGATTACCCAAAAATTCCCTGACTGCGCGTCTTGCCGAAAAGATTAAGATCTCACTCTCAAGTAGCGATCGCGCCAGTGAAGTCCTATTCGATGACATCACATTCGATAGTTACACGCTGGAATTAGATCGCGGACAGTTCGATCGCATTCTCGAGCAAAATCAGTTCTTTGACCGTTTAAATGAAGCTGTTGAACAAATTACCCAACAAGCCAAACGTCAGGAAATCGAACTCAACGATATTGATGGTGTATTACTAGTAGGCGGCACCGCCCAGATCCCAGCCGTGCGAAATTGGGCAAAACAGCATTTCCCCGCCGACAAAGTCAAAGCCGATAAACCATTTGAGGCGATCGCCCACGGAGCGCTGAGTCAAGGCTGGGAAATCAAAGATTTTCTCTACCATAGCTATGGCGTGCGTTATTGGGATAAACGCTATAAAAAACACAACTGGCACGCGATCGTCAAAGCGGGGCAATCCTATCCCCTCACCGAACCAATAGAACTCGTACTGGGGGCATCGGTACTCAATCAACCCAGCATCGAGCTAGTAATTGGCGAATTAGGAGAAACTAATATCGAGGTTTATTTTGAAAGCGATCGCCTTGTGACGCGTAGCCTGGAGCAAAAGCAGCTATCAGTACAGCCACTTAACGATACTGACACTGGCAAAGCGATCGCTAAACTCGAACCACCTGGCAAACCGGGCAGCGATCGGATCAAGGTGCTATTTTATGTAGACGAGCAGCGCACACTACGCATTACGGTTGAAGATTTACTCCTTAACGAGTCGATTGTAACAAACCAAGCAGTTGTGCAGCTATTATGATTTAAACTATCAAAGAAGATCTCTTGTTATTCGGCAATGCTTCAAGAACAAATCACTACAGCTTCTAGTCCCCTGTCCATTACTGCAACTGAAGGTTTGATGCTCTATGAGGACATGGTTTTAGGGCGTACCTTTGAGGACAAGTGTGCCGAGATGTATTATCGTGGCAGAATGTTTGGGTTTGTGCATTTGTACAACGGACAAGAAGCGGTTGCCACTGGTGTGCTTAAGGCAATGCGACCCGATGATTATTCCTGTAGCACCTATCGCGATCACGTCCATGCCCTCAGTGCTGGCGTTTCCGCTAATGAGGTAATGGCAGAGCTATTCGGTAAAGCCACGGGTTGCAGTAAAGGGCGTGGCGGCTCGATGCATATGTTTTCCTCCAAGCATAATTTCTTGGGGGGCTTTGCATTTGTCGCAGAAGGCATTCCCGTCGCTGCTGGTGCGGCATTTCAAAGCAAGTACCGCCGTGAAGTTATGGGCGATCCTAATGCCGATCAGGTGACAGCTTGCTTCTTCGGTGACGGTGCTACCAACAACGGTCAGTTTTTTGAAACGATGAATATGGCACAGTTGTGGAAGCTACCCATTATTTTTGTGGTCGAGAATAATAAGTGGGCGATCGGGATGCAGCATACCCGTGCAACCTCTGATATTGCCATCTATAAAAAGGCTGCTGCGTTTGGGATGCCAGGCTACGAAATCGATGGCCAAGACGTCTTGGCTGTGCGCAGTTACGCCCAAGAAGCGATTCGCCGCGCTCGTGCTGGTGAAGGCCCAACTTTGCTAGAATGCATGACCTACCGTTTTCGCGGCCACTCCCTCGCCGATCCTGATGAACTCAGACCGAAAGAGGAAAAAGATGAGTGGTTCGGGCGCGACCCGATCAAAATCTTTGCCAGTAAACTGTTGGAGCACGGTCTAGCTTCCGAGCAACAACTGAAAGAAATTGATAAGAAGATCCAGACAATAGTTGAAGAATCAGTTAGGTTTGGCGAGGAATCTCCCGAACCAAGCCCTGATGAACTGTATCGCTATCAGTTTGCGGAAGACGAGTAGGCAAACAAAACATGCCTCAAACGATCGCTGAGATTAATGCCAAAATCGCAAAAAAGACTGCCAAGGTGCTCACTGTCACTGAGTTAAAAGCCTTGGTAGCAGAAGTTGGTGTGAAGCAGGCCACTAAGCAAGTGGATGTGATCACTACCGGTACATTTGAGCCGATGGAGTCCTCCGGTGCCATTATTAACCTCGGACATACCGATCCACCCATCAAGATCCGTTCCTGTTGGATTGATGGCGTATCTGCCTATGCAGGTTTTGGTGCGGTGGACTTATATTTAGGTGCTACCCAGGAATCAGAATTAGAAGAAGATGAGAAAAAGATCGATCGCGGCGGTGGTCATGTGATTGCCGATCTCATCGCGGGAAAGTCACTCAGTCTCAGAGCGATCGGACATCCTAACGACTGCTATCCCAGAGCGACCTTTGATTCCACGATTACCAAAGATAGTATCAATCAGTTTTATCTATTTAACCCTCGCAATCTTTATCAAAATTTTATTGTGGGCGTGAATAGCGGAGAGGAAACCCTCTTCTCGTATCTCGGCCCCCTCCAGCCGCGCCTTGGTAATGCCGTGTATTCGAACCCTGGAGCCATCTCACCATTGTGGAACGATCCCGATTTGCAAACCATTGGTATTGGCACCAAGATCTTTATGGGAGGCGGTATCGGTTATGTAGCATGGGAAGGTACGCAGCATTTCCCCTTGCAAAAACGGTTGCCCAATCGTACCCCTATCGGCCCCGCAGCGACTTTGGCACTGATCGGTGATGCCAAACAAATGGATGCCAAGTGGGTTAAGGGTTGTTACTTCCATAATTACGGTGCTTCTCTGATGTTGGGCGTTGGTGTACCGCTACCAGTAATTAATGAAGAAATTGTCGCTAGAGCTGCAGTGATGGATGCGGATATCGTGGCACCCGTGATTGATTTTTCGATTCCTCGTCGTGTGCGTCCGACATTTGGCAGTGTTTCCTATGCGCAGTTGAAGTCCGGCAAAATTACCGTGGGAGGCAAGACGATCCGCACAGCTCCCTTAGCAAGTATTTTCCTCTCAGAGCAAGTAGCTCAGACGTTAAAAGCGTGGATTATTGCAGGTGAGTTTACGCTCACCGAACCTGTTGCTTTATTGGAGCGCGATCGCACTTTTATCCCCCAAGATGTACGCGGCTTTTAGCAGATGGTACGATCGATATGGAGTTAATAGGTTAGCTTATGCTCGTATCTCCCAACTTCCTGCAAACCCTGCCCGACCATACGCAGCTTCCAGAATCCGATGGTACGTTTGTGAAGAATTTCCAAGAGCATCCGCAAAGTATGCTGCTAACTGATTGCATTGAATCAGTCTTGCAAGAGCGGCACCTAGATGGGCAGTATTGTATCGGCCAGGATAGCGGTATCTACTGGCGAATGAGCGATCCACCGGAAAGAGGTGCCGAAGCACCTGACTGGTTTTATGTCCCTAACGTACCGCCGTTGCTCAACGGGCAAGTCCGACGTTCCTACGTCATGTGGCAGGAACATATTGCGCCATTTATTGTTTTGGAATTTGTTTCAGGCGATGGATCTGAGGAACGCGATCGCACGCCAATGACAGGTAAATTTTGGATTTATGAGCAGGTAATCCGTCCAGCTTTTTATGGTATTTATGAAGTACGTAAGCCTGGAATCGAACTCTACCAGATGGTTACAGGAGAATACCTACTCTTGAGTGCCAATGAAAGGGGACATTACTCTATTCCGCCATTAGGAGTGGAATTAGGCATATGGCAAGGACGTTACCAAAATATGGAACTACCCTGGCTGCGCTGGTGGGACTTAGCAGGTAATCTACTCCCAACTAGTAGTGAAAAAGTCGAGCAAGAAAGGCACAAGGCTGAGCAAGAAAGGCAAAGGGCTGAGCGTTTGGCTGCACAACTAAAAGCCCTAGGGATCGAACCAGAAGCTTAGTGAGGGAGGAGTGAGATCGCGCCACCCATAATTGTTGATTCATCCAACTCGTACAATGGTAATGGTCACTAATCCTATGCCCTAAGCTTAGAAACACTATCGCCATGAGTTACAAAGAAACACTATTCGAAGCGATCGCTCCTGTTAATCGCGGACTGGCAATAACGGATATGCAGAAGCAAGCCATTTTCTCTGCGATCGCCTATGTGGAAGAACGCAACCCCACACCTAAGCCCACAGAGGCAGGGGAACTGCTGACAGGTAACTGGCGCTTGCTGTTTACCACGAGTCAAGAATTGCTGGGATTCGATCGCATACCTGGAATCAAGTTGGGGCAAATCTATCAATGCATTCGCGCCACCGAGGGCAAAATTTATAACGTGGCCGAAATCTTTGGCTTGCCACTGTTAGAAGGACTGGTCAGCGTCTGCGCTAGCTTCACACCCGTCTCTGAGCGGCGCGTCAATGTCAAGTTCGAGCGATCGGTTGTAGGCTTGCAGCGCCTAGTTGGCTACAAAAACATAGATGAATTTGTGCAGGTACTCCAGTCAGGCAAAAAATTAAGAGCGATCGATTTTGCGATTAAACAGGGCGATCGGCAGGGCTGGCTAGAAACTACCTATCTCGATCGCGACCTGCGGATTGGGCGCGGCAATGAAGGTAGCGTTTTTGTTCTGAGAAAAGACAATGTCTTTGCTGTCTAAATTTATTTATGCGTCTTGAATCTAACTCGCACTCCTAAGAAGAGAGCGAGGAATAAACTCCTGGGTCAAGCTAAGATCCGAGGCATTTAAACTATTGCATGCTACTTTTTCACAATGGGCTAGCAAAATCTCTGCTAGACGGTAGCTATTATGGCGCAAGATTGTTTTTCCCTTTACAAAGTTACCGCTGATGACTTCTTGTGCTACTAGTTTTTGACAGGCTTCAAGATCTGGCTCAACGGGAAACTTATGTTCGGTTGCGTAAAGGCGACATAGCATCTCGGCAATCGGCTCAGTATTCACTATGGCGTAATCAATTAAAGTACCCACACCAAAGTACTCCTCAATTTTCTGGATGAAATCTGAGGCTTTATAGCCATTCGTTTCAGAAGGGTCAGTTACTAGATTAACAACATAGGTTTTAGGTGCAGCAGTTTGGATTAAAGCTTCAGGCAGACCTTCTACCAAAAAGTTGGGGAGAATACTGGTGAATAAGCTACCTGGTCCAATAACGATATGGTCAGCTTCTAAAATCGCTTGTACGACTGGTTTATGAACCTGGGCGCGGCGGGAAAGATAAATATATTCAATCTTTTGCTCAAAGTTAGTGCGCAAGTCTATAAAAGTTTCACCGATCAAGTCAGTGCCGTCATTCAATTTAGCAATTAGATTGACATCATTCAGCGTCACTGGTAAGACTCGACCCTGAATCTTTAGCAGTTCAGAGAGCGATTCAATTCCGAAGGATGTGCCTCCTTCCCAATCGTAAGCAGCAGTGAGCAGTAAGTTACCCAGACTATGCCCTTTAATACCGTCGCCCTTATGAAATCGGTAGTTGAGTAAATCTCGCCATTTTTGACTGGAGTCATCATCTGGCAATAACTCAGAGATGCATTTGAGAATATCACCAGGAGGAAGAACCCCATTTTCGTTCCGCAGGCGACCGCTACTCCCACCACTATCCATCATTGAGACAACAGCAGTGACATCAGCTACTTTTTTCAATTCACTGAGTAAGGTACTCACTCCGGTGCCGCCACCGATAACAACTATCTTGGGTTTTTTGTAGAGGATCATTGAGATACATGCTATTTATTCAAAATAATCAACTGCTCAAGAACAAGCTTTCAAGCTAAATGGAGACACTTGCGTTGGCACTATCAGAACCTAGCCACAACCCGTGGCGACGCCAGTACTGCTCAATCAAAAATTGCTGAAGCTGTTGAGTAGAGAGAACTTTCTGCTCTATTAGGACTTCTCCAAGCTTTTTGCTATTCCACTTTTGGCGGTTGAGTAATTTATTCAACCGAGACTGCGAAATAATTGAGTTCTCAATTAGCAGCTCGCCCAATCTCATGCCCTGATTTTTGATGTAATATGCGAGCTCGTCTTGGGAAAGGTAGCCCTGCTCGATCATAATTTCGCCAACTTTCTTCTGGCTAAATCTTTGCTCCTCAAGAGCGATCGCCAGAACATCTTCGGAAACTAAATTTTGCCTGACTAAAATTTCCCCCAGTTTAGAAGGCCCTGAATCTAAAGCAATCAGCTCCAAATTTGCGGCCATCGTGTCTAAATCAGGTGCAATCAGGTCTAAATCGGCCACAATCCGATCTAGCTCGGCACTGGTTAAAGGACGATTGCTGTTGACTAAAGAAAATGGACTAGGTTGTTTCGAAGCCAGGAAATTGACTTTAGCGGCCAACTGTTTTGAGGCTAATAAGATAAAGGGCGGGATAGTTTGACTGTAGCGTCGCCAAAGTCTCTTGGGCTCTTGTACAAGGCGATAGAACCACTCCAAACCGAAATTGCGTACAAAGTGAGGCGCTCTTTTTTGAAGTCCAGCATAAAGAGAAAATACTGCGCCTACGCCGATCATAACGGCATTAATCTTATTGAGATGTTGAAACATCCAATATTCTTGTTTCGGGCATCCCAAGCATACCCACACCAATCCAGCCCCACTTTGGTTAATTTTCTCAATCAAAGCTTTATCTTCAGTAGGAGTGAGGGGTCTAAAGGGCAAAGGTTCCATGCCAGCAATTTTGAGGCTGGGAAATTCTTTCGCTAATCTTGCCTTCATTTGTTCGAGAGTTTCTGCTTCAGAGCCGACGAAAAAGACGCTCACATTGGAAAGACCACAAAGCTGAGACAAGCGGAGAAAAATATCCATTCCCGCTGCGCGATCTTGACCGCGCATTCCCAGTTGTCTGAGCATCCACACTAAGGGCATACCATCGGGCGCAACAATATCAGCTGCTTCTAAGACTGAGGCAAATTCTGGATGGCTATGGGCTTCTATCAGCATGTGAACGTTTGCCAGACATACCATTCTACTTTCACGAGCTTTTGCCCACTTCAGAAGTAAAAACATCTTTTCGTCAAAGCGCAAGGCAGTAACGGGAGAGTTGATAACGTATTTGGTTGGGATTAAAGATTGGCGAGGCATGGTTTGAATCTCCGTTTTTCTTCGAGAGATTTGCAAATGAGTGTGTGCTACAGCTTGTTGGAGCAACAATGTCTAAATCTCTAATCTGACAGCACCAATCTGAAAAACACTTTAACTAATTGCTCCTGAGGTTTTCCAGTTTAGTCATATTAGATCGCGATCGTGAAAAACTAGAGAAGATTTTGTTATCTCTGCCATAAGTTATACCCAGAACTTTTTGGTAAATTTGTTACAGGATTAAGGCGATTTCCGAGAATAAATTTACCACTGCCGAGGTTTGGCAATACCAAAGCCTGACGACAGATAATCGATCGGCTGGTAATTTCTTTGCCAGAAATCTCCTAAAGGCATGAGCGATCGCTGTATGGCGATCGTTAGAGAATTGGGCAATTGTTTAGTAGGCTCCTTCTCTGGCAAAAACAACAGCAATCGTTTTTAGGATTAGCTTTAGATCGTAAAGGGGAGACCACTTGTTTTGGTAGTCAATATCTAAACGCACGATATCGTCAAAGTTTTTTATGCTAGAACGACCGTATACTTGCCACTCGCCAGTGATACCTGGTCTGACTAACAATCGCTGGCAATGATAGCCTTGATAATTTTCAACTTCATCGGGAGTGGGGGGACGAGTTCCAACCAAACTCATTTCTCCGCATAAAACATTCCAAAATTGAGGAAACTCATCTAAGCTGGTGCGGCGCAAGAACTTGCCAACACGAATAATGCGGGGGTCGTTTTGATTTTTGAAAAAATGCCCTTCAACTTCATTTTTGACTAAATGCTTTTGGCAATCGGCTTCTGGCAGCATGGTACGAAATTTCCAGATGCGGAAAGGTTTACCTTGCAGTCCGCAGCGAATCTGCGAGTAGAAAATTGGGCCAGGACTGTCTATTGAGATCGCCACCGCAATGGGGATAAAAATAATTGCAGTAACGATCAAGCCGGCGATCGCGCCAACAATATCAATTAGACGCTTAATTTTATTGGATGCAGAGTGGTGTGCCTCTTGTAGAAGCAAAGCATTTGCCCTTTCCGGTTCAATATCATCAAGGCATCGGAGTTTGTGCTTAGAAAGAATTTTGGTAGCATCCTCAGGGTTTAAGGGGGGTACTTCAACCAGATCGGGTGACACGGCTATATCTTTGCTTTGAGACTGCATCTTCACCCTCCTCTAGTTTGTTTTCTTACTTACCTAAGTACTTATAAGTGAAACAAGTGAAAAACTAGGGAAGGTTTATCTTGTGAGTTATAAAGCTCTGCTATCAAGTAGTCAAGTCGATCGCTATGGTATCAGTCAGATGATATTGACAGGCTAGACCCAGGTTTCCAAATCGGAGCACCATACTCATGTGCGCCGATATCAGGAGCATTGCCAACAAAATCTTCTGTGATGCCTGGGATAGCAATGCCAGTATCAATAGCTGGAGAATCAGATTTTAAGGTAAAGTCTGATGCAGTAGTATTGTTGAATTTCGGATCGGTTCCCATAAACAAGTTGTTGGATTGTCTGCCTGCATCTACACTTTTGGACGCTGCAAATATATTGTTGCGAGCCTCAACTGAACTATCAGTGTACACTGGACCAAGGAACGTGTTATTGAAAACTCGATGGTATCCTCGTTTAGTACCGACAGCAAGATAAAAACTATCCTTGCCACCATTGATATTCCATATTGCGTTATGGTGGATGGTACTATTATAGGTATCGATATCTAAATAAACTCCGCGCGTTCCCCACCAGGGACTAAAAGCATTAGCATCATGAATCCAATTGTGGTGGATCGATCCGTACTCAAGATTGACATAGCAACATGCATAAAGCGCACCAAGGTCAGTGCTTAGCATGCCGAAATCAGCAATATCGTTATAGGCAATTTCAATATTACGTGCGTCAAAACCTGCAGTGTGCCAATCAATGGCGATCGCGTCGCGTCCGGCAGCTACGATCATGTTGTTGGTAATTCGATGGCCAGAACCGTTAATACGAACTGGTGCAGCATACGAAACCATATAATCAGTATTTGCGATGATGTTGTTCGTCACCGTATGACCCTTACCTTCCAGAAGAATACCGTTGCCGGAACTCCATTTGATGGTTGAGTTTTTGAGTATGTGGCTTGCGCCTCGCAATTGGATGCCAGTATCGTGGGCATGAGATGCAAGGATCAGAGCGTCGTCCGATCCGGGTGCCTGCTCTGATTTAGGTAGCGGCGGTAGGGTCATGTGATGAGATACATACTTAGCACGGATACCATCAATAACAACTCCCTCACTTGTATCACTAGTGGTGATCGTGCTGGCAAATAACTTAAGATTTCGCAACTCGATATACGATCTATCCGTTAGATCGAATGCAAAATTACGTTGCTTGACTTCTACTGAACTCGGTTGCTTTCCGCCAGGAGCCCAGAGGTAGAGCGTTTGTTTCTTGCCATCGTAGAACCATTCCCCTTCACTATCAAGCAATCCCAGCTTACTGACCAGGTAAATCCAGAAGCCACCGCGATCGTAGGGAGCTGTCATTTTCGCAGTAAGCTTACCCTTGACACCACCTGTTATAGTCCCTGTGCGAGTAGTGTACCACTCGCTAGTCCACACAGTAGCACCAGCCCAACCCTCTGGCAAATCGGGAATTTCCTTGTTCTCAACTATAGCCGCAGTGCCTCCTTGACTCTTAACCCCACCACCTACAAGGTTCGGACGCATTAGATCGCGACCCGTATTGGGCCATCGTGCCTCAGTCATCATTTCACCGTTAACAAATACCTGGTTAGCCAAGAAGCCTGTATCGTTGTAGCCACTGATGGGTAAGGATACCTTTGCCTGATAGGTGGAACTATGGAACTTAGACCAGTCTTTCACTGGATCTGCTCCAG
This sequence comes from Rhizobium sp. Q54, assembly GCA_943367755.1. Taxonomy (GTDB): domain Bacteria; phylum Cyanobacteriota; class Cyanobacteriia; order Pseudanabaenales; family Pseudanabaenaceae; genus PCC-6802. The sequence goes on along the minus strand of CALRKB020000048.1, from coordinate 13,983 downwards.
AGATCGTCACATCTTCATTTTGATAGGCGGCAAATGCGATTGGTTCTGAAGCCATACCTGACAGAGCAGGATGAATTGTTTCTCGATAAATCCCAGCTCTCAGATAGCATGTCTCACCAGGTTTTACAATGTCAGCACACTTTTGAACGGTTTTAAAGGGGCGATCTAGGGTTCCAGGATTAATGTCCTCACCAGTTGGGGCAACAACGTAATAATTTTGGGTGGCTGCAATACCAAACAGGGGGATTTTGGGTATGAGAGAATTAGGTTTATCAAAAAAAATCTCACCTAAAAACAACACCGCAGCAAGTGAAGTAGCAAACGCAAGGGAATAAAGAAGTAATTTTGAGTTTCTTGCATTCATAATCATGCTTTCTCAGTAAATCTGAGCGATAGAATAAGGAGTCACGCTTGGATCTCTATTTTTCCTGAAGTTGGCTCAACTAAATTCATAACAAGTACGCCACATTACCATTTCTGTCTTCTAAAGAAAGAAACTACAAACTAACTAAGCAGAAAGGCGGGATGCGGGAAATGTATTTACCAAGGATAAAGTTTGGATATAAATGCTAGCATCCTTAAGCTCCCTCAAGCATCTTCACTCGCTCTAAGGATGCATTGAGAGTCTGTGCTTGCCTTCTCAGGCGTCGCTCATGCCAAGCCAGCCCTAACAAAATTGCGATTGAAATCATGAAGCCTGGTTCTTCCATTTGAGTAAAGATAAAACCCATGACTAAAACAGCCAGTACGGTGATTTTCAGTGAATCATCCAGACCAAAATTTTGCCAAACTAGATAGCCAAGATACAGGTAGGCGACCACTCCCAGAAAGCCTAAATCTCCCCAAATTCCAGCCCAGCCAAAGATTGGGTTAAACATACTAGAACCTAGTACGAGCCATTCGTTCTGTGTAAACTTCACTACTTCATTGCTAAGTGGATGCACAGTAGCACCCAGAGGACCCAGTAGTTCTTTGTAATCCCTGAGAAACCAAGCTCCCAGTCGACTAATAGTATGTCCGGGTCCAAGACCAACTAACCAGTGCAACGGGAATTGATAATACGAGTCAACCAAACGAATGCCATAAAACTTTGCATACCATGCTTCTCCATCTGGTCCATATAGTTCTGGTCTAGCCCATGATGCAAACGATTTAAACTCCTCCAGATTGTATATGCACCAGTAAAAGCCACAGCCAAAGATGACGATTGCAGTGAGAAGCTTTATTGTCTTGCCAATGTCTTTGGAGTTTAAAAGGATTAGAAGTCCCCAAGCAACAAGGTAAGCAAACAGAATTTGTTTGGAATCAGAGAATAAAAGCTGCCAGAACGCTGCAAAGATGGAGGTTATTCGCAGCCACAAAGGGAAGTTTTTCCCATTGGCAAAGAAGTAGAGAGCGCAGGCAACTGTCACGGAAGCCGATACATAATTCCCAGCTCCGGTCACGAAAAATACTCCACCACATCCATCCGTTCCATCGAATCCCCCTGCGGAAATTTTTCCGGCATCAATTAATGGCTTCTGGAATGCTGCGAGCACAAAATTAATTAGGGCAGACCAGAGAAACCACTTCTTGATCCTCGAATACGAGTGGACGGACATAGGAACGGAAACAATGGCGAGCAAGAACATAAAAGGTTCGCCAAGCATCATGAAACTGACAATAGCGTTAATCAGTCCAGCATTATTAAACAAAGCACTAGCAATTGCCGTTACTAACAAAAAGGAGAGTCCCAATAGTATGGAGGATGAGATCGCTATTTGCTTGCGATCCTTTAACCGCGACGTTGTTAGTGAAACCCAAAAGACAAATGGAACGACGGCAAAATGTGCGAGATTGAGGACTGACGGAGCGTGGGTAATCGTACAAAAAATTCGGGAGTAAAAAACTACAGAAAAGGCAACAATAATTAAGGTTGCTTTATCGAGCCACCCCTTTTGTTTTGGCTGGTCAGTTGTTAGGGACTGCAGATGCATAAAGTGGATGCTCCAGTACTCCAGAATAAAACTCCAAATATCGTTCGGCAATATTGGATTTTGAAAAACGAGAATCCTGAAACCCATTTCCCAAAGAGGGCTGTTGTAAGGACTGACGAATTATCAGGGCAAGACTGTCAACTGGTTTGTGGGTTAAGTCAAAGTAATAACATCTGGAGCCTGCAATCTCTTGAAAGATGGGAATATTCGAGCAAACAACTGTGCAAGAGAAGTTAAATGCCTCAACCAGAGGAATGCAAAAACCTTCTGTGGAGGACGGAATAACAAATAGCCTGCAATGCTGATATAGCCAGCATAACTCTGCATCTTCTACAGAAGAAAGTAGAAGAACGCGATTCTGGAGTTTGTATATCTCAATTAGATTGTGAATATTTTCAGTTTCGGGTCCAGAACTCCCAACAAGGATCAATTTTGTGGCTTCTTCCAGTTGACGATCACTCAATAATAAGCGGTATGCCTCTATGAGTAAATCCAAGTTCTTATTCTTTCGGTGTTGTGCAACACAAAACAGAAAAGAGGCTTCGGGGAGATCTTTCACATCTTTAGGTTTTTTGGGAGAAACATCTTTGAAATCAACGTAGTTATAAATGACTGACAGTTTTTTTTGTGAGATAGTTTCCACAAAAAATTCCTTCAGCTTTTCTAAAGTCATTTGGGAGACACAGGTGAGACCATCACTCTCCTGAATGCACTGTCTTAGAAACCAGCGATTGAAGAACGACTGTAAGTAGCCGAAATTTTCTGGACATTCATAGGGATAGAGATCGTGGATAGTTGAAATAACCGGACAAGGAAATTGCGATCGCAAAAATGGCAGCGGAAAAGATAAATGAACGAGATCGGGCTGAAGCTTTTTGACTAGTTTGGGCAACCCAAATAGGAACCAGAGGTTTCTTGAAAGGGAGTAATTCTTAATTCTTATATCTAAAACTTCGATCTTTTCTGAATTCAGGGAGAACGCGGTTTCAAAATAGTGCTGTTGCCATGCACCAGTCACCAACGTTATTTTGGTTACTTCATCGGTTTCCGCCAGGCACTTGGCCAGATTGGCCGCATGTCTGCAAACTCCTGTAGGGTTTTCCGGCCTATGTAAAACAACAATTAAAACGTGCATGAATATTATGAAATCTGGCTAGATTTTTGTTGAGCGACGATTTCTTCATAGATTTGGGCTAACTGGTTGCCCTTAACTTCCCAGCTATAGCATTCCCTCACGCGTTGCTGTCCAGATCGCCCCATTTGCAGGCGCAGGTTTTTATCGTTAGCCAAGGCGGTCATTGCTTCAGATAGTCCGCTAATCGATTGCTCTGGGTTATATGCTGGCACTTTAAAGCCAGTTTCTGGGGTAACTTGCGCTGCTGGGCCTCCCAAGTCTAGACAGATAACGGGTCTTCCTGCTGCCATAGCTTCTAAACAAACCCATCCACCAGAATCGTGAAGGCTCGGATGCACCAAAATCGAAGATTGTGAAAGCTTCTGGAGAACCTGATCGCGGGGTAATAAACCCCAAAATTTAACTTGTTGCGCAATTCCGAGATCGAGAGCGAGAGCCTGAAGGCGTTCCATTTCAGGACCATCGCCTAGAATCCAGTACTCGGCATCAGGCAGATTGGCCTTATCAAAAGCACGCAATCCTAAGTGAAAACCTTTCCAATGCAGTAGCCGGGCGATACTAATAAACTTGACAGGAGAATCATCGACAGGGGGAAACTGGGCAAGTTGTTCGATGTCTTGTCCTGACAGGGCAGTTTCTGAGGAAATTTGTACGTTAGGAGCGCCCATCTGACGTACTCGCTTAGCAGTATCTTCAGTTGTTGCGTAGGCGATCGCACTTCGTTGAGCAGTTAAACGCGTAAACAGGTCTAATTCTCCAAGCGATCGCCATGCTAACCGGGCAACTTCGTAGAGCTTGTTTTTCCAGTTAAAGTCTGCCCAGAATGACCAAGGAGCTGATTCGCCTCCACCCACCGGCCCCCATACGAATGGCACAGGGAGGAAGGACAAAAAACTAGGGCAGGAGTAGCGGACAAAGGTAACGTGGTGAATCGCATCAAACTCAATTTCGCGATGCAGCTTACGTCCAACAAAATACGCCTGAATTTGCCAAAGGTAATAGTGCAGTTGCATCGCACCAGACTGTCCCCAACGCAAGCTATCTTGCCAGAAAGGAAGGGTGAAGTAGACAAAATGCAGGTTGGGAATGGGATTGCGAGCTAATTCCGCCTCGATCGCCTCCTTACTCTCATCAGGCCGTGTCAAGACCCAAACCTCATGGTATTGAGCAACTTCACGGGCAACATTCCAACCGACTCCTCGTTCGGAGCCTTTATTTGGCTCACAGGAATAGGCAGATAGAAGTACTTTCATCTTAAATTTTTCAGCGATCGTTAAATGATTGGCTCATCTTCTAAATGGGTGCAAAGCCAAGTAAATAAGCAAATCCAGCAAGACTAACCGACTAAGATTATTATCTGTGTTGCACTTTTTCTATAGATGACCCAAATAATTTCTGTATAAACTGAGTAAGGGAAATTTTTTCTCAGAAAAGAGACACTTTGTGACGCTTTCACATGGCCTAAAGCCAAGATCGGTAACTACCTATACTCCGTCAAGATAGAAATGAGGGGATAGTACAATTTTGAAAATCCCGCTTATCAAGCACTTCAAAATTAAATAACCCATCAAAACAGCCTTGGTAAACCACTAGATTACATTAGCTGGTAAAGTAGTTTCTTCAGATGGTTGGTCTAGGAGATTGTCATCAGTCACAACCTCTAGAGCCACTTCATCGCACAACCGTCCACCAGATAACCATAGAAATGGTGATAATAATGTGTTGGCAACCCAATTCTTAAAGGTTGGATTGTACCATTGGAACATATATGTTTTGTTAATGGTTAATCCATAACGGGAAAGAAGACGAGACAAAGTTGCCACTGAAAAATAAGCGATGTGATCGAAATGAACGTATTCGTAGCCCATAAACAGCATCGGAATCATACGCTTAATCGAAAACGATTGAGGAGTTGAAATTAAGAGCTTGCCTTTCGGTGCAAGCAAGTTTTTTACGCCTGCTAGGAAAAGACCAATATTCGATATATGTTCGATGACATCGGCTGCTATAATAACGTCAAAATGCTCTCCCAAAAGCGCTTTGCAACTATTAAGGTCTTCTGCACTGTGAATCAGAAAAGTGCGATCTGGCATTAGTTTTGATAAGGCTTCTATTCCTTCTTGATCGATATCCAGACCAATAATTTGTTCGGTTACTTGTGCTAGTTTGAAATGCAACAGTTCTCGACTAGCGATTTTTTCAGCTGTAATGGGACTATCGGTACAGCCAATGTGTAGTACTTTTTTCCCCTGACAGGTTTCAACTAACCAGTTGTCTCGTCTAATTATTTTGATTCTAGGTATTTTTCTCATAAAGATTCTCCGAGAGCAAAATTCTAGGATAGTATATAGTATTAAGCGTTCACTTCGTTGTTTTGTTCAAATTTTCGTAGATAGAAGCCATTTTTTCAGCTGTTTTTATCCAAGTAAATAAGCTAACTCGATTTAAGCCTCGATCGGTTAAATTTTTATAGTAGAGAGAATCTTGGTGCAAGCGACAGACCGATTCGATAATTGCGTTAACGTCCATAGGATGGAGTAAAATTGCAGCATCACCAGCAACCTCTGGTAAGGAAGAAACATTGGAGGTAATTACAGGAAGTCTACACGCCATTGCTTCTAGAACCGTCAATCCAAACCCTTCATACAGTGATGGTGCGAGGAGAACGTCGGCTGCATTATAGAGTTGAATCAGGATATTGGGATCGGCTCTGCCAAAATCCAGGATATCTCGATCTAGATTATGTTCTTTGATAAAGGCGATCTGGTCAGCCATAAATTCACCTCCCGATCGCCACAGACGCACTGGTATACGTCGATCTTTGAGTGCTTTTAGCACCTGCAACACTGTAAGAATATTTTTGCGCTGGTGAGTTGAGCCAATATTGAGCAGGCAGATTTCCTCCGGCGATCGCTGATGTTGTTGTCGAAAGGATTTCACTTCTACCTGGGGTAAGGGACGAAACGATGCTTCAACTCCATTGGGGACAACAACAATCCGCTCTGATTCAATACCTAACATTTGACGAACATCTTTAGCGGTATTCGCCGAAACAGCCACAACACAATCGGCATAACACATCCCCTTCACTGAATATTGCCAAGATGCCATACTGAAAGCAGGAAAGCGGGATTGACCCTTGAGAATTTCTGGATAGACGAATTGTACTAAGTCGTGACAAGTAACGACGATCAGCTTTCCTGTCTTTTTCAGCCAATAAGCAACGTGTGCGTTACTATGATCGATGATGTGATATATATCCCCTTCTATTTGACAGACCTGGCGAGGATGACTCCAAAAACGTTCGTAATATTTGCGAAAACCCGTACCGGAATGCCATAAATTTTCTTGAGAGTCGCTCCAAGGTTTTGGTGCAATTTCCGTAATTTTCCATGTCGGTCGCAACTGCCTTAATTCGGCTACCAAATTATCAGCGTATACATCCATACTGAGAGCAACTCCTGGCTCTCTGCGCACAATGACAACTCGCATTAATTAACTCCGGTTGTTATCATTTCCGATTTCAATCCATTTTTGCGATTGAGGACGGTTTTCCACAGTTTGACTAACCGTTCGGCAATTGTCTGATGGGAATATTGTTGATGTACTCTGTTGATGCCATATTGTCTGACTTCTTTGCGCCAATTAGGTTCGTGAATTAAACGTTCTAAAATCACTGACAATCCTTGTATGTTATCTTCTGGATAAATTAAATCCGATCGCCCAATTACATTAGGGATTTCGCCGGAAGAGGAACCAACCACCGGTACTCCCATTGCCATTGCTTCAATCAAAACATGTCCAAATTGTTCTTTCCAGGTTGACGTTGTGCGAGAGGGAAGCACCAGCACATCCATTTGGCTTATTTCCTGTGGAGCCTGTTCGTGTCGCACTGCACCTCTCCAAACTACGCAATCCTGAATTCCTAGACTTTCTGCTTCTTGCCGCAGATCGGATTCACTCTGTCCTGAACCGCAAATGCTGACGCAACAGCGAACTCTTTTGTCTCGTAACTGTCGAACTGCAGCAAGTAGGACATCAATTCCCTTTGCCGGTACAAGTCGTCCCAAGAATCCAATATTGAATTCTCCTGTCGTTCGGTCAACCAATGTTGGAGCAAATAGATGCGTATCTACCCCCATCTGAGGCATCACTTCCAACAAACCGGAATAACCCCACTGGCGCATTACTTTTGCGCCATCTTCATTACCAGGAATAATTGCGCTTGCAGTATTGAGGACAAACTGGCAAATTTTTTGACGCGATAGAGGTAATTGTCGTTCCATGTTTTCCCAGCCAAAAACAACCAAAGGTAGATCGCCCAGTCGCGCCCAGATAGCTAATTCAAAAGCACATAAAGAAAAAACTTCTTCTTCTACTTGTATGATGTCCGGCTGAAAATCTTGCAAGACTTGCCAGATTCTCCAAGGCGAATAGAAATGCGCTCCTCCCCTTCCGGGAAAAAGGACAGGAGCTTGATAGATCTTGATGTTGGGGAAGGGTTGCTCAACAGGCATTAACCGTTTCCATTCAGGCGATTTCCAGTTACTGGGGGTTAACAAACCAACTTCTACGTTCCCTGTTTGAGCGATCGCATTGAGTTTACCCTGGTTCACTCCAACAACGTAAGTATGGCTGACGAATAAAACCCTCATGGATAAACTATTAGCTCTCAATTCACCGATTGAAAGTTGTGAATCACAGCTTAAATCCTGCATCTATAGACTCCTCTCCAAAGGATTTTGTTAATAGCTCGGCTGACTAAAGATCTAATCTTCAATAGTTGCACTGATTAAAGCCCTACGACTACTGATGAATATAGTCTGGCTCAATCTGTTTCGCAAATATCTGAGCTTGGGTTATTAAGTTGTGAGACTGATACCAAGAGTATGCGTTCTTGGCTATTGTCTGTCCTAAATTTAGATCCTCATCTATACGGTTGATTGTCCAGTAATGTTCTCCCGCAAGAAGACCATCTGTTCCATTAGCTCGTGTAGTATTTGAGGAGACAACAATTGGAATCATGCCATACGCACTGAAAGCAGCATAAACACCTGACTTTGCTAGAAAATCTGGATGGTAGTTTAAAATACCTGCTCTGGAATCTAGTAATATTTTGCCAATTTCTGAGAGCGTCTTTTCCCCAATAGAAATCACAGGAACGCTATCAAATGCAGTGATGTCTAACCCTGTTGAGGGGCCAATATCATAAATTTTTTCAATTTCTAGCATTTGACAGGTGTATCGTATAGCATTGGGAAATTGCTCATAAACTCTGGCTCGACTATTACGACTACCAAATAAAACCAGTGTTGATTGCCGATCTTTCAGCAAGGGGAGGTGTGTCGCTTCTCCAACATTCGAAAAGACAGGTAGGACAGAAATCTGAGAATTGTGCCTACGGGTTAAATCACACAATTGGCTTTTGAATTTCTCCCTACTAGTAATACAATGGCTGCTCGAAATAACTAGGCGGCTAGCAATATTTTTTTGCAGTGGCCCCAACCAAAAAGCGCTAATCCAGGGTGGATCTGCGCCATAATAAGGGGGGCCTGAACCATAAGTTTCATGAAACATAGTGACTATTTTATTAGCAGGAAAAGCAGTTTTGTATCGTTCTAATCCTTTTACTAACCAAATTGGGCAACCACGCCTCTCATAGCCACAACCTACATACTGAAGTATAATTGAAGATGCTTCTTTCCCAACATCATTTAGCAACGACAGTAAGTGTGTACTGTTATGTTGAGTAACCTGACTAATATTAAATCCATCAACATCTTTACCTCCTGACCAGCTCAGATCCCCAACAATAAAGTGTGTTTCAATATTAAAATTCTGACGTAGTTGGTGGGCTAAACTTAATGCATAATCACCAACGCCATCAACTGCGGGAAAGATTTTGGGAACAATTTGAATGGTCAACATCGTAGTTCTTAGTAATTGGGTGAAGATAGGAAATCACTGATTTTAGATCCACTCTCTTATTGCCGATAAGGTCTAATGTATATGTTGCAATCGAGCCAATCACTACCACGAATTAGCAACTTATCTGCTCAGCACCTTCGACCTCAAGTGACACAACCAGTTAAATACCTCTCGTTGGAACTGCAAAGGTATTAGCGACAGGATCAGACCGATCCATGCTTTAAAATAAGAGGCAGACCTACCTGCTAAGAGCATCTGCCTTCCTTCTTCTGTTTGTCCTACTTGGACTAGGGAAAATCCCAAGAGAAGCTTAGTTTTAGCGATGCGAGATCGCCTGATCGCTTCCAACTTATCTAACTCAAACTGATAACTTTCTAGATAAACTAACTGATCTCTTAAAAAGGGAATAGCTCGATCGAGTCCTTGCTGCTCCTGATGAAAGCGATACTCCATTAATCGTTTAGGTAAGTAATAACCTTTTTTCCCAGCTAGAGCCAGACGTAGGAATAAATCGCTGTCTTCACAATTTTGAATGTTTGGGCGCATATACCCTGCATCCTGCAACGACTGGCGGCGAAACAGAGTTGCTCCAATGTAAAAACTTCCCTTGATAAATACAACTTCTAGTAAATTCTCAATAACTCCTTCATGGAGTTCTGTTCTTCCCCATCCCTCAGAACACAACAGAGACTCACGAGCATTTCGGACATTATTTGTGTCAATTACCCAATGATCTGTACCAACAAAATCAATGTCAGGATACTTATTTAGAACTTCAACCGTTCGAGCTAAGAAATCAGGTGTGAGGCGATCGTCATCATCAAATTTGATAAAGTACTCGCCTCTTGCAGCATCAAAGCCAGAGCGCATATTATTGCTTTTTCCGATATTTTTGGGATGATGTATATAGTGAATGCGATTGTCTTTTAAATGAGATATATATTCTGATGTATCATCGGTCGATCCATCATCACAAATTATTAGCTCCCAGTCAGGATAAGTTTGCTCTATTACACTTTCAACTGCGAATTTAAGTAGATTAACGCGATTATAAGTTGAAATACAGACGCTAATACTGGGCTGATTCATGGCTGAGAAATTATTGAGCTAAATTTTAAAAAAATGCTCAATTTTACTGTTTCAAAATCGCTTTTCTTAAATTAAGGTTATTTAATATTGATATAAATTTCGAAACTTCAGTCACTAACTTGATCCAGATTTGCCTCCAGAGAGTGAGCCGCCAGTTTGACCATGCTGTCATATCCGCATACTCAAAGAAATACTCTTTGAGGAGGGTATGACGAGAGTTCCATGGTTTTCTCCCTGATGTAAAGTGAATAATGTAAGGATTTCGAACTAGATTGTTGTAGAGATTCTGTATGTCATTTAAGACATTCTCGTTATGTCCTGGATATATATTCTCTTTCCATAAGTTTAAGGAATATTCATAAATACCAACCATGAAATTCCATTGAGGATCGAGTTCTCCCCATTGAGATGCAAGCAATGCATTTAATACATCTTGATCGTGCCAACGCACGTATTCTCTATTGTGCTTGAGATAATCTATGGCTTTAATTGTAATTTTGTCATCTCGCCATTTTTTGAGGTTAATAACTAAAACTCCTGAATTAAAATATTTAGCATCTGGAGAAATTCCTAGCTCTTTATAATTGAGTAGTCCGCTGGGAGATGATACATATTGTATTAACATATCTTGCACTGCTAGTACATAGTTTTCAGCCAAATCAGTTTCCCACAACTCCTCTAAGTTTCCTCTAACTACTAAATCACTATCCAGATAAATTGCTTTGTCAAATTCTCTTGGTAGAAGTTCAGCAATCATTAATCTATAGAGTGCAGCCCCAGATGCAGAGAAAATACGGTCTTTCCCATAATGCTGAAATTCAGCCATTTTAAGCAAAAAATCAGGTTTCGGGATGAATTTGACTTCACAGTTTTCCGATTTCAGAGATTTTATTATCTTTTCTTTATTGTAGTTCTTGATATTTCCATCAATGATAAACAAGAGCATTTTGCGTTTGCCCTTAAGATTTGCAAGTGCAGAGCGAGCTGTGACAGCAAGTGGCATTGCATATCGATCGTCCGCAGCACATACTAAAACAATGGGTTCGCTTTTCAACATTGACTCTATTTCCCTTAGCACTTTAAAAAGTATTGTGAGTTTCAACTGAGACTGCTATCAGTCCGCTGGGCGTTCTTTTATTGAGCAACACCAAAAAATTGTCTGATTTTTTTATTAGTAACTTTTGGTATATTACCTGGCTCATCTAAAAAATACTTAAATCTTGGCCAATCAATAGCCTTATAAAACTCATAACCAAATGCAATTAAGCAACGTTGAGATAGGGGAAGATCTTTCTGATATGCCTTTATTAGGCTATCCACACGACGACCTCCACTTCTACCACTCCTTATATCTTCAAATGTTTTTGTTCCCTCAAAAAATCGGAAATTTCCCCAAATTTCATCTACATACTTAACTTCTGCCACTTGTACGGCTCGAAGTAGGAAATCTATATCCATTGCGTAATGCTCGTTAGTGTCATAAAGCCCTATTTTTTGATGCAGAGAGGTGTGATAAAAGTATGCAGATGGATTCAGGGGGAAAGGGTTGGCATCGTGTCCGAGTAGCAAGTCTGCAAATTTCAATTTCTTTGGTTTATTTATATATAGAATCCCTTTGTCATTCCATACATTACAGTTACCAACAAGCAGACTTGGCTCAGGCAATGTTTTAAAGATTTCCGAGACGCGGTTTAGAACATTTGGCTCGTAATAGTCATCAACATTCAGAAAAGCTACGATTTTACCTTTTGCCATTGCAATTCCCTTATTCATTGCATCTGACTGCCCCTTGTCTTTTTCAGAAATCCATCGAATGTGTGGATACTTATCGGCATACTGTTGAATAATTTCTATAGTTCCATCCGTGGAACCTCCATCTACAATGATGTGTTCGACCTCAGGACAAGCCTGATCGATCGCAACTTTTAAACAAGATTCGATGAAATTTTCGCCATTGTAGACTGGGGTAATAACGCTAATCATTTTTCTCTTAGGTGGCCTCAAAAATGGTCTGTATTTTAGTTGGAATAGCGGACTTTCCCTAATATTCGTCGTTTCAGATCGCCTACCCGTCTTCTTAAGCGTTTTTGCCAGCGTCGAGCTTCTTGCATTTGTAAACCTCCAACGACGCGATCGAATATATACATATCAGCTGTTCGGTCGCGCACTATAAATGCAGGATGCTGTAGCTCACCGATATCTGCTACGGGCATATTCGCCAGCTTAGACTCTCCTACAGTATGGGTGCCATCACTGCGGAAGCCAATATTAGAGACTAAATTCACATTGGGCATCACCATCAGCCCTCGATTTAGCCAACCGGTAAGGGTATAGGCGTAATCCCAAGTGTTGGGTTCGCCCAGGCTATAGAGCCGCTCAAAGGTGCCTTGCCAATATTGCACTTCCAGGTCACTGTCAAGAATCCCTGCCAGATACTGCCCGTCGCGGAAGGCTGGCCAGTTTTCCAGATGGCGATCGTAGTGCTGCCAAGCCCGTCGCCAACTAGCCCAACCCCAAACGCAATTGTAGTTCGAGAAATAATAGCTGCCATCCCCCCGCCATTGGCCATCTTGAAAGTTATTGCCGCCAATACACCAAATCCGCTTGTCATCGCGGTAATAATCTAATAGTTCCTGGCAATATCTAAAAAAGCTGGGATGAGGTAGGCAGTCATCTTCTAATATAATGGCTTCCTCTATTTGCTCAAAGGCCCAATCGAGTCCACTGCTCACCCGTTTGCGACAGCCTAAGTTAATGTCTGAATAGTTTCGTAGCACTTCACAGTCCCAATCCACCTGCTCGGTTATCGATCTGGCCTGTTGGCACAGCACGGCTTCGGCTTCATCACGGGGACCATCGGCGACGACCAGCAGCTTGGCGGGTTGGGCTTGTCGGATGGCTTCAAAGACACGGGCGGTGAGGTCAGGGCGACGGAAGATTAGAAATACAACGGGGGTTGAGTAAGGCATAAAAGCTTAAATAACGAAAAAAATAAATTAATGAATAACCAGTAATGGTTTACCAATAAGCCCCTCCATCAACAACTTGGGTTTTAGCTCCTTCAGAAGGTAATGGTCTAACCCAATATTGATTGTATAACCCTTGAAAGAAGGGCTGGTCGTCCCAACGTTTGCCTTTAATTCCAAATAATAGTTGTGTTGCTCCTCCCAAATGAACTGACTTTTTGCCAAGACTTTTGATATATGAAGCTAAAGGTAAACCGTAAGCTCCAGCACCTATAATCGCTACATCGAAATTTATATCAGCGATTTTTTCACACATCCAATCGAGTGCATCAAACCAGGTGTTAAACCCAGGAGCATTTGAATTTAACGCTTGCCCACCAAGAGATTGAATTGCCTTCAGCGTTTTGAGTTCAAACTCTGGTAAAATTCTCCCATCCTTGAATAAGAGCTTTCGTTTTTGATATTGCTGCTGAATACTTTGCTCAAACGGGTGAATCACCAATACTACCTTACCCTCTAACGCCTCAGACCAAGGATTAATGTGGTAGTAAGGTTCTAAATCAGTTAGTCCAACTAACGAGGCACCTTTCATGAATTCTAAAACTTCTACTTCCTGCTTTAGCCAAGACCCTAATACATCAATATTTTCAATATCCTTTATCATCCTACTGCCAAAAGCTTCAAGCGATTTCTCTGTAACAGGGAAGAAACCTGCACCAATTCCCATCCTCGTCTTAATGCTGGAGTTTAGACTAAAAAGAGGTAAAAAGCGGTCAGCCATTGCAGACTAACCGCTCGATGATGGAAGCTGAAAAGAATACAAATTTAACAGCTTCATCATGACCAGTTTGGAGAACCTTGAGAGATTTCGCAACTACACGTACAAAAT
>CALRKB020000047.1:0-41984 GCA_943367755.1 Rhizobium sp. Q54 | reverse complement strand
TGTTGAAATGTTCTGCTAGCGCGGCAACGGGTGAATCAGTCATAGAAATAAGGAGTGACCCTGTATAGTTATTGCCTTATCCTATGCTGGTCAAACGCTTGTCAACCTTTACTTCCCTTAATTGTTAAGAAACGTGTGCGTAAGCCCTGGGGTCTAGGTAGATTCAGTTAGTTAATTTTCTGAATAAACTCACAACTAAGCTATCTCAAATACTGATCGTAAAAGTCATAGGTTGAAATTAAACCAAAATAGCTACAAGGAATCTTAGATGCTCAAAATTCTATGTTCGCTAACTGTCCAGGCAATTCATAGTATCAAAATGTAGGGAGATTAAATGCTAGTGACCGCACTGAACTTTTCTTTTCAGGCTTCAGGACTAGCCGAACAGCTAAAGCAGCAAGCCGGCGACAAATCACTGACTGGATACTGGCGCATACAACCAGCTAAAACCAGCGAACCAACATTGCCACCTTGTTTCTTGGCAATGGTCCGGGGGCGCATAGTATTTACCGGTACTCAGCAGCTATCCTGGCACTCTTTGCTTGCTACGTTACAGCGCTATACATTTCAACTACGCAGTCCCCAGGCCAGACAAGCACTGGAAGAAGTGGAACTGGAGTTATCTGCCAGCGACACTTTGCAACTGGGCAAATATATCACACGATTGTCGGAAATAAAGCTGTTTAGTCAAGATGAGTTGCTAAAAACTCTGAGATCGAAGATTTTATCAGATTTAGATTGCTATTTGTATGACTGTGCAGGTCAAGCAGATTTTACCGAAGATACTTCCCTATATATTAGTGCCCCAATTGTCGGATTCGACTTGGAGGGATTGCTTATCGATGCAAAAGGACGGCACGAACAATGGATGCAGTTAAGCAAATATATCCCTTCTCGCTCCATCCCTCTCATCCTCAAACAGGATCGACTTGGAAAGTCAAAGTTATCAGAAGAGCAGAAGCACAAATTGCAACGTCTGGTCGTAGGAGAGCGGACTTTAAGTGAAATTGCTCAACTGATGAGTAGAGATGAGCTAGATGTGGCTAAAGCTTTACTACCAATGTTTCAAGAGGGATTGGTAGTAGTTAAAGGGACTGATACCAATAAAGCTAACAGAAAAGCACAGCCAGAGATATTCATTGTTGATGATTCTCCGGTTTTGGTGCAGCAGTTTCGTCTTCTAGTGGAGAAATGGGGATATAAAGTCAATTCCTCTAGCAATGCCCTAACGGCTGTGGATGAGATGACAAACTTTCATCCATCAGTAATCTTCCTTGATATTAATATGCCAGGAGCCTCTGGATTCGATTTGATTAAGCAAATTCGCCGTCAGCCGAGTTTAGCATCCATCCCTGTAGTTTTACTAACAGCAGAAAAAACGCTGTCAAACCAGTGGCGAGCGCAGTGGGCTAATTGCAAGTTTCTCTCTAAACCAAGTACCACTCAAGAGATTTCATCGTTTCGGGCAGAACTGTACGCACTATTACAAGAAATGGTTCCAACTGCTGAAGAGGGTACATTATTATGAGGTAATTGAAATTTGCTGTTTAAACGTTCGCATTAGCAATGAATACATGCATGAAATTCTAGGGGGATTGAGATTAGTTTTCGTGGTTCTATGCAGTTCGAAAAATTTGACAATCTATACGGAGTAAAAAATATGCGATTCTTAGTTGTTGATGATAGTGCAGTAGACAGACATCTTTTAACTTCTATTTTGGAAGGGATGGGTCACCAAGTTGACTCTTGCCCAACAGCAGTTGGAGCCTTGGAGCAAATTAGTTCTGGAAACTATAAAGCAGTATTTCTAGATATCGTTATGCCCGAGCAAGATGGTTACAAGTTTTTGAGAGAACTACGTTCTAATGAGAAAACAGCCAAACAACACGTTATTTTTTGCTCTAGCAAGGCAACTCCTGTAGAAATTAACTATGGCATCAAACGTGCTGGTGCTGATGACTATATTCCCAAGCCTGCAACCGCTGACAGTGTGGCTCAAGCTTTGCAAAAGGTAGCATAATGAATGCTTCAAATCTAACAGCAGATGCCTCTACTGGGGTATCCAACTTGTCGGGCGATCTTCAACAAGCTGAACAACGGTTTATTCTGGCTGGTGTGGATCAGTTCATAATTGTATTCCCATCTAATGTTGTAGCTGATATCTCTATTGTTGATCGCTCACAGATCCTGAATTTGCCATTCTACGATCCAATAATTTGGGGGATTATCCATCGTAGTGGTCAGATTGTGCCTTTAGTGTCCCTGCGTCAGATTTTTGGAGTTCCTACGGGATTCATGACAGAAAGGCTAACCGTAGTGCGATTGAATCCTGCTATGGACGACTTAGCAGGGGTGGGACTAATCGTTGATACAACCTTGGGGACTAGCTCAGTCCAGGAACTCCCATCTGATTTGTTTGGCGCTGAGATATCAGCGGGATCTTCCAAATCCAACTCAAAAATGCGCTTGTTTCAACCAGAAATGCTTGGCGATCGCCTGTGGCAGCCACAGAGATGGCAGGAATTAGCCGTATAAATCTCCCAATCTGCATCTCTCAAATTCTTAAATTGCATAGCCCATCTACTAGACAACATCTAGAGCATGATTATGACTAATACTCCCTTTGAATCAGTGCCTTCAATCAACGATAAGAAGGACATAAATCTGGATACTTTGTCCCAGGAAAACCAAGTACCTCCGCTAGAAACTGCCAAGCGCTCGATTTGGTCGAGCATCCGCTTCAAAGCAGCGTTCCTGGCTCTCGCGATTGGTATTGTCCCGGTTATCGCGATCGGTGGCGTTGCCTACTACTTTGCGAACCAATCCATCACGCAAAAAGTTGCCAGCGAGCAGCAATTCAAGACTATTGAGTTGGCTGATAAACTCAATCTCTTTATGTTTGAACGCTTTGGCGATATTCAAGTGCTTGCCAACTTACCGTTTCTGAACGATCCCAAAATACAGGCCATAACGACACTACAGGATAGGAAAACTACGTTAGATAAGTATGCAGAAACTTATGCTGTTTATGACAATATCGTCGTCGCTGATTTAAACGGCAATGTGATTCTTGAAGCTGGCAAAGCAAAGACTCTTAGCAATATTGCCTTTCAAGATTACTTCAAGGCTGCCAGAAATGGTCAAATTTACGTTAGTGGTAAGGAGAGTATTTTCTGGGCAGCACCGCTGCGAAATAAGGTGACCCAGGAAATTATCGGCGTTGTCCGCACGCGCATGCCTAGCAGTAGATTGGATAGGCTAGCGCAAGCCTATACTGAAGGCAACCAAGAATATCTGTTTGCAGATGCAACGGGTAGTATTTTTGCAAGTAAGCAAGTAGACAATATAGAGAGAGACTCAGCGCTCCTATTTCCTGGCTTAGATAAGCTAGCAGTCCAAAAACAGCCAGCTACTATTTTCCCGACTCCTTCACAACTAGTAGGTTACGCTCCCATCAAAAAATTTGAGAATATGCCTCTTTTGGGATGGAGTGTGATAACCGTAGCCGATCCGGATACCACGTTCAAAGCACAACGAGAATTATTACTAACACTGGCATCTGGTACTGCGATCGCGGCGTTGCTCGTAGGTGCACTGGCAACCTGGATTGCCAGTCAGGTTACCCGTCCCATTGTACAAGCAGCAGCAGCAGTGGAAAAGATAGGGCAAGGGGAATTGGACACTCGCATTCCCATCAACGGGAACGACGAAATGGCGGTCTTAGGTACGAACATCAACCAGATGGCTGGGCAGATTCAAACGCTCCTGGATAACGCGCAAAAAAGTTCTGCCGAAATCGAACAACAAAAAGAACTAGTCATTCAAGAAAGTGAAATCTTGCAAACAGATGTCGGCCACATCCTGGATGTGGTATCTGCTCTTGAAGATGGTGACTTGACCATAGAAGCTGAAGTGAGCGATCGCGCCACAGGATTGGTATCTGACACTCTAAATCGTTTAGTTGAGCAGCTAGGTCAGGTGCTCTCCCAGGTACAGGTGACAGCAAAACAGGTATCAAAACGCTCTTCTGAGCTGGAAGAGTTGGCAAAAACTGTGTCTGGTAATGCTGCCTCACAGGCGGAAGAAGTGCAACGGGTGTTAGCTCTCACCAATCAAGTTCAAGATTCGGCAAGCTCTTCGGCAAAGGAAATTGATGTTGCGAACCAATCCCTCTTGAATATGAATTCCACGGTTGAGCAGGGGCAAGACGAACTGAACACCATGAACCAGGGCATTAGCGATCTACAGCACGGTGCCGATCGCATCGTGCAACAAATGAAGACGCTGGGTGAATTTGTGGGCTTGGCGGAACAATTTGTGCAGGATCAAAGCCAGATTGCCTCGCTGACCCAGGTGCTGGCCTTAAACGCTACACTGGTGGCCGCCCGCGCTTCGGAACAAAAAGATCCCAGGAAGTTTATGGTTGTGGCTCGCGAATTTGAAGCGATCGCAACTCAGGTGGGCAACTTAGCTCAACAGACAAATAGCGGCTTGGAAGCTCTACAGCAGCGTACTAGCCAAATTAATGCTGTGGTCTCTGGTGTTGATGCTGAGGTGCAAGGTCTAGGCAGCTTGGTGAACGGTTTTACTAAGGGTGTAGCGCAGTCGAGCCAAGTATTTAGTAACGTGCAATCAATTGCAGGTGATGCCGTACAGGCAGGTACAGCCGTAACTAAGTCAAATCAGGAAATTATTGCGGCGGCGCAAGCGACTGCCAAGGCGATGCAAGATATCGCGGCTCTGGCCGCTCGAACGGCGCGACTGACCCAGACGACACGGGAACAGTCCGAGCAGATGGGGAATTTATCCGACCAACTACTCAAAAACGTGCAGTTCTTCCGCTTACCTGCCAGCATCCTCCAGGAGCAGGAAGTAGTTCAGCGAGTCGATCTCTCACAAGCGAACGACGATACACTCTCGAGCGCACCATCTGAAAACCGTGCAGGTCTCGAATTAGTAGGTGCATCGTAATCAGTGCGATCGCGATCGCTGTAGGCCTCAAATTCAATATCCAGTTAAATATCCAGTCTGTTCGTTTATGAGTCACATCATCTAGAGAATCATTATGACGACAACTTCCTCAGAATCTACTTCTGCTTTACCCCAGGTTGCTCAGCCTCAGGATAAGCGCGATTTGCCCTCAAAAATGGGCAAGCAATCGATTTGGTCGAGTATTCAACTCAAGGCTACACTTGCCGCTGTTGCAATTGGGACATTGCCCGTAATCGCGATCGGGGCAACTGCCTACTACTTTGCCAACCAATCACTGACTGCACAAATTAACCAAACCAAACAAACTCAAGCGGTTCAACTATCGGATAAGCTTAACCGTTTTATGGTTGACCGCTATGGTGATATTCAGATTATGGCTAGCCTCTCCATATTCAGAGATGCAAAACTAGCAGCCACCACACCACTGCCAGATAAGCAAGCGGCATTAAATCGCTTTCTTGATGCCTACTTAATCTATGACAGTATTGCCATTTTTGACCTGGAAGGTAATGTCATTGTGCAATCGCTAGGGGAACCGCTGCCTAATCACAAGGATCGCGTCTATTTTCAGCAAGCCCTGAATAGTTCTAATCCTGTAGTTAGCAATCCTGAGCTGTCAAAGTCTACTGGCAAGCAGGTAATTCACTTCGCTGCGCCAGTTAAAGATAAAGCGACAGGTAAGACAATAGCTGTGATCCGTGCTCGGATGCCAATCAACAGACTAGAAGAAATAATCCTAGGATTTAGTACTCGGGATGAAGAGCTACACGTTATTGATAGTAGTGGGCGATTTTTCATCGCTAATGAACAAGCACAAGTGGGCAGAAGTGCACCTGTAGATTTTCCTGGCTTAGATTTATTCTTGACTAACAAAAAAGTAGGTAACTTAGTTACGGTTGACAAAATTGATGGAGCCGAGCAACTAGTTGCCTATGCCCCAGTGGTCAAGCTCCCAGGTGCACCGGAACTGGGCTGGGGTAGTATCGTGGCAGTTGACACAAACATCGCTTTTGCCCCGCAGCGTCAACTACTCCAGACACTGTTGGTGGGTACTGGAATTGCAACTCTACTTGTGGCCGCGATCGCTGTTTATCTGGCACGCCGAGCCACCCGCCCCCTACTTGATGCTTCTGCAGCGGTAGAAAAAGTGGGTAGAGGAGAACTGGATACGCGGGTTGTTGTCAAAGGTGAAGATGAACTAGCCCTCTTGGGAACTAATATCAACCAGATGGCTGGTCGGATTAAAGGTCTTTTAGAAGAAGCGCAGGAAAGTTCAAACCAGATTGAACGCCAAAATGCTTTGCTGGAAGAGAGTAATGCTCTACAAGACGATGTTGAAACCATTCTGGATGTGGTGTTGGCAGTAGAGGAAGGAGACATGACCGTACAGGCTCCAGTTAGCGATCGCATGACAGGTTTAGTATCCGATACGTTAAATCGTTTGATCGAACAGCTAGGTGCAACGCTATCGCAGGTTTTGAGCACAGCACAACAGGTGACTGAGGGTGCAAAGAATCTGGAAAACCTGAACGCAATTGTGGCAGGCAACTCAGGCGAACAATCGCAGTCGATCGCTGATGTGCTGCAACTGACCGAAAACGTGGAAAAGATTGCGCGTGATTCGTCAGCAAATGTCGTTAAATCTAATCAATCTCTACTTTCTGCCCGCAGTGCTGTAGCACAAGGCCAGGATTCCATGTCTAGTCTTACGATTGGGTTTGAGGTATTGCAGCAAGGTATGGGTAAGATCAGCAACCGTACAGAAGCACTGCAAGCATTTATTGACCTAGCTGACCAGTTTGCCCAGGAGCAAAGTCAGGTGGCCTCGATGACGCAGATGCTTTCTTTGAGTGCTGACCAGCTTGGCGCAAAGGCACTAGCACAAGACGATCCCAAAGAGTTTAGGATGTCCGCGTTGGAATTTAAGGCGATCGCCAACCAAATTAGCGAACTATCTAAACAAGCATTTACGGGACTATCAAGTCTAAAACAGCGCTCTGAGGGTGTACACACTCTCGTCTCTGGGGTAAACAAAGAGGTGAGAGATCTAGCAAGTCTAGTTGCAAGTTTCGATGAGATTGTGACGCAATCCATCCAGGCTTTTAATAATGTGCAAGATACGACCGAACAGGTTGTGCAGGTCGGTAATACGGTCGAACAATCCAGTCAAAAAATTGTGGCAACTTCTCAGTCAACTGCTGAGGCGATGCGCAATATCGCCCAACTGGCAGAACGCACTGCTCAGCTAACCCAAACGACGCAGACACAATCTGAACAAATGGGGAGCTTATCTAATCAACTACTCAAAAGTATTCAGTTCTTTCGTCTGCCTGCGTCAGGAAAAAATGTGCTCGACATTGAAACTGCCGAAGTCTCCGATAAAAAATTACAAGGAACAGAGAGTTCTTCCCAACTAGAATCATTTGCTTCACTTATTTAGCGCTGCTGAAAAGTCAAAATCCTTACTAGTATGGTTTATTCCCAATCACTTCAATTATCCCAAGCTTAATTCCGGACTCATTATGACTACCAACTCATCCATACCAAAAGAAATTGCTGCCGAATCCGCGTCAGTTATCTCAACTGACAGGATTTCTTTTGTCCAAGAGCAATCTTCTTCTCAACGACAAGATAGTTTGCCAGAACGAATTCAGAAAATATTTCGTTCTCGTTTAGTAGGGACAATCGCTACTACAGCAGGTGCGAGTTTGATTTTAGTTGGTGTCTCCACTGCAAATGTTTGGAATGTCTATAGCAGTTTTAAAACAGCTATTGCCAATCAGTTCGTATTACAGGGGCTGAGCAATGAGATCGTATACTTAGACGAAGTTCTAACCATGTCAGCACGCATGTCTGCAAGTACAGGGGCTCTGAAATGGGAAGAACGTTATAACGGTTTTGTGCCAAAGCTAGATAAAGTGATCAAAGATTTAGAAGAACTTGCCCCTCAGTATAAAGAAGACTCGGCTAAAACAGCCGACGCAAATACTAAGCTGATCGATCTTGAAACTCGTTCTTTCGCGCTAGTTCGTCAGGGGAAGAAAGAAGCGGCGCTTGAGTTGTTGCTAGGCAAAGAATATGAAGGTCAGAAACAGATTTACGCCCAGGGTGTCAACCAGGCTCTTGATAATATCAAAAATAGTATCGCAACCGAGCTGCAATCCTATAGTAACCGACTGTTTTGGTCAGTTGTGCTTGCTAGCATCAGCCTTATTCTACTCTTGTCAAGTTGGTCAGTCGTTCTCTGGATAGTTAGAGGCTACATTCAGGAAAGAGAACGATCGCTGCAAACTCTCCTTGATTCTCAAACAAAGTTGCAGTCACTCAATGCAGAAATCGAAGATCGCTCTCAACAGATAGAAAATCAAGAGCAAGCTACACAGAAGGAAAGTCAAGCCCTGCAAGAAGATGTCGGTCACATCCTTGATGTAGTATCAGCGGTAGAAGAAGGCGACTTGACCGTAGAAGCTGAGGTGAGCGATCGCGCCACAGGTCTGGTGTCAGATACGCTGAACCGTTTGATCGAAGAATTGGCAAAGACCATGGGCGTCGTACTTGCGACATCGCTACAGATCGATCGCAGCGCCAACGATTTAAAGCAACTAGCGGCAGTCGCGGCACAACAGGTGGAGCAGCAAACCCAATCCGTGGTGCAAGTGCAAGCCCTGATGACAAATGTCAACGAAATGTCCCAAGATACAGCCGAGCAAGCCTTACAATCTAATGCGGCTGTACAGTCAGCTCAGACGGCGGTCAGCCAGGGGCAGCAAGAAATGGCGGCGATGAACAAAGGGATTGCCGCTCTGCAAGAAGGAACGGCACAAATTGTCAAACGCACGCAATTCCTGGCGGAGTTCGTAGCGTCAGCCGCGCAATTTACCAATGACCAGAAACGTGTGGCATCACTGACTCGGGTTCTGGCCTTAAACGCTTCAATGATTGCCGCTCGTGCTTCGGCGCAGCAAGATCCCGAACAGTTTGCTAGTGTAGCGAAAGAGTTTGAGACCATTGCTAACCAGGTGAATGAGTTGGCGGTGCAAACCAATCAAAGCTTGGTGTTACTCCAGCAACGCACAGATCGGATTCAAACCGTAGTATCTGGGGTTGACGATGATATCCAAGAGATTACTGGCCTGGTTGAGAACTTTACTCTAGGGGTAGAGCGATCGCGTCAAGTACTAAACAATATTCAAGCGGTGACAGAACAGGTAGCCCAAGTAGGCGCTCAGGTAACTCAATCTAGCCAGGCGATCGCCGAGGCCGCCCGCACTACTCTGGGCACAATTGATGATATCGCCTCCGTTGCCACTGAAACGGAGCAGCAATCTCGCTTTACCAGAGATAAAGCTGAAGGGATGGATCGACTAGCACGCATTCTCTTAGGGAAAGTCCAGTTCTTCCGCTTACCATCCAATTTACAGGAGGATGAGACAGTTAAGAAAGCTCTATCCTTCTCAAGTGAAGATGATACGGTGCCAGACCTTGTCAAAACATCGTAAGTAATATGAATTTAGTGAAAACCAAATCTCTGTAGGGATAGGTTTTGCTAAATTCTTCTGACAAGCACCGATTTAAACCACACCTAAAACCTTCCCCTACCGTTAGCCTAGCCTTTCATTATCAATCGTTGAAACCACCCGCTGAAACTACCCTTTGTCTAAAGCCATGCCAGAAGTCAATTCTCTCCCTATATCCGAGGATTCAGTTAGCCCCATGGATTTAGCTGAAGCTCAATTGCAGCAAGAGTTGCGCAGTATGTTTGATATCGACACACAAACATACCTGCATACTTATTTCAACCTTGTACAGCAGCTCCAGCCAAGCTCATGGGTGGCAGATATTCAAGAACTTTATCGCTGTGTCCATACAATTAAAGGTGGTGCGGTGACCGTGGGAGCGGAGGGCATTCTCCACGTCTCCACCGTATTGGAAGATTTGCTATCGGATCTGCGCTACTCGAAGATCGCTCCACCTCTAGAGGATGGCTGTTTAGCTCAAATGCTATTAGAGGCAGGAGAGTTGCTGACGAATAGTTTAGAAGTAAAGACTGTCGGTGATGCTGCCCTCACAGCCGTTCAACCCAGTGTCGACCGAATTGTCACTTTGCGTAGCTCCATCCAACAGATTTATCTGCCAGAATCGAACGAGCGCACCCAATTATTTCAGGAGTTTGCCGATCAGGGATTCGATCTGGTGGTGCTGGAATTGGATATGGCGCTGGAGCAGTTGCCTGCGCAAGGCCAGGTACCAGATTCTGCCTTAAAAACAGCGAAACAGACTTTACAGCAATTAGTCCAAATTGGCAAAGATTTAGAGTTTGAGCCTGGCTGGGTGCAGCTATTGCGACGCAGTCAGGCGCTTCTCACTCGTCTGGACAATGACTTTTGGAGGGCTAAATGGCCTTCCTATCTCCGACTGATCAAAGATTGTGCGAGACAGGGGGGCAAATTATCCACACCCGTAGCCCAAAAACTGGGACTGGCGTCGGCAGCATCTACTCAACAGCAGAAGTTATCCAGTACTGACCAGCCTATTGTCGCGATCGCCCCCACCAATGAGCAGGAGCAACAAACTACAGTAACGGCCTCCGCTGTAGATGTGGGTCAGTTGTCGCGATCGCCAGTGGTTGATAATTTAGAGAGATTACCAATCCAAAAAACAGTTAAAACGGCAGAATCATCAGCTCCCAAGACTCAGATTCCTGTACCTTTAGAACGGTTAGATCGCTCTGCCCAAAACCTGGTGGAAACTTTACTTGCCGCCCGTGCTAGTCAAGGCTCATACCAAGCTCTTGAATTACAATTAGTCAAACTAGTAGCCTTAGCCCAGGATAGTGCTGAGTACATTACCCGCCTGCGCCAGCTTCAAGATGACTATGCCCTACTAAGTGACTCAGCACCGGAAGCGGCTAGCACCTCAGGACCAACTGTCGAGCGCTATCGCCAGGGCTACACAATTGTGAACCGCTTATTAGAAACCAGTCTGCGCCTTTCCGAACTGGGGGCGGAGGTAACCTCATCGGCACGGCAGACCTCTGATAATCTCCAACTATTGGAGCGCAATGTTCTCAATTTACAACAGACTGTAGAAGAGAGTCGTCTGATTCCCTTTAGAACGTTGGGATTACGAGCTAAAGGCATCCTGCGCGACCTGGTTAACCGCTTGGGCAAACCCGCCCAACTGGTCGTGGAAGGAGAGCTAATCGAACTAGATGCTGGAACTTCCCAAACACTAGAACCCATCCTGCTGCATTTAATCCGCAATGCCTACGATCATGGAATAGAGAGCAGTAGCGATCGCCTTGCGGCAGGCAAACCAGAGCAAGGCACGATCTCGATCTCACTGCGGCGACGGGGTAACTCCTATTTGCTAAATATCCAGGACGATGGTCGTGGCATTGATGCTGCTGCCATTCAGCAACTAGCCCAAGCCAAGGGATTATCCCTCACGCGCACAGATACACCCGCTAATTTATTAGCTACAATCTGTCAGTCAGGGTTTAGCTCCCAAACTATGGTGAGTGAGATCTCAGGGCGAGGTGTGGGGATGGATGTGGTAGCCAACCAGATTATCAGTCTAGGTGGACGCCTCAGCCTCGATACAACTTTGGGAGTGGGAACAACTTTTCGCATGCAGATTCCCGTACCTCAACTACTCGTGCGCTGTGTACTGGTAAGGGCTGGCGATCGCACTTTTGCCATTCCCACCGATGAAATTGTCACGACAACGCTTTGGAGCAATTTAACTGTTACTCCTGTAGCTGCAGCCCATCTGAATTACACTTGGCAAGTGGAGCTAGAAGGCACAACCATGCCTGCGCTCGATCTATCCCACTACTGGCAACAAGGTGAGCGATCGAGCGCGCTAAGTGAAACAGCCGTCTGTCTGCGCATTCGTTCTAGCGCGATCGCCTCCTCGACAAATCAACTGGATGCCTGGCTAATTGCCGACGATCTATTAGGCCAAGATGACCTCCTAATTAACCAGTTGCCCCACCCACTGATTGCCCCAGTTGGGATGATGGGAGTTAGCCTCCAAGCTGATGGCAAATTGCTCCCAGTACTGGAGCCTCCAGTCCTAGCCACCAACTTGTTATCAGCACCCGCTGATACAAGTAGAAGTCAATCCCAGTCTACTTTCCCAGATATTACAACCTACCTGCCTCCGGTCGAGAGCACGCCTCAAATTGACTCTACCTCTGCTAAAACTATCCTGGTAGTAGATGATGCCGCTTTGATGAGACGTCGGATGGAAGCTAGTTTGACAGCCTATGGTTACATTGTCCAAACTTGTAACGATGGTCTGGAGGCATGGAAATGGTTGCAGAGCCATCCCCTTCCCTCCATTCTCATTACTGACATTGAGATGCCAGGGATGGATGGCTTTACGCTGATCGATCGCTGCAAGCAAAGCAACATGAACTTCCCTATGCTTGTGATTTCCTCACGGTTGTCTGAAGAGTGGAGCAAAGAAGCGAAACGTTTAGGTGCAACGGACTATCTAACTAAAGGATTTACTACCCCTGAACTAATTAACAAAGTTACCTCATACCTCAATCCTGAGCCTGCTCTTCTGTAGCAGTTTTTGCAACCCAGAACACGGCAGGGTGGGCAATGCCCACCCTGCCAAATAACAAGCTGATAGCTAAATTACAACTCTTCTAATTCTTCCTCAGGCTGTCGTTGCTTTTGTTTGTCGGGAATCCTGGCTTCGTCTGACCAGACATTTTGAATTTCGCGCTTACTGTCGTCATAATTTTTATTGTCTTCATACTCATCCGCGTATTCATCTTCATACTCATCCTGATATCTGTTTTCTCGCGGTGGTGGCGGAGATATAGGTTGTTGCTGTGCTCTGGCCTGGCGACGAGGTGGGGGAGAAACTGGAATCCTTTCGTCTTGCCAGTTATCTTCATCTTCCTCCCAAACTTCCTCACGTCTGTAGACTGGACGCGATTCTGGCCGAGGTTCGGAACGGTATTCTGGGCGTTGTTGCACAGGTGGATAGTAACTGCTGCGCTGCCCAGAACCAAGCGCGTTGCCTGAAATTGTAGGCGGAGGCAAATACTCATCTTCAAACTCTTGCTCCCAAGGAGGCTTACCTAAGCCTATGCGCTCCAGGATGCCCTTGGTGAGTTGAGTGAGACGTTCTTCCATGCCTTCAGTCACAATAATGCGATCGCGTCCTACGGCAATAATTTCATTCACATCCAGTTCATAGGTACTGATGACGCTAGAAGGAATCAGTGGTGACCCTATAGATGACAAAATTAGGTAAAACAGATCGCCATTGAGCGGGTCAAACTTAAAGTCTCTGACTTTACCTAATAGTTCACCTGATTCGGTAACTACTTCATTACCGATCAGGCTAGTGTAGCGATCGCTGACCAGATCGTCCTCTAAAACTGATTCATCATCGACCAGGATGGCATCTGGGCCCAAGAGGGCAATGTTTTCCAGAGACATATAAAAAGTGTCGCCGATGCCAATAGGTGTACCAGGTACGTACCTGTCCGCTACACTTACCCCCATTACCTGCCGCTGATCGACATCAAGCCAGATTTGCGTCACAATACCTAGCCGCTTAGCACTAGATTTACTAATAACCTGGGTCCCCAAGATGGAACCACGTTGGCAGATCGTTTCAGATGTCGTCATAGCTTTAATGTGATTCTTAAACTATCCCTGGCAGGATCATGATATGGCTTGATTCTAGCAGACTGCTAACACCTTACCTGTGGCTAATAGGTGTATAAGACACACCATGTAAGCCTGTGTAAACTTGAGTCGGACGGAAGAGCCGATTATCAGCTAGTTGCTCTTTCCAGTGGGCTAGCCAACCGGGAACGCGGGCGATCGCAAATATCGGTGTAAACAGATCCATCGGAACGCCTAGTTTTTTATAGACCAGACCCGAATAAAAGTCCACATTGGGGTATATGCCTCTTTCTGCCAGCTTTTCAGAAGCGACACGCTCTAGCTCAACAGCAATGTCGTAGTAGGGATCATGGCCGAATTTATCAAATAAGATTTTGACTTGCTCTTGCAGGATAGTTGCTCTCGGATCTTTAACCTTATATACCCGATGCCCAAATCCCATGATTTTTTCCTTACGTTCGAGCTTGCGCTCTAAGTAAGGTCTAACGTTTTCTACAGAGCCAATTTCTTCCAGCATGCGCATGACCTGCTCATTTGCTCCACCATGCAAGGGGCCACTCAGGGTACCGATGGCAGAAGATAAGACCGTGTAAGCATCAGTTAAAGTTGATGCCGTCACTAGCGCTGAAAAGGTAGAGGCATTAACCGTATGTTCGGCATGCAGGATTAGACAAACATCAAAGACATGTGCGGCTAGAGGATCTGGCACAACTTCATTGAGCATATAGAGGAAGTTAGCAGAATAGCCCAGATCGTCGCGCGGTATGACAGGATCGTTCCCCATCCGCATCATATTAAAAGCCGCTACCATTGTGGGGACTTTCGCCAGCAGTCTCGTGGCGGCACCATAGATAAAGTCAGCATTGCGCAAATCGCCAAGTGGATAAAACATGCCCAAGGCCGCTACGCAGGATTGAAGTGCATCCATCGGATGACCGTTATCTGGAAAGCACTTAATCATGTCGCGGATGCGATATTTAATCCGCCGTCTATACAAAACATCGTATTCAAATCTGGTGATTTCAGATGCATTAGGTAACTCTCCAAAAATCAACAGATGGCTAGTTTCCAGAAAATTACTATGCTTGCAGAGCTCCTCAACATTAATACCGCGATACTCTAGTACGCCCTGTTGACCATCTACATAACTAATATTGGATTGTGTAGCAGGAACTCCTTCTAAACCTGGCTTATACTCACCAACAGCCATAATTCTGCCACCTTTTCTAAAGATCCAATCATCAATTTATCACTCGATCGCTCGCAGATTGAAACGCACGATACCGCAAACCTAAAAAGCTGCTAACTAACAGCCATCAGCGCTGCGATCGTGGGTACAAAATAAGACACAGAGCCTTAGAATATCCTTGACTCTGTGTTGACCTATACTCATGCTTTAGCTGAATGCTGACAGCTAAAGTTAGGCAGATCCAGATGAGACTTACCAGAATTTATTGCCACGGCTGCCAAACAGGCTAGCTTCGCCCTTAGCGATCGCTTTGGAAATGTTAAAAACCGCCCAACCAATTACCAAAACAATAGGGCCAAGTACTAGTAACGGTCTGAAATCAATATCCATGGTGTAACTATCCTCTAAAAGAAATATTATGATTTTTTTTTAATTATGGCAGTTTCTGCCCGCGATCGCGCGATGCTGTTTATGCTCATCCCTAAATTTTAAACTATGGAATATCTACAGGCATTTGTCCTGGGCATTGTTCAAGGAATTACAGAATTTCTACCCATCAGTAGTACGGCTCACCTGATTGTCCTGACAAAGGCACTGGGGTGGACGGCGGTTGGAGAAAAAGCCTTTGTCGACGCGATCCAATTTGGTAGCGTCATTGCAGTCATTCTATATTTCTGGACTGACATCATCCAAATTTTATCCGGCGGCTTCACCGCTTTACAGCAAAAAGATTGGCAAAGAGAAGAATGGAAAATATTAGTTGGTATTGCGGTCGGTTCTCTACCTGTCTTGATTGTTGGCTTTTTATTTCATAAAGTGTTGCCCAAAAGCATACTCATCATTGCAATCGCCTCAATTGTGATGGCGCTACTGCTGGGATTAGCGGAGCGGGTTGGCAATCGCGAGCGCGGCTTCGATCGCTTAGAAATTAAGGATGGCATTCTCGTTGGGCTGGGGCAAATGCTGGCGCTCGTTCCTGGCGTTTCGCGGTCTGGTGCTACGCTTACTACTGCACTGTTTCTAGGATTAGAGCGTCAAACAGCCGCAAGATTTTCCTTCCTGTTAGGTATTCCCGCCCTGGCGATCGCGACTCTCTACGAAGCCAAAAATGCTCTTGCTGAACCTAGTTCGATTGGACCATTGATAATAGGCATTATTTCAGCGTTTATTTTTTCCTATATATCGATTGCCTGGCTGTTGCGCTATCTGCAAAGACAAAGCACCTGGGTTTTTGTCTGGTACAGATTGGCTTTTGGCTCGTGTTTGTTACTCAGTCTGGCACTATTTCCTACCTTAAGTAATCCTTAAGCAGTTTGTAGATTGATTGCCGCTACACTGTAATTGCTAATCGTAAGTGCTAGTTACAATTACTCACGCCATAAGGCTTTTTGCTGAAGCTGATTTTTGCGAGGCGGAAATCAACTTCAAAATTAAAGGGCGCACTTATGCTTATAGCAGCAAGAATCCTATCGATCGGATTAATTCAGACTAATGAGTCAGTATAAATAGCTATTACTGCATATGCTAAATCTTCAGAATTTTCCCTGGCTCACCTTCAGTATTATTTTCCCAATAATCATGGCTCTGCCCATTGCCTTTATCCCCGACAAAGGTGATGGTAAGACCATAAGGTGGTACGCCTTAATTATCGGCCTTATAGACTTTGCAGCTATAGTCTATGCCTTTTGCACCAAATACGACTTCTCTAACCCAGGCTTACAACTTACCGAGAGCTATGCTTGGGTCCCGCAAATTGGTTTGCACTGGTCCGTAGGAGTTGACGGCTTATCAATGCCGCTCGTCTTACTGACCGGCTTCATTACAACACTCGCGATCTTGGCATCCTGGCCCGTATCGCTGAAGCCCCGGTTGTTCTACTTTCTGATGCTAGCCATGTATGGTGGTCAGATAGGGGTATTTGCCGTGCAGGATATGTTGCTATTTTTCTTGATGTGGGAATTAGAACTGATCCCCGTCTACCTGTTACTTTCGATCTGGGGTGGCTACAAACGGCAATATGCCGCCACCAAATTTATTCTCTACACGGCTGGGGGATCGCTGTTCATCTTAGTAGCAGGGCTGGCAATGGCTTTCTATGGTGGCAATCCCACCTTTGACATGACCGCTCTAGCAGGGAAGAATTACCCCCTGACATTCCAGCTTTTAGCTTATGGAGGCTTCCTGATTGCCTATGGTGTAAAGCTGCCGATTTTCCCATTGCACACATGGTTACCCGATGCCCACGGCGAAGCTACCGCGCCTGTGCACATGCTCCTGGCTGGCATCTTGCTGAAAATGGGCGGCTATGCACTACTGCGCATGAATGCAGGGATGCTACCCGACGCTCACGCCTATTTTGCGCCAGTTTTAGTAATTTTAGGCGTAGTCAATATTATCTATGCCGCACTCACCTCCTTTGCCCAGCGCAGTCTCAAGCGCAAGATTGCCTATTCATCAATCTCGCACATGGGATTTGTGTTGATTGGGATTGCTTCTTTTACCGAACTCGGGACGAGTGGAGCCGTGCTGCAAATGATCTCCCACGGGTTGATTGGCGCTAGTCTGTTCTTCCTGGTTGGTGCTACCTACGATCGCACGCACACACTTATTCTGGATGAAATGGGTGGAGTGGGGCAGAAAATGCCTAAAATCTTCGCGATGTTTACTACCTGTTCGTTGGCATCTTTGGCCTTACCCGGCATGAGTGGCTTTGTAGCGGAGGTGATGGTGTTTGTTGGCTTTGCCACCAGCGATGCTTACAGCGATCCGTTTAAGGTAGTCACAGTAATTCTGGCTGCGGTTGGAGTGATTCTGACGCCAGTGTACTTGTTGTCCATGCTGCGCGAAATCTTTTATGGCGCAGAAAACAAGGAGCTGATTGCCCATGAAGAATTGATTGATGCGGAGCCGCGCGAAGTATTTATTATTGCTTGCTTGCTGATCCCAATTATTGGTATTGGCTTTTACCCCAAACTGATGACCCAGGTCTATGATGCTACTACCACAAAATTAGTAGCTACTATGCGAGCATCTGTGCCGAGTTTAAACGCGAAGACAGACAAGCCGCTAGCTTACAGCGGAAACTTCAAGTCAGCACCGATATTAGCGATCGATCAATAGTTATATTGCAACAGTTAACTGAGTTGGAGGCATATATATTTATTATGTGCCTCCAAATTTTTACTTAAATTACTTGTGCATCATATTTCTCAAAAAGGCTCGCTGTTTAACTTTAGGTTGGCGCAGTTAAAAGATGTGGCTAGCCTTTCCGATATTCTGACCACTAGTTTTTATTGTGAAGGCGATCGCGAATATGCTTATCTGACGCAGTGGCTGCAACCTTTTATTCGTTGGGGGATTTCCTTAGATCTGAGCAACCGTTTAACAGATGATAGTCCCAGATACGCTTGCCTTGTCGCCACTGAGATTGATAACCCTACCAAAGCGATCGCTACAGTTGAGATGGGGCTTAAACAAGTGCCGCGTGCTACTTACTCGATTCCCTTACTGAACTGGCAAGCACCCCAGTACCCTTATTTATTTAATTTAGCTGTGCATCCACAGTGGCGTCGTCGTGGTGTAGCGGCTCAACTTCTGACTGCGGCTGAGAAGTTGGCTTTGCGTTGGGGTTTTCAACAGCTTTATTTACACGTGCTGGAGAATAACGCGCCAGCACGGCTACTTTATCAGCAATCTGGATTTCAATTTTATAAAGTTGAACCAGGTATCCGTCTTTGGCTCATAAATCACCACCGTCGCCTATTATTAAGAAAGGTAATTAATTGATTAGTTATGTAAAATTAACTATGTAAATTGCTACATAGCATACATAGTTGCTCTTGCTGTTACTGCTTAATATTCGTATACAAATTTTTGCGCTACAATTAGCGCTGACGGTCAAATGTTGTGGTGTGACATTACAAAGTCTATAAAAAGTTATGAGTAAACAAGTGAATTCGCTCTCAAATGAGGCTCCAAGCCTAGCTCTTCCCAATAAAAATCTTTATAACGACAACCTTCAAAGCGAACTTTTAGAATTGCAGACTGACATCGATACGCTGCTTCAGCAACTGCAAAGTTTAAGCCGTCAACGTCTTACCCAATCTGGGAGTGCCCAATAATGACGATCGCACCAAGCGAAATTGCGGCCAGCGTTGCAGCTAAATCGAATACTCCCACTCTGCCATCAGGAACAACCCTGAGAGATATTATTAAAACCCTTCCACCCGAAGTGTTTGCTAAAAATGCATTTAGGGCTTGGTTGGGTTTTGCTTTTAGTGTGATCGCGGTGGCTCTGGGATATGCCAGTATTGCCTTCTCCCCCTGGTACCTCCTCCCTTTAGCCTGGATATTTACTGGTACTGCCCTCACTGGGTTCTTTGTGCTGGGTCATGACTGCGGCCATCGTTCGTTTTCTCAGCATGTTTGGGTGAACAATCTCGTGGGGCATGTATTGTTTCTGCCCCTGCTTTATCCGTTTCATCCATGGAGACTTAAGCACGATCACCACCACGTTCACACGAATAAACTCGGTGAGGATAATGCCTGGTATCCCTTTACTGATGAACTTTATGGGGAAATCAAACCCTACGAGAAATTTTTCTACCGTCAGATTCGTGGTAGGTTTTGGTGGATTGGCTCAATTATTCACTGGGCAATGTTGCACTTCGATGCAAGTCTCTACCCCGAGCGCCAAAGAGCGCAGGTGAGATTTTCAGCAGGCTTAGTAATTGCCTACGCTGCGATCGCTTTCCCCCTAATGCTTGCATTTGGTGGCATTATGGGATGGGTAAATTTCTTCTTGATGCCCTGGCTGGTTTACCACTTCTGGATGAGTACTTTTACAATCGTGCATCACACTATGCCCGATATCCAGTTCAAGTTTAGCGATCGGTGGAACGCAGCGCAGGATCAACTGACCGGAACCGTACATTGTGACTATCCTGCTTGGGTAGAGTGGTTATGCCATGACATCAACGTCCACGTTCCTCATCATATCTCTACAGCGATTCCTTCCTATAATCTCCGCAAAGCACATCAGTCTTTGCAGGAAAACTGGGGAGAATATCTATACACTACTAAGTTCTCTTGGCAACTAATGAAACAGATTGGCGATCGCTGCCACATCCATGATGATGAAAACTGCTACCGCAGTTTTAAGCAGTGTGGATTTTAGCCCCTACAAGCTAAATATCTAAACCAAACTAAACAACTCGGAATGGTTAGGGTGAGAGCCTTAACCATTTTTTGTTTGATTGATAACGTATTGGCTGACATTCCTGCAATCCTATCTAGCAGTCTTCGAGCTTAAGCATAAATGCCTCAAGCTGCGCCCGAAACTCATCAGCATTACTGTCTTTAGACTTGTCCCACGCTGCTAACCATAAAGGTGCAGGTAGGTGTCCTGAGGGAGCTGTAACGCTATAGTTAACAGCGGCAGTGCGAATCCAGGAGCCGTTGACTCGCCAACCGAGGCGATCGCCAAACTCCCGCCACTGCTCAGTGGCTCGGTCTTCTTCCACAACGGCACCAAAAATACTGCTGATATCATCCTCTTCTTGCTGGAGAGCCGTGACAAGTTCTGAGGGCGGCATCAGCTCTCGCAGCGGTGACGAAATCGCAATCTCTGCCGTGCGATGAGCTAAAACAAGTTCTTGGGCTTGCTTCACTTCACGAATAACTACTGGGGCTAGCTCCCGATAGGAGTTGTTAGGATTACCCACTACTAATTTCACCACTTCAATTGTTTCGCACCATTGCTTGAGATCGAATTGATCGCCGGCCTGATAAAGCCGATCGCAGATCGACTGTAGATTCTGGCGACTGGTGGGGCGATCGGGCTCCTTAAATAGCTGTAGCATATCTCTCAGCATTACAGGGATATCCGCTTGGAATACTAAGGTCATTGCTCTTTCTTCCCCAGAGGTTCTACCGACGGTAATAGGCTCGATTAATCCTCTGGAGTCGGTTGTGGCAGTTGCAGCTACTTTCACTTTACCGCTTACTAAGTTTTGCAAGTGATCTTTTAGCTCTTTAAATAGTGAATCTGAGTCAGACATAATTTCATCAGCATCATCCTTCGTCAATCCGAATGGACTGCGTAGAAGCTCTAACAACTCTTGCAGTTTGTCAAAGCATCGTAAAAATAAAGTCTGTAATTTCTCATCGACTTTAACGTTGGAATTATCTTTGAGGGTCTTAAAGTGGTCTTCCAATTGGTGCGAAATATTCTGCACGCTGGTAATGCCAAGCATTGCTGCACCGCCTTTAATGGAGTGCGCTGCTCTAAATACCTCATTTACCATCTCGCTATCGGACAGCATTGCTTCCAAGTTGAGCATGCCATGTTCGATTGTGGTTAAGTGTTCGAGGGCTTCTTCGATAAAGTAGCCCATGATTTGATTTTGTTTTGCGGGATCCATAACTGCGAGTACCCTATGTTGAAAATTACTTACCCAAAATATTTGTCAGCTTGATCTGCCAGCCTTATTGCTCAGTCATGGCAGCGTTATAAGCTTGATGCTGGCTTGTAAATCCGAAACGTCCCTGACTGTGCTTCTGCCACAACATATCGATTGTGCGGATATCCTCACAGGGTAGCTGCTTAATTTCTACCTCAGAAAGATAACTACCCTTATTTTTATTTAACGCCTCACATAACAAATCCCAGGTTTCCTGATTAGCCTTTTGCCAGTGACCCTCTGCTAGCAAGGTATTAAGTCTTGTGTAGTCTATTCCTACATCCGATTTGAAGTCTTCTTGCAAGCTTAAACGGGAGACAGTTGCAGGTGAGCTATTTTTTGGCATCGAACGTTTAAACTTCAGCACGATCGCACCATTACCACTGCCCGGATTGCCGTTGAGTAGAATCACCTCACCAGTTGCAGAAATCTTAGTGGCAATTGCGACTTCATCTAGCTCTAGCCCGCCCGGGCTGATTAGGTCTAACTGATGAACTAAACTAATTAACTTATTCAGGTTATCTGCGATCGCTCTGGCTTCAACCGCTCTCACCACAGTCTGACCGTCGGTATTGTCTGTGCCGTGGTCATTTACCATTTCAATCAATAATTCTTCACTACTCATAGCATTTGGCAACTAGGTGGGTAGATAGCTTATAGGGTGCGCTCTGCACTGAGAGCTTCTGTACGCAAATCGTCAGGCTTAACTTCGCTAGAAGCTAAGATTTCATCAGCTTCTTTAGGCTCAATTATATGGGGCGATTCTGCTTTGTTGGAAGCAATTTTATCAGCGATCGCTTGTTTTGTGAGTGCATTGGTATAAGCAGAGGTAATTGATTGACGATCTACCATGCCAACCACGCGGCTGGTAGCGTTGCGATCAACAACAGGTAGTTGTTGTAAATCTCTCGCAGCCATGCGTCTGATTGCATCGGCGAGAAACTCATCGGCGAAAGTATACAGTACCTCTTTAGTACAGACTTCCTGAACCGTTAGTTTGCTGAGTTGATGCTGGCTCAAGTTAGGTAAGGAAAGTGCTCTCTCAATGTCCTGTGTAGTAAGGATACCCAGAAGGTGATGAGAGTCATCAACAACTAAAGCACTATGGAAATAGCCACTGGTAAAAATCTGTGCTGCTTGCAAGATCGGCGTAGAGTATTTAAATGTGAGGGGATTAACGCTCATCACCTCCGCAATTTTGATTGTAGAGAGTGCACCGACATCTTCTGTATTCGTGTTTTTCTTAGCACCTAAGGTGAAAATCTGACCAGACTGTAACTGTTCCACCAACCAGGCACATAGGCCAACTGCCGCCATCAAAGGTAAGACAATGCGATAGTCACGAGTCATCTCAAATAGAAGCAGCACGGCGGTCAAAGGTGCTCTAACCGTACCCGCCAAAACTGCTGCCATCCCCACTAGAGCATAGGCCGGTGGTGCCGCAACTGGGATGAAATTAGGCAGAATTAAGCTTAAGGCTTGTCCATAGGCGCTACCGAGCGTAGCACCCAGGAATATAGCTGGGGCAAAGATCCCACCCACAAACCCACTACCTAAACTAATCGCTGTGAGTGCAAGTTTGATGAATAACAAAAGCACTAGCAAGCCAACGGAAAAGTGGGCATCCTGGAGTAATGATTCTACGGTTTCATAACCAATGCCCATCACCTCAGGAAATACCAGGGCTGTAGCCCCAATGCAAAAACCACCGATCGCCAATTTAGACGGCATGGCAAGTTTTGTCATCCAAGTAAAGCCAACCACTTGACCCGCAAATACTTCGCGGGCTACCTGTAGCGCTTTAGTAAAGGCTACTGCCACTAAACTAGCTAGTACCCCTAACCCCAGATAGAGTGGTAGTTCCCAGTAGCTGCGTACATCATAGGCGGGCAAATTAAAGGCTGGTTGCCCGCCCAGACCAATTTGCGCTACCAGGGCAGAAACAACCGCCGCAATTACGACAACACTGACATTGGAGTTGAAGTTAGTTTTGGTAGTGCCAAATGTATCCCCTAACAATACCTCTAGTGCAAAAAAGACACCCGCAATTGGGGCATTGAACCCAGCCGCAAGACCAGCAGCAGCACCTGCGCCCACTAGTAGCCGCGTTCGGTCGGTCGAAAAGCGTAACAATTGGCCTAATAGGGAACCGATGTTACTCCCAAGTTCGACACTAGGTCCTTCCGGCCCCAGTGATGCTCCTGCGCCTAGAGATAAAGCTGCAGCTGCAGTTTTCAGTGGAATTTGCGCATAGGGTAATCTGCCTCCTTCCCCGGCAACAGCGTTCGATAGGTTATCAAATCCTGCTTCGGTTCGTTGCAGACGCAATCGTAGAGCACTTACTACTAAGCCCCCAATAATTGGAATCAAGGCGATCGCCCAACTGTTATAGCTAGAAAGCACAACAGCTAGCTGGTGCCAATAGAACTCCTGTGCGATATCAATCGACCAACGAAAGAGTAAGACCCCAGTACCGCTACCCAGTCCCACCAAAATCGCCAGCACCAGCATCACAGCCGCAGCGGAAGGTTGGAAGCGATTTAACAGGACTACAAGCGGGCGGGAGAGCTGCATAGCATCAGGTTTAGGGTTCTAGCCTTACGTTAGTAAAAATTATCGTGATTGAGTTTAGCTCTAGGGCATAGAAATTAATGCCATCAACCAACAATGCCATGCCCCTCTACTCGTCAGGTAAATCTAGATCGAGTTCGTCGGGTAGATCGACTTGCTCGTTTGGCCCTAGGTTTGCCACAGCATCGATACTGGCTAAAGCCACTAGATCGATTTGTTGACGATAGTAGTCAACACTTTTTACCTGGACTTCAATGCGATCGCCCAAGCTATACTGACGGTCGCTACGACGTCCTACCAGAACTGTCTGTGCCCGTCCCCCTTTAGTCCTACCATTCACCTGCGGGAACTCATACCAGTCATCTTTGAGCGAACTAACGTGTACTAATCCTTCTACTAGTAAAGACTCAATTTCCACAAAGAACCCATAGGACTGCACACCCGTGATAATACCGAAGAAGTTTTGTCCGGTTCGAGCTTGCATAAACTCTGCCTTGCGTAAACCATCAAGATCGGTTTTGGCCTTGTGCACCAGGGTATCTTGCTGGTTTAGTTTCGGTAATATCAATTCGAGTTCAGAGATCACTTGACGTTCTCTTTCTGGGGGGAGAACGCTCCAGCTAATCTGACCATGACAGCTAGAGTTGTGCAAGTCTACACTTTCTTTACTGCGAGTATTACGGCGATCGCGCCCCTCTTGAAATACCAGATGCAATAGCCGCTGGCTCAAAAGATCGACATAGCGATGTTGTGGCGCGATCGCATGCATATAAGGAGATTCTGGCGCCAGGGCTAACCCAAAGTGAGCACCTGGCTGCAGGCTATATTCGCCAATCTTAAGTAGCGACATCAGCAGATACTTTAAAATGTCGCGACTGCTCTGCGGCTCTACTTGTTTTACTTGCTCTAAAAAATTTTGGAAATCCTGAGATTGGACGCGGTCTGCTTCAGCTAACTCTAATGAGACTCCCATACTATTGAGGAGTTTGAGCCAATCTGTCACCTTAGTCAATTCCGGTGCAGGTTGCGTGCGAAACAAAGCAGGTACACCCAGCGCGACAAGATGAGTAGCGATCGCCCGGTTAGCCAAGATCTCCAGCTCTGATACCATGCCATAAATCAAAGCGGTCTCGGGTACAATCGGCACTCCCAAGATGCCTTCATCAGCTTCCTGCATAGCAGCACTAGGCAAAGTGATGTGAAACGCTCCTTGACGCTGCTGCTGCAACAATGCCCCTAGCTCAGCAATATTGGCAAGTAGATCGGCGATTTCTGAGTTTTTAGCCTTAGTCCGATCGTTCTCGCTGCGATCGTCTAGAATCTCTTGTGCCTCCGTAAAACTACTGATATTGGCACTTGTAGTAATCACCGAAGGGTAGATCTCAAACTCAGTTAAGATGCCATTGCTATCTAACTTGAATAACACAGACATCGTGAGATGCTCTGGCTGCTGGAGTACACCAATTTCTGGCAGCATCGGAATCACAGTATCATCTAGCAGAAAAGATGTCCGTACTCGCAGGCGGGCTGTCTCATCTAAAATAGAGCCCACGGCAATATAGGCAGCAAAATCAGGAATATGTACGCCTAAGTCCCAACCAGATTCAGACTTTACCAATGAAATTGCCGATGAGTCACTAATTACGACAGTCTCAACTTGGCGCAGATCGAGCCTTTTCTTAAGATCGACTTTCCGCACAGCTTTCGGCAAACTATTAGCAGCAGCTAAGACCTGGTTACTAAACTTACGCGGCAAATTGTGCTTGCAGCAAACTAAATCTACATCAGCAGTGGATTCAGCATCATCACCTAAAACTTGAGCAATTTTGCCTTTGGGTAGATGACTGCCTAGAGGAAACCTCACCATCTCTAAGTGGATGAGCTTATTCACCGCCACATTCAGATCCCTAAACTGCTCATCCGGCACGAGCTCGATTTCAAATAAGAGGCGATCGTCAAGAGGTATAGCTCGATAGCCAGCTTCTGTTGCTTTCACTTTAGCCAAAAGAGTTGGGTTAGAGCGTTCTACGATCAGGCGTACCTCCCCCTCTGGACTGCGACGACGCATGCCATCCTTAGTAACTTTGACTAAGACGCGATCGCCATTCCATGCAGAGCTGAGGCGACTTTCTCTAATATAAATATCCTCCGCGCCTTCTACATCTTGAATGGCAAAACAAAACCCTTTACTCGAACAACGCAACCGCCCTTCTACCAAACCGTCTTCAACTAATCGCCGATATCGCCCCTTGTCCTTCTCTAAAATGCCTATTCTTTCTAAGGCATCAAAAGCAACCTGGAGCTTATGCCCACTACTGTCATCACTGACACCCAGTTTTTTTTCAATGACCTTGGGAGCAACAAATTTATCATCTGAAAGGTTGTCTAGCAGTTGGGAAATCGAGAATTCCATGGGGTGTAAAACTTTAAAGTGAAGTAACTACATTGATGTGACGGCTAACATGAGCTACAGATATCCTTGGGATGTAACTCAACTCTTGATTGCGTTGTTCTTAAGGGATACAGTCTTAAGTCTGAGGCATGCCAGATATTCTAGATCCGAGCTTGGTTGCCGACTAGCATTGCCTTTTTAAGCACTCTGTAGCAACATAATAACTGTGTAAAGTCGAGCTCAGCTAGAACATATCTAATGCAGCCCGGATCTTTAAGGATATCTCAAGGCTGGCATAGCGAAATTGCTAAGTGGCATCACTTGACTCTTAGTAGTCTATGGCTTTGGTGCGCACTACTGAGTCAAATAAATCAAACTTCCGAGAATAAACAACGTGTAGTCGTATGTTTGGTTCTCAGACTAGGTCTACATTCCTCAAGTTTATTCCTACTTATGATGCTTGCCTACAATTAATTAAGATCGCGCAACATAATTAAGATCTAAGATCATAGTCTAAACGGACGCTTAATGTAGCGATCGAGACAGTCAAAAAACAGCGAATTACTCAATCAGGCAACCGAGAATAATGTTAATATACAATTGATTTATAGCCAATAAACAATAAAGTATAGCCAAATCTTAAATATATCTTTACTGACAAGGCATGTTCACACATGCTCTATATTAGGGGGTAATTATCCAGCTAAAGTTCGACAGTTAGTAAAGATAAGCTATCATAACTTATAGTTTAAGGCTAAATTTCTCAGTCACATTGCTTCCATTTTTGGAGTAATGTGGTATATATGCTAAAAGTATCTGCGGTGTGAGAGTTTGGGTAAATATTATGTCTAAATTCAGTAAGTTATCACTTAGTTCAGTTTTATTCGTTTCAGCGGTTGCAGCCACATCGGTGATGGCAGGTGCAGCTAACGCACAAACCACTGATTCCACAGTTAATGAGTCAACCATGATTCGTTCTATCAGTAAGGATCCTATGCTGGGTCGTACTGCTCAGAACGTTGAGGCTCAGCCAGCTCAGCAAGCTCAAAATGTTACATCTGTATCTCAGCTAAGCGACGTCAAGCCTACAGATTGGGCCTTTACAGCCTTGCAATCTTTGGTAGAGCGCTATGGTTGTATCGCTGGCTACCCCGATAAGACCTATCGCGGTCAGCGTGCGATGACCCGCTATGAATTTGCCGCAGGTCTGAATGCTTGCTTGGACAAGATCAACGAGATCATTACTGCGGGTCTAGCTGACAAGGTTAGCAAAGAAGACTTGGCAGCCGTACAAAAATTACAAGAAGAGTTTGCTGCGGAACTAGCTGCTCTTCGTGGTCGTGTGGATTCTCTAGAAGCAAAGACTGCTCAGCTTGAAGCACAGCAGTTCTCTACCACCACCAAGTTAAATGCTACGGCAATCATTGCACCCTCTTTTGCTACTGACAGCAATGTTACCCTCAGTGGTCGCGTACGCTTGAACTTTGATACCAGCTTTACTGGCAAAGACTTATTGCGTACACGCCTACAGGCTGGAAACGTGACTCGTTTTGATCGCGTACCTGGCATCCTTTCTTCAACGATTGCTGGTACCACAGCCACTGCTCGTTTAGGCTTCGATACCAACACAGACAACCAGTTTGAGTTGGACAAGTTATTCTATCGCTTCCCAGTTAGCGATTCGATCACTGCTTATGTTGGTACTCGCGGTGTGGATTGGGATGTTGTGTTCGATCCGATCAACCCTTACTTAGCAGACAGCGATAACGGTGCGATTTCCAGATTCGGTCGTTATGACCCACTGATCTTCCGTGCTCCTCAGGGTGCTGGTGCTGCGCTTAACTTCAAGTTTAGCGATCAGTTTGGGCTTAACCTGGCTTACTTGGCAAACCAAGATACTGCTGGTAATGCAATTGGTCAGGGTGGCTTGACTAATGGCGGCTACGGTGCTGGTGCGCAAATCGTCTTCTCTCCCGTTAAGGATCTGAAGGTTGGTTTAGCCTATGTCCGTAGTTTTGAACCCGGTCTAAATCTTGCTGGTACTGGTTCTATCGTAGATGTTTCTGGATCTACAGGTAGTACTAATGCTAGACGCCCCTTCGGTGCTGTTGATACTTCAGCAGATCGTTATGGCCTACAGTTGAACTGGAAAGTTGCTAAGGGCTTCGCCTTTGGTGGCTGGGCTGGCTTTACTAACATGCGTCAAGAATCTGGTATCGGCCGTAATAATGCTGATGGATTCAATTGGGCTGTTAACCTGGCCTTCCCCGACCTACTCGGTGAAGGTAACGTTGCTGCTATCATCTTCGGTCAACCACCCAAGCTGACCTCCAACTCCATTGCTACACGTAGAGATGAAGGTAGCACCACCTATCATCTAGAAGCTCTGTACAAGTGGAGACTTTCGAAGAACATCTCGATTACTCCAGGTGTATTCTTTATCTTTAATCCTGAAAACAACAGTGCTAACAACACAATCGTAGTCGGTACAATCCGTACTACCTTCTCCTTCTAGGGAACAAAGACTTTTAGTTTGCTTAACGTGCCTTTACTGAAGGCAATCTAGCGGTTAATGCAACCAAATGTTTAGCGCAGCTTTCTTGTTAAGAAAGCTGCTTTTTGTTGCGAGTTTAAATTTTTATGTTTATTCAGGCAAAAGCCATGTTTCTATGGTGCTCAAACTCGATAAAATAAGCTACTGCGATCAGAAATGTAAAGATGAATGTAATTCCGGCACTAGATATTTTAGATGGACGCTGCGTTCGGCTATATCAGGGGAACTACGAGCAGTCTGAGGTCTTTGGGGAAGACCCTGTGGCAATTGCACAACGTTGGTACGATGAGGGCACCAAGTATTTGCACGTAGTCGATCTCAATGGCGCTAAAGAGGGCAAACCTAAGAATTTGAAGGTAATTGAGGCGATCGCCCGTTCGCTGCCGATTCATGTGCAGGTAGGTGGTGGGTTGCGCGATCGCGATAGCGTCCGAGCAGTTCTAGATACCGGAGTGAGTAAGGCAATCTTGGGTACGATCGCCGTGGAGCAACCGCAGTTAGTCGCCGATCTGTGTGCGGAATTTCCTGGTCAGATTCTTGTCGGTATTGATGCCCGAGACGGTAAAGTGGCGACGAGAGGGTGGCTAACTACATCGGAGGCGATCGCTTCTGAACTAGCTCAGCGCATGGATCAGATTGGTGTAGCTGGAATCATCTATACAGATATTTTTCGCGATGGCACGTTGCAAGGCCCTAATCTAGACGCACTAAGACATATTGCTGAGAGTGTTGATATACCAATAATTGCTTCTGGCGGTGTTAGTTCGATAACCGATCTGCTCAGTCTTTTATCCCTAGAGCCTTTAGGTGTAAAGGGAGTAATTGTGGGGAAAGCCATTTACACGGGCAATATCGATCTTAAAGAAGCAATCAGGGCGATCGGTAATGGTCGTTGGCAGGATGTACCCCCAGATATGGGTACAGCGATCGCCTAGCCGTATTTGCTGGTAATGAGATCGTTTCTAATGCCTATGAGGATAAAAATTCGCGCATGTATTGATTTACAAGTTTGGGCTGCTCCTGCTGTACCCAATGACTGCAATTCGCAATGTATTTAAGCGTCAGATCCTTGACGTACGACTCCGTGCCATAGGTTAATTCCTTGCCCAACGCGGCATCGTTCTCGCCCCAAATCATTAGGGTGGGAATCTTGATCGCTCCCCAACTCTGTGGATTCAGCAGGCCAGTTTGGAAGATATTGCGATAGTAATTAATCATGGCGGTGAGAGCGCCACGCTTGGCAGCAGCGTCTTTAAAGGCTTCGATGTCAGCTTTAGTAAAAGCGTTTTTATCAATTGCCCATGAGGTAAAGGATGAGGCGATCGCGCTGTAGTCGTTAAATGCTAAATACC
Source organism: Rhizobium sp. Q54 (assembly GCA_943367755.1). Classification (GTDB taxonomy): domain Bacteria; phylum Cyanobacteriota; class Cyanobacteriia; order Pseudanabaenales; family Pseudanabaenaceae; genus PCC-6802. The sequence continues at coordinate 11,816 of CALRKB020000047.1, read as the reverse complement.
ATTCAGGCAAGAAAGGGATCTGAAAAAAGAAAATATACCAACTTTTTAGTAGCTGCTGCGGTGTACGCAAACCCTCGCTAAATTTGGCAGGGTGGGGTAAATTCATCACTATTAGCTTAGTCACCATATCAGGATAGGCATAGGCAAACTGCCAGACGATCGCACCGCCCCAGTCATGCGCCACCAGTATGCATGTTCCGTATCCCAGTGCTTCGATCGCACCCTTAACATCGGCAAGCAATTCTGACATCACATAGGCAGAAGGTGCCGCAGGCTTGTCGCTATCATTGTAGCCACGCAGATCGAGTGCCACAACTTTGTAATCTTCAGAAAACTCCTTAATCTGATGCCGCCAGGAATACCAGAATTCAGGAAAGCCATGCAGCATCAGCATCAACTCCCCAGAACCATCGGTAACGTAATGCAGCTTGATGCCGTTAGTCTGGAGATAACCATGCTGCCATGTGTCTATTTGCATAAAGTTACATAAAGCGATCATGATATCGATGCTAAGAGTTGATTTTACGATAATTAGCTCATCAATGAAGTCGATCGAGTTTCAGTCGCTCGGCAAATATATGAACTTTCTCATATAATTACTAATGCTCTGGTGTCAAAAGCCTTAGTAAGCAACTAATAGGTTTATCCGCATGCAGCCAACCGATCCGAATAAATTTACTGAGAAAGCTTGGGAAGCAATCGTCAAGTCCCAGGATGTAGCAAGGCGATCGCAGCAGCAGCAACTGGAAGTAGAACACCTATTGGTTGCCTTGCTGGAACAAAATGGCTTGGCGAGTACGATCTTGACCGCAGCCACCGTAGCAATTCCCAGATTTCAAAAGCAAGCCGAAGATTTCCTGCGCGTCCAGCCTAAGGTGGCGAATCCAGAGCAGCTTTATTTAGGTCGTAGTCTGGAGACCTGGCTCGATCGCTCCGATGAGTCGCGCCAGTCTTTTGGTGATGAATTTATTTCGATCGAGCATTTGCTAATTGGCCTGCTCGATGACGATCGGCTTGGGAAACGACTATTTCGCAACCATAGCGTCGATCGCACCAAGCTAGAGGCCGCCGTTAAAAAGGTGCGCGGCAACCAAACCGTATCCGATCAAAATCCCGAAGCTAAGTATGCCTCCCTAGAGAAATACGGACGCGATCTCACTGCCAGTGCCAAGGAAGGCAAACTCGACCCTGTGATTGGTCGCGATGATGAAATCCGGCGCGTGATTCAGGTATTGTCACGGCGTACGAAGAATAACCCCGTGCTGATTGGCGAACCTGGGGTTGGAAAAACCGCGATCGCTGAAGGGCTGGCGCAACGCATTATTAGGGGCGACGTACCGGAATCACTCAAAGGTAGAACCCTCATCAGCCTCGATCTGGGTGCATTAATTGCCGGTGCCAAGTACAGAGGAGAATTTGAGGATCGCCTCAAGGCCGTGCTCAAGGAAGTCCTGGATTCCAACGGTCAAATCGTGCTCTTTATTGATGAATTACATACAGTGGTAGGTGCTGGTGCCACACAGGGATCGATGGATGCGGGCAATTTACTCAAGCCAATGCTAGCAAGGGGCGAATTGCGCTGTATCGGTGCGACAACACTGGATGAATATCGCAAACACATCGAAAAGGATGCGGCTCTGGAGCGGCGCTTTCAGCAAGTATTGGTCGACCAGCCTACAGTTGAGGATACAATCTCGATTTTGCGCGGTCTGAAGGAACGTTATGAGGTGCACCATGGGGTCAAAATTTCCGACTCCGCTTTAGTGGCGGCCTCTGTATTGTCAAATCGTTACATTGCCGATCGCTTCCTACCCGATAAGGCGATCGACTTAGTTGATGAAGCTGCTGCCAAACTCAAAATGGAAATTACTTCCAAACCAGTAGAACTGGATGAGATCGATCGCCGCATTATGCAATTGGAGATGGAGAGATTATCGCTGCAAAAAGAGGATAATATTGCCTCAATGGATCGATACGAGCAGGAAGGGAAAGTTGTCTATAAGTCTAAGGCGGCACAGGCTGCGATCGAGCGTCTGCAAAGGATTGATAATGAGCTTAAAGAACTAACAGAAAAGCAAGAAGAACTCAACGATCGCTGGCAGATGGAGAAGGAAACGATCGACAGCATTCAAATCCTCAAAGAGCAAATCGATCAGATTAAGTTGCAAATCGAGCAATCTGAGCGCGACTACAATCTCAATCGTGCCGCCGAACTCAAGTATGGCAAGCTTACTGAGCTAGAGAAACAACTAGATGATGCCGAAGTAGAAATCAGTCAGGCGCGATCGGATGGATCTACCTTATTTCGCCAGCAGGTAAGCGAGGATGATATTGCCGAGATTGTCGCTCGTTGGACTGGCATCCCCGTCAAGAGTTTGCTGGAATCCGAGCGCCAAAAACTGCTCAAATTAGAATCTCATCTCCACGAACGGGTAGTTGGCCAGGAAGAGGCGGTAACACTAGTAGCATCAGCAATTCGTCGTGCCCGCGCTGGTATGCAAGACCCCAATCGACCAATTGGTTCGTTTATTTTTCTTGGTCCCACCGGCGTAGGTAAAACCGAGTTGGCTCGTACTCTGGCTCAGTTTATGTTCGATACGGATACGGCCATGATCCGCCTCGATATGTCCGAGTATATGGAAAAACATTCGGTATCGCGTTTAATTGGGGCACCACCTGGTTATGTGGGCTATGAAGAGGGTGGGCAACTTTCGGAAGCGGTCCGCCGCCATCCCTACTCAGTTATCCTGTTTGATGAGGTGGAAAAAGCCCACCCTGATGTATTTAATATTCTGCTGCAAGTTCTCGATGATGGTCGCATTACCGACAGCCAGGGACGGCTAGTCGACTGCAAAAATACTGTAATTATCATGACCAGTAATATCGGTAGTGAGTATATTTTGGATGTGGTAGATGATGAATCAAAGTACGAAGAAATGCGCCGCAGGGTGATGGAAGCCTTACGGGCTAGCTTCCGTCCAGAGTTTCTCAATCGTATTGACGATTCTGTGATCTTCCATGCCCTCAGTCGCTCTGAGATCAAGGCGATCGCGACGCTGCAAATTAAGCGCATTGAGGAGCGCCTGGCTGACCAAAAAATCAGTCTTGCCCTGACACCTGAGGCTCATGACTACATTGCCGAAGTAGGATACGATCCTGTATTTGGGGCGCGACCACTCAAGCGCGCGATTCAGCGAGAAATTGAAAACCCGATCGCCACCAAAATTTTAGAAGGAACATTTAGCTCTGGTCATACGATCAAGATTAGCTTAGAGGATGGCAAGCTAGCGTTTAGTTGATCGATCGCAACACTATGAACGACCACCCAGCCAGCCGAAGAAGCCATTTCCCCTGATGTACTCATTGAGAGCATTACGTCTTGGCATCATACATTTAACAATATGTTTTAAAGCCAATGCTTCCCTTGGATTAAGTTTTAGTGCCTGCCGAAAACTAACTTTTGCCATGCCCATGAGGTTTTGATTGAGATACACCAAGCCTAATAGAGCATGACATTTACTGTTAGTAGGATCGAGCTGTAAGGCTGTATGCAATGCTTCCCAAGCCATCATCCATTGACTCCGATCGATATAGTACTCTGCTAGTTGTAAATAGCTTTTCATCCTTTGAGGCAAGCAATCTGGAGCATCTTCAGGATTCTGATTTATGAAATCCTCCACCAATTGCAGATAATTTTGCCTTTTATGCAGCGATCGACTTAGGGTGTCCGGCTGTGGACGCTCTTGAGATACCGGTTGATTTGTGTGGTGATGACTTGCAATCGCTTGCGGCGCTTTGAGGAGAGATGATAGTTGAACTATCCCTGGTGGTAGCAATCTAGGTAAGTTAATGTCATAAGCCTCCTCTTGAGTCGGCTCATACAGAGAAGGATGATAACCTTCTTCATACATTATGTAGATCAAGTTTAACTCGGCTAACTGATCTGTATATGCCGAGATATGATCCAGCGACTGATACTGGAGCTTCGCGATCGCCTCTACAGCATGTATGTAATGTTGTTCGCTTGGTGAATAAAGAAGTTTTCGGGCAATTTCTGATTTCGGAGTTAAAAATATCTCCCGCTTCATCAGGCGCTTGGCAATCAGTTTGATCAGCGCCGCGTACTCCGCCCTTTCTCTTTGCTGCATGAGGATATTGTAGGCAGGACTGACTAGCTTGGCTAAATACTCACAGGCCTTATTCTTCTCTTCAACTGTGCGCCCGTAGATGTCTGGATGAAGATTTCTGGCAATGTATAAATAACGCTGGCGGATTTGAAAAATATTCGCAGTAACAGGCAACCCCAATATGGCAAAATAGTCATTGGAAGTATATTGACCAACACTTCGGAGAGCATTTAGTGGCAATAGAGCCATAATAGGAATATTCTCCTGATTGACTGACGAATGCGCTTGCGATCTGAGGGAGAAATTAGGAAATTTGGTTTAGCTTAAGAAGTTTAGCTTAGGGGGTTTAGTAAAAAATCACAAGCTAACTCAATTATCACATCTTTATGTTGCATTAAAAATCTTTCCGAGTCAATCCCAAAATTTTTATCAAAATTGATTTTCAATAAACTACTTTCTGCGCTCCCTATACAACCATTTCTCAATCTCAACTAACCAGAACCCTACTGTACTAACTGCTAAACATAGTGTTAGATCGTAAATCGATAAGGGCACTGTCTGAAATGAGGCTTGCAGCCATGGTAGATAAATTACGGCAATTTGGAGGCCAAAAGTCAAGATTACAGCAATTAAAAGCGGCGGGTTAGAGCACAGACCGATCTTAAATAGCGAATCATGTTCCGATCGCATTGCCAATGCCAGACTCATGCGCGAAAAGGTAAGGGTGGCAAATACCATTGTCTGCCAATTATCTCGACCTAATGACCGATACTCGTAACCCAGTAGCGTCATACTCAATCCCATCATTAAACCCACCCAAATGATGTCTCTAACCGTGCGGCGATTGAAGATATTGGCTTGTTTGGGATAGGGCGATCGCTGCATGGTATCGCTCTCGGCAGGCTCCACGCTTAGAGATAATGCTAGCAACCCGTCGGCCAGAAGGTTGATCCAGAGAATTTGGAGGGGTAGAAGCGGCAAGGGTATGGCAAAAAATGGCGCGAGGAGGACAATCCAAACGCCACTGGCATTGCCCGTCATGCTGTACTTAATAAATTTACGAATGTTGTCGTAAATTACTCTTCCTTCGGCTACAGCAGCGACAATCGTGGCAAAATTGTCATCCAATAGCACCATGTCGGCAGCTTCTTTGGAGACATCAGTCCCATTCAGACCCATGGCCACTCCAATATCAGCTTTACGCAGTGCTGGGGCATCATTAATACCATCGCCTGTCATCGCGACAATATGACCTCGATCCTGGAGAGCCTGCACGATCTTGAGTTTTTGCTGCGGTGAGACGCGAGCGTACACAGATACTGATTCCACCTGCTCGGCTAATTCTGACGGTGAGAGCTGATTAATTTCATTGCCGATCAGAACTTTACCATTTAGATCGATACCTAGTTCCTGAGCAATATACTGCGCTACTAATGGATGATCGCCTGTAATCATGACGGGACGAATACCAGCGCTCTTACAGGTTTGTACGGCCTCTCTAACTTCGGCACGGGGTGGGTCGAGCATGCCGGCAATACCAAGAAATATGAGGTCTTGCTCTAAGGTTTGCTCGCTGCCGCGCACGGGCAAGCGATCTACTTGCCGAAAAGCTATACCAAGAACGCGCATACCAATTTGGGCTAATTCATTATTAGTGGCAATAATGTGATCGCGCCTGATGCGGTCTAGTGGTTCAATGCGATCGCGCACCCAGATGTAACTAGTTACTTCCAACAGGCTGCCTACTGCTCCTTTGCTAAAGGTAATGTAGGGAGTCGGAGTAAGACTAGTACACTTATTTAGATTTAGATCTGCATCTGGAGTTGAGAGCTGCCATTGATGAACGGTGGTCATGCGCTTACGATCTGAATCAAAGGGAGCCTCCGCAATGCGTGGAAATTGAATTTCCAAAGTATCCTTATGCAAGCCCAAGCGGGCAGCAGCAACGACCAGGGCAACTTCCGTAGGATCGCCGAGATATTGAAATCCAACGACTTGGTGATACGCATCCTCTTGGGAAGTGCTATCCCTCCGCAACTGGGAATTATCACGGGCATCGTTACAGAGCGCGCAACCAGTCAATAGGAGGTTGAAAGCTGGATCCAGTGCGATCGCATCACTTGTGGTTTCAGTAATATTTGCCAATGAATTATCGTTAAACTTGCGCCCAAGCTTGAGTGACTCTGGATCTTTTAAGTCCAACCGCTGACCTTCCACATCAAGGATGGTGACCGTCATCTGGTTCTCGGTGAGCGTGCCCGTTTTATCCGAGCAGATCACGATCACCGAGCCTAAAGTCTCGACCGCCGGTAGGTTGCGAATCAGGGCATTGCGTTTCAACATGCGGCTGGCTCCAAGTGCCAGCGTAATTGTGACCACAGCGGGTAAACCTTCGGGAATGACGGCAACAGCCATACTTACTGCTGTCATAAACATCAGCTTTAACGACTCGCCGCGCCACAATCCCAGGAAAAAGATCGCGCCCACCAGAACTAGAGAAGCAATCACTAGTTTCTGACCTAATTGCTCTAAGCGGCTCTGTAAGGGGGTGAGTTCGCCATCGATGGACTGAATGGAATCGGCGATTTTGCCCAACTCCGTATGCATACCTGTCTCTGTGACCACAGCTTTACCACGACCGTAGACGATCGCCGTACCCATATAAACCATATTGTGGCGATCCGCCAGGTTGAGGTGATCGGCCGCGATCGCAGAGCTGACTTTCTCGACCGGCTCCGCTTCACCCGTAAACGTAGATTCCTGCACGCGTAGGTTCATACTTTCTACGAGTCGGCAATCAGCGGGCACCAGGTTTCCCACCTCTAGCAGCACGATATCACCAGGTACCAATTGCAGGGCAGGCATCTCCTCCCATCGGCGATCGCGGCAGACTTTCACCGTGGGTACTGCCATCCTTTTGAGGGCTGCTAAAGCCTGTCCGGCGCGATATTCTTGATTAAAGCCTAATAAAGCATTGAATATCACAACCGCCAGGATCACAATCGTATCTTTGTAGTCGCCGATTAATGCCGAAATAATTGCTGCCGCAATCAGGACGACAACGATTAGAGCTGTCAGTTGCTCCCATATAATCTGCCAAGGACTTTTGAGCGCGCGCTCCTTTAGCTCATTTAGACCGTACTGCTTGAGTCGGTGTTCGACTTCCTTATGACTGAGACCGTTGCTAGCGCTGGTGCTGAAATGCTCTAACACCGCATTAGCTTCTAATTGGTACCAATTGCTCATAAGTTTTCAGACGGCCAGCTATAAACCATTAGCGATTGGCTTGAGTCAGGGAAAGGCTAACTTTGATACTGCGATCGCTACACTTAATTGTAATCCTGTGTAATCCCGTCATTCTTACTGTTTTCTCTGGTGGGTGCGTGGTGCACGACGGCCACTGTTTCTTGAATGACAATACCACCAGTTACCATTTCTTTGACCCTGGGTAAAAATGCGGCGATCGCCTCAGCAGTATCGATCACTGTGACTAACATAGGTAAATCTGAGGACAACTCAAACATCCTGGCTGTGGCGATCTGGTGGTGCTTGCGCTTGCCATAACCTGCCACACCCCTGGTAACTGTGGCTCCGGCAATCCCTAGCTTGCGGGCTTCAGTCGTTAGCGCCAGATAGAGTGACTCACCATGCCACACATCTGATTCACCCACATAGATGGTCAATTGCTCTAAATACGCAGTCATAGTAGTCTCCTGGCGATCGCGCTGCCAATTTCTAAGCCAACTACTCCGAGCGTAGCACTGCCCACCCAGTAGAATAATCCAAACCCAAAACTACCCTGGCGCAAAAGCATAGATGTATCCAAGGCATAGGTGGAAAAGGTTGTATAGGAGCCTAAAAAACCCGTAGCAATCAACAGGCGTATATCTGGAGCAACGATCGAGCGCTCTACCGCTAGGGTCGTAAATAAGCCCATGATAAATGCGCCTGTAATATTGATGGCAAACGTGCCGTAGGGGAAACTTGGCCCCAGCCATTTTGCTAAAAATATAGTGAGGTAATAGCGACTTAAAGCACCTGGAATAGCACCAAAGCTAATTGCCAGGGGAGCCCGAATATTGGGATTAATCGTAGTCAGTAGTCCCAGCAATTTACTGGAGCCACTGGCAAGGAAATCGAATAGAAAATGCATTATGCTGGCTACCAATCTGTTCGCTTCGATGCATTGGGAGATTTAGGCACTTGATGGCATCCTAAACTTATTGAATCAATATACCTCTAATGAATGGAGGATTGTTTAAGCAGATGTACTTGACTATGATCGCTCTGATTGCGTCTTTAATGCTTACTTGCCCATGCGTTCTAATTCTTCGCGCAACACTCGTCTCAAAGTTGATTCTAGCGGTTCATGTTGCCGTTGAATGTGCGATCGCAATGCTTCGTTCATTATGGTTTGATAGTTTCCTCCTCCTGCTTGATGAACTTGCTCCCGAAACCATGCCAATACATCATCATCGATCCGAATCGTAATGCGTGTTTTCCCGGCACCAACGGGATCGATAGCACCACGTTTACCTTGACTGAAATCATATTCTACTTCCATAATTTAGCCCTCTTCATACTGTCTTCGTTCTTGACGAGTCGCAGATCTAGCTGAAATCAGTCGAATTTCCTGACCGCGCCAGGTATACACCACCACAAGCACTCGACCTAGAGCATCTAGCCCAATTGTAATAAATCTCTCTTCATCGAATCGTCGATCTGGTGTTGTGATTGCTAGGTCATCTGAGAATATTGAGACTACATCGGCAAAATCAATCCCATGTTTACGGAGGTTTGTTTGTGCTTTGTTTTTGTCCCATTGATACCTCATTTACTTATTATATGCACAATTGTACACAAACAATAAGCTCAGTAGTTTTGCGATCGCTCACTTACCAGAAATTGAGTGGTCTATTGATTTCATTGCTTTGCCCTAAGTGCATCAAAAGGAGATCGCACTGCTAAAAACCGCAAAGAATCACATTGCTATAGCTAATAAAGATTTGCCTAAAGTGCCTAGGATTCCTTGCCCGTCTGCTTCAACGCAGCATTAGACTGCTCAGTAAACGCAGGCATCTGATTTTGTTTCATCACTTTGATCAGGAATCTCAGGGCTTCATTAACTGCATCTGCGCTAGAAAATATTTCTGCTACATCGGGTTCTAGTCGCACGGTTGACCCACCAAAGCTCTTACGCTCCGATCCTAGCTTCCTCACACGGAGACTTTTCAGGTCATATTCAGCTTGGAGATCGTCTTCTATCTCTGATTTAGCCTTCTTCATATGCTTCACGCTCTGCTCTTGTAACTTCCCTAGTACTGATGATACGAATTGAATCTTTTCTCTCTGTATACGAAACAATCAACAACCGTCCTTGATTTGATTGGCCGACAATCAGATAGCGCTCTTCGTCATCTGAGTGGTGTGGATCGTAGAAGTCAACGTAAAGTGGATCGTCGAATACAGTTTGCGCTTCCTTGAATGACACTCCGTGCTTTGAAAAGTTTTTGGCTGCTTTGTTCTGATCCCACTCGAATTTCATGGGGCTATTTTAGCAAATTTTGTGTTGGGCGGGTTCTCTATTGCAAGCCATTGTTGGGCTGCGATAGACTTAGAGAAATAGTATGCAGCTTTAATTACCATGACCTATCACAATATTATTACGATTGAGCCGGATAAGCGGGGAGGTAAACCCTGTATTCGACGCATGCGAATCACTGTTTACGATGTTCTAGGGTGGCTAGCGGCTGGCATGTCTCATACCGAAATTCTTGAAGATTTCCCTGAATTAACGGAAGAGGACATTAGAGCTTGTCTAGAATTTGCTGCCGATCGCGAACATTGTCTAGCTGTTTCGGCAGGTGCGGTTTGAAACTGCTTTTCGATCAAAACTTGAGTCGTAAACTGGTAAAGCGATTAGCTGACATTTACCCAATTTCAAGCCATGTCCAGTTTCACGAATTAGAAGAAAGGACTGATACTGAAATATGGGAGTTTGCCCGGACAAATGACTTCTGCATCGTGACTCAAGATGTGGATTTTGCAGAGAGAAGCCGTTTATATGGTTCTCCGCCCAAAGTCGTATGGCTACGCTGTGGGAATGCGTCAACCAGCGAAGTTGAGACTTTACTTCGTTCGGGTGCAAGCGCAATTCAAGAACTTCTGAGTAATCCTAATTTTCATTGCTTGGAGTTGTACTGAACTCTGTTAACTTGCTCGTCATCTATTGCTCGATCGCGAAGTTCAGCCTCCTCAGCCCAGATAGATGCAACTTCTCGATCGAGTTCATCGCTTTGCCCCAAGTGCGCCAAAAGTCGAGACATCAGTGCTGCTTGAACGTCTTTCGGAAGTGAAAGGACTTCAGCTTCAAGATTTTCAAGTGTCATGGCTATCTATGGATTTGATAATGAACTGCGTATATTGTAACTCTTTGGATCGGGAGATCGCTGCTTTAGGGACAGGGGCAACGCAAGAAAAATCGACTAAAAAGTGTGGTGCTCAGCGATGCAAACTCTCAATAATACTGCAATCATTCTTATGATTATTTGGAATTTGTATTCTTTATAGATTCTTGCGCTTGCCCTGATTTTAGGGACGGATAAAACTGATTCACATTCAGAGTTAAGACACCAAGTAAGATTAGGCCAAGGAATAATAATTGTAACGCTCATCTAGGTAAGTAGGTGAAATGGCAAAATAGGAGAAAGCCGTTTTCATAAATTGTCAGACATACCATGATAAAGTTTCCCCTGACCCAGTTGTTAGATGAGCAAGCTTGCTATGAATGGTTATTAAAGATCCTACATCCGCAGGGTTTGGATTGTCCAAGCGGGCACGCATTACCAGAAGGACAAGCACCGCACGACCGCAAACGCGCCCCCATCGTCAAATACAAGTGTCGCGAATGTGGCAAGGTGTTCCATATTTTCACAGGGACAGACTTGTCAGGTAGTCATTACAACTGTGGTCAGATCGTGTTGATGTTACGCGGATTCTTACAAGAGCAAACGACACAACACATAGCAGAGGAATTAGGCCTGGACTATGGGACGGTATTAGCCTGGCGGCATCGCATCCAACGACGAGGATTTGCACATTTGATTGATACTGCCGTACCTGATGATGAAACAGAAATGGACGAAATGTTTCAGAACGCAGGGGAAAAGGGGCAAAAAAACATGACCCGATTACAGACCCACCACGACGGCGAGGCAATCAACGCAAAGGCAAGGGCACAATGGCAAATGACCGTCCACCCGTTGTCGGCACAGTTGGGCGTAACAGTGGTCAGATCCGCCTGAAGGTGTGTGACAATACCCAACAAATCACGATTCAACCGCAGGTAGAGGCAACGACTTTACCGACCGCAACGGTCTTTACCGATGAATCTGATGCCTACAATCGCATACCTGCTTCTGGTCGTGAGCGTCAAACTGTTTGTCACTCTCAGGGCGAATATGCCAGAGATGAAGATGGCGACGGCTTTTGCGAAGTACATTGCAATACCATGGAGGGAATTTGGGTTGGTTTACGCAATTTCCTGCGTCCGTTTCGAGGTATTCATAAAAAGTATTTGCACTTATATGTAGGCATGTTCGAGTGGTCATACAATCTGCGTTGGATTGATTTTGACTTCCTCCGTCGTCTTCTTATGCCTCCTTCCACCTATTTACCTAGATGAGCGAA
>CALRKB020000046.1:0-42754 GCA_943367755.1 Rhizobium sp. Q54 | reverse complement strand
CCAGAACTTGTTTACTGGGAAAGGCTTTCAGGCAGTGTCTCCACTGGAGAATTATTCCCTAAAACCACTTGATGAGGAAATTAGAGATCTCAATTTCTCAGAGCTTAGAGATCCCTCAAAGTTGTTCAGTCGATTGGGTCCACTTCAGATAAAGGAATTAATCGCACATGGTTGCGTTGGGATGATGCTGAAGGTAATTGGATCTCTAGCGATGCCGAACGTGCTGAGCAATGTGTGGAATATTTGGCACAACATTTACGCGAATTGGGGATTGAACCCTAGTAACTTAACTCATGTAACATCCTTAAGTTGATCGGGGGAAAGATGGGAATGAATTACCTGCCCATCGCGGAACCAGACAATGCGATTGGTAAAGCGAGCTACTTCTGATTCGTGGGTAACTACCACAACTGTAATGCCGCTGGCATTTAGTTCGCCAAACAGATCGATTACTTCCTGAGTTGTGCGGCTATCAAGTGCTCCGGTTGGCTCATCCGCTAGCAGCAAGACTGGTTGGTTGACGATCGCCCGCGCGATCGCTACTCGCTGTTGCTGACCACCAGACAGTTCATTAGGTCTATTATTCAGCCGATTTCCCATTGCGACCCGTTCTAAGGCAGCGATCGCCCTTTCCTTTCTCTCCCTGTGTGGCACATTGGCATAGGCCATCGGTAGCATCACGTTTTCTAGAGCATTGAGTTGGGGCAGCAAGTGGTACTGCTGAAATACAAAGCCAAGCTTCAGATTACGGACATGTGCTAACTGCGAGTCGGATAAGGTGGCTACGTTTTGCCCATCAAGGTAGTAATTACCAGAAGTAGGGCGATCTAAGCAGCCAATAATATTCATCGCTGTGGACTTACCAGATCCTGACGGCCCCATAATCGCGGTGTATTCACCCTTTTCTACTACTAGATCGACGTCCGATAGTGCCACTACCTCGGTATTACCCATACCGTAAATCTTGTAAACATGCTCCAATTTGATGACAGTATTTTTCGCATCTTGAGAATCAGTAGGAGCTAGTGGGTTAGGACTGGTGAGCATGATTTTAGTTGTTAGATATTGGTCATTGGTTACTGTAGGAGCAAGTTTTGTTCAGATATCTTTATTAATTAACAGATATAGCGGCTAAACTATCTCCTAACTTCCATAAATCGCTATTAAACCGTTCTCAACGCCACAATTGGATCGAGTTTGGCAGCTTGTTTGGCCGGAAATACACCGAAAAAGAGACCGATCGCGCCAGAAACGCCAACAGCCAGCACGATCGCACTAACTGAAACACCTGCTTGTAAAGGTGTAGAGTTTGCGATTAATAAGACTCCCCCTATACCTAAGCTGGTTCCAACTAGGCCACCCGCAATGGAAAGAATCACCGCCTCGATCATAAATTGACTGAGAATGTCTGACTGCGTGGCACCAAGTGCTTTGCGCAAGCCAATTTCTTGGGTGCGTTCGGTAACGGATACGAGCATGATATTCATGATGCCGATACCGCCAACTAATAGCGAAATTCCGGCGATCGCTGCCAGCATCAGCGTGAGTGCGCCTGTGATGTTGTTGACAATTTCGAGGGCATCCTTTTGGGTGCGAATGGTGAAGGTTTCATCGGCTAAAGCCTCAGTAGACTTGTGGCGCAACCGCAACAGGTTCTCAATTTGAAACTTGGCAGCATTAATACTGTCATTATCCTTAGCGGAAACAGAGATCGCCTGCACGGCTATGCCATAGGGTGAAGTACGTCCGATTAGACGGCTGCTCATAGTACTGAATGGCATAAAGATTGTGTCATCCTGATTAGTACCAAGGAAAGCGCCCTTTTCATCCATTACCCCGATCACCTCAAAGCTGATGCCTTTAATGCGCACCTGTTGGCCAATGGGGTTGCTTTGCCCAAATAAGTCTTTGGCGATCGCCGAGCCAATCGTAATTACCCTAGCATTGCGTTTAACATCATCCTCGCTCAGAAATCTACCACTACTAACTCCGGCACTACGCACGATGCTATATGCAGGTGTAGTACCTACCAAAGTGCCGCGCTTAGTTTGGTTGCGATAGGTGGCAAGTTCGGAACCATTTACCTGGGGAGCAACTTCTTTCACAGTTGGTACCTGAGTGGCGATCGCTTCCGCATCGGCAAGCACAAGGCGATTTGGCGGTGCGATCGTATTGCGGCGGGTATTGTCTGAGCCAGGAATAATGAACAAAACATCCGTGCCCAACGACTGAAACTGGGATGTAGCATATTTCTGCGCCCCTTGACCTATACCGATCATTGCAATTACCGACGCATTGCCAATGATGATGCCTAGCATGGTCAAACAACTACGCAACCGATTAGCTGCGAGCGTCCGCGCTGCCATGTTAAAACTTTCGAAAATGTCCATAATTTAAGTTTTTGAGCGCTAAAGGGGGAGTAGTTTACTCATAAAGAACTTGCTCTTGAGCAGGGTTGGGTTAAGACCTACAGGCATTGTGACCATGCTGCGATCGTACTCTAGATGGCGGAGAATCTGGGCATATAATCGTAAAATCACCTTCTTGGAGGATATAGCGATCGTGCCCTCTCGTCAGCCATGCTTCAATCTCGCCACTGTTACGCTCTTTCTGGTTCTCTCTTCTGTCCTACTCCCAGTCCCCAATCTCCAATCTCCAATCTCCGCCCAAGTTACTCAGGATCGTAAAGATGAAGCCGACAAACTTCGCCTCCAGGGGATTCAGCAATATCAAAATAACCAATTCAAAGGAGCTTTTGATTCCTGGCAGAAAGCACTGGCAATCTATCGAGAGATTAAAGATCGCCTGGGAGAAGCTCGTTCCCTACATAATCTGGGACTCGGCTACAGTCTCATAGGATTCCACCAAAAAGCGATCACATTTCTCCAGGAATCGCTAATTATTACGCGCGAACTGAAAGATATTGAACTGGAAGCCAAATCTCTAAGTAGTCTAGGTAATGCGTACTACGATCTGGGCCAGTATCCCAAAGCACTAGAGTGCTATCAACAAGTTCTGTTGGTTTACAAAGCAATTGGCGATCACGCTTGTGCTAGCAATACTACAACCCAGGAGTGCATTTCAACTCACAAAATTGAAGATTCGATTCGCAAGCGCGTTGAGAAAACTCGCAAAAGCTTAAAGCAATAACCCAAAGGGTAATGGCCGCGATGCTACCATAGAAACCAGCAGCAACAGAGCAACAAGCTGCCGAGGTGAATGTCGATGATCCTCTTAGGTGTTTCTGAATATTGGGTGAGTAAAAGGCATGCGCCTCTTTGCCTTTGGGCTGGGAACAAACAGCGTTTATGAGATCGTTGAAACATCACGAGTTCTAGAAGGTTTACCCATCGCACTGCTGGAACAAACCCTAGAGCGATTGTCTACCGAGACCAATACAGCCGCTGCCAATTGGCTGATGCAGCAGCTACAAGCAAGTGACTCTCGATCGGAAAACTAACTGGGGTGCAAGGATTCGAACCTCGGAATGGCTGGACCAAAACCAGCTGCCTTACCACTTGGCGACACCCCAACAATGAAGCTTTAACAATATATCAAAGATCGCTGGGGTTTTGTCAACTTATTTATTGTTGTGATTGGGGGGTACTTTGCAAAGCTTGTAGAGCTTGTTGGGTACGGCTAACCCATTCAGTGCTATTAGCAGCTTGGTATAGCCTCAGGGCTTCTTTGTACGAGGCGATCGCCATCTGTGTTTCTCCCTGTGCTGCGTAGAGAGCCCCTAAACCAAAGTGAGCATTAGGAAAGTCTGGATTGAGGGCGATCGCTTTGTTATAAGCTTCTAGTGCCTCCTTCATACTGCCCTGCTCGGCTTGGACTAAAGCCAAACTCGTATAGTCTACCCATAGCTCATCTTTGCCCAGTAAAATTGCCCTATTCAAAGCCTCAATTGCACCGATGGGGTTACCCTGTGCCCGTAGCAGGTTACCCAGGTTACTGTAGGCAACACCATTTTTAGGGTCCACTTCCACAGCTTTTCGGAAGGCGGCGATCGCCTCAGTTATCTTATTTTGGTCGGAGAGTGCCCTGCCCAAATTGTTGTAAGCCGCCGCATAGTTGGGACTAAGTTGGATGGCTTGCTGGTAGGCAGCGATCGCTTCTTCCAATTTGCCGTCACGACGCAGAGCTAAGCCTAAACCGTTGTAAGCACTGAATGATTTCGGATTTATGACCACACTACGGCGAAAGGCGGTAATCGCTTCAGCCGGCCTACCCTCTTGCAGCAGGGCATTACCCAGAGCAGTAAAGGCATTATCGTTTCTGGTGTCGAGTTCCGTGGCGCGTTGGTAAGCAGCGATCGCTTCTGTATTGTTATTACCCTCGGCTGACAGGGCGATGCCAAGGTTGTAGTGGAGGTTGGGAAACTTATCATCCAGAGCGGCGGCTTGTTTGTAAGCGGCGATCGCTCCTGCATAATCTTTTTGCTCGTACAGAGCTACTCCCAGTGCATACTGAGCCGTGATGTTATTCGGTGCAATCTTAACCGCCTCGCGAAATGCGGCGATCGCACCTTTAGGATCGCCTTGGCGGCGCAACACCGAGCCTAGGCCGCTGTGGGCGAGAGCATAGTTACGATCGAGCGAGATTGCTTGACGAAATGCCGCGATCGCAGCTTTGAGGTTACCACGCCCTTCTTCTGCTAAACCCAGGTTGTAATAGGTAGGGGCGAGGCTAGGATCTGCCTTACTTTGCTTAATTACCATGTTGTAAGCATCAGCAGCACCAGCCATGTCGCCTTTCTTGTATAGGGCAATGCCGAGGCCATAGTAGGCAGGGGTGTAGGTACCGTCAATTTGAATAGCACGGCGATGGGAGGCGATCGCGCCCTCTAAATTTCCCTGTTGTCGTAGCGCTACGCCCAAACCATAATGGGCTGGCACAAATACAGGATCGATCGCAATTGCTTGTCGATAGAGCCTTATTGCCTCTGGTAGCTTGTTTTGTTCTCTTTTGGCGTTTGCCTGTTCTGCTAAAGCGGTAACTGAGTTACTGGGCCTTTTGATGGCTGGCACTGTAGGAGTTACATTCTGTGCCAATAGGATTGAATTAGGCAGCGGGAAGATACTACCTAGCAGAGGAACCATACCAAGTACAGAAAGTTTGGTCAGGACTTGCTCGATCATGTGAAATACGAATTTTATGTGTGGAGTTAAACCACGAATTGTATCGAAAAATAGCGCTTTTAGCCTCACCACTTTGGTCTAATTTGTATGTATTGAGGCTATTGCCATACTGGAGCTACTCTGCAAAATCAAGGTATTACACATGAAAATATTGGTATTCAATGCGGGGTCAAGCACCCACAAAAGTTGTGTTTATGACTTGACTGAAAATTCGCTGCCCTTGCATCCACCCCAACCAATCTGGGAAAGTTTAATTGATTGGACTTACCAACCTGGGAGCGAACAAATTAAAGCTGCAGTCAAGATTGAGACTTGGCAACGTGGGGTGCACCCACCTTTAGTTTTTCAGGCAGAAATCTCTAGCAACCATAGATCTGAGCTGATCGAACAGGTGCTCAGTCACCTATGGCAGGGGAAAGCGCCAGCGATCGAAAGTCCTTCCGATCTGGCGATCGCTGGTCATCGTGTCGTACATGGCGGCCAAAAATATCACACTAGTATGCTTGTGGATGCAGAGGTAAAGCAGGCAATCGCTGACCTGGCGATTTTTGCACCTGTGCATAATCCTGCCAATCTGGAGGGCATAGTCGCGGTTGAGAATATACTTGGCAATCGCGTACCACAAGTAGCGGTGTTCGATACGGCCTTCCATGCTCAAATGCCTGCTGCTGCTGCAACTTATCCCATTCCCTACGAATTCTACGAACAGGGAATTCGTCGTTATGGCTTTCATGGCATCAGCCACCAGTATGTGGCACAGCGCACGGCGGAAATTTTAGGTCGAGACCTAGCCTCTCTTAAGCTTGTAACTTGTCATCTGGGTAATGGCTGCTCTCTCGCTGCCATCCAGAATGGATATAGTATCGATACCACAATGGGATTTACACCCCTGGCAGGATTGATGATGGGGTCGCGCTCAGGCGATATTGACCCTAGCATTTTACTCTACCTCATGCAGGAAAAAGGTTACACTACCGCTCAGCTCGATGACTTGTTAAATCGCTCCTCTGGATTACTAGGTGTATCTGGGATATCTAATGACATGAGGCAAATTGTAGCCGCGATCGCAGATGGCAACGAACGCGCTCAGCTTGCCTATGATATCTATATTCACAGACTGCGATCGCTGATTGGCAGTATGGTAGCGACGCTGGGGGGCATGGATGCCCTGGTTTTCACTGCTGGAGTGGGTGAGAATGCCGCTTGTGTACGCGCTGATGTCTGTAGTGCATTTAGCTTTCTGGGACTAGCGATCGATCCAGAGCAGAACTCAAATCGACCCATAGATTGCGATATTGCCTTGCCCGATTCTGGTGTGCGGGTTCTAGTTGTCCATACACGAGAAGAGTGGCCGATCGCGCAGGAATGTTGGCGGATGATTCGCGATCGCGGTGAGAACTAGATCGGCATCTCATCCAGAAATCAGATGGATTTTAGGTAGATGTAATGGCGATCTATGCTCCTGCATTTCCTGTGTGATTGTCTCAATTGCTTCTGCGCCAGCGATCTGCAAAGCTTTCAGCAAAGTAGCACTGTCTTGGATTAATCTTTCCACATCAACGGTCTCATAGTGGGGTTGGAAATCGCGCAGACGACCGATCCCTTCACCTAACAAAATCACGGCACCACGCCAGTTAGCATGGCTGAGATGATATAAACCTACAGCAATTTGCAGAATCCCCTGATAAAAAGTTTTATCTGGATGGATCGCATCCATCCAGATTGCCTCTAAAGTATCATGGCAAGTATAGAATTCAGTCTGGTTAAATTGCTCTATAGCTTTGCCAAATTCTATTTCTATGTCTGTAGGTTCTCTTATCATGATTTCCATAAATTGCGATTAAAGGCAGGGGCAATCCCACTGTGGTTGCTCCTGTGAGGGGAAGGCTATTTTTTCGCGGTCGTGCCGTAGAAGTAGTAATCAGCCGTATAATTCACCTTCACTTCTGCATCTTTTTTTGTAGCATCGCAACCCTTGGGAGGGGCTTGTCCGCCCACAGTGTTGAGGCGCTGGACGTTACTCACCCCACTCAATATCCCTTTACCCTCATGGGATGTTACTTCCAGTAATAGTAAGGGAATAGCATTAGCGTTAGGGGAATCAGCCTTCGCCTTGATTTTACCCTGGATCTTACTACCATCTTGGTGCTCCCAAGTTGGGCCAGCATAGTGTTTGCCAATTTCCTCTCCTTTAGCATTCAGCAAACCCGCTTCTGGTGCTTTTAATTTCCATCCAAACTTCTGATTGTCATTTTCCTTCGGCTGACATGTATAAATTTGTACGCCCTTTGCATGGGTTTCCAATAGAAGCTTTTGTTCTTTAGGGAGTTGCAACTGTGGAGGTGCGACGGATGTGGTTGAAAGTGCTACTGTCTCTTGTGGGCTCTTATATTCACCAGCGAAACTGTAAGAGCTAAAGCCGGAGAGGGTGGCAAATACCAATCCAGCACAAATGAATCTGAAGTTTGACTGCATACAATCTCTCCCTTAAATACCTTTAAACACAAAAAATTGACTATTCTTGTAAATCTGTAATTAGTACGGGACAAATAAGTTTTTGGATCGAAATTTATTTTCAACCCTAAACAAGACGTTGGTATCTCATGCCAGGTGATTGTGCGATCACCCCCATTAGCTCTAATTGTAATAATGCCCCCGACACTTCTCCAGTGGGTAACCCTACAATTTCGACAAGGCGATCGAAACCCATTGGTTCGCCAAAAGCGATCGCTTCCAGGATGCGCTGCTGCATTGGCTCCAGGAGTGGCAATTGCACTGCTGGTTGCGATACTGCAATCTGGGATTCTCGATCTAGACCAGGCATAGTGCCTAGAGCTGAAATAAGTTCGTCAATCCCCAAAATTATCTGCGCACCAGTATTAATTAATTTAAGACAACCAAGCGATTGTGGCACATCCAGAGAACCAGGTAAAGCAAAGACATCTCTGCAATATTCATTTGCTTGGTGGGCGGTGATTAAGGCACCGGATTTCTCTGGGGCTTCAATCACGATTGTGGCGCGGCATAATCCAGCGATAATGCGATTACGTGATGGGAAATGGGCGCGATCGGGTCTGGTGCCATGGGGATACTCGCTTACAACTAAACCGGATTTGATGATTTCCTGATAAAGGGATTGATTTTTAGGTGGATAGACTACATCGACTCCCGTACCTACTACCGCGATCGCTTTGCCTTGCGCGGCTAAACAACCCCTGTGGGCTTCAGCATCAACTCCATCAGCCAGACCAGATACGACGGTAAAGCCATGCTCTGCCAATGCCTTGCCGATTTTTTGCGCCCAGCGCCGACCGTAAGCACTGGGGTTACGTGTTCCCACGATGCCCACTGTCGATCGCTCTGCCCACGCGGTTAAATTTCCCAAATAATGCAGTACTGGAGGCGGATCGGGAATTTCCCACAATAGTTTGGGATATTCAGGATCGGATGGTGTCCAAAAGTGAGGATTCTTTAGCTGGTATTCTGCTAAAACTTTTGAGGGATCGACCTCCTGACGCGCTGCCACTATACCTGTAATTGTCTGTTTGCCAATTCCCTCTACTTCCAGCAATTCTATATCTGGAGCATCCCAAGCCGCAGCAAGACTACCAAACCGTTGATAGATACGCTTGAGTAATACAGGGCCAATCTGAGGGATCTTCGACCACGCTAGCCAATATGCCCCTTCCATTACAGAATGCTGTTAAAGAATGCGATCGCATCCTTAAGTGCCACAATAAAAGCATCGATCTCCGCTTGTGTATTGTAGAAATACAAACTCGCTCTCGCAGTGCCGCTAATGCCTAAATATCGATGTAGAGGCTGGGTGCAATGATGTCCTGAACGGATTGCTACACCTGATTGATCCAGCATGGCGGCGAGGTCGTTAGCATGGATTTGATTGCCAACATTAAAGGAAACTAACCCGGCGCGATGCTCTAATGGTCCATAGATCGTGAGATCGGGAATTTGCTGTAATTTGTCCAATAAATAGACAACTAGCTCCTGTTCGTAGTTGTGGATAGTCTCCATCCCAATCGCCGTGAGATAATCTACAGCTGCCCCTAGCGCGATCGCCTCGCCAATTGCAGGTGTACCGGCTTCAAATTTATGGGGTAGATCGGCATAGGTAGAGCGATCGAGGAATACTTCAGCAATCATTTCCCCACCGCCCAAAAATGGTGGCATAGCGCGTAAAAGGTCTAATTTGCCATAAAGGAAGCCAATTCCAGTAGGGGCACACATCTTATGCCCAGATGCCACCAACCAATCACAATCCATTGCCTGCACGTCAATTGGCATATGCGGGACGCTTTGGCAGGCATCGATCAGGACTTTAATGCCACGGGCATGAGCAAGGTCGATAATCTCTCCTATGGGGCTAAGGCCACCCAGGGTATTGGAAACGTGAACAGTAGAAACTAATTTAGTCTTGTTACTCAGGAGGGATTGATAATGGTCGAGATCGAATTCACCTGTACTTGTGAGCTGGACAAATTTGAGCACAGCTTTAGTTTTCTGTGCCACAAATTGCCAAGGCACAATATTGCTGTGATGTTCCATCACGCAAAGAATAATCTCATCCCCTAAAGCCAGATTATTCATCCCCCACGAATAAGCTACCAGGTTGATGGCTTCGCTGGCATTGCGCGTATAGATAATTTCCAGTGGCGATCGCGCATTGATAAACTGGGAAATTTTTTCGCGTGCTCCTTCATAGGCATCGGTAGCGCGAGTGCTCAGGGTGTGTGCGCCGCGATGTACGTTCGCATTATCGTGTTCGTAGTAATAGCGCCAGGCATCGAGTACGGCTAGAGGTTTTTGCGAGCTAGCCGCATTATCAAAATAAATCAGCGGTTGACCGTGAATCTCCTGATGCAGGATGGGGAAATCTGCTCTTACCTTTTCTGCCAAGGTTTTTTCGCGAATTAAGGTCATGGCTTTGAGTTTGATCTGTGCAAGAGGGGCTTAACTGCATCTTAACAGCTTTACCCACCCTTAGCCCTAACCAGGGTCTTGGACTTTTGAACTATTGCAAAAGCCTTACGACTAACTCTAAGAGCTTGGTTTGGTATGCCCAGCTATATTTTACGTAAATTTGCTGATTTCTTAATAAGAACACAAATAGGTCTTAACCTCTGGGTGGGACTCTTTATATGCTGGGCTTAAAATATTTTGCACGAAATTTTTCTATAAGGAATTGACTTACGTCACCTGGTTCCCCTACCAGTGACCAATTCGTGCTGCCTAAATTAACTGATTAAAATTGGGAGTCAAACTACTTCAATGGCTAGTAATTCATCACTCGAACGGACTGAGCAACCACCTTATGTTGTTAATGTACCCGGCGGTACTGACTACAACATTACTCCTTTAATTTCAACGGGAGATTCCATCCCCCTTCTAGAAGGGGCGTTTGGCACAGAAAAAGCCAGCAATAGCGAATCATATGTCTTTAGTGGTATCCCTGACGGCACAGGCATCACCAAGATTAATAGTTTCTACTATGTTTTTGTCAACCATGAACATGGCTCAACTTCGACAACCGAAACTGCAGGCGGGAAAATCACAGGCGCGCGGGTTTCCCTGCTGAAGTTCAACGAAGACTGGGAGATCGTTGGCGGTAAAAATCTCATTGAATCGGCTGAATCTGGTGGTGTCAATTACAAGCTAGATTTGGCTACTGGCCAGTATAAGGATGCCAGCGGTAATGTGCTTAGTGCCTTCAATCGCTTCTGCTCTGGCTACCTAGCCGCTAATGGTTTTGTTGATGCAGACGGCAAAGAAACTCCCATCTGGTTTGCCCCCGAAGAAGGTGGTTCCACCAGTCGCGGTTGGGCGGTAACATCATCTGACGGCAAAGCTCTGGGACTAGACGGACTGGGTCGCTATGCCAGAGAAAACGTGCTTGCAGCTTCCCAATATCGGGCCACCAACTCGACTAAAACCGTCTTGCTCGCGACTGAAGATAATGCTGACGGTGAACTCCACATGTGGGTAGGCGATCAGACTGTCGATCCGTTGAAAGATCCTAATGGTTTCAAGAACGGCGATCTGTACGTACTTAAAGTTGAAGGCGCAGACTATGAAGGGCAGGTCAGCGAAGGCACCAAGAAAACTGCAACCTGGACAAAAGTTGACAAATCAGCTGTTTTCAATGCAGATGACACCGCGAAAGCCACAGGAGACGATCTTTCTATCTTCTCAAATACTGCTGGCAAGTCAACCAACTTCCAGCGTCTAGAGGATATTGCCGAAGACCCCAACAAACCTGGGACTTTCTATTTTGTTACTACTGGCACCACAAACAAGCCTGGAACGACCAACGTGGCAGCAGCAACTCCTGCCGAAGCGGAAAATCCCTATGGCAGACTCTACCGTTTCAGCCTAAACGCCTCCGATCCTACTGCAAGTATCAATAACTTTGAACTGTTGTTGACTGGTGGCCCTGGCAAAGGTGTCAGCTATGACAACGTAACTGTAGATCGCGCTGGCAATGTCCTGGTAATGGAAGACGAGACAGCTTTCGGCGGAAAGCAAATGGATCTAGAAAATCGTGACGGTCGCATTCTTAAGTACAACATCGCTGCTAACGAAGGTAAGAACGGCAACGACCAGGTGGAATTTATAGCTGAAATCAACCAGTTTACCTACGGCGAGCAGTTTGACAACGCCACTGGCGGATGGGAAAGCTCCGGCATTGTTGAAGCACCTGGCACCAGATCGGGTAGCGGTGCTTACCTGTTTGACGTTCAGGCTCATGGTATTACCACAACTACTGATGATGGGAAAGCTCTTGCTGATGGTCAAATAGAAGGCGGTCAGTTGATTCTGGCACTTCCTTCCACAGCCCCGCAAGTAATTGCTGGCAATGACAGTGGGGATGTCCTGTTTGGCAATCGTTTTGATAACACCATCTGGGGCGATCGAAGCATTCAGGGAACGACGGGTGGCAAGGATGTCATCCTAGCAGGCCAGGGCAACGATATTGTCTTTGCTGGTGCTGGGGATGATGTTGTCTATGGCGGCCCTGGAGATGGTAATGATGCCCTTTATGGCGGAACTGGTAATGATATCCTGGATGGGCAGCCCGGAGACGATCGCCTCTTTGGTAACGAAGGAGATGATACGCTTTATGGCTCCAGAGGTGACGACCTGCTCTATGGCGGTAAAGGGAAAGACCTTCTTTTTGGTGGTAGGGGCGCAGATGTGTTTGCTATTGGTGCAGGCGATGGTACCGATACCATCTCAGACTTCAAGATTGGCGAAGACTTCATTGGTCTCATCGGTAAAACAACCTTTAGCGACTTGACTATTACCAAAGTTGGTAACAATACTCAAATTGCACTTGGTAGCGAAGTTTTGGCAAATCTCCTACTACCTGCTAATGGTGTATTGGGAGAATCTTCCTTCCAGACAGTCGTACTCTAGCAGGCTATTCATTAGGATTTGACGCGCGTGGCGCGTCAAATCCTAACCTGTTACAAATCACAGAAAGTGGGGACGTAGCATTGCTATATCCCTAAGAAGTTGTTGGAGTTATCTTGCTTTATTGGACTTATTAATCTCTGAAGTCAGAATCTAATCGACGGATACACCACAATATTTGAGTCCTTGAGCGGGTAGGTGCCTAACTGCTGGCTTTGGCGCAATCATTCGACAAGCAGAGCTAGAGCATCTATTAGACTTAACGCCTGACTCTGAGTCGCTAGGAACTGCAAATTGACTGGTACTGCAATAGGACAGGTTCATAAGTTTTCGCCTCCTTACATAAATCGTGAAAGATCGGGGGCGCGTTCCTTCAGGCTTATCCTTACTTCCGTCATTTAGATTAGTTGCAAATGCTATAAAGATTTGAAATATCTAAAAGATGAACGATTTCTGTATTCAAAGTTACAGTTTTCTTGAAAGGTTTGTCAATGTTTTTGGCTTTAAGTTATGTAAACTGCTCGATCGCTTTGGCAGCAGCATTAAAGCAGCAGCATTAAAAGAGATCTTTCATGCCGCGTAGTTTGGTGAAAACTCTTGTGGGGTCTAACATCCCGGTGGAAGATTGAAGAGCAGGCAGATCCCAACGCAAAAAAGGATTTGTCTGCTTCTCCAGCCCAATTGTGGTGGGAATGGTAGGCTCAAGCCTTTGTCTTGCCGCAGTCACATCAAGCAGACGTTTTTGCAAAATGGGATTATCACCATCTACAGCGATCGCAAACGTCAAATTGCCAAGTGTGTATTCATGGGCGCACCAAACACGAGTGGTATCCGGTAGGTGCCTGAGGCGATCGAGCGAAGCTAACATTTGAGCAGGTGTACCTTCAAATAGCCTGCCACAGCCTCCGGCAAAGAGTGTATCTCCGCAGAACAGGTCGCCGGATTGTGGGAAGTAATAGGCAATGTGGGCGATCGTGTGCCCAGGTACGAATAATACTTCAGCTAGGCGATCTCCAAACTGTACCTTATCTCCGTCTTTGAGAAATACTTGCTGGTTGGGAATTCTCCCCTTATCCAGTTCGCCGCCATAGACAACTGCCTGCGGAAATTCTTGCAAGAGCGCTCTATTCCCGCCAATATGGTCGTGATGGTGGTGGGTATTGAGGATTGCTATCAACTCCGCATTCAATTCCCTGAGCTTGAGCATCACAGGCTGGAAATCACCAGGATCGACTACAGCAGCAATATTTCGATCTGTATCGTGGAGCAGGAAAATATAATTATCCCTAAATGCTGGTAATCGATAGATTTGCATAATTTCTCACGCTTACATAGATTAAATAAAATCCCTGTAGTTCATGTCTAGTTCTCTAATTCCTCTAGTACTAGTGTATCTCCTAGACCCTGATGGACGGTTTTGACCCACTTCAGCCGTTTGGGGCGAATAGACATACGCAGAGTCACGCTTGCCATAATCGGAATCCAGTGCAGCATGTAAATAGTGCCGCGCAGAGTTTGAAGCAAGGTTGAGAGCAGGGTGGGATGGGATGAATTGCGAATGCCAGAGAACATACCAATTGTGGATAATGCTAAGGCTAGCGAGACTAGGGGGCTAAGTAAAGGTGGTTTATGCAACGCGATCGCGCCAATCAAGTCAGGAATTGCTGCCGTGGGTAAAATGTACTGTGTCACCAGAAATACATACATGTCAAAGGTTTTGGTAATTCCCATTTTGTTGCTGGCAATCAGCGGCCAGTAGTCGAGAAACCGCTGAAAGCCTCCCTCAGCCCAGCGATTGCGCTGATGCCATAACTGCCGCCAGCTAGTCACGCCTTCTTCTTGTACAGCGGGATGGGCTAAACAGCCAATATCCCAGGCAGCAAGATGTAATTTAACTGTCAGATCGAGATCGTCGGTGATGGTTTGCTCGTTCCAGCCGCCGCAACTAAGCAAGGCCGATCGCCTGACAAATTGACCGTTACCGCGCAACTCACCCGTGCCACCGGTGCGAATACGCCGATCTTGCAACCAGAGATCCAAAGCCATTTCAGCGGACTGTCCTTGCGTCCAGAAATTTGTCGTAGCGTTGGCAATACTTTTACGCAACTGAACCGCGCCCATACTTGGTTTTTTAAATAGGGGCAGCAAGGCGTATAAGCAATTAGTTGGCACCTGGGCATCGGCATCAAATACACCAATTATTTCGCCCTTAGTGAGTGGTAGAACTTGATTTAATGCCCCAGATTTCCCGCCTTGGGCTCCCTCGCCGCGCCTTAGTGTCTTCAGTTGCGGATATTTTTGTTTGAGGCGTTCTAAAACCTCATGGGTGCGATCGCTGCTGTTATCATCAATTATCCATAGCTCCAGGCGATCGCTCCGGTAATCTAGCTGGCATAGTTCTTTTACCAGTCTGGCAATTACGGCTTCTTCATTTTTAGCTGCCACTAGCAAAGATACAAAGGGTAACTCCGCTTCATCCACGTCCGGGTGTAAGGCTGAGTTTAAGCTTGAGTGTGCGGTGCGGGGAGCGAACACTAGACGCAGGGCATGTACACCTAAAACTGCGGCCAAAGCAAAAATAAATTTTTGTCCCCAGGGGGTTAGGTGCAGCGCGATCGCGCTGGTATAAATTGAGGCAAGCGTCACAGCTGCTTTCAGTCGCCGCCTGTTTCCCCGTTCGCTAAAATTTATCTCGCTCATTACCACTTTAAAATTATTAAGAATCTCTAAAATTATGATTGCATATATCAGTTGTCAGGTAAGTGCGATCGCTCTCGAATATCCAAGCTTAGATAGCCGAAACATAATAATCTTGACCGAACGTCTAAAACAACTGCTTGCAGACAAACTATATGCGCATTCTTGTGACTATTCCTCACTTTTATGACCCTAAAGGGGATACGAATGCACGGCATGGCTCGCTTAAAAAGGACGCGCAGTCGCGTGTTCTGGCTTTGAATCACTGTTTGGAGTCCCTACATCAGTTATTTGGCAGGGCTCAATATGGATTTAGTTATGATCGAGGCATGGTTTTGGAAGCAAATTGCGCTCAACAGAACCAACTGGATATTGTTGTTTGCACGACCAGAGATTGTCATATCCTCGATCGATTACCGACCTTACCTCAGTTTTACAAGCACCACGATACTAATGCCGATCCACCGTTGTTAGGATTTGAGTGCCAGTCTGTTTTGGCAGAACGTATTGGCCTGTACGATTACTACTGCTTTCTGGAAGATGACTTGATTTTGCAAGATCCCTGGTTCTTTACAAAATTGAGCTGGTTTAACCAAACCACGGGTAATAGCAGCCTGCTCCAGCCGAATCGGTATGAATTATCAAATGCTAGTCCTGTTCGCAAGATCTACATAGATGGCGATCTCAAACCGCATCTAATTCCAGCAGTCTATGGCGATCGCGAATATGCGAAGTTCACAGCTCAGGTGATGGGCAAATCCCTATGCTTACAACCAGCGCTCAATCCCCACTCTGGTTGCTACTTCTTGAATAGCACTCAAATGACTGCTTGGATGCGCCAGCCGTATTTTCTCGATCGCGATATAAGCTTTATCGGCCCCCTGGAAAGCGCCGCAACCTTGGGTGTAATGAAGACTTTCAAGATCTACAAGCCATCGCTTGAGGATGCTAATTTTTTGGAAATTCAACATTTTGGTAATGTCATGTCTCAGTATCTGCTTGAGGCGATCGCAACAACCCCGCCAAACTCCTTGAGCTAAATCACCTCAGGTGGCTAATTCCAACGGGCGATGCGGGAAATATTAACATGCCTTAACGTTATTTATGACAACTTAACAAACCCTGTAAAGTTTGTCTGGAAAACAATTTGAGCAACTGAAAGGTAAGGTAGCGATCATGACTGTTCTCGATAAATACTTTGAGCTATCAGACCGCGCTAGTTTTGATGAAGCCGCATTCAAGGAATTAGTAAATTTGTTTGCCGATCGCGCAGAAGTGCAGCCCGCTGGTGGCAACAAAGTAGTCGGCAAAGACCAAATTGAAGCTCTCTACAAAATGTTTTTCCAGATGTATGGCCGCATTCAACATGTCTGGTCTACAGAAAAAACAGAAAATGGATTAGAAGCTACCTGGGCGATCGCTGGCCGTCACAAGGATGGTAATGTTTTTGCAGTCCAGGGCATCCATTTAGCACAGCTAGATCCTGAAGGTAAGATTCATACCCTAGAAGTACGTCTCGCCACTAATGGCTAACATCCCATCTATCCCATCAGATTAGGATGCGATCTTCTTTTGTCATAAACCTCCTAAATCTCTAACTACTAAAAGCTAATATCCATAATCGTTTCGCTGTTTGTAATCCATGCAATTAATCGCATCTTCGCTCAGGGCAGTAGAAGGGCGGATAGGGCATTTGAGGTGATAGTCACCAGAGAAAAACTGACAATGGGCGCAAGGAATTTGATGCAGTCGCTTTACCCTTGCGATACCCTGGATCAAACTAGCTATGGTATACCAAGCCAGTAAAAAAGTAGATAGCCACGCAAAAGCAGCACAGATGGGAATTATGAAAGGTTGAATGGCATGCATTGCTGAATATACCAGTTGCAACATAGCTAATTATTTTAATTCCTCAAAAGCATATGAAAACTCTCTTGTATTCTCAACAATGGTATGTGCATCTAAAATCTCCAACCGCACTAGTTTGCCGTCATAACCAAAATCAGCAATCACATTCGGACGAATTTCGTCCGATTCTTTAATCCGTTCTTCTCGAAAGACAATTACAAGCGTGTCGCTCTCTTTATCAAATTTAATTTTCATTGTTTGGCTCTCCTGTGGGTTGTGCTTTCAAATACTGTTTAATTTGTGAGGTTTTATACACGGTTATAACGACTTTGACTTCTATACTTTCTTCAATTACAACCCGACACAACATTTCGGTCTGAAGCAAATCGTCAAAATATTGGCGCATATAAACCTGACGATTTAAACGTGTTTTGTCAGGAACAACCAATTCAGGTGAATCGATAGTCATCTGGGCAATCTCTCGTGTCACCTCTCTCTCAATGAGATTCTCTTCTGCGTGACTTGTCCATTTTATCATTTCGCTAACCTTAAGGTGCCCTTTCTAAGGGTTCTTTCTGACATGCACCAAATGTACTTAAAAATTGCTGAGGCTATTGACGTTACTTCTTTAAGACTACCCCACCTTAGTAATTGGTTTTGCGAAATTGATTTGGTAATTCTATATCAGTACCATCGCGCCACATACCCAGATGTCTCATTTGGGCTTGGCGTTCCGCTTCGGCATAACCCTCACAGCCATTTTTATATGACGAATGAAAATGCGCTAACCCTTTCTCAGTTAGGGCTTTATTCACATTCAGATCGCGCGCAAACACTTCTGCCACCAAGCGACCAAACCGATCTTTAGCCATGACGCGTAAGGAGAAATCGCTGTCTCCAACCATAGCTTTCAGAGATTTCCTCGCACTTTGTCCGAAAGCTTGCTTTAATTCTGGAGCGTCAATGCAAGCCAGACTAACTTTAGTTTTAATCCCCCCCTGAATTACCGTCATGTTATCGCCATCGTAGAACTTAACCACCCTTGAAGCTTGGACGGGCTGAACCATCAAGAGTAGATCGATCAGCGCGATCGCGATCATCAGTAATATGTAAATTGGGATAGGTTTTAGCACCAGAAAGAAGGAAGAGAAACATAGAGAAGGCTAGATTAAATTCGCTCTAGGCCATTATCTAGGACATCAAAATAAAGTGGTAAGTATCCTGACTTGAGGTTGCCATCATTTTTGGCTTGCACAATGTCGCCCTGAAACTTGTGGTTAGTATGCACGCTATAAATTTCATAGCGATCGCGATCAAAGACATAATCAGCTACATCTGTGTATTCTTCACCCTTAATCAATTGCCAGTAATTATTGTTAAAGATGAAATGGTAGTCAGCCGTATCTAAACCAGCAGAGGGACGATCGATCTCTGCCATAATTGTTGCGGAATATTGACCATCGGGATTAGCTGGTGGTTCTATCTTTGTTTCGATATTGCGATAAGAGCAGTTTTCGTTATAACAAAAATGTACTTGCTGCATCGAGCGCACGATCCGGTCTAATCTCTCCACCAGTTGCGAGCCTGACATATTCGGACTCTCAGCCCAGACATAGGCTGGGAAGCCAAAATAAATTATGGCGATCGCTATTAACACTAGACAAATGCGTCTCATAATGAAGCGAGATCTCCTATTGCGCAAATGGGAAGATGGTTTCCCCTGTGTTCTGAAATCATGCCTACTGTGGCTTCTAGTCAGCCGCTGTCATGCGATCGACCAAAATCAAATCTGTCGCTTCCTCTAGTTCGGGGACAAACTCAGTGCCCTTCAGGCGCATACCTAACTCAAACAAAATTTCTGCCATATCATCGCGGGAAATTTTCATATTGCCCATTGTTGATAGACGCCGATCCAGTTCTTCTTGGATATAAGACTTGAGGCCACGCATATCCTCCTGGATTTTGGCTTTTGTTTCTGCTAGATCGTCGCGGATTGAGGTAGTAGTAGTTTCTAAATCGCTGTTGAGCTTATCAAAGCTAGCTGAGGACTTGCGATGGGTGCGCTCTATCTGTGCCCTCAGATCTTGCCTTTCCTCGTCAGTAGATGTCTGCAAAGTCTTCATCTTTTTGTCAAGTGCTTCTACAGCTACGCGCAGTTCGGTGGAATGGGTTGTCCTCAACTCGTTGATGCGATCTAGCAATTCTTGATGCATGCCAAGCAGATCTGACTCAATTTTTTCAAAGCGGTTGTTATAATCGCGCAACTGAGCACCAAAGATTATGTCGCGAATCTGGTCAATATTGCCCAACTTCTCGTACATATCTTCTTTTTTGATTTGACTTACCATAAATTCCTCTACCTTTCTTTGCAGACTCGCTCACATAATAATAACTATAGCAATCCTAGATCATTTGTGATTTTTAGGGCTTTACGAAACGAATTCCCGCTGTGACTTCATTTTGTCATCCAAATAGGATCGCTATATAACCATGGCAGGATCGGAGCAGAATGGTGATTTCCTAGATACTAGGATTGCCACCAGGGATCAGGGCTAGTGGCAGGACTGCTGCGATCGCCTTGGGTAGAGAAGCTCCCAGTGCCCCAACTGCCGCATTCCATAATTTGGCAGGTTCTAAATCAGTCCGCACAAGTTGCCATAGTCGCTGTACTTCTGCCGTGTGCAGGCGATCGTCTTCAGTCAAAGCTAGCAGCAAACGACGGCGCAAAAGCTTACCTTCCTCGGTGAAGAGATATTTTAAGCCTAATTGAGCAGTTGGTACTAAATCGAACTGGCCATCGGATTTAGCAATTGTCAGTAGGTTTTCCAGTCTTGCCCACTGGAATTTATCTTGCTTGAACAACACCTCAATTAAGCGATCGCGCAGACTAGACGACTCATCGGTAAGCAGGCGACGTGCGACATAGGGGTAGGCAACCTGCACAATGCGAAAGTCAGGATTAAGGCTCAGCGCCACACCTTCCTGGGTAATCACCGAGCGAATGATCAACGCAAACTTGGCAGGTAAGCGAAAAGGATAATCGTACATAACCTTGGAGAAGCGATCGGTCACAACTTTAAAATTAAAGTCGCCCACCTTCTCGGTCATGATGTCGCCCAGTACTAATTCGAGTGCCTTCACAATCGGCACCATATTTGTGTCAGGCGAGAGAAAGCCAAGTTTGACGTAGTCTTGACTGAGTTGTTCGTAGTCGCGATTGATCAGATGCACAACGGAGTCTACTAGTGTTTCTTTCGTAGATAGCTCAAGCTGATCCATCATGCCAAAGTCAATATAGGCCATGCCACCGTCGTAGGTAGCAAAAAGGTTTCCTGGGTGTGGATCGGCATGAAAAAAGCCAAATTCTAGTAGTTGTCTTAACCCCGAAAGCACACCAAGCTTGACTAGCTCATCTGTATCTAAGCCTGCCGCTTTAATACCTTCAACATCAGTTAACTTAACGCCGTCAATCCACTCCATCGTCAATACGCACCGCGTACTGTAGCTCCAATATATTTTAGGTGCTTTGATCTTTGGATCGTCCTTGAAGTAGTTGGCAAAGCGTTCTGCATTTTGGGCTTCATTGACATAGTCAATCTCTTCAAATAGTTTGATCCCAAATTCATCAACTACTGTATCTAGCCCCACGCCAAGATTCAGTGGCAGGATGGGGGCAAGCAGCGTTGCACAAGTACGCAAGATGAATAGGTCTAAGGTTAGTACGGGAATTAAACTGGGTCTTTGCACCTTGATTGCTACTTCTTCTCCCGTATGCAGAGTAGCTTTGTAGACTTGGCCCAAGCTGGCAGCGGCGACAGGCTGGTCGGAAATGAGCTGATATATTTCGTCTGCGGGTTTGCCTAACTCTCGCTCAATAATGTTGAATGCTTGTGGTGTGGGAAATGGCGGCAATTGATCTTGCAGTTTAGTCAACTCTGCCAGGTAGTCTTCTCTGACTAAATCGGGTCTGGTAGATAGTGCCTGTCCGACTTTGATGTAGGTGGGGCCTAGATTCGTAATGATCTGGCGTAATTGTGAAGCTCGCTCTGGCTGTGGACGATCGCCCTGTCCTGTTGCCTTATCCCATAACAATCCCAACAAAAAACCCGCAACCATAAATACTGTAGAGAGTATTCGCCATATCACCTGCCATGGGCGTTTACTGTAGTAATTGGCGATCGCTTTTGCGTCATAGCCCTGCAATTGGGCAAGAGGGTGCTGACTACTCACGCTGCTAAGTACCTCTTATATTGATCTAAATTTAAATTACCCATTTTTTTACGCCATCCTAAATGTAAAGGTTAGCGATGTTTTTCTTAAAAGTTAGTAATCTTAGTATACAAAACTACAAATAAATTTTATACCTACGCCAGATCTTTCAAAATCGCGATCTCTGCCAAGAAAACTTGTGTTATGCTTGGTAACGCAAGTTAAGGGCTTGTAGCTCAGTGGACTAGAGCACGTGGCTACGGACCACGGTGTCGGGGGTTCGAATCCCTCCTAGCCCGTTTTAAATGAATTTTTACTAAGGATGAGTCGCTCGGCTCGTCCTTAGTTTTTTCAGGGATCTATGTTTTCATTGTTAGGCTAATCCGCTTGAGTTTCTCATTTACCTCCAGCACTCTTACCTTCACCACCTGTCCAACTTTGACGATCTGCTTAGGATCTTGCACAAACCGATCTGCTAATTGTGAAATATGCACAAGGCCATCCTGATGCACGCCAATATCCACAAATGCACCGAAGTTAGCCACATTAGTCACGACACCCTCTAGTTCCATGCCGACTTGCAGATCGGAGATTTCGCGCACACCTTCTTGAAATGAGGCATAGCGGAACTCAGCTCGTGGATCGCGGCCAGGCTTTTCTAGTTCGCTCATAATATCTCGCAGTGTTGGCTCACCCACACGATCGCTGACATACTTGCGTAAGTCCAACCGCTTCAGCTGATCGCTTGCCTGTGCGATCTGCCCAAGCGGGACGTTTAGGTCGGATGCGATCGCCTCAACGATGCTGTAGCTTTCGGGATGCACTGCCGTATTATCCAGGGGATTCTTGCCGTTGGTAATGCGCAGAAACCCTGCCGCTTGCTCGAAGGTTTTAGGACCTAGCTTCGCCACTTTAAGTAAGGTACGGCGTTGCTCGAATGCTCCATTTTGATTGCGATAGGCCACAATATTTTTGGCGATCGCAGGGGTAATTCCTGACACGAAGGATAGTAGCTCCTGTGAAGCGGTATTGAGATTTACTCCCACATAATTTACGCAACTTTCGACAGTATCGTTGAGTTTTTGCTGCAATAGCTTCTGGTCAACGTCGTGCTGATATTGCCCCACCCCAATCGACTTGGGATCGATTTTAACCAGCTCTGCTAGAGGATCTTGGAG
The DNA here is from genome assembly GCA_943367755.1 of Rhizobium sp. Q54. Classification (GTDB taxonomy): domain Bacteria; phylum Cyanobacteriota; class Cyanobacteriia; order Pseudanabaenales; family Pseudanabaenaceae; genus PCC-6802. Next base: position 20,253 of record CALRKB020000046.1, on the reverse strand, counting down.
GCGGCGGCCAATACTAATCGCGCCGCGCACTGTAATATCGAGTTCGGGAAATTCCGCGATCGCCACTTCACTCGCTGAATAAATCGATGCGCCTGACTCATTTACGATTACGGAGATTATAGGTTTAGGATTAGTAGACCGATCCTGTGCTTTCAACACCTCCGCGATGAATTCACTCGTTTCTCGGCCTGCTGTACCATTACCAATCGCGATGAGCTCGATCCCATATTTTTTGAGGAAAGTTTCGATTGTCTTGGCAGCCTGCTGTCGTTGTGAGGCACTCTGATGCGGGAATACGGCCTGATACTCTAAAAATTTGCCCGTCTCGCTAATTACCGCTACCTTGCAGCCTGTGCGAAAACCAGGATCGATCGCCAGAGTAGGGCGCATACCCGCCGGACTGGCAAGCAATAGATCGCGCAGATTAGTCTCAAAGGTTTCGATGGATTTCAGATCGGCGTAATCCTTGCGATCGCTTATTACCTCTGCGATCGCAGAGGCCTTAATTAAGCGTTTGAAAGCATCGGCGATCGTGGTCTGATAAAAAGTATGAATCGGGTTCAGCTTGCTCTGAATGATTTGAGACCCCAGGTAGGTCAGGACTTTTTCCTCATCAAATTCGATGCTAAAGTCCAACACACCCTCTGCTTTGCCCCGCAAAAGCGCCAGCATATTATGGGGCGCGATCTGCTTAACGGCGATCTGATAATCGCGGTACATCTCGAATTTGGTTGCACCTTCTGGATGCTCTGCCTTAATTTGCGATCTAAATACCCCAGACTGGATCAGAAATTTGCGCATGTAATTACGGAATTCCGCCTGCTCGGCAATTTCTTCCGCCAAAATATCAGAGGCACCCTTGAGTGCTTCTTCGGCAGTTTTTACGCCTTTGGTTTCGGAAATATATTTAGTCGCTTCCTGGGCCAGGGCTTGTTCCGGCTGATTTAGGATTACTTTCGCCTGATTGAGGGACTTGATAAATTCGGCTAAAGGTTCCAAACCCTTTTCCCTGGCAATGGTAGCGCGAGTGCGACGCTTGGGGCGAAAAGGTAGATAGAGATCTTCTAACTCCGTCTTTTGCAAACTCGCTGTAATTTTTTGCTCTAATTCTGCGGTGAGTTTGCCCTGAGCCGCGATCGCCTCTAGAATTGAGGATTTGCGCTCCTCCAATTCTGTGAGGTAAGTAAAGCGATCGAACAGATCGCGTAATTGCACCTCATTCATCTCGCCAGTGCGTTCCTTGCGATAGCGGGCAATGAAGGGTACGGTTGCTCCCTCTGCTAGTAGTTCTAGTGCGTTTTTGACTTGATGAGATTTGAGCGAAAGTTCTCGTGATAGAACTTGAGCGATGTCTAACATGGGTGGTGGGTGATAGCAGGTAGATATTGTCGATATTATTGAGGCAGTAATTCTATCCTAGGATTGAAGTTTAGCTCTAAGATCCTAGCTGTATAGTTCTAGTTACCTCAAGTCACCCCGAGTAATGACCTTTTTTCAACCAGATCGAAAGTTGCAGGATGCTTGCGATCGCCTGATCGATATCGTTTGTAGCAAATACCCGTTGAATCGCAACCAAATTGCGATGACGCTACTGGTTTACGACGCAGAGTCGATCGTTGACTATGCCGAAGTGGAAGGAAGCAACTTTTGGAATCGTAAGATGCGCGGCTACAGCCATAGAGGCATAGAGTTGGTCTACCCAGCTAGCATAATTAAGCTGTTTTATATGGTAGCGCTGCACGAGTGGCTAGATAAAGGCATGTTAAGCCTGACTAACGAAACGGAGCGTGCTCTGCGGGACATGATTGTCGACTCTAGCAATGATGCCACAGCGTTAATCGTCGACGTACTCAGCGGCACTACGGGAGGGCCAGAACTAGCCTCTGGGCCTTTTGCGACCTGGCAACATCAAAGGCAAATCGTTAATCGCTACTTCCATAACCTTGACGTGCCCGAGTATGGACTCATTAATGCTTGCCAGAAAACCTGGTGTGATGGCCCCTATGGTCGCGAACGCGAGTTTTACGGTGAGAATATGGAAAACCGTAATATGCTCACTACCGAAGCAACGGCTCACCTACTGCATAGCATCATAGGAGGGATGGCAATTAGCCGCGATCGCGCCCAGTCCATGCGCCAATTGCTATACCGCAGCATCGATCCCCAAGATCTAGCCGCCGATCCCTATAACCAGGTAACAGGCTTTTTAGGTGGTGGCCTACCTGAAACCGCAAAGTTATGGTCAAAGGCCGGCTTAACCAGTAAGGTGCGCCACGATGCTGCCTACATGGAAATTCCAGGCAACCCTGCCTTCATGCTGATTGTATTCACTGAGGGGGATGCTGACAATCAGGAGGTTTTGCCATTTATCTGTAGTAGCGTCATGCACGAACTGACTTTGCCAAGTTCAGATGCCTAATTTCGGACTGCTGCTAATCAGGTAATGCCGCCAGCCCAAAAGTCTAAACTCTAATGTTGTTAATTACTTCAGCATTACTTCTGAAGCTTTAGATAATGTATTTATTTTTATGGTATTTTGATAGGTGGCTCAAATCGCTATTTCCCTTATGTGAGTTCATAAATGGCAGCGCCTCATTGTACGAATAAATCATGATCTGGCTGCTGTAGATCGCTTTTACAAACTTAGAAGATTCCCATAACTACAGAGGTTTACCTTCACCATGTCTATTCGTCTTTATGTTGGCAACCTGCCAGCGGAACTAGATCGTCAAGCACTAGAACAAATATTCCATGAATCTGGCGAATCAGTATCACTGAAGGTGATTACCGATCGCAAAACTGGCAGATGCCGTGGCTTTGGTTTTGTCACAGTCGGCACTCCCGAACTTGCGGATACGGTAATTGAGAAGTTCAACGGTTTTGACTTTAATGGCACGGTGCTTAAGTTAGAGAAAGCCTTGCCTCGCAACAAAGGCAAAGCAGGTGAGGAAGATGGCGAAGAAGGAACGCCTAGCGCTGAGGCAACCACTCCCTCTGCCAACACTGTCTCTACACCCACCCCAAGAGCTTCTAAACAGCGTAGTGGCAGCAATAATAAGTCCAAGCGTAGTAGCGGTAATCGCGCTTCATCGCAAAGTAGTGGCACTGGTTCGGAAGCTCATCAACCCGATCCCCGCTGGGCACAGGAGCTGGAAATTCTGAAGCAGAAGTTGCTGGAAGCTCAAGCTGCTAAGTAGATAGATTTGTTTCAAGTTCTAGATTGCACCTCGGGTGGCTAAGATAGCTAGTCGAGGTCTTTTTTATGCGATGTTGTAGGGACAGGAAGACTTTATGTTACTGGCGCTATCTAAGATTTTGCCGCTCTTTGTCTATCCTTTGGGATTGGCAATCGTGCTGACCAGTGTAGCCTTAGTTACGATGCTGCGCCACAAAGGGAAAGCCCGCAAATGGCCGCTGCTGCTGATTGGGTTGGCATTAGGCATTCTATTAGTCAGCAGTAGCCGTCCTGCCTCTGATTGGTTGCTGGGATCGCTGGAGCAGCAGAACATCCCCATCGGCAATTTACCTAAAGCTGATGCGATCGTGGTGTTAGGTGGTGGCATCCGCCCCAAGATATCCCCGCGCCCGTGGGTGGAAGTAGCAGAAGCTGGCGATCGCATTATTTATGGAGCCAGGTTATTTTTAGAGGGCAAAGCGCCATTATTAATTGTCAGTGGTGGCCGTGCTGAGTGGCTGGGTGAAGGGGGCAATCCAGAGTCTGAGGATATGGCGGCGATCGCCACAGCTTTAGGCGTACCCACAACCGCAATTGCCCAGGATGCTACTTCGCTCAATACCCGCGAAAATGCAGTCAATGTCAAAGCAATCCTGCAACAAAGAGGTTTACACCAGATTCTGCTCGTTACTTCAGCCCTCCATATGCCGCGTTCTTTAGCAATTTTTCGCAAGTTGGAGATTGAGGCGATCGCTGCACCCACGGACTTCTTGACCGTCAGCAATATAAACGAGAAAGGTTTAGCTGGCACTCTATTCGATCTGTTGCCCGATGCCGAGGCCTTGAAAAATACTACCAATGCCCTCAAAGAGGTAGTCGGCACGATCGTATATCGACTAGTGGGATGGGCATAATTACTTGTTAGGTATGACTATGTCTGATTAAATTAACAAGGTATCGCGGCGCGCAGGTTATATGAAGAAGTCAACGTTTCTCCTGGTTATGGTTCTAGTTGCGGCAGGTGTGGGCATGGGCGCAGGGATTGCGGCCTCTCTCATATCGTTGCGGGGTAAAAATGCAGCCCAAGTTGAGCCAATTACGACCTCAGCGCTATCTAGCGAATCAAATGGATCGCTATGCCGATTTAATGCCCTCACCGATGTAACCAACTCCCTCTACCAGGTGCGCTCAGTTGAGGCGATCGCCCTCGATCCCCTACCTAGTATCTTGAGCTTTACGAATAATCTGACATCCGATGCGATCGCGAGTTTCACCCCTGCACCTTGGCCCCAAATCAGCGATCGCGCGCGACAAGCCCGTGTACCAATCGTCATGTACCACGACATCACGCCAGTGAAACAGGTGGACTGGGATGTGACACCTGAAGATCTAGCAATGCATTTTCAAGCGATTCAAGATGCGGGCATGACACCAATTAGCATGGATCGCCTGGTCGAGCACCTACGTACAGGAGCGTCTTTACCAGAGAAGCCCGTTCTTCTGACCTTTGATGATAATTATCTCGGCCAATACGAGTATGCTTTCCCATTGCTCAGGCAGTATAACTATCCTGCGGTTTGGTCGGTACACACTGCCTATGTGGGCAAGCAGGAGGGCAAGCCTAAGGCTACCTGGGATCAGTTGCGCGAAATGCAACAAAGCGGACTGATTACGATCGCCTCCCATACGGTCAATCACCTGAATCTGCTCGATCTTGACGATGCCAAAATTACCAAAGAACTAACTGATTCAAAACAAGTACTGGAAAAGGAACTAGGGATCGAGATCCAATACTTTACTTACCCAGAAGGCTCCTACAGCGATCGCGTGCGAGAAAAAGTTAAAGAAGTTGGCTACAAAGCAGCTCTTACCATGAGCCTCGATCCCAGCCTGGAACAGCCTGCGAATACATCCGAGGATTTACTTGCGATCAGGCGCTATGGGCAATCGCGTTTGCAGGATGCCATCTCTGTGGCTTGGAATGGTTCGCAATCAGCCCAAAATGCCACTCCAACCTCAAATATCCCGATTTCTCCTACCACTTTTTCAGAACCAGTCCAGAAAAAACAAGTCACAGTAGATGGGTTAACACTGACGCTAGTCTACGGTGGCAAGCCCGCGACCGTACATGCCGATACCCGCGCTCAGGTAGCGGATATTATGCAGAAGACGCCAGCGATCGCGGCAGTTGATGGTGGCTTTTTCTCGCTGGAATCTCTGCAAGACAACAAGATGATCGGGCCAGTACTCAGCCAATTTTCTAGCCAGGCGGGAGTACTTAATCCTGGACGCAAGGGGGAAAATCCTTTGCTTAAGGGTCGTCCGCTCGTGCTGATTAGCCCTAATGATGTGCGCTTCATCCCCTACGATCCTGCTAAGCACAGCACCTTAGAGCAACTTCAGGCCGAGTTGCCAGGAGTTACTGACGCTTTTGTGGGAGCAGGCTGGTTGGTTCGAGATGGTAAACCACAAACAGCAGAAAGCTTTGGTAAGTTGTATGGTTTTGATGCTCATCGCGATCGCGCCTTCTGGGGAATCGATCGCTCCGGTCGTCCTGTAATCGGCGTCTCAATGGATATGATCGACTCGGTGGGCTTGGGAGCAATTTTAGCTAAAGCTGGATTGCAGAACGTTGTGATGCTGGACTCCGGTGCTAGTGCATCCCTGGCCTATAGGGGTAAATCGGTAATGAGCTATGAGCCAAGGCCAGTCCCTCATATTGTGGCCCTGCTCCCACCTGAGCCGAAGCAGGAAACTCAAGCCGATAACCTGAGTTGTCCAGTCACTTTGAATACTAACGGGACAGATACCACGGATACGACTAATAGCACGGACACGAATACATCCGAGCCTGCGAATAATCGGTCGAATTCAAGTGGGAACTAGCTCTCCAGGTCTTAGTTTCACCCATTTACCAGTTTCTTGCTTGAAGCTATCACAACCGACCACATCCCATTCCATGCGAATTTCCTCGCCCATAGTAGAAATGTTGACATTGATGCTAGGTGATATTGCCTCAAAATCTGGCGTATCGGTGAGGTGGAGTTGTTGGTGCTGATGCTCGACAGCGTGATAGGTGATACAGCGATCTACATAGTGGCAGTTAATGCAAATACACATAATTGATAAACCCTCGATACTGCTAAGGGGCGAAAGGATGGAGAAGCTACTATAGAAATCATAGAAATTCTCTAACCCTTATTTCTCCATACTACACAAGGAACCTACTAGCAGCAGGTAAAATGTCTTAAGGAATTTATTAGCAAGTACTGAACTATGGCTCTGAAAAAAGGTTCGATGGTGACAGCAATTCGGGAAAAGCTAGATAACAGCGTCGAGGCGCAAGCCAACGATCCGCGCTGGTCTAACTATATTTTTGAAACCAATGGCGAAGTGCTGGAATTCAGAGGTGACTACATCCAGGTTAAGTTCACTCAAGTACCTACGCCACCGATTTGGTTGCACAAAGACCAACTACGAGAAGTAGTTTAGTATTTTGACGTTAATTTTAACCAATGATGATGGCATTGATGCCCCTGGTATCCGGGCGTTGCAAGCAGCAGTTGATGGAAAAGGAATTGTCGTGGCACCTCGCGATCATTTGTCGGGATGCGGTCATCAGGTGACAACTGCTACCCCGATCCACATGCAAAAGCGATCGCCTGACCAGTTTGCGATCGCTGGTACACCTGCCGACTGTGTGCGCGTCGCGATCGGGCATCTTTTTGATGACGTTAAGCTGGTGCTATCGGGGATCAATAATGGCGGCAATCTTGGTGCCGATGTTTATATCTCTGGGACGGTAGCAGCGGTGCGCGAAGCAGCATTACATGGCATTCCCGCGATCGCGATTTCCCACTACCGCGCCAAACGCAAAGAAATTGACTGGGAATTTGCAGCATACCTGAGCAATCTGGTTCTGGATAAGCTACTCAGTCTCCCTGTTGAACCTGGCACATTTTGGAATGTGAATTTACCCCACCTGGATGCCGATGCTCCAGATCCGGCGATCGTATTTTGTCCGCTTTCCAGTAAACCCCTACCGTTGGGCTTTCAGGTGGAAGGTGATAGCCTGATTTATGCGGGGAAATATGAACTGCGCGATCGCTCCCCCGGTACAGATGTTGATGTTTGCTTCTCAGGCAGCATTGCGGTGACACAGATTAAGGTTTGATCGTTTCCTGTAACTGGATCGGAATATATCGAATTGATTAGCGAACAATTCTAAAGGTTAGATTGATTCTAGGTCTAACTGCTTTTGTAGTTTTAGCGATTTGGTGCTGCCAATAATGTTGGGTTTCACCCCGCATTAACAAAAAACTACCATGGGGCAAGTCAACCTCAACTTTGCGCTCTTTATTTTGCTTATGTTTCAAGGAAAATCGGCGAGTATCGCCAAAACTAACTGAGCCAATGATCGGATTTTGCCCTAGTTCCGGTTCATCATCACTATGCCAAGCAACACTATCTTTACCATGCCGATAAAGATTTAACAGCACACTATTAAATTTAACTTGCGCTGCTTTCTCAATTCTGGCTTTAATAGCCAACAGCACAGGAGTCCAAGTCTTAGGATGCTGTTCTATGCCTGAATAAGTATAGGATGTGCCTTCATCTCCATACCAAGCTTGGAGCCTTGGCAAGGGCATACGCTTACCAAAAATTGCAATAGTATCTTGTTGCCACTGTGTACTAGCATTAAGCTCTAGAAAGAGCTTGTCACTTTCATCAGTATTGAAGAAATCTCTATAGAAAATAGCCTCACCATCCATTGATAAAATCACCTGGGCTTTTGGATCGGTGTCATCTGTACTATTTATAGATTTTCGATCGTGCCAAAGCTCTATCTGCTCGTACATAAACTACTAAGATCGTTACTCAGATTTCCCACAGTTACAGTCCGACAATTCCGCATCCTTAAAACTTTTAATAACTAGATTCTAGATTCCATCAATGCTTGTTCTAAGTCTTCTGAAAGTTGCAAATGGTCAGCCCATTGCTGAAGGTAAGCAAGGTCGAGGACTGGTTCCTGAAGTTTTAATATGCCTAAGATATCTCGCCATTGCCGTTCGGAGCGTTTTTGCCCCATGCGATACCATAGGAGTTTTTGCAAAATTGTATCCTCTGGGCTAGAAAAGTTTAGGGTTCGCCCCATTTCATCGACGGAAATTTGTTGTCTGCGTTGAAATTTAGATTGCTTGAAAGGATCTTGAGTCAGGATGAAAATGTCGATTTTCCAACCAGTTTGATGATCGATTAGGTTAAATGAACGACCTAACTCGATCGCTTCTCGGATCGCAATTTCACTAATATAGAATCGAGATGAAAAGGCACTGAGTAATAGATCGATTTGACTCTCTTGCAGATCGGCGACTAGATTGATATCTTGGGTGTAGCGCATTTCTCCCCAAATGCCACTCGCAACAGACCCTCCAATCAGGTAAGGAATGTCTAAAGATTCTAAAATTTCAGCAACAATCAAAGCTTCTTCGATCGCTCCTGTCATCGTTATTTCCCCTTGTATTTGCAGGCAATCAATCCAGGTATGGTCAAGTACTTTTCTTAAAAAATAATGAATTTGTTGGGTTTTACTTTGGGCGGCTAAGGTTGTTTGGGTGATGTGCCAAGCGGTAGAACGGGCGCTGCGGGTATTGTGGTTGAGGTGAGTGGCTCGTTGTAGAGGAGTCCACGATCTCCAGATGGCAAATTGGGCAAGTTCGGCTGCGATCGCGGTGTCGTAGGATTGGATTCTATAACTGGTAAGCCTTGCTATTTGAGGATTCATAAATTCCGGCAGCTTTGCGGTATGGCAGATTAAGGTACGAGCAGATTGGCTACCTGAATTTGCATATCTGGAAATGCGCTAGGGGCGATCGCCCCTTCAGTCAGTATTAATTCAGTCGTATATTTGCCATCTACCAAATCCCGAAAGACTCTCAATTCAGTCTTGTTCAGGTTTACGACCCAGTATTCTTTGATGCCTGCTTCAGCATAGATCGTTTTTTTTCGACCCAAATCTTTGCTAAGTGTGGCTTGTGAAAATTCGATCAACCAAAAGATGTCATCGGGGTAGGGATGGTGTTCGAGATAAAGTTTGCCTAATGGCTTTACAACGGCGATGTCTGGTGCTGGTTCCGAATCGTTGGGGAGGGTAACTGGCTTAGCATCGCGGATTTTGACGCGATCGCCAAGCAATGTTCTTAGATAATCAGCGACCTCTGTGTTGGAGTAAGCATGAGGTTCTCCCTCAGAAGGCATTAAGACAATTTCTCCCTGCAATAACTCAACGCACTGATCGTCGAAAATCCCTGCGGCAATTGCTTGATGATAACGATCGATCGTCCATTTGTAAGTGGTTACAGTCATGGCGATCCTCCACGAAACTGCTTGCTTTTAGAAGCTTAGCGAATATATTCCTTCAGAACACTATTACGGTTAGGGTGACGGAGCTTGCGCAGGGCTTTTGCCTCAATTTGGCGAATGCGCTCGCGGGTAACGTTAAAGATTTGACCAATCTCTTCCAAGGTTTTCATGCGTCCGTCATCAAGACCGTAGCGCAGTTTCAATACGTCACGCTCTCTAGGGCTAAGCGTGCCGAGAACGCTTTCTAGATCCTCGCGTAAAAGATTTTTGGCGACCTGATCGTCCGGCGTTTCGCCGTCAGATTCAATAAAGTCACCCAGGCGGGAATCTTCTTCCTTACCAATTGGCGTTTCCAGCGAAATCGGTAACTGCGCTGACTTGGCAATAAAGCGCAGCTTCTCGATCGTCATTTCCATGCGGGTAGCAATTTCTTCTTCAGTTGGTTTGCGACCCATCTCCTGCGATAAAAGCTTGGTGGTTTTCTTGATGCGCGAAATCGTTTCGTACAAATGCACGGGTAGACGAATTGTGCGCGACTGATCGGCGATCGCTCTGGTAATCGCCTGACGAATCCACCAGGTAGCGTAGGTGGAGAACTTGTAGCCTTTTTCGTGATCGAACTTTTCTGCTGCCCTGATCAAGCCCAAGCTGCCCTCCTGGATCAAATCTTGAAACGAGAGGCCGCGATTCATATATTTCTTGGCGATCGAAACTACGAGACGCAGATTAGACTGCACCATCTTATCTTTGGCACGACGGCCTGAGTGCAAGCGCCGACGAAAATCTGCCAAAGGCATTGCCATTTCCTGCGCCCAATCAGATTCCTCAACTTCTTCGGGGTTATCGATCTGCAACTGTGCTGCGAGCTTTTCGCGCGTCTGCTCCAATTCCAGTAGATCGGCAATTTTACGAGCTAGCTCGATCTCCTCATCAGCCCTCAGCAATCGGATACGACCAATTTCTTGCAAATAAAGTCGGATCGAATCTTCCGTGTAGTGCTTCTTCTTGGCTTGGCTAGCACGCTTTTTAGGGCCTCGGGTTTTACCCGGCTTACCACTTTCCTCCTCAGAATCAGATGAAATCTCAACTACAGCATCATCATCGATATCGATGAGGTCATCATCATCCTTATCTAGATCTTCTAGATCTATTGCATCGGCATCGGCATCATCGCGATCGCTGGGCAATATGGTTTCAATTTCTGCGGGGAAGTTGATGGCTTTGCTCATGCCCGATTCCTCTAGCTCCGTACTTTGGTAAATTGCGTGTGTAAATTAAACTGACGTATGTATTGGCCGATCGACTGAAATAATAGTGTAGCGATCGAGAACCAAACTAGAAATTAATTCTAGCCTCTGGTTAAATTCTTTAAGGTAGCAACAAGATTCAGTCGACTGTTACTAATACGCTTGAAGCCTCTACCCTAAACCTTGAATGATTGTAGCCTCTTCGATATATTAAGTTAAGCTGTGGATATGGTCATTTCATGACTTTTTCTGGAAAAACAGTATTGGGTTAGTTTCGCACTTTTCATTTATATGCTACGACAAATTTCTTTGGGTTCGTTATTTTTGATACTTGGAGTAGTTTTAAGTGGGACTGGTTTATTTGCCTACGCTACTGGTAATCCTACCCTCAATCTCGTTGGTTTTTTCTATGGCATCCCTATTTTACTTGGGGGAGCAGCACTCAAGTCGGCAGAAGTCAAGCCCATCCAGGTTTTGCAGCCTACCTCGGCTCTTGCATTAAAATTGCGTGAAGTTCAGGCTACCCCTACACAGAAACAGGTACGTCAGGATGTTACCCGCTACCGCTATGGTATCCGCGCGCACTTAGACGAAGTATTGGAAAAGCTGGGCATGAGGCCGACCGATGAAGAAAGACCAATCTTAACTGGTCTTTATGAAGAAGTGTTTCAAACAGAAGGGCAACCCGATGCCTATAGTTTGGTATTGCGGTTTCAGTCACCTCTAATCGGTTGGGAAACTTGGCAAGCCAAGCAGGAAAAAATTGGTAGATTTTTTGGGCCTGGCATTATTGCAGTAGTTTCTAAGCCTGAAATTGCTAAGCGTGAACCTCAGACCGAAGAGCAGAAAGAACCGCAGATGATCGATCTACATCTGATTGCTGAAGTTAAAAGCTAGTATTCTGTCAAGAATTTTTTGAGGAGGGTGAAAACCCTCAGATAACCCATTACAACTTTCCCTATCCCTCAGTTAAAAGACGAAGATGGCATTAGTCACTATGGCAGCTTTAGTGGCGGGGGCACGCTCAGGTCGGGTAATTAGCTTCCCTACAGATACCGTACCCGCGCTAGGTGTAATCGCTTCCCAGTCATCCGCTATCTTTGCACTCAAAGAGCGACCTGAAGATAAGCCATTAATTTTAATGGCCGCCAGCCTTGAGGAACTTTTTGCATTCGTCGACACTGAACATCCCGCCTTGTCAAATTGGCAACATTTAGCTAGCACTAAGCTCCCAGGTGCTTTAACTTTAGTCTTGCCTGCCAACCAAAGAGGACAGAGGCTTAACCCAGGTTCGCAAACACTTGGGATTCGCATTCCCAACTGTGGGTCGGCGATCGCGCTTTTACAACAAACTGGTGCTTTACTAACAACCAGTGCTAACAAAAGTGGCGAACCACCTCTTGGCGAATTAGGAAAAATTGCGGAGAAATTTCCCGGTGTACTTGTCATGCACGATCGCGATCTAGAGGCGATCGCAGGCAGCGGTCAGGCTTCAACAGTAATTAAGTGGACAGAGTCTGGTTGGCAGGTGCTGCGACAAGGGCAAGTAAGCGTTGCAAATTTGCGCGATGATATGTGAGGTGATTTGCAAGTTGATTTGCAAGTAGAGGAGAATCGATCGTGCGCTGTCCTAAACATAAAGAAACTGAGTTGAAAGCAACCAGAATTTCTGGTGAGTTGGCCGCTCAACAGTGTTCTGAGTGCCAAGGGGTTTGGATACCTGCACTAGAATACAGTGCTTGGCAAGCTAAACAAGCTAAGCCAGTCTCAAGTGCAATCTCTCCGGGCCAGTCGCTCAACTTTACGCCCACAGAATTTGATGCCAAAGCTGGCTTTTGCCCTGAGTGCGGTATTTATCTATCAAGAGCAAGAATTCCGTTAAAAACAGCATTTTACGTAGAACGCTGCCTCAGTTGTGGTGGTATTTGGTGCGATCGCGGTGAATGGAATACCCTAGAGCAGTTAAACCTGCATACTAATGTGCCACACCTATTTTCTAATCAGTGGCAGGCACAGATGCGCGAAGTAAATCAGGCACAACTGGAGCGGCAAACGCTGATCGATAAGTTGGGTACAGATGTTGCCAATCGCCTGTTTGAGTTAGTTAGCATTCTAGAAAATCACGAACACGGAAGTTTTGCTGCAGCTTATATCGTGCGCCACTTTGACAAAGACAGAGCGAGAAAGTAATCAAAACATGGATTTCACGGTATTTTGTCAGCAATTCCTCAATGGTATTTCCACGGGCAGTGCCTACGCCATTTTTGCCTTAGGCTATACGCTGGTATTTTCCATTTTAGGGATTATTAACTTCGCCCATGGAGCTGTATTTACGCTCGGTGCGTATTTTACCTATAGCCTGATGGGACAAGCATTTGGCTTTAATGGTTTGCTGGCAAATGCTAAATTGCCCTTCCAGTTAAATTTTCCGATCGCTCTATTGTTTGGCAGTATTCTGGCCGGACTCGTAAGTGTGGCGATCGAGCGCGTCGCCTTCCGACCACTACGTCTGAGGAATGCCGATCCTCTCTTAACACTGGTTTCTAGTTTGGGTGTGGCGATCGTGATCGTGAATGCGATCCAGTATTTAGTTGGCTCCGAGAGCTATACCTTTCCCGATAATATTTACGATGGCGTTTACGGTAAACTGCCGGCGGCCATCAATTTTGGCACTGAAGCTAAACCAATATTCGTGCGTACAGCACAAATGGTTGTGTTTGGGGTTTCAGGCATTATGCTGGCAGGGCTGACTTATCTAATTAACTACACCAAGTTAGGTAAAGCTTTACGGGCTGTAGCGGAGAATGCTACTACGGCTAGCCTGCTGGGAATAAATACGGATTTCTTTATCCTATTTACATTCTTTGTGTCGGGTTTTTTAGCTGGCGTTGCTGGGACTTTATTGGGGACAAGCGTGGGAATCCCTGGCCCCTATTTTGGTGTGAGTTATGGACTAAAAGGACTGGCCGTAATTGTTTTAGGCGGCTTAGGTAGTATTCCTGGGGCAGTATTGGGTGGAATTACGATCGGCCTGATTGAAGCATTTGTGCCCTCAGATTTCTCGGCTTACAAAGATGCTGTCGCGTTTGCCGTGTTATTCGTGATGCTGCTAGTCAGACCCCAGGGACTGCTAGGGCGCAGTTTTGCCCAGAAGGTCTAGCAGGCGATCGCTACCCATCACTCGCCACAGTTCGCCTCTCGATCCCAGATGTGGTTGGGTGCATTTGGCTTTGTTATGCGTGCTTCACTCACTGCTATCGATAGTATCAAGCGCATCAGGCAACACTACTGGAATCTCCGCACTAACAAAACCAGTTGCATCACGAGTCACTATTGCATCTACGTTATGTGTAACCGCACAGACATACTGTACAGCGTCCTCAAAATCTTGAAAATTTAGTGCAAGAGCCTGTTCCAATACATCTCGATCTACGGCACAAATGTTTAGATCTGACAAAACTTGGGCGATTGCATCTTGAGCTACTACCAACCCTGCTGCTCTACGGACGATGTAGTAGATATTGGTGATAGTTGTGGCTGCGATAAATCCCTCAATCTCTCCATTATCAATACGCTCAAACAGTCTGGCTGCATTTTCTACAAATGGCAACCTCTCTTGCAGAAAGTCAAGAACCACGTTGGTGTCAATCAGAACTCGCATTACTGATATTTCTCAGTAAGGTAGGAAACATAATCCTCTCTGTCATCATGCTCCTCAATTACTACCGCACTTTTTGCAATTCCTCGAAGCCGCGATAAGTTTCCGCGTTTCAATTGAGGGGATGTTTCCCTTTTTAGTGATTCCAAAAGAGTTTGTACCAACTGCCAACGATCGCTGGTTGACAGTTGCAGCAATTGTTTTTGTAGTTCTTGTAATGGCATTTGTTTAGAGATGTGTAAGCTTGCTGTATAACAATTTTAAGCCTTTTAGATTTACAAAAGCTCAATAAAGGATTCACTTCAATGGCACCTGTAACTGACCGTAGCAATCTTGGTTATTAGTAAGTATCATTTTTCCATGACCGATTTTTTGAACACCTATGGCACCGTGATTGTCTCCATGTTTTTTGGGGCAATTCTAGGGCTTTCTGTCTATTTACCATTGATGGCAGGGCAACTTTCGCTCGCTACGCCGGGATTTTATGCTTTGGGTGGTTATATCTCCGCCATCCTTTCCACTAAATACTTTCTGACAGCGGATGGCAAAGTACTCGACCCATTCCCCATTCCGCTATTGCTGCTAGAAATGCTTTTAGCCACAATTGTCTCTGCAATTTTAGCTGTATTTCTTGGCATCCCCGTACTGCGTTTGCGGGGGATCTACCTGGCGATCGCCACGATTGCGTTTGTTGAAGTTTTGCGGTTTCTCTGTCAAAACCTGGAAATTACGGGCGGTGCGATCGGGATTCCTGGCATTCCTCAACCATTTACCGCGCAAATTGACTACATGTGGGTAGCTCTGCCGTTATTGGTAGTCAGTATGTTCTTTATTTATCGCCTGGAGCGCATCCGCGTCGGTCGCGCCCTCACTGCCATCCGCGAAGATGAGTTGGCAGCAGGTGCGATGGGCATTAACTCTGCCTACTACAAGGTACTATCCTTCATGTTGGGAGCGATTTTGGCGGGTGCTGTGGGAGCGGTAAGCGCCCATTTCCTCAATACCTGGAATGCCAAACAAGGGACTTTTGATGCCAGCATTACCTATCTTGCCTTTGTGCTGATTGGTGGCTCGCGCACGTTCGTCGGCCCCGTGATTGGTGGCATGGTGCTCACGGCGCTACCGGAAATATTAAGGGCGATCTCCGGTATAAGTAGTATCCCTATTTGGTTGGCGCAATTTTTACGCGATGGCCGCTTTATGATTTTTGGGCTGTTAATTGTCCTGGGTAGCATTTTCTATCCCCAAGGCATCATCACACCCAAGTTACTCAAACAATTGCGGCGATTGACCGGGTTGCTTAAACCAAAACGAACCAAGCCTATTGATGCCAGTCGATCACGTTAAATGTATACTTACCTATCAAATATGCTCCTACTGCAATCCTATGTCGGTCTGCCTGGAAGTTAAATCAATCACCCGCCGCTTTGGTGGCTTAGTGGCAGTCAACGAAGTTTCCTTTGCGGTTGAGGAAGGTGAAATCTTTGGTCTAATTGGTCCCAATGGTGCTGGTAAAACTACTCTATTCAATCTGATCACGGGCTTAATTTTACCTACCAGTGGCAATCTGATCTACGACGATCGCGACATCACAAATTTGCGACCCCATGGTATTGCCTCCCTGGGTATTGCCCGCACCTTCCAGAATATTCGTCTATTTAGCGATCTCACGGTACGCGAGAATGTAGCGATCGCGCACCATGTCCAGACGAAATCGGGTGTTGTGAACGGCGTATTTGGCATCCATCCCGCACCTACCGAAGAAAAGATGATTCATGCGAGTTCGATGGAATTATTAGAACTGGTGGGTCTGGCGGATAAACAAGCACAGCGATCACGCAATCTGGCCTATGGGGATCAACGACGCTTAGAAATTGCCCGCGCCCTCGCCTTGAAACCCAAAGTGCTCTTATTAGATGAGCCAGCCGCTGGGATGAATCCGAATGAGAAAGCGCAGTTAAGTGAATTTATCCGTAAAGTGCGCGCTCAGTTCCAGTTAACAATTTTGTTGATCGAACATAATGTACCCCTGGTAATGGGTTTGTGCGATCGCATCGCTGTGTTGCATTTTGGTCAACTACTAGCCTTGGGTAACCCAGAAACAGTGAAGAACGATCCAGGCGTAATCGAAGCCTATCTTGGGTAGTTTGCGATCGAATCTTAACAAATCGCTCCAACCTGATCGTCTTTGCCAAAAGATAGGGCATTATTACCTAGTCGCCCACAAATCATCTATAGGTAAGCCTTTGGTGAGTTCAGTGCCACCAAATTTATAGCATTCAGCAGGATATATTGATTTATCTCTATGAATATTCCTCCAACAATCTTTACATTTTCATGAACTTTTATGTCGAAATGTAGTTTTAATTTAACAAAAACTCCCTAGAATTGATATTGAGCTACTAAGTATTTGTTACTACTCATGATTACTTCAGAATTTCCTTGGCTCACGGCGATCGTATTGATGCCACTTATAGCTGCTCTAGCTATACCAGCAATCCCCGACAAAGATGGTAAAAGCGTTCGGTGGTATGCATTAGGCATTGGATTTGCAGATTTTGTGTTAATGATTTACGCCTTCTGGCAGCACTACGACTTACAGAATTCTTCGTTTCAGCTAGCCGAAACCTATGCCTGGGTTCCCCAAATTGGTTTGAACTGGTCGCTGTCAGTGGATGGCCTCTCCATGCCCCTGATCGTCCTGACCGGATTGATCACGACACTATCGATCTTTGCGGGATGGAACGTCAAGCAAAAGCCAAAACTGTTCTACAGCCTTATGCTGGTGATGTATAGCGCCCAGATTGGGGTATTTGCGGCGCAAGACATGCTGATGTTCTTCCTGATGTGGGAACTGGAGCTAGTTCCCGTTTACTTGCTGATCTCGATTTGGGGTGGGCCAAAACGTCAATATGCGGCCACCAAGTTCATTCTCTACACCGCGATCGGTTCCATATTTATCCTGCTTGCAGGTTTGGCCATGGCTTTCTATGGTGGGGATGTCACATTCGACATGGCCGCACTCAGAGACAAGCATTACCCTCTCATTTTAGAAATGCTTGCCTACGCTGGTTTCTTAATCGCCTTTGGTGTTAAGTTGCCAATTTTCCCTTTGCATACCTGGTTGCCTGATGCCCACGGGGAGGCTTCGGCACCAGTATCGATGATTCTGGCAGGGGTTTTGCTGAAGATGGGTGGCTATGCGATTATTCGCATGAACATTGAAATGTTGCCCAATGCCCACATCTATTTTGCGCCAGTTTTAGTGATGCTGGGTGTGGTGAACATTGTGTATGGTGCGTTTACCGCCTTTGCACAGACAAATATGAAGCGAAGGTTGGCCTATTCTTCGATTTCGCACATGGGATTTGTGCTGGTAGGTCTGGCTTCTTTTACAGACTTAGGTATTAGCGGTGCGGTGATGCAGATGCTATCCCACGGGTTAATTGCAGCTAGCTTGTTCTTTCTCACAGGTGTAACCTACGATCGCACCCACACCCTGAACATGGACGAGATGGGTGGTTTAGCGAAGGGAATGCCCAAGACATTTGCCCTATTTACGGCTGGAGCATTCGCATCGTTGGCTTTACCTGGGATGAGTGGTTTTGTGGGAGAGCTAACCGTATTTCTGGGCATTGCCACCAGCGATATCTACAGTTCGAGTTTCAAAGTGGTAGTGGTGGTGCTCTCGGCAGTTGGCTTGATCGTAACTCCAATCTATCTTTTGTCGATGCTTCGCCAGGTGTTTTACGGCAACACATCTTCAGAAGTTAAGATCGAGCACAAGTTTTGGGCAGATGCCAAGCCTCGCGAGATCTTGATTGCCGCCTGTTTGATCGTGCCGATTATTGGTATTGGTTTGTATCCTAAGCTGGCGACTCAGACCTATGATGCTAAGACTGTGGCTGTGACAGCGGAGATGCGGAATGCGTTCTCAGTTGTTGCCCAGGAAAACCCACACTTATACTCGAATGGGTTTAATGTGCCTCAGATATCTGCGGTTAAACCTCAAACTTTATTAGGAACGGTGAAGTAATCGACTTAATTTGCCTCAATAGGAAATCTTGTAGGGAGCTGGATTAGCTCCCTTTTTCTTTGGAGTTTAATAACAACTTGGAAAGGCTTTTTAATATTCCTGTCCAATAAGGGATTCAACAACCAGGCAATTTTTGTTCCCCAACGAGAATGCTGGGTTTCAGCCATGTTTCTAGATGCACACTTACCAAGCCATATACATTAGCAATATGGGCTGATATCCTAAATACAGACAAACAAAAATCTGCTCATATTTCTATTTAGAAGTGTAGGCTAAAATCATCTGTATTATCTTGAAGCCTAATTAGGCATAAAAGTATGTCTAACATAACAGAATTAATTGACAAATTTTGAGGAGGACTGGTCATGAACAACTTTCAGCCTGAAACTCAGATCGGTACGCACAGATGCCGTTCAATTACTGTTCCTTTTACAGCTAAAGCCACTGTGAATGAAGATATCATTATGGAGAAGGAGCTAGCCCCACAAATCGAATCTTTCGAAGCCCTTATTCGAGGAATAGTCAATATTATTGAGAAAGATATAAGAGATTCTGTCAAAACAAGTTTTGAAGAATCCGATCTAAAAAGGATTTTCTCCAAACTGTCAGACTCCGAAAAAAAGGATGAGCAGTTGAAACTTAAAAATGAATTGGAGAACCATGCTCAAGCCATCCTTAATCGGCTTGTTTATTCGTCCAAAAACGCTATACTCTTTCAAAGAGACAGACCACTTATTGAACGTATTCAGAAAGTGGCACAAACACCACATCTCTTAGCAGTACAAGCTCTGATCCAAAAGACAGCAGATTTAGTAAGTGAGTCTATAAGTAAAGAGCGAGAGAGTATTAGAAAAGACAAGTTGGTAACAGAATCTTTGCAAAAATCAGCAGAACAGGCTCTTGCAAATTCTAATGGAACTTCAGCAAGTCCTGCAGAAATCCAATTATTCACTAATGAAATCATGAAAGTGGCTGACGCAGTTGTTGATAAAGCTAAAACGACTATATGGAGTATTCTTTATCGTCCAGAAATTGATGCACTCGTTCAAAAGATTGCTACGAATACCGCTATTAGAGAGATGGATCCGCGCGAAGGACGTACCTTTAGTGAGCTTCTTAGAAACTTGAATTTTCGCTCAATCAGCATGCAGTTATCGAATGGAGCGACAACCGACGTAAATAGCCTTGTCGATAATTTAGTTGCCAAGCTAAATCATCATTCCCATGAAATTGCGAAGGAATTTGAAACGGAAATTCAATCTGCAATATCTGTAATTTATCCAGAACCACAAGTTATAGTCAACATTTCGTTTAAAAAAGGCAGTCTGGTAATGATTTGCAATGTTATTTTAGGGTGGTCTGGAGGCATAGTATTACAAACCACCAAGGAATTTTTTAAGACTCAAATTGGGAATTTGACTACAATAGCCCTCGAACGTTCATGGTCTATTATGATGAATGGACTTGGCCTATCTGAGTACCTTGGCCCGCTACCTATTAAACTAAACGAGAAAGATATTACTACACACATAGAATCACAAACCGACTCTCAGAAATTATTGCAGACGGAAGATAGTAAAAGTAATTATCAGGACAATAGAGGCCTTCGCCTTGCACAATTACAATTCGCTCATCTAGGTAAATAGGTGGAAGGAGGCATAAGAAGACGACGGAGGAAGTCAAAATCAATCCAACGCAGATTGTATGACCACTCGAACATGCCTACATATAAGTGCAAATACTTTTTATGAATACCTCGAAACGGACGCAGGAA
>CALRKB020000045.1:0-42883 GCA_943367755.1 Rhizobium sp. Q54 | reverse complement strand
GGCAAGGCAGAAGTAATCCCCGCGTAGTTAAAAAGCCAAGGTCGAAGTTCCCAGCCAGGAAGCGACTACACAGAGGCACCGGCACCAACTTAGAGAAACTGACCTTTACCATTCCCAGCACTGCCTAACGCTTATCCGAACAGTATTGCAGCCAGATCGATCTTCGATTCAACCTTTGATGGAGTCTTTGATAATGTGTTCATTTATTTCTCGATTTGAGTTGATGAACTTCAGTATCAAAGATTTCTCTTGTTTATTGATAATCTCCTGTGCCACTTCTACAATTGACTTATCCAGGATTTATCCAAAAGTCTTGCTATAAAAAACTGCAGGCTAACCTGAACATGAAGAATCGGTATCTGTTCGTCTATGGAACGCTTCGTAAGGATGCAGGACACGAGATTCACAACGTGCTGGCTAGCCACGCTTCGTTTGTGGGCATAGGCACTATTCGCGGAGATCTTTACAGCTTGGGCGAGTATCCAGGACTCATCCCTTGCCAAGACACTGTGAACTTGGTTAAGGGCGAGTTGTACGAGATCGGCACAGATATGTTGGAGCAGACACTGGGGCTTCTGGATGATTATGAAGGCATTGGGCAGGAAGATCCATTACCACATGAGTACCGTCGAAAGTTGCTCCCCGTCCTACTTGACGACGGGCGCCAACTGGAGGCATGGGCATATGTTTTGAATCGGTGGCTCGATGGGCTGAGACAAATCCGCTCTGGGGACTTTGTTGAGTGGCGCAAGTCTCGCGAGGCCTAATCAAAATGCGGAGAAACTGCGATCGACTAGCCAAACTTCAGTGATAAAGTTCAATAATTTAGCCAACCTATGGTTTAATATATATTCGCATGTCTTGGGCCTGTAGCTCAGCTGTATAGAGCAACCGCCTTCTAAGCGGTCGGTCACTGGTTAGAGTCCAGTCAGGCCCGTTTTAAACAGTTTGTTAATTGAAGGGTATGCATTACATACCCCTATTTGCGTGGAGCTACTTATTCGCTCCCTTGGTGCTACTTGATGCTGTAACCGTCTCGGCCTCTAGTTGGGCAATTCTTTGCTTAACTTGGGGTGAGTACAAGAGCTGGTAATTCCAGTAATTACCGAATACGCGATATACATATCCTCTGGTTTCATCGTAGGGAATTCCCTCCACAAACTCATCTGGATCGCCAATACCTCGACTTTTGACCCATCGACCGATCGCACCAGGCCCGGCATTATAGCTAGCGATCGCCAGCATGGAATTATCATTAAACTCCCGATGTGTATAGTCAAAATACCAGGTGCCAAACTCGATATTGTTTTCGGGATCTTTGAGTGAATAGTTCGATCTGCCGTTTTTAGAAGCAATCCATCGACCTGTATCGGGCATGATCTGCATTAAGCCCACGGCACCAGATCGCGATAAGATTTCGGCCTCAAACCTTGATTCTTGCCGAATCAAACCCATTACTAATATCGGGCTAAGATTGCGCTGCCCTGCCCAACTGGAGACTTTATCCCAGTAAGGAAATGGATACACAGTTTGCCAGAAGATCGGCTGCTTTTTCAAAGTGTCGATTTCTGCTTGTTCGGCGGGGGTAACATCAAGCCAGGTTAGGCTTTCAGCTTGGGCTATACCCTTAATGTTGTCATTGACACCGATGCGCATAATGCCATCAGTCAAAGTTTCTTTGGCATTTTGGGATAAGCGCCCGCGCATGGCAAACTGCCAATACTCACTGGCATCTCGATCTTGCCCGAGCAGATAAAGCTCATTGAGTGCGGTTGAACCTGCGGGTAAGGGACTGCGCGCGCTAGGCCGATTAATCGGTAGATTGATATTTCTAGCCGTGGTAAAGTCGCCCACTTGCCAGCCGAGCTGAGAGGCCGAACGCCAGGCAAAATAGGTGTGGGGATGCTTGGTGAGTACGAATCTAAACATTTGCTGTGCCGTGGTGCGATCGCCAATGCGTGTCGCCCATTTACCGCCCCAATAAGCGGCTTCGGAAGCGATTTCACTGTCAGCATTAGAGAGCGTGATACGGCTAACCCAATTCAAGGCTGGCTTGAACTGGCCCGATCGCACATGCTGTTTGGCATAGCGCCAGGAGAGTTCGGCAGCGGCATCACTGCTCGCATATTTATTCAGTAGCAAAGATTGGGTATCGCTAGATGCCTTGGCATTGCCTAGCTGTTGTAAGAGATCAACTTTTTTCAGCAGCGCTTCACCAGCTGTGTTTGGGTACTTGGCTACAATCAGATCGGCAAGTTTAACCGCATCCTCTGGTCTGGACAGATCCATCATACGGATCATTGCTCTGGGAGCCTGTGGGCTATTGGGATACCTTTGGACGACACTACCATAGGCAGCGATCGCCTGCGATTTCTGCCTATGCCTTTGTAAACTGCGACCGAGGCGATAGGCGGTGTAGGGATTGGAGGTGGCACGGGCAAAGGCAAGGCTAGCTTTACCGTATTCAGCATTGTCGTAGTAACCTTCGGCGATCGCCCACCATTGGTCAGGCGTAAGTCTTCCCGCCTGCACGTTGACTAACCGATCTAAGATGGGCAGAATTTCCTTAGAGTCTCTAAAGTTAACTGCCATGTTGGTAAGCAGATCGGGGCGATTGGGACTCTTGCGCAATTCCGCTAGTAAGACATCTCGCGATCGCGGATGTGATGGGAATCGCTCTAGCAGTTGCTGGGATTGGCCGAGGGCATATAAAGCCTCTGCTGCAACGGGACTTTTGGGATATTGGCTGAGGATTTGCTGCCAAACAGTTTTCGCACCATTGGGGTCGGATATGGTTAGTGCCTGCGCTCGCTTCAGGAGCACGTAATCAGCCAGTACGGGATATTCAGTTTCTAGTCCTGCCAACAAGGAAATTGCCGCCTGCGGATTGCGGTTCGCGAGATGCAAATTGGCTAAGATGTAGCGGGAGCGGCTGCGTTCGAGGGACGACTGGGAAGCTTGGGCTTGAGATTGGAGCTGTGCCAGACGCTGAGGTTGCGGCAGGTTAGTTAATAAGTCAAATTGCCGATCGGAGGAGTTGTCAGTAGTGGGATTATTGGGATTGTCAGTGGTATTGATGGCAGCAGCCTGTAGGTTGTCAGGCTGAAACGGTGTCCCAGTTGTAGTCTTGCAAGCAGCGGCTCCAACCAGGGTAGTACTGCAAGCGAGCACGAGCGACCAACGCATTAATTGCTTCATCTGGTAATATCTGGCTAATTTGTGAGTGTGTGAGTCAATGAATAAAACGGCTGGGGCTGACCTTGCTTGCTGTTCGATCTCGCTTTCTATACAGCATGGACAGGGCAGACCCATAGATCTGCCCATACGGCTAAAAGCATATAGAGCAAAACTTTAGATACACCCTATCGATCTAGGGCGTATTTTATCATCTTGGTCAATGGCACAGTTGATCTAATCAGGCTTTTTGACCCAAACTTCTGGAGTAAAGTTTCCGTGCAGCCCATAGGGAATATGGTGATTCAGGTGCAGGGTTGCGACTGGTGTTGCCGTAATATTTTTGGCATCCAGGATCGCAATATCTGAGCAATTGTGTGCAGCATTGAATACAACAATTACTAACCAGCCATCGTCCTCGGCAACTGCAC
This sequence comes from Rhizobium sp. Q54, assembly GCA_943367755.1. Classification (GTDB taxonomy): domain Bacteria; phylum Cyanobacteriota; class Cyanobacteriia; order Pseudanabaenales; family Pseudanabaenaceae; genus PCC-6802. Next base: position 39,278 of record CALRKB020000045.1, on the reverse strand, counting down.
CTGGACGAGGAATAAACACGGGTTCGCTGACAAATCCCCTGGGGGCAAAGCTGTGCAATTCCTGCTTGCCCGTATGTAAGTCGACTTTCACGATCGCCTGGAGCGGTGCATTGCCTTGGGGCCGGTCGATCGCGCTAAGATAGGCATACCGATATGGCTGCCCCACGTACTGGGGATTAATCGCGGGGAATTCGCAGGAACGTTCAACTAATACTCTCCGCTCTACAGTACGCGATCGCAAATCAATCTGAAAACGACATAGCTGACCTGGGATTACCTTGTCAAAATCAATTTCTTTATAGTCAGAATTAATTTCCAGTTTGGGGTAATCCTTGTAGCAAATTGAGTCCAAGACGATCGTATCTCCCTGCTCATAGGCATTGCAGTGATGGAAGATAAAGCAAGGATCGGTTTCAAATGTGTTGAGCTTGCCATCGCGATCGAATAATAGGATCTTGGTCGGTGTGTTGGGCTTTAAGTCCAAACAGGCTCCGGCTGTTCTGAAACCCATCAGAAAAGGTAAGGGTTGAAACTGGACAGGATTTTGGGAAAATATGCGGTAATTGGGAGTGTAGGCAAAGTCGTGCAAAAAGCAAAATCCAGGAACCTTCTGCTGGAATTGCTCTGTGAGTATGCCGTTAGGATCGATACGATAAACTGAAATCTTTGATTTTGGTCCTGACACTACGCCAAAGCCCCAAAGATCGCCGTTTTGTGGATCGATTTTGGGATGGGCGGTAAAGACTTGCCCTGCTGCTAGCACCCCATTGAAGCTTTCAATCCCAATTGTGGCTAAAGTATCAGGATCGAGGCGATAGGGACGGCTAGCTTCCCATAAGGCTAACAGCTTTTGCGCGTGATAGATCGCGTTGGTATTTGCCACATTTTTGAAGCGCAGGTCGAAAATATTTTGACTCCACCCACCCGGCTTTTGCGTACCGAAGACCCCCCGATACAGAATGCGCCCCGCCGCTTGCTCGGCCAAAAACTCCGGTGTTTTGACAAAACTATTAGCAAAATGGGCGCGTCCACCCACAAATGCGATCGCGCAGACCATACCATCGCCATCAAACGGATGTCCATAGGCTTGACCGTTGACATCCAATAGTCCAGGCCCATTCCGAAATAAGGTTCCTGACAATTCCGGAGGGATCTCACCATCAACGAGATCGATCCAGTAGGAATTCTCCGTCCTTAAAGATTCGTAGCCTGACCGCCAGTCCGCCTTGGAAAATGTGGGAGTTAACGCCTGCACCATAAACTTAAGTTAAAGTTAAGTAAAGTTAAATTACATTGTCTTAATAAATTGATTATAGGTTGGTTGGCTAGAAAATCTCTATGTCGTAGGTAACCATTCCCTTAGGCTGATTCTTAATCAAAATTCTTGTTGCTGTAAAAAATCCATCGACGTAGGGGCAGGTTTTGTCCAAGCGCTACCAGTGCCAAGCAAAAGTCCTAGCTAAACCTGCCCGTACATAAAGCCTATCAATGAAAAATTTACAGGTGGAAATTCTTTGAGGAATGCAAAGTTTAGTTAATTTAGATTGAGAATAAATACTCATGGTGACCGATTCGGCATAGGATATTTCCAAACAAAAGCGTACTAATAACCTATTCAAGTTATGTCAAATTTATTTTTGCTAGCTAGCGTCCCTACAACCACTAACTGGTCGATCAGCGTAGGCTTGGTCATGATTACTTGTATTTTGTTTGTAATCGCGATCGGACGCTATGCAATTCAGATGAAAGGAGTTGGCCCGGCTCTACCCGCACAAGTACCTGGGCTATTTGAAGGTTTTGGGATTCCAGAACTTTTAGCAACTATCAGCTTTGGGCACATACTAGGAACTGGTATGGTTTTGGGTCTAGCGCAAGCAGGCTTGCTGTAGATTGCCACTATGCGCAATAAAAATTAAAAAAACAATAAAACTTTTTGTTTAGAGGGTAGGATTCTGAATCATCTACCCTCTTTTCTCTTTGTCAAATTTCTGTGTCAAAAAATTATCACCTTTTTGGCACAACCAAATTCTAGACATGAACTTGGCTGAGGATCGCACTGAGGCGATCGTAGTCATCCTTAAGTAGAATGCTCAAATTGCGACCTGCACGTACTAACCACTCGCGATCGCAGCCTCTAGCTTGGTAAACATCTCTCAGAACTGCTGCGACAAGCTCATCAACTGGAGCTCCAGGCAACTGAGCAAGCGTACGCAAAAAATATAACTCTTCGGTAAATTCTTCGATCTCATCAGTACTGCAAGTATACACAGCCTGATGGATCTGGGGTGGTCTTGAGGGTAAATGTTGGTGAACTCTGTTACCAGCTACAAAGCCCACAAGTGCCACCCTAATTTCTGTTTTGAGCATGGCAAAAATTTGTGGCTGTTGCTCCCTAAGTTCTGTGAGGGATAAGCCCAAGGCCCGCGCCCGATGCACAGAATCAATTGGTGTGGTTGTGGCATGATACACAACTCCATACATGACATTGCTATTATCTTCCTCTTCAATTGATTTTACCCAACTGCCAAAAGCTGGCATTGTTGGAAAACTAAGTCCCTCAGGCTCTAAGCACTGTGCCATAAACCCAGTAGTTGAGGTCTCAATTACCTCAGCAATATGATTGGGATTAAAGCTAGGAGAGCCAAACTGGGGTAAGGGTAGACGCATTTTAGATATTCGTTGGTTAATTTGGAATAGAACTCTTGCAAATTAACTAAGACTTTGAGGTAAGCCACTGGTTTTACCAGTTTGACTAGCACAGCTTTGAGCGTTCCAGGCGTAAAGTAACTCCCACGGTGGCTTGAACCGAACCGTAGGAGAAAAAACAATATGTCGGAATTTTACCAAAGCCTGTCGTATTCTAAGTGGGAATGCAAGTAGCATGTTGTGTTTGTGCCCAAGTATCTACGAAAAGCAATTGCTAATAACCCTATACGAGGATTAATCAGTTAAGCCAGTTGAAAGACTGGTTATTTATTTTCTAGGGAATGAGCTAAAGTGAAAGCTGATAGCTGATGGCTTTAAAATCGTGAGTTGTAAGATTGGACTTTTAGGGCTAGGAACAGTCGGTACGGGTGTGGCGAAGATTTTACTCGATCCTGAGGGTCGTCATCCTGTACTACGTGAAATAGAAATTAAAAGCGTAGGAGTACGATCGCTATCTGCTAAGCGAGACGTTACCCTACCAGCAAATTGTTATACCGATCGTCTGGAGTCAATTGTTAGCGATCCAGATATCGAGATTATTGTTGAGGTAATGGGTGGTCTAGAACCTGCCCGCAGCCTAATTTTGCAGGCGATTGCCAATGGCAAACACGTAGTGACGGCAAATAAGGCTGTTTTAGCTCGCTACGGCGCTGAAATTTTTACCGCAGCTAAAAAGAGCGGTGTTTATGTGATGCTGGAAGCGTCGGTGGCTGGTGGTATTCCGATTATTCAAGCCCTAAAGCAGTCCCTAGGGGCTAATCGCATCACGGCTATTAGGGGCATTATTAACGGTACAACTAATTACATCCTCAGTCGCATGCACAATGAGGGTGGAGCCTTTGAGGATATCCTGGCCAATGCGCAAGCACTGGGTTATGCCGAAGCCGATCCCACTGCGGATATCGATGGCTACGATGCTGCTGATAAAATCGCGATTCTGGCTAGCCTTGCCTTTGGAGATCGCATTAAGCTTGAAGAAATCTATCGTGAAGGCATTCGCGGCATTACCAGTGCAGATATTCACTGGGCATCGGAATTAGGTTTTGCAATTAAACTACTGGGAATTGCTAGGCGTACCTTCGTGAATGGTGATGCTGGATTGGATATCCGCGTCCATCCCACACTCATCCCGATCGATCATCCCCTCGCCAGTGTGCATGGTGTGACTAATGCCATTACTGTGGCAGGCGATCCCATTGGAGAGGTGGTATTTTCTGGCCCTGGTGCTGGGTCTGGTGCTACCGCCAGTGCGGTGGTGGCTGACATTATCAATGTTGTTGCGGCACTTAAGTCAGGTACGGGCAAAATCAATCAACTAATGGGATGCTCGCATCAGCACTATGCCAAACTGCATCCCGTGGAAAGTAACGAAACTCAGTTTTATCTACGCTTGATTGCGCGCGATCGCCCTGGTGTAATTGGGGAGATCGGTACCTGTTTTGGTAAGCATCTGGTGAGCTTAGAAAGCATCGTCCAGAAAAATAGCCACGATGATTCTGCGGAAATTGTGGTGTTAACCAAGCAAGTAGTCGAGCGTAACTTCCAAGCGGCGATCGCTGATATCCGAAATCTGGCTTCAATCCAGAGCATTGCCACCGTGCTGAGGATTTTGTAGTTGTGCGCATGAGCAAAATCGAAAGCGAAGCACAACCGCTACTGGCAATTAATGACCTGAACGTTAACTATGGCGGTATTCAGGCTTTGCGAGGTATAGATCTAGTCGTTTACCCAGGCGAAGTCGTCACTTTAATCGGGGCAAACGGAGCTGGCAAAACCACTACGCTACGGGCAATTTCGCGGTTAGTAGATATCCGCAGCGGTCAAATGGTCTATAGGGGCAAGAATATTCGGCGATCGCGTCCCGATCAGGTTGTAAAGCTGGGGATTGCCCAAAGCCCAGAGGGTCGACGTGTCTTAGCAAGACAAACCGTTCTCACTAACTTGGAATTGGGAGCATATATCCGCTCTGATGCCCAAGGTGTTAAAGCCGATATCGAGCGACAGTTTTTAGTATTCCCGCGCCTACGCGAACGCAAACATCAACTGGCGGGGACGCTCAGCGGCGGCGAACAACAAATGCTAGCGATCGCCCGTGCTTTGATGAGTCGTCCCAAATTATTACTATTGGATGAGCCGAGCCTAGGTTTGGCACCCCAAGTCGTACGCGAGATTTTTGGCGTGATTCGCGACCTGCACGCGCAGGGTGTGACGATTTTATTGGTAGAACAAAATGCTAACCTGGCGTTGCAAACTGCTAATCGCGGTTATGTATTAGACGCTGGGCAAATTACGCTTTCAGGGGAAGCATCGGCACTACTGGAAGATGAGGGCGTGAGGAAAGCCTACTTAGGTTAAGACATTGTCAAGTGAGCCTTAATATATATTTTTACTATCATGGATTAATAGTAAAGAAATACACACAGGAATACATAGCAAAAGAATCAAAGAAACTATGGCTTCACCATTTCCCGGTATGGATCCCTACTTAGAGCACCCCAATTTTTGGTCTGGGGTACATAGTCGCTTGATTGTGGCAATTGCTGATGCTGTAGCATCGTCTATTCGCCCTAAGTATTATGTGGAAATCGAGAAGCGCACCTACCTCAGTGATACAGAAGATCATCTGCTGGTAGGAATTCCCGATGTGGTTGTCTTTTCTCAAAGTTCAGAATCAAAGTCTGCAACTGCAACCTTACCGACCGCCTACCAAGAAGCAACTACAGTAACCGTTCCTTTGGTCGAGGAAATTACGGAAAGATATCTAGAAATTCGAGAAACTCAGACTGGCAAAGTTATCACTACTATTGAAGTCTTATCTCCTAAAAACAAACGCTCTGGTACAGGGAGAGATGCTTACGAAAATAAGCGCAAGCAAATATTAGCAAGCCTCACACATTTAGTGGAAATTGACTTGCTCAGAGGTGGAACGCCTATGTCAATCCTGGGAAATCAACAACTTTCGGATTATCGTATTTTGCTCAGTCGGGGCGATCTCAGACCCATTGCTCATCTGTATGCTTTTAGCCTGCGCGATCGGATTCCATCATTCCCTTTACCTTTGAGTGCAGGTGATGTTGAGCCAATCATAGAGTTGCAGGACTTATTAAACGGCGTGTACGAAAGAGCTAGCTTGGATCTGAGAGTGGATTATACGCAGCCAGTTGTACCATCACTGTCACAGAATGACGCAACTTGGGTAGATGCCCTATTGCAGGAAAAACTGATCGGGTAATTGACTCAAGACCAATGAGGCCGTTTAGTCCCAAAAGTTATTGCTTAGAATACTTTCTAAGTCTCTGTCATATTGCCATGCTTCTGGAAAATCAATAGATGCGTAGTCTTCTTTTAGATCTTTGAGGGCTTTCTGATAGATAGGGTCAAAGCTTTCAAGCCAGACGGATTTGAGGCTGGGAGAAGTTTCTAGCAATAGCCTCAGTTCTTTTCTTTGCTCTCTAATCGTGCGCTGCCAACCGTTAAACTCATTCGGCAGGTTGACGTAAATACGTTTGAGGAGATGTTCTAAAAGAGTTTGCAACTTGCTTTTTAGCTCGCATTTATCCCTACCAGCCAAGCCTTCTAACTCCTCAATTAAATGCTCTATATCAACACCTTGTAGATCGCCTTTTTTAAGCTGGGCGATAGTTCCTTCTAGCCACAGGCTTAGGTCACAGTCATACTGGATTTTCTGGAGCACAGCTATTGGCCAACAAACTAATTAGATTTGATTACATTATATGTTGAGCAGCTCCTATTCAACATATAGAGGTCTTGCTGCTTGAGTTGTCGCTAACAAAGCTTGCACCGCATCCCAATTACCACCTTCTATCTCACCAATTAAGCCACATAAAATGTCTTGATAGATATGTAGCGTTTTTAATAATGCTGTTTGGTTATACTCTGCCATCAATCGCCCTAATTCTGGATTGCCACCACCAACACGACTAGTATCGCGAAAGCCAGAGCTAGCTAGATTTTGTGCTAACTGTGCTACTTCCGCATCCGCTTCCTGCACGCAGGCAAGCAGTAATCCAGCACTGACCATGACGGGCAGATGACTGATCCAGGCTACGGCTCTGTCGTGCGCTTCTGGACTACATTCATAGACGATCGCCCCCACTGATTCCCATAGCGATCGCACCACTGCCATTGCTTCGAGATCCTTGCTCGGTGTAACTACACAGGGACGTTGGTTGAACAAATTACGTTCGGCGGCATTAATGCCACTAAAAGCCGTGCCTGCCATCGGATGGCTACCCACAAAGCGATCACAAAGTTGCGTAGCTGGCTGGACAATTGCTGATTTGACCGAACCGACATCCGTGAAAACTGTGGAGGAGTTGAGTCGAGGAGCGATCGCGGCGATCGTTGGCAAAATCGATGGGATGGGAGTGCAAACAACCACCACATCAGTTTCGACCAGATATGGAATCATGTCTGCTTCTTGACAGGCAGCATCGACTGCACCCATAGCTACGGCCTGCTTGCAGGTATCTGGACTGCGGCTGATCCCCCAAACATAATGCCCTAGGGTTCTCAGATCTAAACCCAGAGAACCGCCAATCAAACCTAAGCCAGCAATGCCAATATTCATAGAGAATTAAACAATTGAAAGGTTTGCAAAAAGATGCAAACCCCTAACATGCCGCCAAATTTAGATCGAAATCAAACCGAATTTAAAACTTATTGAGATCGATACCTGCTTCTTTAGCAAATGTGTCTAAGCTTTTCTTTTGCAGGGTTTTGATTGCTTTTGTCGAAATATGCAACGTGACAAAGCGCTTACCTTCCGCCCACCAAATGCGCTTCCACTGTAAGTTGACATGCTGCAATCGCTTATTGCGCTTGTGTGAGAAAGAAATGGTAACAGAGTTGTTAGCTTTTTTGCCTGTTAATTGACAACGACGGCTCATGTTAGTTTAACCTTTTGCACTTTTATTCCAGCCTACCATTGTACAGAATCTGGCAGTATTTGGGAAATTTTAATTCGATCCGTGTGATGCCAGCAAAGATTTTGCGGTTTCCGCAACTTGGGCGACGGCATCTTGGCTCAGTTGGTTTAAGGCTGCTTCTGCCTTGACCCCGCCAATTTGATGCAATGCCTGTGTCAGGCGATATCTAACCTCCCAGTCAGGATTGTCAACTAGAGGCAAAATCAGCTCCAAGCCCCTTGGATCGCCCAGATCCCCCAATGCCCCGATCGCTGCGATCTTAACTAGATCGTTATTGTGCTGCAATGACTGCGCTAAAATTTCGAAGCCGCGCCGATCGCCAAGCTCACCCAAAGCCGCAATGATACTAAACTGCAATAACCAATCCCCAGTGGTGTGGTATGTCTCAATCAGCATTTCAAATGCATCAGTTAGCTTCAGCGCCCCAATCGAATCAGCAGCGGCGGCGCGGACATCCATTTCTGGATCGTGAAGCAAGCGATCGCTTAGTACCGCTAGCGATTTTGGTAAATCCTGCATCCCGACGCTGGCGATCTGACTAACCGCGTCGTAGCGAATCCGAGCATTCGCATCACCAGCAGCATTACAAACAAGTTGAAAGCGGTCGGTTAGATCGAGTTTGCGTCCTTCGGTTAAAGCTCGCATGCGATCACCAATGTCTTCAGACTGGAGTTGTTGCTGGAGAGATTCAAGATTTACGGTCATGATTTGCTATCAAAAGGTGTGGCACTCTGCCCAAGCAAGAAGCAGTTAGTCTATTGTTAGTAAGCTAGTGTTTCTAAGGTTTCACGCAAGTATCGCAATATGAGGTCGTTGAGGGGGACATCACCCTTAGGATCGGTTGCCAGGTTCCGCGATCTTTGCCACCGCTCAAATTCAGAACTACTAGCGATTACTTGCTTCAGATGCTGCCAAGTCTTTGTATCTTGCATGGGAGAACCCAACTCAGTACTACCTGGAGGTATATTCATGGGGATGACCTAGGCTATGTGAACACGTACACTATCAATGTTAGGACAATATTCTTGCTAAGTTATTACTAACATGAACAATTGAGTCACCAGATTTATGGTATCACCTCGGCTGGAATTAAGGCACGATCGATGCTAGACATATTAGTTAAGGGAGACTATGGACTCTTATAATTCTGGATAATTTATGAACACCGTTAGCTCATCATTTTCTGAGGAAACCCGGCTAGAACCGAGCTTTGCGATCCCCGTAACGCTCATATTTCTAGCAATACCACTTTTATTCGTACAGGTATGGGTCGGTGGTGCGATCGCATTATTCGGCTTATTTCTGCTACTGCAAACTGTGACATTACGGTTGATTTTTACAGCAACTAATTTAGATATTTATCGTTCCGAGACCCTGATTCGACGGTTTCCCTACCAGGATTGGCAAAACTGGCGCATTTTCTGGCATCGCTTCCCTGTATTGTTTTATTTTAAGGAGGTTAAGAGTATTCACTTCCTCCCGATTCTGTTTGATCCTAAAACATTGCAGACCTGTCTAGAACAACATTTGCCCCTTAGCTAAAGTCAATGAACTTGTATCTGGGCCTTGATTTTGGTACCTCAGGCGCAAGGGCGATCGTAATTGACTCCGAAGCGCATATTCTTGCTGTTACTAAACGGTCTTACAACATCGAAACCGTGGAGACATGGCAGTCTGCTTTGTTTGCACTGATCGAGCAAATTCCTGCAGAAGTACGTTCCTCAATTAGTGCGATCGCGATCGCCGCTACGTCTGCCACAATTTTGATCTGCGACTCATTCGGCAAACCCGTCGGTCAGCCACTACTTTATGGTGATGCACGTGGTGCGGCAGCTATCCCCACACTCAGGAGGTTTGTACCAGAAGGGCATACTGTGATTAGTGCGACATCCAGCCTGGCGAAACTAGTCTGGTGGTACGAGCAACACATCAACCGTCTGAGCAGCAATTTCAACCTTTACCTGCAACATCAGGCTGACTGGATTGGATTCCTACTGCATGGCGAGTTGGGGGTTACTGACTACCATAATGCCCTCAAACTAGGTTATGACATCTTGGAGCTGCGTTATCCAGAATGGCTGACTAGCTGGCAAAGTGCCATATTACTGCCGCGCGTCTTACCACCAGGTGCACCAATTGCCCCAATTAAGCCAGGTATGGCTGCTAAATTGGGGTTGCCAGTTGGCTGTCTAATTTGTGCGGGAACCACCGATAGTACGGCAGCTTTTTTGGCAAGTGCTGGTATAGATGCCCATCCAGGACAAGCAGTAACATCCCTTGGCTCCACCCTCGTACTTAAAGTGCTCAGTCAAGATCGTGTGGAGGACTCCCATTATGGTATTTACAGTCATCGCCTGGGCGATCGCTGGCTCGTCGGTGGCGCTTCTAATACTGGCGGTAACGTCTTAAGGCAATTTTTTAGCGATCAGGAATTAGTTCAGCTTAGCTCGCAGATTAACCCTGACTATTCAAGTCAATTGGACTATTATCCCCTGATTAAAACGGGGGAAAGATTCCCGGTTAACGATCCCCAGAAGCTGCCCCGCCTCCAGCCTCGCCCTGATAATCCCATTGAATTCCTACATGGACTGCTGGAGAGTATTGCCAGAATTGAGGCGGAGGGCTATCAGTTACTGCAATCATTGGGGGCATCACCCGTACACTCAGTGTGCAGTATCGGTGGTGGGGCATCAAATCTCACATGGGAGCGGATTCGCGCTCGCCATCTCCATGTCCCTTTAGTAACTGCACAGCATCCTGAAGCCGCTTACGGTGCCGCCTTACTAGCCCTACACAATAGCCATTAGTTATCATATTGCTATGATTACTCCTCTAAAACGCAGCAAGTTCGATGAGTTGATCCCCGCCGTCCCAACGGCAGATCAATATCAGTATTACTGGGGTACAAGCCAAGATGTATTCAAACGCGTCTTGATCTCTGTGGCTTGCCTAGTTGTATTTTCGTTGCTCTATAGTCGCACCCAAGAAAATAGCCCCAATAGCTTTTCAGGTTTGCTGATGTTTGTTTGTGCTGGTTTAGGTGGTCTCTACTGGATGCTTGGGCCTGTAGCTTCAGCCATGCGTCGTAATGTCAAGTTGCGGAGGTTTTCTCATGCTGCTTTCTGGCAGGCTCAGGTTCTGGATGTCTATCTATCTGAAGAAGTGCTGTCTAAGCAGGAGAGCATTAACGATCGCGGTCGTTTAGAAGTAATTCACAACACCGAAAGCTTTTTCAATCTTGAACTGGGCGATCGCGCTGGGTTTGTAACGACAGTGCGGGTGCCAATGCAACGTCAGTACAACCGCATAAAGCCCAGACAAACTGTCTGTATGCTCCTGCTGTCCAACGATCCCAACTTTAATCGCATTAGCAAGATTACCAGCGATGCCTACATGCCGCAGTTCAACCTCTGGATCAGCGACTATCCCTATCTCCGCCGTGACGTATTTACGGATTTGACTAGATATATGTTCTCAAGAGGCAAGCCAACTATAGAAGTGAATCGGGATTAGTAGGGGGAATCTAAAGACAATATAAATATGTGCTTTAGATCACCAAGTGATTTATCCCAGGTGATAGGCTGGGATCATGTCTGCACAGGGCTTGTATAAAAAACTAAAGTTTAATAAACCTATGTTAGATCCCCGCAAAGATTTGATCCCCGATTTGATCCCCTGTAGTTATCGCAACAATGCAAACACTGTGCAGATTGTGCGTATTTCTGAGCCAATGTTTGCATATTTTGAGCGTGTGGTTATGCCCGGTCAAATCCTATACTTCAAAGCGACTGAGGACTCGATGCTAGAAGTCTATGAAGCGAATATGGCAAGCTCAGCTCATGTTGATACTTTTCCCTGCCAGCAACTATCCAGTATCGGCAGTATTGGAGCAAATAACAATAACTTGCTGAAGAAAGAAATATCTCCTAGAAACCATTCCCTTGTTAATCAGGCAGCATAATTTTTGTTGTGGGGAAGGAAGTACATTTAGCGATCGCTTTCCAATACCAAAACCAGTATTAAAGTTCTCACGAAGTGCAATAATTTGTAACAGTACTGCTTGTGAGAGCAAACGCATGGAACCGCAAATTACTAACTCTAACGCCAATGAGGCGGTAGATTCTGAGCAAGAAGAGCTACATCTTTACGAATGTGCGGTCTGTGGTTATACCTACGAACCAGCCTCCGGAGATGAAAAGCGTGGGATCGCTCCTGGTACAGCTTTCGATCTAGTACCTGAGGGGTGGAGCTGTCCCGTATGCAATTCCAAAAAGAACAAATTCAGGGATATTGGGGTTGCTAATAAACCATCAGGGTTTAAAGAAAATCTGCGTTATGGTTTTGGGGTTAATGTTCTTACTCCAGGACAAAAGAACCTCCTAATCTTTGGTGCTCTAGCACTTGGGTTTCTTTTGTTCATGAGCTTTTATGCCCTCGATTAAGTCAGTAGATTGCCAATCGACTTGCCTAAAGCGATTTGCTAGTTTATTAAACAATTTAAACAATTGATTTTAGGAATTGTCTGGTGAAAAAAAAATTATGGTGCCTGTTAGCCGCACTGCTGATGCTGGTTAACCTTGTTTGTATGGATGTAACAGCAGTAAATGCTACTGAAATTAGCCCTTGGCAGAAAATTGAACTCCCTACAACATCTACGCCACTAGATCTAGCTTTCACCGACTCCGATCCACAGCATGGTTGGCTTGTCGGAACTGAGAGCACCCTGCTCGAAACAACTAATGGCGGTAATACCTGGGAAGTTCGTCAACTCGACCTAGGTGATGGTAAATATCGGTTTGTGTCTGTGAGCTTTTCTGGTAATGAAGGTTGGATTGCTGGTAAACCAGCACTGTTATTACATACTGTAGATGGTGGTCAATCTTGGTCGCGCATTGCTTTAAGCTCTAAATTGCCTGGCGATCCTATATTGGTGAAAGCCTTAGGTGTTAATGCGGCTGAAATGGCCACAGATATTGGTGCAATTTATCGCACTGAAGACGCAGGTCAAAACTGGAAAGCCATGGTAAATCAGGCTGTAGGAGCAGTTCGCAACCTCAACCGCAGTAAAGATGGGCGATACATTGCGGTTTCTTCTAAGGGTAATTTTTACTCAACCTGGCAACCAGGGGATGTTGCGTGGGTGCAGCATAACCGCAACAGTTCTAGGCGCGTACAGAACATGGGCTATGGCCCTGATGGGCGCACTTGGATGCTCAATCGAGGTGGACAGTTGCAATTTAGTCAAGTCAATACCATTGATGAATGGGAAAAACCCCAGTTTCCCCATGATGCTGAAGGCTATGGCATGTTAGACCTGACTTATCAAGATGACAATAATATCTGGGTTGCTGCAGGTAGTTCCAAGTTATTGCATAGTAACGATCGCGGTGAAACCTGGCATAAAGAAGATAGCTTAGAAGGTATTGGCTCTAACTTTTATAAAGTAATTTTCCTCGATCGCAACCGAGGCTTTATCCTGGGACAATCCGGTACCCTACTAGGCTACTCAGCGCAATAGTTAGAACTTCTAATGACTTGTTGTGTTGTCTAGTTGTTGGGCTTAACCGTATACATATTCAGGATTTCCCTGCCGCGACGGGTAAGTAGCTCGGAGCCTTCGAGTAATAATAAATACTGACCTTGTCTAAGACAGTTGCGGCAGGCGATCGAGGTACTGCTCTTGTAAAAAAGGCCATAAAAGCTGCCCAAAGCCGCACCAATCAGACTCCCGAGCAAACCAGTAGCAATAGATAATGCCAAAAGGGTTTGATGCCAGTTCAGGGGTAGAAATCGCTGGTTAAATACTAACTGCACAGATATTCCAAGAACTATACCTAAAGCTCCAAACAAATACACCCCGTACTTGGCATACCGCCAAGCCATTCTTTTCGGTTCTAAAAGCCCTACACTTTCTGGACTGCTAAACCCTTTGCCAACCAGGGCGAGGTTTTCTGGGGATATGCCATGGTTCTGGAGCAATCTGTAAGCTTCAAATGCTGATACCTCGTCTGGCAGCACAGCAATCATCAATCTAGAATTCTTGGGTCGCGTTGAGGTCACAGATACTGCCTAACCTTGATTCAGTGAAAACGTTCTCTATCAAATTCTACAAAATTTGAGAGCCATAATTATGTAAGTAGATTCATACTTTACTCTCTAAATGCAGAATTAATGATTTTTAAAGGTTCGCGATCGGTTTCCACTACTTCAAAATATGGGTATTGTGAAGAAACATTCTGCCAGCAAAATCCGCGCTATGGAAATACTAGTGCGGCTAAAACGCCTATTTCCGGATGCACCATGCACGCTTACTTATCGTACTCCAGTACAACTCTTAGTGGCAGTGATTTTATCAGCTCAGTGCACTGACGAACGAGTCAATCTAGTTACACCTGAACTATTTCGCCGATTTCCTGATGCAAAGTCAATCAGTGCAGCTAACCCCGATGAACTGATGGAGTTAGTGCGCTCTACTGGTTTTTATCGTAACAAGGCAAAAAACATCCAGGCTGCTTGCACAATGATTGAATGTGATTTTGGTGGAGAAATACCGCGCGTGATGGAGGATTTACTAAAACTACCTGGGGTAGCGCGAAAAACCGCTAATGTTGTACTCGCCCATGCCTTTGGGATCAATGCAGGAGTCACAGTTGATACGCATGTGAAGCGCTTATCTAAGCGCTTGGGCTTAACCAAACATGACGATCCGCTTAAAGTGGAGCGAGACTTAATTAACCTATTACCTCAAGACGATTGGGAAAATTGGTCAATTAGACTGATCTATCACGGGAGAGCTACTTGCAAAGCTCGCAACCCTGACTGCACTAACTGCGTCCTGCTAGATCTGTGCCCCACAGGGCAGAATGCCCTATAGCAATTATTGGCACGATAAGGACAATTAAACTTTGTGTTCTGGCATAGAGCAGCCACCTGGGTATGACACAAAGTGTCCGATTTGCACAATTACTTAATTTTATCCATGATCGAAAAGATCGGCAGATACATCCCAACTAGAATTGAGCCAACCATCCCGCCTAATACGCAAATCATGATCGGTTCCATAATGCTAGTAAGTGCTTTGACTGCCTCTTCTACCTCGTTTTCGTAGAAGTCAGCCACTTTCATGAGCATCTTGTCTAATTCACCAGTTTCTTCTCCAATCGAGATCATCTGAACCGCCATCATAGGAAAAACATCCTGCTTTTCAATCGCAGGAGCAATTTGTCCACCCTCGCGGACTACCTTTCGCGCTTCATCAATGGCATTAGTAATTACCTGATTGCCAGAGGTTTCACCAGTGATTTCCAAGGAACTCAAAATCGGCACCCCAGCTCTCGATAGCGAACCAAAAGTACGCGCAAACCGAGCTACAGCAGTTTTAACTACGAGATCGCCAAACAGAGGTAGCTTTAGGAAAACGCCATCCATATATAGCTTGCCAGCGGGCGTGCTGTAGAACCACTTATAGGCGGCAAAGAAGGCAAAAACACCTATGGGTAAAATGATAACGGTGGGGCTGCGCAGGAAGTTGCTGATCCCTACCAGGAATTGGGTAAATGCTGGTAGTTCCCCACCCAACTGCTTAAATACGCCATCAAACGTGGGGATGATAAATACGCACATACCCACAAAGATACCAACGGCCAAAATCGATACCGTCACTGGATAGGTCATGGCTGACTTGATCTGGTTGGTTAGGCGGGCTGAGTCTTCCAACAATTTAGCCAATCGCTGCAAAACGTCATCGAGCACACCACCCGCTTCTCCCGCTTGTACCATCGCACAATACAGGCGATCGAAGATTTTTGGGTGCTTGCGCAGTGCATCGGAAAAGTTTGCCCCCTGCTGCACATCTTCGAGAATATCCTTTAGCGCTAATTTCATCTTGGGATTAGATGCCTGGTCGGTCATGACTCCCAGACCGCGTACCATGGAGACGCCGGCATTTACCAACGTTGCGAGCTGGCGGGAGAAGATTGCCTTATCTTTGACCGAAACTGTTTTGAGGGATGTTTGAAATTTCTCAAAGCTGAAACCCTCAGCTACTTCACTAATATCTAATACGGCATGTCCCTTCTGACGCATGAGGTTACTAACATCCTTGACGGATTCGGCAGTAACTTTCTGCTCCAGACTCCTACCTTGAGCGGTTTTATATTTAACTGTGTATTTGGGCATGGGTTCACTTCACAAATTAACCACTAATCGAGCGAGACTTGATCTCTTGTTTGGGATCGTAGGAGCCTTTCTTACGGACTACAGGAGGAGGATTTGGGCCTACGAGGCGATGCAATTCTTCGGCTCGTGAGGTCTTAGAGACCGCTGACTCAAAGGAGATTTCGCCTTCTTTATACAGATCCGCCAACACGGACTCTAAGGTCTGCATTGATTCTTTACCTCCAGTTTGAATGAAGCCGTACATTTGAGCCGTTTTACCTTCGCGAATTAAGTTGGCGATCGCGGGGGTAACAATCATAATTTCCTGAGCCATTACCCGCCCAAATTGTCCTGGTTGGGGGTTTACTCTCTGGATTAAAGTCTGGCTGAGAACTGCCACCAAGGAACTGGATAACTGTACGCGAATTTGTCCCTGCTGCTCTGGCGGGAATACATCAATAATGCGGTCAATGGTTTGAGCGGCAGAACTGGTGTGTAATGTACCAAATACAAGGTGACCTGTTTCGGCGGCTGTTACGGCTAACTGGATTGTTTCAAGATCGCGCATTTCCCCAACGAGGATAACATCAGGATCTTCGCGGAGCGCCCCCCTCAATGCAGATGCAAAACTCTTAGTATCTTCACCTACCTGACGTTGGTGAATCACGCTCTTAACTGACTCGTAGACAAACTCAATGGGGTCTTCGACGGTAAGGATATGCTCAGCTCTGGTCTTATTAATAGACTGGATCATGGCCGCCAGTGTCGTAGTTTTACCCGATCCAGTTGGGCCCGTGACTAGAACCAAGCCTCTTGGTTTTTCTGACAGCTCTTTCACAATTGGCGGCAGCTTTAGATCGTCCATGTCAGGGATTTTGGAGGAAAGCGCCCTTAAACAAGCAGCCACCGTACCCCTGTCTTTGTAGACATTCACCCTAAATCGTGCCAGCCCTTTAACCCCGTAAGAGCAGTCCAATTCCCAATTTTGCTCAAAGGTCTTGCGCTGGTTGTTGTTAAGCATGGCAAAAATCAGACGCTGGCATTCCTCTGGTGTCAGGGGATCGCGATCTGTGGGTGTTAGGTGGCCATTGATACGGATATAAGGCGGTAGACCTGCCGAAATATGGATATCAGAGCCTTTCCGCTCCACCACCTCTTCCATCAGATCTTCAATAATGTAGTCCATTACCATAGGGGTGCATCCGATTTAATTTAGGGTTATGGTCGTTTGTGAAGAAATTGTACTGGTTTATCCTATGTTGTCTAGTAGTATTTTGTCGCCAGGATTTAGATCGTTCTGGGAGTAGTGCAGAATGGGCATTCCAACATTTCTGGACGCAGAATAGCATTGCATGTCTGACATTCCAAGCTTCTTTTGCGTCGACTACGCTCTTCTGCTTCACGTCCTTTGTCGGTATAGGTTACCCGCAAGACTTCTTCAAGCGAAGTATACCCCTGTCTGACTAGATCGAAGCTATATGCCATTAAGGTTTTCATGCCTTCTTCTACAGCGATTTCCTTGATAATGTCGGTACTCGCGCCTTTGTTGATCGCACTTTGCAGTCTCTCGGTCATGCGCATAATTTCATAGGCACCAACTCTGCCCTTATAGCCTGAACCGCCACAGGCAGGACAGATCCTTTTGTTGGAACTCTGACGTGCTAGTAACTCTTCGCGATTGAGTGTGTTGGCACGGTAGAAAGTAAGTTCGCGATCGCTTTGGGGCAGACCAAATGTGTCGAGATCCTCAGTGGTGGGATTGTACGGAATGCGGCAGGCAGAACAAACACGACGCAATAAGCGCTGTGCTAATACGCCAATCAGCGCTGTACTAGTCATAAATGGCTCGACACCCATTTCCTCTAGGCGGGCGATCGCGCCAGGAGCATCGTTAGTGTGCAGAGTTGTGAGTACCAGGTGACCTGTGAGTGCTGCTTCGATCGCGGTTTTAGCCGTTTCTTTGTCTCGGGTTTCGCCGACAAGAATGACATCGGGATCTTGTCGCAAAAAGGCACGCAAGATGTTGGGAAAGTCCATGCCTTTCTCCCGAATCACCTGACATTGAGTCAGCCCAGGCAAGCTATATTCAATTGGATCTTCTGCTGTACTGATATTAATGCCAGGATCGTTACATTCAGCCAGAGTAGAGTAAAGCGTGGTGGTTTTACCAGAACCAGTGGGGCCAGTTACCAAAATCAAGCCAAATGGTCGCTTTGCCATGTCCTGCATGAGTTTGAGGCTCTCTGGATCGGTGATCAGCTTATCTAAACCTAACTGCGTCGTGGAGTTGTCGAGAATGCGCAGTACGATTTTTTCACCATAGGGTGTGGGCAGCGTGTTCACACGGAAGTCAACTCTGCGCCCCTGGAAATTGCGCTTGAGTTTACCGTCTTGGGGTTTGCGACGCTCGGCAATATCAAGATTGGCAATAATTTTAAAGCGCGAGGTTACTGCCGCGATAATTTGGCGAGGCAGTTTCTTGGCATCGTCGGATACCATTTCGCGTAACACGCCATCTTTACGAAACCGGACGCGCAGGTATTTTTCCTGGGGTTCGATGTGAATATCGGAGACGCCTTCTTTGAGACCCCTCACTAAGATTTGATCGACCAGTTTAATGATCGGTGCAGAGTTTTCTCCCACCGACTTACCCAGGTCATCGTCATCATTGCTAAGTTCACCTAAAGCATCGTCAGTCTCATAGATCTGGGTATCAATTTCGAGATGCTCTTGATCGATTTCATCTGCCTGGTTGATACTCTGCTTGACCTGCAAGTTCACGATATCTTCATAGAGCAGACGCTGACAGTCATTGCGAGTTACTACCCTTCGCTGCAATGTGAGATTTTGCGATCGCAGAATCTGGTTGTTAAGCTCATCAAGTGCCTTAAAGTTATCAGGATTTACCATGCCCACCAGCAATGCGTTGCCGGTTTTAACTAGTGGCAAGATCTCGTGCTCTTTGCATTTATTGATTGGGATAACATTGCTGTCAATCAGGCGGCTAATTGCTGCCACATCAAACTTATCGGGTTCTACCTCTGGATCGATCGCCTCAATACCATATAAGACAGACAGTTCAAGTAGATTCATCTTCTTGAAGAACCGAGTAATGTTGGGGGCTAGCTCGCGCCCAATAATTGTGCGTTCTAGTGCTTCAAGAATTGAAATATCCTGCTTGTAGCTTTCCTCAATTGCTCGACTGAATTGATCTGGAGTTACCAGCCCCTCATTGATCAACTTACTCTCAAACGGGGTTCTCCCCCCCCGCGTCGCTAGTGCTTTTGTATTTACTGTCCTAGCTCGATTAGCTGGCATGGGAGGGGTCTTATCTGAGGTATTCATACGCGAATAGTGAACCTGTAGAAATTTACAACTCAGGAGGGGGTTTAATCATCGATCATAGCCTCTGATCGGGCAATCTGGTGCAAATACCGCTTCTGCCGCGTGAGATCTTCACAATCATGGAACTATGGGGACAACAGGATCTCAACTACGGCTCCAACCATGTGATTACACATAATTACGCATCAGCATACGCTTCCATGGGTAAACATGAGCACACAAAGTGGCGATCGCCAAAGGCATTATCGATCCTACCCACATTGGGCCAAAATTTATGCTCTTTAGTCCAAATAGCAGGATAGGCGGCAGCTTGTTTAGAGTATGGATGCGGCCATTCGTCCTTGAGCAAGGCTTCAGCGGTGTGGGGAGCATTTTTAAGCAGGTTATCCAGCCGATCTACTTGACCGGATTCGATCGCGGCAATTTCAGCACGAATGGCAATCATGGCCTCGCAGAAGCGATCGATTTCCTGCTTGGATTCGCTTTCGGTAGGTTCGACCATCATTGTTCCTGCCACAGGCCAGGACACTGTAGGTGCGTGGAAACCGTAATCCATCAAGCGTTTAGCAATATCATCAACTTCAATGCCAGCGGATTGCTTGAGTTGGCGCAGGTCGAGAATGCATTCATGGGCTACCAGACCCGATTTCCCCTTGTAGAGAATGGGATAATGCGGTGCTAAGCGATTAGCCATGTAGTTAGCATTCAGAATCGCTACTTCTGTGGCTAGCTTTAACCCTTGACCACCCATGAGGGCAATGTAAACCCAAGAGATCGTGAGGATACTGGCACTACCCCAGGGAGCCGCAGATACAGTTGTGACATGTTGATGGTTGCTTGGATCGGTATTCAGAAAGGGATGCTGTGGCAGAAATGGGACTAGATGAGATTTTACGGCAATTGGCCCCATACCTGGGCCACCGCCGCCATGGGGGATGCAGAAGGTTTTGTGTAGATTGAGATGGCAAACATCAGCACCAAAATCACCGGGGCGACACAGACCAACCTGAGCGTTCATGTTAGCACCGTCCATATACACCTGGCCGCCATAATAATGCACGATATCGCAAATATCAGCGATCGCTTCCTCAAATACGCCATGCGTGGAGGGATAGGTAACCATTAGAGCGGCAAGTTCGTGCTGGTGGGCAGCAGCTTTTGCCTTCAAGTCTGAGACATCAATGTTGCCCTGACGATCGCAGGCGATCGCCACTACTTTCATCCCTGCCATCACCGCACTGGCAGGATTGGTCCCGTGGGCGGACTGGGGAATTAAGCAAACATGGCGATGGTGATCGCCTTTTGCTTGGTGGTACTGATGGATAACCAGTAATCCCGCATATTCACCTTGGGAACCAGCATTGGGCTGTAGCGATACGCCATCAAAGCCAGTAATCTCTGCCAGCATCGCTTCTAATTGTTGAAACAGAACTTGATAGCCCTGGGTTTGGTCTAGGGGAGCAAAGGGATGAATTTGGCTGAACTCCGGCCAGGTGACGGGGAGCATTTCGGTTGTGGCGTTGAGCTTCATCGTGCAAGAACCGAGTGGAATCATCGAAGTTGTCAGCGATAAGTCCTTGGACTGGAGGCGATGGATGTAGCGCAGTAGCTCGGTTTCGGAGTGATATTGATTAAAAACAGGGTGGGTGAGGCATGGGCTAGTGCGCTGGTAGGCACTAGGCAAAATTAAATCGCTGGCTTCTTGGTGTAATGCTTCCAGTTCTTTAAGCGTGAGGACGTGCTCTTCTGGATCGAATATTGCCAGCAAATCAACTAAATCTGATGCAGTAGTCGTTTCATCGAGGCTAATACCGACGCTATGCTCGCCTAAGTAACGCAGATTAATGTGGTAGCTATTTGCGTTGGCTAAAATCTCTCGACTAGGGAGAAATCCTAATTCCACACGCAAAGTATCGAAAAATGGTTGCGAGCTGATTCTATAACCTAATTTCTGCAACCCCTTGGCTAAGGTGGCCGTGAGGCGGTGGATGCGATCGGCAATTTGCTGTAACCCATGGGAACCGTGATAGACCGCATACATACTTGCCATCACAGCGAGCAAGACCTGTGCCGTACAAATATTGCTGGTGGCTTTGTCGCGGCGAATGTGCTGTTCGCGGGTTTGCAAAGCTAGCCGTAAAGCTGTATTACCATGTACATCCTGGGAAACGCCGACAATTCGACCTGGTATCTGACGCTTATAGGCTTCTTTCGTGGCAAAGTAAGCAGCGTGGGGGCCGCCATAGCCTAAAGGCACACCAAAGCGTTGCGTGCTACCCACCGCCACATCAGCCCCAAATTCTCCTGGTGGCTTTAGTAGCGTCAGAGCTAGTAGATCGGCAGCTACGATCGCGAGTCCGCTAACGGCATGAATGCGATCGATGCAGTCGCTATAGTCATAAATTTTGCCATCGGTGGCTGGATATTGCAGCAGTGCTCCAAACACGGAGCGATCGAACTCAAAGGTTGTATGGTCACCTATTACTACATCGATTCCCAGAGGCTCTGCCCTAGTTTGGACAACGGCAATCGTTTGGGGATGGCAGGCAGCGGAGACGAAAAACTTTGTGCTTGCATTTGTGCTTGCAGTGGCATCCTTACTCTTTTGACCAGGTGATTGATGGTGTGCAAGAGACCATGCCATTGTCATAGCTTCGGCTGCGGCTGTGCCTTCATCGAGTAAAGACGCATTCGCAATTTCCAAACCTGTAAGGTCGATCGCCATAGTCTGGAAATTCAACAGGGCTTCGAGGCGACCCTGCGCAATTTCGGCTTGATAGGGGGTGTATTGCGTATACCAACCAGGATTCTCCAGAATGTTGCGCTGGATTACGGGTGGCGTGATGCAATTGTAGTAACCAGTACCAAGAAAAGAGCGAAATACCTGATTTTTCGAAGCGATCGCTTTTAATTCCTCTAGCAGTTCGCGTTCACCACGGCGATCGCCAAGTTCTAAGGGTTGCTTTTGCCGAATTGATGGCGGTACTGCTCGATCGATTAAGGCATCCAGGGAATCAAATCCCATCGTTGCCAGCATTTGCTTAACTTCTTCAAGGTTTGGCCCAATATGCCTGTGGATAAATGTGTCAGTGGGGGCAAATGCATCTACAAGTTTGGGTTCTGCGGATAGGTGCTGGTTGCTTTGATGTCCATTAAGCTGCGCTGGCGCGTCGAGGTTAGGACTATTACTAGTCACGGAAGTCAAAGGTTCCAACATAGTTCGTGATTTGGTGATAGTTGCTAAAGTGTTTGGGTGAATGGAGAAATCGCCAAAGCTTACTTTCGGCATAGCAGATTCCCCTTTTAGCTACTATAGCAATGCTGACTGCTTTATATGTGGCGATCGTTACTGCTATTGGTTGATTAGGTTATGCCATCAGCTATTTGAGCGCGATCGCAATTTTCTGTAAACCTACATTTGTTCCACCTAGCACTCTAAAATGCAGGGGGAAGTGAAACAAGTCATGCCAACTTTTGGAGGGGCGATCACAATTTTGGTTATGGAAAAGCGATCGCCTCATCTATAACTCTGATTTAGCTTGGTTATTAAGATGGAATCACATCTTTTCGCATAGTGGTTACTGCTGAAGAGCCGATCAAGTTGCGCAGGTATCCGTATTTGCGCATTCGCACAGGCTTAAAACCCAAACGCTCATAAAGCCGTCGGGCATCGGGGTTTGTATCTATGACATCCAATACTACGGCATGAAATTGATTTTGCTGGGCAATCTCAAAAACAGCCTGCATAAGTGAGGTGCCAATACCCTTACCACGTACTGAAACATCAACAACTATCACATTGATAAACATTTCTTGGGGGAGAATTTGGGTGGCAAATAGATTAAAGAGAAGATAAACCAGTAGACCACGAAGAAAACCAAGTTCTTGGGTAAAGTGCGATCGCTCAAACCGAAAGAAAGGACGATTTTCGTATTGCAATCCAACGAATCCCACGAGTCGACCTTGCTGTAGTGCCATTAAAGCTAGCTCCAGATCTAAACTCTGCTCCAACAGCACAACACCTTTCTGCTGAGAGCCAACCAACAGTTCCATCTGGGCGCGAAATCCCTCGTAGCAAACGATCGCTGCTTGATGACGTAGCTCCTCTGGTATGCCAAGCTTGATTTCTATATGACTATCTGGATTATCCACTGGTATATCTCTTTAGGTGCTTATTTAATGAATAGGTTTGATACAACCCATTTCAGGAGGTTAAGTTTATTGTTGAAAGGAGGGAAGCGTAGCGGCAGATCTGGGAAAGGTAACTTATGCATGATGCTCTTACGGTGCGAAAAAGTGTCAAAACCTGCTTTACCGTGATAGCTCCCCATACCGCTTTCACCAACACCGCCAAACGGTAGCGTAGGATAGATGATATGTGAAATTGTATCGTTGATACAGCCACCACCAAATGATATTTCCTGAATTACTCTGGTTTGATTGTCGCGATTAGTCGAAAAAAAGTAGAGCGCTAAAGGCTGTGGTTGAGACTGGATGAAGGCGATCGCTTCACTGAGATCCTCATACTCCAGAATGGGCAGTATGGGGCCGAATATTTCATCGGCCATAATTTTGCTATGGGGCGATACGCGATCGATTACCGTAGGTGCAATGTAGCGTTGTGCGGCATCGATCTCACCACCAATAACGATCTCTGCCTCTGTCCTACCTTCGTCTAGCAGTCCCACCAGTCGGGCAAACTGCCGATCGTTAATGATGCGTGCGTAGTCAGGGCTAAGTTGTGGATCTGCGCCGTAAAATTCTCGCACGGCATTGCCAATTTGCTCGATCAACTCCGTCTTAATCGCTTTAGGAACCATAAGATAATCTGGGGCTACACAGGTTTGACCAGCATTGAGAAACTTGCCCCAGACAATTCTTTTAGCTGCTAAATTTAGGTCGCATTCTCGATCAACTAAACAGGGAGATTTACCTCCCAACTCCAGAGTGACGGGTGTGAGATGCTTAGCAGCCGCTTCTAATACGATTCTACCTACACTGGCACTACCTGTAAAAAAGATGCGATCGAATTTCTCAGCAAGTAATGCTTGATTCGTTTCAATACCACCTTCGACAATGGAGATAAACCCTGGATGGAACTGCTCGCTGATAATTTGGGCAATTAGCTGCGAAGTATGTGGAGCGATTTCTGAAGGTTTGATGATCGCACAATTACCAGCCGCGATCGCATTAACTAAGGGAACGAGCGCCAGTTGAAAGGGATAATTCCAAGGGCCGATAATCAGAACTATACCTAATGGTTCTGTATAGATGTAATTAGCAGAGAGAAATTGTGTCAGCCCGGTGGCGACTTTTTGCGGCTTCGCCCAAGATTTAATATGTTTGAGGGCATAATTGATTTCCTCTAGAACCATTAATACTTCACTAGCATAGGCCTCAAATGCAGGTTTATGCAGATCGGCCTTGAGCGCCTCTAAAATCTGATTCTCATTTTGCTGAATCACATGAGCTAAAAGCTTGAGTTGTTGGATACGAAATTGCACATCTCTGGTTACACCTGTGGCCAGGAAGTCCCGCTGTTTGGCTAGAATTGTTGATAACATGTGCGATCGCTCACTCGTCCAGTTGGTGTTTAGCTATGATTTTACGATTGGTATCCACATAGTTCACAAATTTCTCAAAGCAGATCTTGAGCCAGGAGGTATAGCGATCAGGATGGGCGACAATATCGGTACTGAGAGCTTCAATGCTAATCCAGCGGAAATCTTCGGCTTCTTGCGGATTCGGGCATGGTTCACCGTTAAATTCGCCAATCAGTACACGATCGAACTCGTGCTCGATTAACTCGTTGTCTAGTTCGGCTCTATAGATAAAACTAAAGATTTCGCGCAGATCGCAACTAAAGCCCATTTCTTCCTGGAGCCTGCGCCCGGCAGCAGCCATAGTTGTTTCATCTGGTCTGGGATGGCTGCAACAGGTATTTGTCCAGAGACCGCCGGAATGATATTTAGATCGCGCTCTCCTTTGCAGTAGCAAATCACCTTGAGCGTTAGTGACAAAAATTGAGAATGCTCGATGCAATACCCCCTCTCGATGTGCCTGCATTTTCTCCATTACCCCAATTGGGCGATCGCAATTATCTACTAAGATTACTTGTTCTTCCATACCAAAATCTTTTTCTCCAAAATCAGGCTATAAATACATCCATATAAGCGCAAACAGTTATTCGCCTTACGTACTGCGATGCTGCCATTCCGCATGAGATGCACGCAGCAAAGCGATCGCTTCTTCGAAGTTGTCAACACAATAGGGAATATGCATGTCGATAGGATTGGCCATTTTATGCTCGACATTCACCATATGTTCCTGCGCCCAGGCATTCAGATCGAACCACATTTTACCTACCATAATTAAAGGTGTGTTGTGCAGTTTGCGGACTTGCAGCAGTTGCCAAATCATCATAGCTTCAAGCGTGGTGCCAATGCCCCCTGGTACAACCACAAAGGCATCGGAAAGTAGAACGAAATGATGTAGTCGCGAGAAAAATGTTTGATGCTTATAGACTTGCTCCACAAACGGATTGGTACTTTGCTCGGTATCTAACTCCACGCGAATGCCAATAGATTTAGTCAGATCGGCAGGATCGGCAATGACACTACCCTCATTAGCCGCTTGCATCAGCCCTGGGCCACCGCCAGTGACAATGTCGCATCCCATGACTGTGAGTTGACTGGCAAGATGTCGCACCCCAGCATAAAGGGGATTATCGGGTTGCAAGCGTGCCGATCCAAAAATTGTGACTCGATAGCGCTTGCGCTTGGGGGGGCGGATCTCAGTTAATCGATTGACCACGCCCCAGAGTTGCAGCACAGCATCCTGAATCACTTCAAATGTTGCTACTTCCCTGGATATTTTGGGATCTGTTGGAGAGGAACGACGATCTTTTGATTTTGATTTTTTACTAGCGCTCATGACAGGACTCCGACTAAAGATCTTCTTCTCCTAACACATCGGTTTATCTCTTGCATACTTCCTGTCAATTCTTCTATTGCTCTTCTACTGTGCTTCTATCGTAGGGAAATCGCCTCAAACTGCCCATTAATTTCCGTCAAAATTTGATTGGTTTTCTTATTGGGTAAAAGGGCAATCCAGCGACGGCGTGCATTGGTGGCGATATCGCTAAAAATCAGTCCACCATTGCGATCGAAGACAATAACCATGGGGTAATGGCGATCGCCAACATCAATTTGGCGACGTGATAACTCCAATAATAAATCGCTTTGCCCATTGCCAGTAATATCAACTGACTGAAACGACCAGCTTCTCAGTTGTTGCTTAAAATCTTCTTTTTCTAAGGAAACATTGCCTAGACCTTCAAGTTCTCCATAGATCACTCTCACAATCCTATCTTCAATCTCTGTATCTATATTGCTGAGCGTCGTATCCGTTCCCGTAGCATTGGTAAATGCACCGCTACCACCGGTCACTAGCGCCGGAATAGATGATTGATTCAGGACGGTACTCAGTTCTTCAGAGCCACTGGCAAGCAGGCGCAACTCGCCGTTACTACCCACCGATAGCGAGTGAGCCGTGAGATAAACAGTATCATTCTGACCGTTGGTATCCGATATGGATAAAGATAGGCTGGCATTGTGCTCCAAGCCCAAGGCTTGCCACAAAAAAACTGGAGATCGCCCTACCAAGCTTGGGAATGGCCCATTTAGCCACGATCCGCGATCTTGTTGAATGACAGAAATATTCACTTCATACCAGACTTCTCCGACCTGTAGTGCCGGTGGTGGCAGCGCCCAAGCAGCACTAGAGACATCTTTCCCCAAAACAGTAACGCTGCCGATCATCTGCTCTGGTTGCATACCTAGGGGTGAAACATCAAACTTTTGCAGGAGGGCGATCGCATTTTTAATATCTACCTTTTGGGTTTGCAGCCAATTTTGAGCGCCGGCCAACCCATCCTTTTGCAACACCACCAGGGCTCCCCAAATAATTGCTTCTTGCTGTGGGTCTAGCTTAAGTGCCACCTTGACCCGCTGTGAGATATGAAGTCCATAGAGCTTGAGCATCTCCCCCACGCTATTGGCGGTGATTTGGGATGCGGAGGCAACATCTAGGGCTTGCTTCCAGCGGCCATCCAATGCCAGAACTAAGGCTTGCTGCCCAGGATCGGCGATCGTCTTATCGGCCTGTTCTTTGAGCAGTTTGGCATGCCAGGTAATGAGCTGATACTGCTCCTGCACGAAAGGTGGCCATGATTTTCCCTGAGTCTGCAATTCTGATTTCCATGTGTCTAACTTTTGCAATGCTGTCGACCACAGGCCACCACTCGCTAACAATAGTGCGTCGCTATAGGGACGCGGCATGTTTAAACCCTCATTCAGGCTAATTTCCCGCAACTGAATTGGATTGATGGGATTGTGAGATAACTCCAGGCTAAATACCGCAAAGTTAGGTTCAAAAGCTAGCGATCGATCTAAAACCAACTCTGGTTCATTGGGCAGGAGCGAAATTTGGGCAGCATTTTGCCTCCCTTGTCGATCTAGATCGTCCTCCGATGTCGGAACATTCCCCGCATTGGATTTGGTATAACTCACATCGGTGAAATCCTGCCATTGGGGGCGGCTAGATGCGGGACTAGTCCAGTCAACGATCCAGTTCAAGCTAGGTTGCGGCTGCGATAAATAGCAGAATACCTGACCATAGGAGATGTTTTCCGAATTTCCAGTGGCCATAAACCAGATCCCACGACTGGGGGATATGCCCTCAATTGGCAGTAATTGCGTTAGTGGCATTTGATTATTGGCAGTACCTGGCTTTAGCTTCTCAGCTTTGTATTTATAAATAGGGGCTTTGACAAAGTACTCATCTGGGGCAGTAATATTCAGCTTCCTGACCAGATTCAGCTTTTCCTGCCCGTTAGCAGACATTATGGGCTGATAAACCCGAATCTCTTGAATTTCCTTACTTTTAGCATCAATAACGGGGTAAATACTATCAGTAATACTGAGGGGGAGCTTCTCACCTAGAAGTTGATCGGACTTAGCGAGGTCGGTGTTGATTTCCGCAAGAGTTTTGGGTGGATTTAAACCAGGAATGGGTAGCGATCGCCCCTCTCGATACTGCAGCCAGGGCATAAAGGCGGGGTTAGTTAATGCCTGACTGCCAAGATAGATCGTTAACCCTAATAAAGGTATAGACAGGATGAGAGCAATCTTACTGATGTTAATACTCGATCCGTTATCCCCTCCAAGCTCAGGAGGCGAATCGTTACGATCGCGATCGTCTTTTAGCTTTGTGTTCATGCGTTGGATCGAATCACCAAAACAGCGCCGAAACTATAGATGGCTTCGGGTTAAGGTAAACTCCGCTATTGTAAGGCACAATTACAATTATGGATTGCTTCTAACTTTTGGCTCTT
Source organism: Rhizobium sp. Q54 (assembly GCA_943367755.1). GTDB lineage: Bacteria > Cyanobacteriota > Cyanobacteriia > Pseudanabaenales > Pseudanabaenaceae > PCC-6802. The sequence continues at coordinate 10,727 of CALRKB020000045.1, read as the reverse complement.
GCTATCTAAAACATTCGCCAATCTTCAGACAAATTACATACAATTAACTAATGTTCAGCAATTACTAGTAAAAATACCAGTAAAACTTATTCACAACTAACTGAGCCAACGGATATGTCTACTATGTCTACATCATCACAGTCAAATGCCAGCGACGATCGCGTGATTATTTTTGATACCACCCTGCGTGATGGAGAACAGTCTCCTGGCGCTACCCTGAATGTGGATCAGAAACTGACCATTGCGCATCAACTGGCCCGACTAGGTGTAGACGTAATCGAAGCCGGATTTCCTTTTGCTAGCCCAGGTGACTTTGATGCGGTGCAGCAAATTGCCAAAGCTGTTGGTACGGAAACGGGGCCGATTATTTGCGGATTAGCCCGCGCCACAGTTAAAGATATTGATGCGGCAGCTGAAGCGTTAAAGCCTGCCGCCAAGGGACGCATCCATACCTTCCTCGCTACCTCCGATATTCATTTGGAGTACAAGCTCAAGAAAACGAGAGCCGAGATATTACAAATCGTGCCGGAGATGGTGGCCCACGCCAAATCCAAGGTAGCGGATGTGGAATTTTCGCCAGAGGATGCCGGTCGCAGCGATCCAGAGTTCTTATACCAGGTGCTGGAGGCCGCGATCGCAGCGGGTGCCACTACGGTGAATATCCCTGATACGGTGGGCTACACTACCCCTGCGGAATTTGGGGCTTTGATTAAGGGCATTAAGGACAACGTGCGGAATATCGATCGAGCAATTATTTCCGTCCACGGTCATAACGATCTGGGCCTAGCGGTGGCGAATTTCCTGGAAGCCTTGAAAAATGGGGCACGCCAGTTGGAATGCACGATCAATGGTATTGGCGAACGGGCTGGCAATGCGGCGCTAGAAGAGTTAGTGATGGCAATGCATGTGCGGCGGCAATACTTTAATCCTTTTTTAGGTAGACCTGCCGATTCCACCGCTCCCCTTTGTCGCGTTGACACGAGACAGATCTATAAGACTTCTCGCCTGGTATCTAACTTGACTGGCATGCTCGTCCAACCGAATAAGGCGATCGTCGGTGCAAATGCGTTTGCACACGAGTCGGGCATTCACCAGGATGGTGTGCTCAAAAATAAGCTTACCTACGAAATCATGGATGCCCAGTCCATTGGCTTAACCGATAACCAGATCGTATTGGGCAAGTTATCTGGCCGCAATGCCTTTGGCACGCGCCTGCGCGAGTTGGGCTTCGATCTTTCAGAGCAGGAACTGAATAAGGCCTTCGTGCGCTTTAAGGATCTCGCCGATAAGAAGAAAGACATTAGTGACTGGGATCTCGAAGCGATCGTGAATGATGAAATCCGCCAGGCACCTCAAGCCTTTCAGTTGGAGCACGTACAGGTGAGCTGCGGCGATCGCGCCACACCTACGGCCACCGTCACCATCCTTACCCCCAATGGCGAGGAACTAACCGATGCAGCGGTCGGTACTGGACCTGTAGATGCGGTCTATAAAGCAATTAACCGCCTTGTAAACGTGCCGAATCAACTGATCGAGTTTTCGGTGCAGTCGGTTACGGCTGGCATTGATGCCTTGGGTGAGGTGACAATTCGCCTGAAGCACGAGAGCGGGATCTTCTCCGGCCATGCTGCCAACACAGATATCATCGTGGCTTCGGCCAGAGCCTATATCAATGCGCTGAATAAACTCTACTTCTCGCTTGCTACCACCACCGTTAAAGCCGAGAAGTAGTTGATTTCCACAAAAAAATGTACCAATAATTGTAGGGGCAGAGCCCCTGTGCCTGTCCTCAACCAACTAGGGCAACCACACAGGGATTACCCCTACTATAATTTGGATGCAAACCTTAGGGATAAGACTTTATGTGCGGAATTGTCGGCTATATTGGCGATCGCAACGCTAACCAAGTACTCATTGATGGTTTACGCAAACTAGAATATCGCGGCTACGATTCCGCCGGTGTGGCAACTATCCCCAAAGGTATCAGGTACTTGCAGCGTACCCGTGCCAAGGGCAAGTTGATCAACCTCGAAGACAAACTGAAAATGCAGGACGATCGGTTGGCCGAAGGCATTCAGAACGAAATCGCGCCTATTGGTATCGGCCATACGCGTTGGGCAACCCATGGCAAGCCTGAAGAACATAACGCCCATCCTCACACCGACTCCTTAGAGGCACTAGCCGTCGTCCAAAATGGCATTATTGAGAATTTCCGCGCTCTGCGGACTGAACTAAAACAGCAAGGTCATCAGTTTGTCAGCGAGACCGATACAGAAGTGATTCCTCACCTGATTGCCCAGTGCTTGATCGATCTGGGCTACACCGAAGTGACAAAAGATAACCCCCACCCGCCTGCACCACCCCATAACTTCTTTCTAGAAGCTGTGCGGCGGGCTGTGAATAAGTTAGAGGGTGCTTTTGCGATCGCGGTTTTACATGTGGATTTCCCCGATGAATTAATCGTGGTACGGCAGCAAGCGCCACTGGTAATTGGCTTGGGTAAAGGCGAAAGTTTCTGCGCTTCGGATACACCCGCATTGGTGGCCTATACCCGCACCGTGTTAATCCTGGAAAATGGTGAAATTGCGCGACTCAGCCGCGATGGTGTCGAGATCTATAACTTTCAGGGCGATCGGCAACGACGTAGTCCCCAAACCCTGAACTGGAACCCCGTACTGGTGGAAAAACAGGGGTTTCGGCACTACATGCTGAAGGAAATTCACGAGCAACCTGGCGTAATCCGTTCGGGTTTGGCAAAGTTTATCAGCGACGACGATCGCATCAGCCTGGGGGTAGACGATGCCATTCTCAACGACTTGACCAATATTCAAATTGTCGCCTGCGGTACGAGTTGGCATGCGGCGCTGGCGGGCAAATATTTATTGGAACAACTTGTGGGTATTCCTACCGCCGTGCAATACGCCTCCGAATACCGCTACGCAGCACCGCCTTTGCAGTCCAATACCTTGGTAATTGGTGTTACTCAATCCGGTGAAACGGCAGATACCCTCGCCGCTTTAGAACTGGCTAAGTCCAGGGGCGATCGCTGCCTCGGGATTACCAATCGTCCTGAGAGTTCGATCAGTCGGATTGCCGATTGCATTTTGGATACCCAAGCCGGGATTGAAATCGGTGTTGCTGCCACCAAGACCTTTGTCGCCCAATTACTAATGTTCTATTTCCTCGCCTTGGATTTAGGCATCCGCCGTCAAACCATGACGCAGGAGCAAGCCAGTAAGATTGTCGGTGGACTGCGCCAGCTTCCCGCTCAGATCGAAGTGATTCTAGAAAGCCAGGAACGATATATTGAGCAGCTCGCCCATAGTTTTGTCTATACCAAGGACTTTATCTATCTCGGTCGCGGCATTAACTTCCCCATTGCCTTGGAAGGTGCTTTGAAACTCAAAGAGATTAGCTATATTCATGCGGAAGGCTATCCGGCGGGCGAAATGAAACACGGGCCGATCGCACTACTGGATGCGGATGTGCCTGTAGTGGCGATCGCTACGCCTGGCAGTGTCTATGAGAAAGTACTCTCCAATGCCCAAGAAGCCAGAGCTAGAGAAGCCCAACTAATTGGTGTTGCTCCGCTTGACGATCCCGCCGCTGTTGAGATCTTCGATCATCTATTACCAATCCCAGTTGTGGATGAGATTCTCTCTCCTATGCTCACCGTGATTCCGCTCCAACTGCTCGCATATCACATCGCAGCCCATCGCGGTTTGGATGTCGATCAGCCTCGCAATTTAGCTAAATCTGTCACGGTAGAATAAGGAGATTTCCAGTAAACAAAATTCCTGTAGGGGCAGGTTTTGCAGTCGATCTACGGCTAGAACCATTGAATTTAGACTAAACCTGCCCCTACCACAGCGGTATATTTTCGAGAGAAAATCTCCTGAGCGACAAAATCATTTCTGGCGAGTTTCCGTTAGTTCTAGCAGGTAAGGGAAAGAGGCATTTTTTTCGTAGGAACCGACCCAAACTTCGTAGGTACCTGGGAGCCACTTTCCTCCAATTGCTGGGTTGCGATCGCCTTCATCATCGCTGCACCAACTACCGCCAGGCCCGCGCACTAGTAATACCGTATCGCCAGAACTGCGTACCTTAATATTCAGATAATCAAACTCCGTCATCATTACGATCCGATGATCAGGGTTGGCATCGATAAATCCGATACAAGGGCCTGTTTCGGTCTGTACTTTACCCGAGTGCTTTTGTACCTCATCTGTGCCACCACTAATGCCGCGCAACACCTGCGGATCGGGTTTGAAACTAGGTGAGATTTTGATGTTTTCAAACAGCGTGACATCGGATTTTGGCGACGGAGTTTTTACTGTTTGCGCGATCGCGGTCAATATTGAATTGTTGCAAGCAACCGAGCATAGTGCGATCGCCGATATTAAGGACAGGTGCCACTTAAAGGTTTTTAATGTGGACTGGGGCATATTTACTTTAGGGTATTCGTAGACCTGGCAACCATACTATAGCGAATTTACTATAAGCCTGTATGGCGATTGGGTAAAGACGGGCATATATCATCTATATCCTCCGCACGAGCTAGGATCGAACATAGTACCAGTAAGGGTTAGCACAAGGTTGGGAAATATGGTCAGCGAAGGGCATTCAAGTCATCTTTGCACGATGAAAGCTAAATTTCGTCAGTTGCAAGCACAACTGCGCGATCGCTGGCAGACGATCGAACAGTTCGATCTGAGCGATTACGATATCCTGGTCGTGCCCTCACTGAGCCTCGACCAATCAGAACTATTGAAGGTTTCGGGCAGCCATCACTACGAGGAGCGCCTGTTATTTTCGCTCATCCGCCTGCGCAATCCCCGCACTCGCCTGGTTTATATCACATCCCAACCGCTGGCCCCTATTATCATTGACTATTACCTGCAATTGTTGCCGGGCATTCCCTTTTCCCATGCCCGCGAGCGACTGGTATTGTTTTCCACCTACGATGCGTCCCATGTACCATTAACCCAGAAAATCTTAGCGCGATCGCGCCTGATCGATCGTATCCGTAACTCCCTGCGCCCGCAGAAAGCATACATGATTTGTTATAATTCCACGCCTCTAGAGCGGCAATTGTCCGTAGAGTTGGGTATCCCATTGTGGGCGCTAGACCCGGAACTATTACCCTTAGGGACAAAGAGCGGCAGTCGCAGCATTTTCGCTGAAACCGACATCCCACATCCAGATGGTAGTCAGTTGGAACGCAATCCGCACGACTTAGCGCAAGCAGCGGCAGCACTGTGGGAACGGCAACCGCAACTCCAACGCATGGTAGTTAAATTGAATGAAGGATTCTCTGGGGAAGGTAACGCCATTCTGGAATTAGCGCCGATCCGAACCGTGGATACCAGGCAACGGGTAGAGGCGATCGCCAATTGCTTTCCGCATATGCGCTTTCAGTCGCAGTCTGAAACCTGGACGAATTTTGCCAGTCGCATCCACGATTTAGGTGCGATTGTGGAAGCATTTATCGAAGGTGAAGAGAAGCGATCGCCCAGCGTTCAGGGCAGAATTTCGCCTACGGGTGAGGTGGAGATTTTATCTACCCACGATCAAATTTTGGGCGGGCCGGATTCGCAAGTTTATTTGGGGTGTAGATTCCCCGCTGATGTCAGCTATCGCTTACAGTTGCAGGAGTATGGCATGCGCATTGGCAAGACTCTGGCGGCTAAGGGCATCTTAGAAAGGTTTGGCGTTGATTTTGTGGCGGTCAGACAGCAGGATGGGAGCTGGGATTTACAGGCGATCGAAATCAATTTGCGTAAAGGTGGTACGACTCATCCACTCATGACGCTGCGCTTCCTCACCAATGGGCAATTTAACCTCGCAGATGGTCTGTTTTACAGCCAGCAAGGACGGGAAAAATATTACATTGCCACCGATACCCTGCAAAAAGATCAATACAAGGGTTTACTCCCCCACGATCTGATGGATATTATCGCGCACCATCGCCTGCACTTTGATAGCAGTACAGAAACCGGCACAGTTTTTCATCTCATCAGTTGTCTGTCGGAGTTTGGTAAGGTGGGATTGACCAGTATCGGCAATTCTCCGCAGGAGGCCCAAGACATTTTCGATCGCGTCGTGCAGGTGCTGGATCGAGAAACCCATGCTGTTCCCAAATCCGATCCATCTTGTTGCGGATCTTAGGAATAATTTGATGCCACTAACTCGCCGCTCAAGATTGTAGAAGTACTTTTTATGCCATCACAGCAAAAACGCCAGTCATTATTGGGAGTTGCCCTTGTGGGTACTCTAGCCATCGCGATCGCGGCTATAGTTGGATGGCAGTTCTATTCCACGCGCAATTATTGGAGCAAACAACCGCAAATCGATATCGCCGCCCTAGAACGCAGAATTCACGCACTTACTAACGAGCAAAGGCGATCGCGAGGTATACCAGAGTTGGAATTTGACGATCGCATCGCTAAGGTTGCACGCACGCACAGTCAGGATATGGTATCGCGAGGTTTCTTCGAACACATTAATCCAAATGGCGAAGATCCAGGCGCGAGGGGAAGAAAAATGGGTTACAAGTGCGTGAAAACCTATGACACCTATTACACAGAAGGTCTATCCGAGAATCTCATGCACACATATCTCTACGATTCAGAGCTAAAGCATACTGGGATTGCGATTGGCTATGATTGGCGCACTCCAGAAGAACTTGCCCAAATTACCATTGATGGTTGGATGCATAGCCCTGGACATCGCCGCACGTTATTAACCGCAACCTACGATCGCGAAGGAATTGGTGTTGCGATCTCCAGCGATCGCGAAGTTTTTGTGACTCAGAATTTTTGTTAGTCTGGCGGGAGCGATCGCTATCTCACCACCGAGGAGCAGGCTGAATATAGAACGACAACGCGCAAATGCGGCACAGAAGCAAATGGAATTATTAATGGCACGGAAGGCTAAAGCAGCTTGACTCTGAGTTGGGTCATAGGTTTGACTCAGTCGTGCTAAGGTCTAAAATCAGTCCTTCAGTTAAGAGTACCCATAGATGCAAGTACCCGATTTTGACAAGAAGTCTATAGGCGATCGCATTGCAGCGATCGTGCAAACTCTACCTACTTCAGTCAAACTTGTTGCCGTTAGTAAGTACGCTACCTTGGCAGCCATACGCCAAGCATATGCAGCGGGAATAAGAGACTTTGGCGAATCTAAAGTACAAGATACTCAAAAAAAACAACAGGAATTGCAAGATCTAAAAGATATTACTTGGCATATGATCGGACATCTCCAAAGTAATAAAGTTAGAGCAGCAATTCAATGTTTTGATTGGATTCATTCCGTAGATCGGGTCAGCATAGCACAACAGATCGATCGTTTAGTAGGAGAAACTGGAAAATCTCCAAATATTTGCCTACAAGTTAAACTAGCCAGCGATCCCCAAAAAACTGGTTGGCATGAAAACGAATTAATGTTAGATTTGGCTGCTATTAAGCAATGTAAAAATCTGCGGATAGTAGGACTAATGACTATACTACCTTTGGGGTTAGATGAAGCTGAGTCCTCAGATATATTCCTGAAAGTATCCAACCTAGCTAAAAAACTTCGACTTGAGGGCTTTTCAGACTTACAACATCTGTCGATGGGTATGTCAGGGGACTATCATATTGCCGTAAAAGCTGGCGCGACAATAGTCAGGATTGGCAACTCGATATTCGCCTGAATCTTGACTCAGACCCTTAGTACACTACATTGATCCAATAAACAGATTATCTTAAGGTTTGCTTAACTATATATGGACAATAATTACTTCGTTGTTACATTTAGTAATACCCTTTTATTGATCGTTAATAATTGACGGCTTTTTAGTGAATTTTTATAAATAAAAATTTTCAAAAAAACTTTTCCTAAGGTCTAGATTTTTTCGAGGAGATCGGTTAGATTCAGCGGGTAAAGTTTTTGACTCAATCAATAGCTTTTGACACAACTACGTTTAGGGAATTTAGGCGTAGCTCTGACCCATATTTCAATTGATTTTGCAATACCTATTCATTAGGTTCAGCAATTTCTTAACTAATGTCCCACGAGGAGTTATTCAGGAGTTACATATAATGGGAATCTTCGACAAGGTCAAGAATTTTGTTGGTCTTTCAGAACCTCAAGAGTACGACTATGAATATGATGAAGTTGAGAGTAGCAATGACTATACAGACATCTATCAAGAGGAAAACTCGGCAGTAGTTGTTGATGAAGAAGCCCCCCAACCACGTCGTAGCAGAGACAGATTGATACCTACTTCACCTAGAGGAAATACAGAAAGCATGAGTAATGTAATAGGAATGCCAGGATCCAGCAATGGCGCTTCACAAGTCATCCTGATGGAACCTCGCAGCTTTGAAGAGATGCCTCAAGCGATTCAAGCATTGCGCGAACGCAAGTCTGTAGTATTGAATTTGACGATGATGGAGCCAGATCAAGCACAGCGAGCAGTTGACTTTGTAGCTGGTGGTACATATGCCATCGACGGACATCAAGAAAGAATTGGCGATAGCATTTTCTTATTCGCACCCTCTTGCGTACAGGTAGTTACCCAAGGAACCGTGGCAGAACCAGTTGTAGTTCCTCAACCAGCCAGAACAACTCGTCCTACTACACCAGCACCTGCATGGTCAACCGAAGCCCCAATGGCTCGTTTTGCCCAGTAAGATTGATAAACGCATTCACTAGTCTGTGTAATACATTGCATAGCTTGAAAATAGAGGCATAATTGACAATTCGTTTGGGCATAATAGGCGGCGGTGTAATGGGTGAGGCTATTCTCGCCTGCGTGCTGTCTAAACAAGTCTACTCTGCTCAAGAAATTTGCATCAGCGATCCCCAGCCAGAGCGTCGAGACTATCTGAGGAGTGAGTATGGGATTCAGGTAACTGATGATAATGCTTTAGCATCCGTAGGTGAAGTGCTGTTGCTAGCAGTTAAACCTCAAGTTTTTGCCCAAGCAACTGAGGGATTGTCCGCAACAAATGTGCCTCTTGTGATTTCTATATTAGCTGGTGTGACCCTAGCGCAGCTAGAAGCTGCGATCGCATCAAAAGCGATCATTAGGGCCATGCCAAATACTCCAGCCCAAGTTGGTGCGGGAGTTACTGCCATTGCACTGGGAACATCAGCTAATCAGTACCATCGAGAAGCTGCGCTCAGGGTATTTGCGGCTATTGGTGAGGTTGTGGAGTTGCCTGAGTCCATGATGAATGCTGTGACTGGCCTATCTGGCTCAGGGCCAGGATATGTATCAGTTGCGATTGAAGCTTTAGCTGATGGTGGTGTTGCTGCGGGGTTGCCGAGGGCGATCGCCACAAAGTTAGCTGTGCAAACGGTATTGGGGACAGCTCAGTTGATCGCTAAGACAGGAATGCATCCTGCTGAGTTGAAAGATCGAGTTACGAGTCCGGGTGGTACAACGATCGCCGGAATTGCGCAAATGGAGCGATCGGGAGTCCGTTCTGGGCTAATTGATGCTGTGATCGCGGCGACACGTCGCGCTGAAGAACTAGGGAAATAAATCAGAAAATAAAATCAGTGGATTATCGACAAGCAGGCGTTGACATTGAAGCAGGTCGGACATTTGTAGAGCAAATTCGCTCTCTTGTGGACCGCACACGCAGACCTGGGGTTATGGGAGGTTTAGGTGGCTTTGGTGGATTATTTGAGCTGCCAGCCGGCTATCGCCAGCCTGTATTAGTATCTGGCACTGATGGGGTTGGCACTAAATTAAAATTGGCGCAGATTGGCGATTGCCACGATACGGTTGGCATCGATCTAGTGGCAATGTGCGTTAATGACGTTCTGACATCTGGTGCCGAACCACTGTTTTTTTTGGATTATTTAGCAACTGGAAAACTTGAGCCCGACCAATTGACTGAGGTAGTCAAAGGGATTTCCCAGGGTTGTCAAATGGCAGGATGCGCCCTGATTGGTGGTGAAACTGCTGAGATGCCTGGTTTTTATAGCGTAGGTGAGTACGATCTGGCGGGATTTTGCGTTGGCATTGTCGAAAAGGAAAACATCCTTAATGGCACTCAGGTGCAAATTGGCGATGCAGTGATTGGGCTAGCTAGTACGGGCGTGCATAGTAATGGCTTTAGCCTTGTGCGTAAAATTATTGCGGATAAAGGTTTTAATTGGAGTGATCGCCCTGCCATCTCAGATCAAACAGCCGACCAAAGCTTAGTAGAAATCCTGCTCACACCCACATGCATTTACGTAAAGCCAGTACTGGAGGCATTGCGTTCTGGCATTGACATTCACGCACTAGCTCATATTACGGGCGGTGGCATCCCCGAAAATCTGCCGCGCTGTTTGGGTGCAGGGCAATCTATTCAGATAATTCCCGATAGTTGGGATGTGTTACCAATTTTTACCTGGCTGGCAACGCAGGGCAATGTTAACAAGTTCGAAATGTTCAATACCTTCAATATGGGGATTGGCATGGTGGCGATCGTGCCTCCATCGCAACAGGATGAAACACTTGCCTGGTTTATCGCACGAGATATTCCCGCTTACCATATTGGCACAGTGATTGAGGGAAAAGGTGCGATCAAGGGTCTATAACCCACATTCCGCACGTCTGCTTCCAGGAAGGGGAATTTTATTTTCTCACTCCAGCAGGTAGTAACGACCACAGGATGCTCCAAGGAATTGTAAAATCTTGAGTCGCTGAGGCGTGAGATTACTAATTTGTTTGTGTCCTGCCACCA
>CALRKB020000044.1:0-43236 GCA_943367755.1 Rhizobium sp. Q54 | reverse complement strand
CTCGAATTCTGGTAAATCCAGTCCACTCAGACTCCTAAAAATGCGCGGTTTGTTTTGTAGTTTCGCGTAAGACAGCATATCCTGAACCAGCTTTTCGTGATTGCAGTTATTCTACCGACTCCGCCCGATTATTTCCAATGAAGTCTATTACCTAAACTAAAGTATGCTTCGAACCGATTTGGCTCAATTTGGATAACCTTTTGATAGGCAGCGATCGCTTCATCAAATCTTTCCATCTTGCGCAGAAGCACTCCTAAATTATAGTAAGCATCAGCATAATTGGGATGGAGTTGGATCGCGTTCTGATAACTAACAATTGCTTCTGAAGATTTATTCTGTTTAGCTAAAGCATTCCCTAATTTAAAATGAGTCAGAGGATGATTGGGAGCGAGTTGCAAAGCATTGCGATAATTAGCGATCGCTTCATTTAGTCTGTTTTGCTCAACCAAAATATTAGCTAAGCTGAAATAGCAGCCAGTATAGTTCGGATTAATCAGCAGTATAGATCTGAGATAACTAGCAGCCTCATCTAAATTGCCTTGCTTAAACAAAAGATTGGCAAGATTGTAACGAATATCTTCCAAGGTGGGATGAAGATCTACTAGTTTGCGATAGATGGCGATCGCCTCCTCTAGCTTATTTTGCCCGATCGAGATACTCCCCAAATTCCTCAGGGCATTGGTATGTTCGGGTGCGAGATTTAACACCTTCCGAAAGCACTGCTCCGCCTCATTTACTGCCTTTTGCTGAAAAAGAATAACACCCAGGTTGTAATGAGCATCGATATTGTTTGGCTCTAGCTCTGTCGCTCGCGTATAACTGCCGATCGCTGCCGCTATATGCCCCTGGCGGCTGAAGACTTGACCTAAGTTGCTATGGGCTCTAGCCAGATTTGGTTGCAGTGAGATCGCCATTTGATAGCTTTTTACCGCAGCATCCAATTGATTTTGTCGATATTGATGATTGCCTAGATCGAAATGCACGTCGGCGGGGAAAAGCTCTGGTTTAATTTTTATCGCCTGTTCATACGCATTTTGGGATTCTACTTCCCGACCAGTTACATGGAGGATATTACCCAGAGTCATGTAAGCTTCAGCAAGATTAGGGTTGAGTTCTACCGCGTGCTGGCAAGCCGCGATCGCGCCCTCAAAATTTTCCTGCTTGAGATGATGCTGAGCTTCCTGAAGAAGTTGTATGGCATGCATTTCTATTTCAGACGGATTGCTCATGGGTTACTCCAATTTAATCAAGATCAGGTTAAAAAGACTGCAAGGCATCATACACTTTATTCACCACTCCCTCCCAATCATTGGGACTATCCTGGCGAAATAAGCGCATCGTTGGGTACCAGGGACTATCATCTCGCTTAAGCAGCCAGCGCCAATCGGGTGCAAAGGGAATCAATAGCCAAACTGGTTTAGCTATTGCCCCTGCCAAGTGCGCTACGGCTGTATCTATTGATATCACAAGATCGAGCTGCTCAATTATGGCAGCAGTAACAGCAAAGTCTTCTAAGCGATCGCTCAAATCCATAACTTTTTCTCGGTTTTGGGTAAGTAAATCTCGATCTGTAGCAAGTAAATCTTTTTGCAAGCTATAAAAGCTAATACTTGGGATATCAAAAAGCTTTAAGAAATGGGAAAATGGACACGATCGCTTGCTTGAATTAGGATTTGGATTATTACTGAACCAGACTAGTCCTACTTTTAACTGAACTTTTAGATGGGGCTGTTTTTGAGCAGCCTCTAGAATAATTGGAGGCTGTATCTCTGTAGGAACTGACAGATAAGGGACTTGATCGGGGATTGTCTCTAAGGTCGTGCCCAAAATGTGCGGCAAGCTCAGCAATGGTGCATAGAGATCGAGATGAGCAACTTTAGGTAAAAGTTGGTGTATGCCTGCAACGGTAGTGAATAATCTTTGCAGTGATGGATGGCAGACAAAGTAAACTTTACCGCCTCTTGCTTCTAGCAGGCGGAGGTAACGAATAAACTGAATTGTATCTCCCAAACCCTGCTCAGAATAAACTAGAATCTCTTTCCCCTCCAGATCGTTGCCATCCCACAGTTGAGATAATGGTAGTTGAGGTCGTTGAACTTCAGCACAGGAGTATCGCCACTCATATTCCGTAAATCCCGATCGCAGATCCCCTGACAGTAAGAGAGCAAGCCCTAAATTTAAATGCGCATCGGCATGGTCTGGTTGAACTGAGAGAGCCTGCTGACAACTAGCGATCGCCTCAGGTAACATACCCTGTTCCAGATAAGCATTGCCTAAATTGCTGTAGGTAATCGCATCATTGGGATTAATCGCGATCGCCTCTTGGTAACTACCTATCGCTTCAATGACTTTACCCTGAGCCATATAGGCAGCCCCTAGGTTGATATGCACTTCTGCAATTTTGGGGTTAATCGCAATTGCTTTTTGATAGCAGGCGATCGCCTCAGTTAAATTACCCTGTCTGGCAAGCAAGACGCCAAGATTGCAGTATGGTTCGGCATAGTCGGGTTTGAGCGCTATAGCCTGACGATAGTAACTAATTGCCTCCGGTAATTGATTTAGTTGGTGGAGAATTGTACCGCAGATATAGTAGGAGATCTCGCGATCTGGCTGTAGCCAAATCACCTGCTGGTAGCAAGCCAGTGCCTGATCTAACCTACCTATACGGGACATACCGATACCAAGATTGTAGTAAGTTTCGGCGCGATCGGGGTTGAGTTGGAGAGCCCGGCGATAATAAGGGATAGATGCCTCAAATTTGTCCTGGTTATGTAAGAGAACGGCGATGTTTGCATAGGCATCTGCCAAATTCGGATCGAACATTATGGCATTGCTATAAGACTGTATTGCTATATCTATCTTGCCTTGCCCGGCAAAAGCATCAGCGGCGATTTTAAAAGCTTGAGCGCAATCCGGTTTGAGTTGCAATATTTGCTGACAAGTGGCGATCGCCCGATCTAGCTGACCTGCTGCCAAATACTCTGAGGCTTGCTGTTGCAAGCGATCGATTTGTGTTTCTAATTCAGTAAGATCGTCCATGATTTTATGGTTCAATTGAAACTGACAGAAATGCTTAATTGATATAGGCGTACTGTTTTACAAGCTTGTGCTCTGAGCCTGCAATTTATGGCAAGGATGCTATTCGAATAAAATTCAATTATTCAATGCTTTTGAGAAAGACCGTAAAGCTTTACAGACTCTCTTTATAACTTCCTCCCAATTGCCCCGTTCTGACTGCCGAAATAATCGCATCGTGGGATACCAGGGCGTATCTTCACGTTCCAAGAACCAACGCCAATCGGGAGCAAAGGGCAATAGATTCCAGACTGGTTTGCCCATGGCTCCAGCCAAATGCACAATTGCTGTATCTACGGCAATCACTAAATCTAACTGCGCTACTAGGGCTGCGGTGTCGGTAAAATCACGGATGAATGGACTCCAATTATGTAGGCGATCGCAAGCTTTAAATTCATCAATATCGCTAGCATTACCACCTACTTGTAAGCTGTAAAGCTGCACATGGGGTATGCCAAGCAAGGGCAGAAATTCTAATAATGGGCAGGATTTCTTGTAATAGAAGCGCAAAGCATCCGGCTTATCTCGATAGCCACTAGCCCAGACAATGCCTACGTTTAACGCATTTATCGGCAAAGAGTTTTTGGCAATTGCCTCACATTCCCATATGTCCGGCTGAATGTAGGGAACTTGGACAGGAATATTGGCAACTGTAGTGTGGAGCAATTTGGGCAGACTTAGCATTTGAGCATGGACATCAAAGTCTGGTAATGCCTCACCTTCAGCGATCGCCATTTCCACAGAGGGCATGCTGGCAATTAATCGAACCAGGGTAGAAGGACATCTCACGAGCACGCGCCCACCCATTTGAGCCAACATTGGTGCATAGCGGATAAATTGCAGTGTGTCGCCAAAACCTTGCTCTGCCAAGATCAATATTCTCCGACCATCTAAGTCCGAACCATCCCATTGGGGTTGAGCAAAATTGATTTTGGGTATGTCTTTATGCTGCCAGCGCCATTCGTACTCACTGAGACCATTTTCAAAATCTCCAATTAAAATTTGGGTCATACCAAGGTTGATATGGGCGATCGGATCATCAGGGTCTAGATTCACTGCTGTGTGCAGATGAGAAAGTGCCTCTGGAATCCGATTTTGTTCGCACAGCGCCACACCTAGATTGCTGTGGGCATCACCCAAATCAGGTTTGAGGGATAGCGCCTGTTGGTAAGCCAGGATCGCGGCTTCAATCCGATCCTGCTTAAACAAAGTTTCACCGAGGTTGCAGTGAGCTTCAGCCAGATTTGGTTTTAACGTAATTGCTTGCTGACAAGCGGCGATCGCGGCATCTAGTTGCCCTTGACGCATGAGCGCCACACCAAGATTGGCATGGGCTTCGGCCAGATTTGATTTCAGCGAAATTGCTCGCTGACAAGCATCGATCGCGGCATCGATCTTTTCCTGCTGAATCAGCACATCAGCTAGGTTGCAATGGACTTCGGCCAAATCTGGGGCGATCGCGATCGCCCGATCGAACATCGCCACGGCCTCCTCTAGTTGTTGTTGTTTGCTGAGAGCAAGCCCCAAACTGCTATAAGCCCGAGCATAGTTGGGTTGGATTTCGATTGCCGTTTTAAGGTGGGCGATCGCCGTTTCCAGGTTGCCCAATTGCACCAATAGATCGCCAAGGCTAAAGTGAGCTGCTGCTAGTGCAGGTTGGAGAGCAATCGCTTGTTGTAAGCTAGCTACTGCCTCAGTTAGATGCTCTTGCAGACGTAGAGTAATGCCCAAATTGTAGTGAGCTGCGGCTGAATCCGGTTGAATATCTATGAGTTGCTGCCAACATTGCACGGAGGCATTTAGATCGCCCTGGTTAGTCAATGCAGTGCCAAGATCGGCGATCGCTTCCACATAGTCGTTTTTTTGCTGCAATGCCCGACGGTAGCAGACGATTGCTTCATCCAGGTAACCATTTTGGCTTAAACCTTTACCCATTTGGTAGTGCTGCACAGGTGTAAGCAGGTTTGGCTGGATGGCTAAAGCCTGCAACTGGTGTGTTACTGCCAAAGTCAAATCACCCTGCTGCTGAAAAATGCTGCCAAGATTCCAGTGTGCTGCCACGAAGTCATGCTGTAGCGTGATCGCTTTTTGGTAATGGGCGATCGCCTCTTTGAGTTGCCCCTGTTGGTGGCATAGATGACCAGATTTAGCATGGGTAATGGCTAGCTTGCGCTGACTAACATCTATCTTGGCACTTGTCATAGTTGGTATCTCCTGCTGACAACGATCGCTCGATTTGACGAGAGTGTTAAGCGAACGAATTACACTTTACTGCCTGACTAATGTTTCACAAAACATTTAGAATCAAATTTAGTCACAGTTTTAGAAATTCGATTTAGAGATCGGAAATCTACCAGTCAATTCCAGGGCACAAAAATATGTTCGATGAAATCTCCGAAAAGTTCGAAGCTGCATGGCGCAAGCTACGCGGACAAGACAAAATTACTGAGTCTAATATTCAAAGCGCAATTCGGGAGGTGCGTCGAGCATTATTGGAAGCCGATGTCAGCCTCAACGTTGTCAAAGCCGTGGTCGAGCGCATCGGCAAGGAATCGCAAGGTGCCCATGTAGTGGCTGGGGTGCGCCCCGATCAACAGTTCATCAAGATTGTCTACGACGAATTGGTTCACCTCATGGGTGAGTCAAATCAGCCCCTCGCTGAAGCCAATACCCTCCCAACCATTGTGCTGATGGCGGGTTTGCAGGGTACAGGTAAAACTACGGCAGCAGCCAAACTTGCGCTCCACCTCCGCAAGCTAGATCGCAAAGCCCTACTCGTGGCAACAGATATATATCGTCCTGCCGCGATCGACCAATTAGTAACGCTGGGCAAGCAGATTGACGTACCAGTATTTGAAATGGGCACGGATACCAATCCGATCGAGATTGCCCGTCAGGGGGTAGCACGGGCAAAGGAACTGGGTCTAGATACGGTAATTGTCGATACCGCTGGCCGCTTGCAAATTGACGAAGACATGATGGCGGAGCTAGTCAGCATCAAGCAAGCAATTCAGCCCCATGAAATTCTGCTAGTCGTGGATGCGATGACAGGTCAAGAGGCAGCAAACCTCACACGCACTTTCCATGACCAGGTTGGCATTACAGGTGCGATCCTGACAAAACTAGATGGCGATACCAGAGGTGGTGCAGCTCTATCGGTGCGCGAGATCTCCGGTCAACCGATTAAATTTGTGGGCGTAGGCGAAAAAGTGGAGGCTTTGCAGCCCTTCTATCCGGAGCGGATGGCATCGCGGATTTTGGGTATGGGTGACGTACTCACACTGGTAGAAAAAGCGCAGGAAGAGATCAATATTGCCGATGCTGAAAAGTTACAGGAAAAGATCCTGGCGGCCAAGTTTGACTTTGATGACTTCCTCAAAAATACCCGCATGATGAAAAGTATGGGTTCATTTGGCAGTCTGATGAAAATGATCCCCGGTGTGAAGATTAATGATGCCCAACTCCAAGAAGCTGAAAAGCAGCTCAAGCGCTGTGAGGCCATGATTGCTTCGATGACTAAACAAGAGCGGCAAGATCCAGACCTGATTGCCAGAAGCCCTAGCCGCAAGCAACGGATTGCCAAAGGTTCGGGCTACGCCACACAAGATGTCACCAAGTTAGTCGCAGATTTTCAACGTATGCGTGGCATGATGCAACAAATGGGTCAAGGCAAAATGCCTAATATGCCTGGCATGCCTAATTTTCCTGGTATGCCCACTCCAGGTGCAGCCTCTAATCTGCCTCCCGGAACAACCTATGGCAAAAAGAAAAAGAAGAAAAAGGGGTTTGGCGAGTTGTGACTAGCTGCCATTTAACCATTATAGATTTGGTCGTTAGTTATTAACAAAGCAACTAACAAATAAAAAGAATCTGCTAGACTTAAAAATCGGAACCTACTAAACCCTTTTACGGGTTGATTTAAATACACACAAAATACATGGTTAAGTTGAGACTAAAGCGCTTTGGCAAAAAGCGCGAGCCAAGCTATCGCATTGTTGCTATGCAGAGTACTACTCGGCGTGATGCCCGTCCCTTGGCAGAGTTGGGTATTTACAACCCACGCACCCACGAAACACGTCTAGATGTTCCCGCAATCGTGGAAAGGCTCAAGCAAGGCGCACAACCAACTGATACAGTGCGTCGGATCTTAGATAAAGCAAAGGTTTTTGATTTATTGCGTGCCTGATTATCTTGCTCTCGTTAGGTTTCTCATCGAGCCCTTGTTAGATCGTCCAAGTGCTCTTAGCCTTGACTGCGAAACAAACTCCGCAGGCGATCGCCTGCGGGTGCGTATAGCTTTTGATGCATTGGACAAAGGAAGAGTTTTGGGTCGCCATGGGCGGACTATTCAAGCCATCCGCACAGTAGTAACTACGACAGCACAATCTGCTAGCCAGGTTGTGCATCTTGATATTTATGACCCTAACCCTACCGAGAAACATGTAAATAGGGAAAATAGTGAGGAGCCTCGCAGTCGTAGCCGCAGTACGGCCCCGCCCAAGCGAAAAAGCATCGAATGACTATTAGTGCTGAAATTATTTGCGTCGGCACAGAGCTATTATTGGGGGAAATACTCAATAGCAATGCTCAATACTTGGCTGAGCAGCTAGCCAGGCTCGGTATACCTCACTTTTATCAAACTGTGGTAGGGGATAACCCCGAGCGCTTGCAAAAAACAATCGCGATCGCCGCAGGACGTAGCAATCTAATCATCACTACTGGTGGCCTTGGGCCTACACCCGACGATCTGACTACGGAAGCGATCGCCGACTTTTTTGATCGAGATTTAGTCGAACGGCCAGAAATCTGGGCAGATATTCAGCAAAAATTTGCTCATTCTGGCCACCAAATCACCGAAAATAATCGCAAACAGGCGTTTTTACCTGAAGAGGCGGAAATATTACCTAATCCAGTGGGTACAGCGCCTGGCATGATTTGGCAGCCCCAGCCAGGATTATTAATTCTGACATTTCCAGGTGTCCCTTCAGAACTGCATGCCATGTGGGCAGCAACCGTGCCTGAGTTATTGCAAGCGCAAGGCTGGGTGCAGGGAACATTTCACTCCAAAGTATTGCTGTATTGGGGAATCAGCGAATCAGCCCTGGCAGAGCGCGTTGACCGCCTCTTTGACCTTGCTAACCCCACGGTTGCTCCCTATGCTAACTATGGTCAGGCTCGACTGCGAATTACTGCTCGTGCCAGTACGGAATTAGAAGCTTTAGAGCTAATTGCTCCTGTTGAAGCTGAAATTCTGCAACTGACAGGTGATTATTGCTATGGTTCAGATGATGACACGCTGGCTAGCATTGTCGGCCAATATTTGCGCCAGCATCACCAAACTCTTGCTGTGGCCGAGTCATGCACTGGTGGCTGGTTAGGAGAAATGATTACAGAAGTGCCGGGCAGTTCAGACTATTTTTTAGGTGGCATCATTAGTTATAGCAATGCGGTCAAGGTGAATCAGTTGGGGGTTTCTAGTGCAGATTTAGCCCAGCATGGTGCGGTTAGTGAAATAGTAGCTATGCAGATGGCGCTAGGCGTAAAACAAAAATTGCAAAGTGATTGGGGTATAAGCGTAACTGGTATTGCTGGCCCCGACGGTGGTTCTGAGGCTAAGCCAGTAGGTTTAGTGTATATCGGGCTTGCCGATCCCGATGGTAACGTGCAGGCGATCGCGCATCAGTTTAGTCCGTCTAGAGGTAGAAATTGGGTGAGAAGAATGAGTACTAACTCAGCATTAGATCATATAAGGAAAAGATTTGTTATGATAAGTAAATAAACTAGCCAGGCCATGATACGGAGCTACTAATAGTGAAATCTATCAAAAAAGTATTGAGGAAACTAGGTGAAGTATTCGAGCGCGTGCTTGAGGCTTTAATCGGCCAAAGACAACCCGAACATCAGCTAGTGCCTATACCGGTAAGGGATGCCTCTCGTAATCCTAGGTTCAATAGATAGGCTAAACAGATTAGATAGGGCTTACTGGCATTTATAGCTAGATTTCTAGGCATGTCTAAAAATACAGATTGCATATCAGAGCGGCTAAGAGTTATTCCTCTGGCAAGGGTTAGCTCGCTTTCGCTTCGACTGAATTTGACTGAATTGGTACGCCTAGCTTGCAGGGTGAGCAATTAGACATTTTGATAAAGCTTTCTTCCAGTAGCGCCAATTTGAATTTATGTACCCAATTTCTGACAAGAAATGTTCTTATTGGGGCGATTGATAGTAAAATTTAACCTGCGCCTGCTCAACTATTAATTTAATTGCTTAGGTGATTATCTATGGGGATTGCCATTAAAGTGCAATGAGTACTCACCTCTACAAATAATTTAGAAAAATGTACTTGACTTATACCCAATCACGTAGATAATTCTGGAGAGATATAACACCCCATCCACTGCTTGACTTTATGGCTAGGTATACCCAACACTATGTGATTAAGATTTTGCCTGAAAAGCTACGTCAAGCAATAGTTGACAGCCTTGAGTCTTGCAAGTTGAGTATCACTTACAGTACTGATGATTATATAAGGGCACAAGAGAAGGCAGGAAGTGTGTCTTTTTCGCAATTGGTTACCGTAGAAATCCTGATTCATCAGGCTTCGGATGCAGAGGGGCAAGTCAAGTTAACCAGTGTCACAAAAAATGAAGAATTACCACTACGGCTTAACAATCACTGTCATGACGTAGCTGAAGTAGTTAGTAAAGCGTTTTCAAGTAATAAAAGCTGGAAAGTAGTAGAAAGCATTCCAGGTTAGGTAGGTTGGGCTTTTGTGTCTAGATGAGTACGTTTAATCGTGTTTTTGCAGAGAACCGCCAGGCTAGGTTCAACTATGAGATTCTAGAGACCTTTGAGGCAGGAATTGAGTTACTGGGTACTGAGGTTAAATCAATCAAGACTGGCCAATCAAATTTGCGCGACGCCTTCGCGCTGATTCGTAATGGTCAGGTACTACTTTTGAATATGTATGTGGCACCCCATAAGACCACCAGTGCCATTTTTAACCACGAGCCAACGCGCACGCGGCGGTTACTTCTGCACAAGCAAGAAATTCGCAAGCTAATCGGCAAGGTTCAGCAGAAGGGGCTGACTATGGTGCCATTAAAGCTTTATCTCAAAAATGGCTGGATTAAGGTTGACGTGGCGCTAGTACGCAACAAGAAACTATACGACAAGCGCGAGGATGTTAAGAAACGCGATGACAAGCGCGAAATGGATCGAGCTACGAAGAGGGGGTAGAATCAATTTCCTGCGGGATGTGTACCGCCACTTATTTGTCTGATTGTCTGGTATAGGTACATTTTTATAACATGGATCAACCAAGCTCACCAGTAGAGACCCCAGTTCGTCTAATCACTATTCCAGTCAGTCACTATTGTGAAAAGATTCGGTGGGCGTTGACGCGATTACAAATTCCGTTTGTAGAGGAGCGTCACATGCCACCTTTTCATCGATTCGCAACTCGGCGGTTGGGGCAGCAATTATCGCCTTCACAAGTTACAGAAACTGAACGCAACATGTCGCCGATTAATCGATTTGTCTCCAGATCGATCGGTGGTCAGTCAGTCCCTGTTTTGGTTACAGGCACAGATATCCTCACAAACTCAGAAGAGATTTTAAAATATATAGATGCGATCGCACCCGATCGGTATAAACTTTATCCCCCGGATCCTCAACATCGGCAGCAAGTTGAGGAACTTGTAACTTCTTTTGACTCTGTGCTTGGCCCTTTGGTTCGCCAATGGACATACTCGTATCTCATGGATCAACCTCACCTAATTAAACCACTCTGGTGTGAGGGTGTTCCCTGGTTCGAGCGTCAGTTATTTCCAGTTGTGTTTCCGTGGATGCGCTCTAATGCGCTCCAGATGTATGCTATTAGTGATGCTTCTGCGATCGCTGCCCATGCCCAAATCTGCGAAATTTTTGCAGCGGTTGGGAGGCTACTTGCCGATGGACGCACTTATTTAGTCGGAAATCACTTCTCCGCCGCAGATCTAACATTTGCCACCCTTGCCGCCGCAGTGGTTGTGCCAGAGGGTTATGGCGTGAAACTCCCAGACTTAGATCGATTACCCTTCAAAATGACTGTCAGCATTCAGGCATTTCGAGAAACACTAGCAGGGAAGTTTGTCCTACGCTTATATGAAGAACATCCCAGCGATCTCAAATCTAGCAAGCCAAGCTAGAAGTTATTGCAAGTGCTGCTCATTATTTTACTCCAGCAACCATTGGCGACAAGCTCTCATTGCTGCACTTCTGCCTTGAGTAAGTGCGATCGCCACAAAGTGCGGAATTGCTTCGGTAATTTTTAGATTTGGGAATATGGGACTAATTTCGGCTTTACTGTAGCGATCGTCTTGTAGCGTGTAAATCGATAACTGGCGATCGCTATAACACCATATTTCACGAACTTTTAGAGCTTCATAAGCTTTTAGTTGAGTGATTGAAGTTACATCTACTTCTATTGCCAAATCAGGAGCAGGATCGATAGTTAGATCGATCCTGCGTTTACCGACCATTTTGTGATGATTTTCAATATAAAAACAAGTATCAGGTTCAAAGCCACTTTTCATGTCCTGTCTCTTAAATGTTGTCGAACCAAAGCATTCAAAATCAAGTTCGATTGTATCTAAAATCAATTTGACAAAATCCCCAATTAGTTCTTTGTCAACTTCATGCTCAGATAAAGGCATCCGCACCTCTAATATTCCATCAAAATAAGCCACGCGAGAGGCGCGATGTTCGCCAAGCTCTGCCAAAATCGCTTCAAATTCTTGCCAGCAAAGATCGTGTAAACGCAATCTTTGCCCTTCTGGAATCTCTAACTGTCGTATTGCTAGTTTTACTGTCATCACTCAACCTCAAAGATTATCCGATCTCTTCAAAATACTCTTTGCCTATACCAATCATCGCAAGCACTCCAAAAGTGCAGGATCGTTATCTAACCTGACTTGATGCGGCGAGAGAACCAGCGCAGGGAGAGCGAACTGAGCACAACACTGACGGAACTAAATGCCATCGCTAAACCTGCCATCATCGGATTCATCAAAATACCGAACTGAGGATACAAGATTCCAGCGGCAATCGGGATGCTCAGCGTATTATAGGCAAATGCCCAGAACAAATTCTGGCGGATTTTAGCGAATGTGGCACGACTTAGTTCGATCGCCGCCACCACATCCGTAATACCATGTCGCATCAACACAATATCTGCGGTTTCGATCGCCACATCCGTCCCCGAACTTAGCGCAATGCCCACTTCCGCACAGGCTAGAGCTGGTGCATCATTCACGCCATCACCCACCATCGCTACCCGCATACCCTGTGCTTGCAAATTCCTAATCGCGGCAGCCTTACCATCGGGTTTGACGTCAGCAATCACTCGATCTTGAGATAAGTTCAGTTGGGCGGCGATCGCTCTGGCTGTCTCTTGGCGATCGCCGGTTAACATCCACACCTGTAAACCCATCTCTTGCAATGCTTTGACCACAGATGCAGCTTCCGGTTTGAGCGTATCTTGAATGGCGATCGCACCAAGGAATTGCCATTTATTTGAATCTCTCAACTGCATTGCCACAAATATGGGAGTTTTGCCTGACCGCGCCAGATTTACCGCTGACTCTAGCCAACTACGATCGACATCTATCCCCTCTGTTTGCAACCAGGCTTGGTTACCAGCAAAGATAGTGCGATCTTTAAAATTGGCTTTGACCCCACCACCACCGATCAGTTGGCAATTTTCAGATGCCTCTAATTTGAGATTGAGCTTCTCTGCCTCAGCCACAATCGCGTCACCCAAAGCATGGTTAGCACTGAATTCTGCACTGGCAGTCCATTGCAATAGGTTTAGCCTGAGTCGATCTTGCTGAGAAACTTGGCCATTGGCATCAGCGGGTATGACATCCGTAACCCCAGGTTTACCCGCAGTCAGGGTGCCAGTTTTATCAAACATCACCGCTGTCAGATTATGCACTTTCTCCAGGCTGGCTCCACCTTTAATCAAAATGCCGCGCTCTGCCCCCATACCAGTACCCACCATAATCGCGCTTGGCGTTGCAAGCCCAAGCGCACAAGGGCAGGCAACTACTAAAACCGCGATCGCATTTTTGAGGCTAAACACCAATTCGTTGCCATCGATTGCCCACCAATAGAACAATGTCAGCGCTGCAATGGTCATAACCCCGTAGGCGAAATAGCCCGCTACTCGATCTGCTAAATGCTGGATCGGTGCTTTGCTTGCCTGGGCTTCTTCTACTAGCGTGATAATTCGCGCCAGTGTTGTCTGCTCGGCGGTTTGCATCACCTCAATCGTAATTGCGCCCGTGAGATTAAGCGTCGCCCCTGTGACCCTCGATCCTACCTGCTTGGTGACAGGCAAAGACTCCCCAGTCAGCATCGCTTCGTTCACGTCAGAAGTACCAGCAATCACCTCACCATCGATCGGGATTTTTTCACCCGGTAGGACAAAGAGGCGATCGCCCACCTGCAAATCTTCTACAGCAATCGCGATCTGCGTATCACCAACTAGCACTCTGGCGGTAGGTGGCTGCAACTGCATTAAACTCCTAATCGCCTCTGAGGCCCGTCTTCTGGCTCGCTGTTCTAGCGATCGCCCCAGTAATACAAAGCCTAATAGCATCACCGGCTCTTCAAAAAAGCAATGCCAGCCCAAATCTGGCACAAGCAAGGCGACCATACTGGCGGTATAGGCGGAAAGCGTACCAATACCCACTAGGGAATTCATGTTGGGAGCACGATACCATAAGCCTTTAAGACCATCCCACCAGATCTCACGACCAGGAATCAGCAGGGCAATCGTGGCGATCGCGGCGTGGGCATACATATTGCTGAGTATGGGTAGCTTCAGGACTCCCATAGGACCTAAGTGCCCGATCAAAGCCAGAAAAATTAAAGTTAAGGCCAGAAATATATCCAGACCTGGCTGGCCAGGATTGGGATCTGCAACCTCCCTTAACTTGCCGCTTTGGCGTTCCTGCACTTGAGCCACAAAACCTGCCGTGGCGATCGCTGCGGTCATATTTGCAGTTAACTCAGCGCGATCGATCTCGGCGTCATGGACTACAGTAGCTTTTTCGGTCAGGAGATTGACTGTGGCAGCATTAACTCCGGCACAGGCTAACAGGCGCTTTTCTACCAGAGAAACGCAGCCAGCACATTTCATCCCTTGAATGCTAAGTGTGGTGGATGCTAAGGCTGAGGTTGATGGGATTGCGGTCACAGTTTTTGAAAGTTGCTAGCAGTTGTCGTTACTAGACCTATGATGCCATAACGCTTACCCTATCTTCAGTAGTAGCAGGATTGCAGGGATTGGCGATCGCATCTCGGACAAAATAATCTGGAAATTGTCTAAATTTGCGATCGAGATCACTGCGCTTTGCGAGTATATGCTGGTAATGGTTGATTATGCAGCTAATGCTTTTAATGATTTGATATGCGATCGCGCCGCTTTACCCAGAGCTAACCAACACCACTTATGCACTCATGTCCATAACAGATAGCCAATTCTCAATTCATTTTTGGGGGGTAAGGGGTAGTATAGCCACCCCAGGCTGTGGAACTGTCCGCTATGGGGGTAATACTCCTTGTGTGGAAATGCGTTGCCACGGCAAGCGTCTAATTTTTGATGGCGGTACTGGGATTAGAGGACTAGGGCAACATCTCATGGGAGAGATGCCTGTGGAAGCTAGTATTTTCTTTACTCATACCCACTGGGATCACATTCAAGGATTCCCATTCTTCGCACCTGCTTTTGTAAGCGGGAATAAACTTGATATTCATGGGAAGCGAACACCAAGTGGTGCGACAATTCAGGAAATCTTAGAAGGGCAAATGCTGCATCCCAACTTTCCCGTGCCATTACAAGTGATGGGTGCATCTATGCAATTTCATGAAGTTAAAATTGGGGAATCGATTGGATTAGGCAATGGCGTGTTAGTAGAACCAGGCATGCTCAATCATCCTGGTGAAGCAACAGGCTATCGGGTCAGTTGGGGCGAACAGGTAGCAGTCTATGCAACAGATACTGAACACCTCCACGATCGCCTCGATCCGAATCTGGTTTACCTTGCTCGCGATGCGGATGTCCTGATTCTTGACTGTACCTACACTGATGATGAGTATTGGTCAGAAAAATCATCCAAAATTGGTTGGGGACATTCCACTTGGCAAGAAGCGGTCAAAGTTGCAGAGGCGGCAAATGTTAAAAAACTTGTAATCTTTCACCACGATCCTTGCCATAATGATGAAAAGTTGGATGAAATTGGCAAACTAGTAAGTGAGAGGTTCCCAGACGCACTTATGGCAAAGGAAGGTACCTCATTACAGATTTCGTCTTTTGATTCCAAAGAGAAAATGGATTTGCCAAGCTTGAGTTCTACTTAGCCTACTTAGATTGATTAGATCTTGAGTATGATTTTCAAGTTTCTGCACAAGTATTGCATCTAGTCAGTAGTATGGCTAACAGCATAAAAAACAATAATACGATAAATTCTATAGCTATCATGGGCGATCTGTAATCCTACAGTTTATATCCATGCGCAAATTGCCAATCCAGATAGTATCAATTTAATACATTAATTCTGAGAAAAAGTATGCCTCAAGTTAACCGAACAAGCTTTGTAGTGCAAAAGTTAAAGGGCAAAAACCTGAAGCCGGGTGGGTTTAAACAAGCTTCGCAGGATCTTGATACCAAACAATACGGTGCAAGTTACGACAAAAAGCAAGACTTGCCTACCAATGTCAATCCGAGATCGCTTATGACACCGATCGCACAGCAGGGCAAGGTCAGTGATTCCTTCTTTGCTTATGAAGACTTCGAGCAAAGCCAAGGGCTAGAATTTTCTCATAAAAAAATGGGGAATTTCTTGGAACTTCAGACTAATGCTACACTCTCTGAAATTTTAAATCAGTCTGAAGATGAGGAAGAGGATGGACCTGATGATGATGAAGGCGACGACGAGTATGGGGAAGAGGAAGACGATGAGGACTTAGAAGAGGAAGAGGAAGACGACGACGAGTATGAAGAAGAGGAAGAAGATGAGGATTTAGATGATGAGGAAGAGTGAGATTTAAGGTCGCTCCGATCGCCTCTGGAACTTAAGGAAATCCCACAATCACCATAAGTATCGTGGTGGTCGTGGGATTAATAGTTTCAAATTAGTCTGTATTTACTTTTCCCTTAGGCTGCTTTAATTTCCAAATTAGCCCAGAGATTGAATTCGTAAATATATGGGCAACGATCGCGGGAGCAAGGCTACCCGTTACCAGGGTTACAGTACCTAGACAAAAACCAATCACCATCGCCCAAATCGTATAAGGCCAGTGCTTAGGGCTAGCCATGTGTAAACTGCCAAATACAACACTGCTGATTGTTAAGGCTACGACATTCATGCCCAGACCTGGTAGTGCCACACCTCGAAATAGCAGTTCCTCACTAATACCTGGTAATACTCCTAACCAGATTAGATCGGGCATTTCTAAAGGCTTGAGTACCATTTCCAGGTAGGTATCGGCTGACTTACGGTATGCAGGCCAGACTTCGTAGATCAGGCTACTGAGTAGAGCAATACCTGTACCTATACCTATACCAAACATGAAATTTTGCGGTACAAGATTCAAGGGGACAATCTGCACCGCAAACAAGTACATCCAGGCTTTGGCAAATACCAACAGCACAATGGCTGTAATCGCCATGGCGATCAGAATTTGCGATCGCGTCATTGTCGGGGTTTCAGGTGAGTTGTCCATGATTTCTAATAAACTTCATGCGCCAGCACTGATACTAACCGATCTATCTCGTCTTCAACTGTCAAATAGTGAACTGAGGCTCTCAGACAATCTGGATCGGGGATGGAACGAATCAAAATTTGGTGTTCGCGCTCAAGCTTGTGCATAACTGCGGCAGGGGACTTGCCTGCAATGGTGAAAGCAACTAGACCTGCCTGGGGAGGATTAGCTCTTAAGCATGCGATCTGCGGAATTGCCGCTAATTTTTGCCACAGGATACCACTCAGTTTACACATCCGCTCGTAACGTGCTTTTTGATCGCCCCATTGATTGGCATGGGCGATCGCTTCTCTCAAGGCTCCATACAAAGGATATGCCGAACTTGCCACTTCAAATTTCTGACCATTCTGCTGCCATTCCACATTGGGCTTGCAGGCAGTGATGCCACGCCAACCAATGAATGTTGGTAAAGCCCGATCGAAGATCTCTGGACGTATGTAAAGCCCACCTACTCCCAAGGGGCCACACCACCATTTATGCCCTGTAAATGCATAAAAATCTGCTTCTAGATCCGCTAAATCTAAAGGTAACGCCCCCACTGACTGAGCCGCATCAACTGCAACTAAAACCCCATGCTGGTGGCAAGCCTGAGCAATTTGCTTGAGCGGTAATACCTGTCCGGTATTCCAGCAAATATGGCTCAGCATCACCATCCGAGTGCGCGGGTGCAGATGTGTTGCGATCGCTTCTACGACATCTCGATCGCTACCGTTTAGAGTTTGCTGGAGATCAAAGTAGCTGAACTCAATCCCAAAACGCGACTGTAGTTGGCTAGCGATCGCGATAATACCAGGGTGTTCGCAATCGGATAGTAATAAGCGATCGCCT
Organism: Rhizobium sp. Q54; assembly: GCA_943367755.1. Lineage (GTDB taxonomy): Bacteria > Cyanobacteriota > Cyanobacteriia > Pseudanabaenales > Pseudanabaenaceae > PCC-6802. Next base: position 25,524 of record CALRKB020000044.1, on the reverse strand, counting down.
TGTTGCCAATCGATGCTCCACAGAGCAATGTTACAACCCACGGTTGTATCTTCAGTCAGGGTAATCGTTTGGGCCTTAACGTTAAATTCTGCCGCGATCGCTTCCCTTAGTCGCTCGGCTTCTTCTACTCCCCAAGCATTTGCTGCTGCGGAAAATGAGCCTAGAGATTCGATATGCTGATAGTTTTGGGCAATCCGATCTAGGGCAGTTTGGCACATCGGGCCCTGTCCACCATAGTTGAAATAGGTGCGATTTTTGAGCGCAGGATAGTACGATCGATGAGTTAGGATATCCATTCTTTTTAGTTCTGATTTAGGGTAGTTAGTCAACTACCAACTACTAGACGACGGCACTCTCATCAATTGTGAGCGTTTTGGCTGTAGCATCTAGCGTGGCAATCGCTCCGATCGGCAACACGGCATTCTCGCGGACATGTCCGAACATGAGATTGTATAAAGTTGGTATACCCAAGGGTTCAAAGCGATCGCGCAGAACCTGTTCTAAACTCAAAGTCTGGTAAAAACTCGGTTGAAACTCCTTCGGTATACAGTCTTTAAAGTGCCCCAGCGCAATCCCTGCGGCTGACTGGAGCTTACCTGCTAACCACAGTTGCGTTAGCATGCGATCGATGCGGTAGGGTTCTTCTCCCACATCTTCTAGGAATAGAATTTTACCTTTTGTATCTGGTTCATAGGGAGTTCCGATCAAATTTGTCACTAAGGTGAGATTGCCTCCGATTAGCTGTCCCGTGGCTAGCCCAGGTACGATCGTCACCAGGCGATTGTCTCGTTCTACAATATCGCTTTCGTTCTTTGGTGGTGCCGCAGTCTTGCCTATTTTCGCTGCACTCATAATTGCTGTACGGAAGCTAGCGATCGCGTAATCACCTACACCAGTCAGTCCTGACGAGCCATGAAACGTGACCAATCCCGTTTTCTGATAAATAGCAATCAGTAGGGCTGTAATATCGCTATGGCCGATTATGACTTTAGGATTTTGGCGAATCAGATCGTAATTTAAAAATGGCAATAAACGGCTACAGCCGTAGCCACCAGAGAATGTCACGATGCCCCGAATATCCTGACGGCGAAACATCTCATTGATATCCTCTGCTCTTTCTTTATCCTTGCCAGCGAGATATCCATACTGGTCGTTAATATGTTTGCCTAATTCGACTTTGAAGCCATATTGCTCCATAGTTTCTTTGGCAATTCTAATTTCCTCTAACTCATAGGCGTTGCTAGCAGGAGCGACCATACCCACCGTATCGCCTGGTTTCAGGACAGGAGGCTTGATCGCCTGACTATTATGGTTATTCTTTTGAGGCTCAGCGCTTACTTCTAACCGATTGGCTAAAGAACCACCAAGAAGGGCGATCGCTCCAGACACACCACCTAAAAACCACCGACGCGAAGTTAAATAGTTCATCCCGATCTTAAGTTCTTGCAATTTACACTTGCAGCATATTCACTGAATGCACTCTACCGCAATACAGGACTTATCTAACTATTTCGAGTTGAAAAGATTTGCTGAGGGGTTATTTGCAGTTCGGGAAATGTAGGGGATATTATAGGAGTATCGTCTTGAAACTCTAATAGGTCATACCATCCATCGGAAATTACGCATACGGATATCTTCGCTTCAAGTGGATCGACAATCCAGTATTCAGGAATATCGCGAGCAGCATATTCAGTACGCTTGGCACGGTAATCAGTGCTTTTAGTTGATGCACTCACCACTTCCACTACTAACAAAGGTGGGGATAAGTCAAAGCCAATCACTGCTTCTTTTTCTTGTAGAGAAAGCCATTCATCCCTGAGCATAACCACTACATCAGGAATCCTTGCCGTATCCAAGCCAATTCCACGAGGACAACGGACAGCGATCTGTCCCTGTCTTACGATCCAAGGGTTGGCGATTCTGTCTATCTCAGTATCAAATACTCTGTAAATTCGGTTGATAGTTTCTCCATGCCTACCAGTACCTACTGCCATTGGGATAAGTTCTCCATCTACTAATTCGTATCGAGTATCTGAGCCATCACAGTAGGTAAGGTAGTCAGCAAATGCAACTCTAGTTTTAGGAGGAGGAATAATCATAGTAAACAACGATATATACTAAAATCGGATTTCCATATTATCTGCGGGTGAGGACTTGATGGCGATCGAGATAATCCTTAATTTCGATAATGCTGAGTTGCCCATAGTGTAATAGCGAAGCTAGCAAAGCTGCTTCGGCTCTACCTTCTGTTAGCGCCTGCCGGATATGCTCGCAGGTACCCGCTCCACCAGAGGCAATTACTGGCACCTCTACCCGTTCTGCTACTTGTCGCGTTAATTCTAGATCGTAGCCAGCCTGAGTCCCATCCGCATCCATACTCGTGAGCAATATTTCCCCTGCTCCACGTTTGACCACCTCTTCCACCCACTCCAGTGCATCAAGACCAGTATTTTCGCGACCACCACGCACGTACACATCCCAACCAGGGCGATCTGGATCCTGGCGGCGACGGGCATCGATCGCCACGACAATACACTGATTACCAAAGCGATCGCTACTGCGATCGATCAGGGTAGGATCTTGAACGGCAGCAGAATTTAGGCTGATCTTATCGGCCCCAGCCCGCAATAGTTCGCGGATTGAGGCAACATCTCTGATCCCACCACCCACAGTCAGGGGAATAAACACCTGCTCGGCAGTACGATAAACTACGTCCAGGATAATGTTGCGGTCTTCGTGGGTTGCGGTAATATCCAAAAAGACCAACTCGTCTGCTCCTGCTTGGTTGTAAGCCTGAGCTAATTCAACTGGATCGCCAGCATCCTTAAGGTCAACAAAGTTGATACCTTTAACAACTCGACCAGCTTTAACATCTAAACAGGGCAAAATACGTTTCGCTAACATCTTATGAACTCTCTTATACAGTTAAAGAACCAGAGCCGCTGCTTACAAACAACATTACGGCGATCGCTTACCACGATCGGCTTTTTCATTTTTACATCTCTGGGGATGTTACCGATATTTTCATCGTTGGCAAGTACAACTTGGCAGGTTGGCGGCCAGTCAACTTTGGTACTTGAATATGCCGATGCTCAAGCCAAAACACGTATAGCCCAACTCGATCGCAGACTAGCGGAGATTGTCGCCAACCTCGATCCCAGCAGAACTTGGACTGTAGATACCATTCCTCCTATTAGCAATACCAAGCCGAATAGTGCCAAACCGAGTAGCACAAAACCATTGAGTGTCAAACCAATTAGCGTAACCCCGGTCAGGTCGGTCACAATCCGCGTGCAGGGTCAACCGCTCCTGGAAGTGACAGAAGAAGATGCCAGGATTCATAATGCTGCATCAGTAAGCGAACTTGCTCTTACCTGGACCCAAGCTCTAGCCTATGTGCTTGGGCAGCCTGCTGTGAAGCAGCGTTTAGTTGGCACAATCGGCATGCCAAGCCAGCTTGTGTACAAAGGAACAACCTATTACCTGAATTCTGAAGTAGTTGGCGATCGCGGCTTGTTTCGCACTGATGGTCAGCGCGTCAATGGAAAAGTCGTATTCTGGGAAGTGACGCTGGATAAAAAGGTATATGTTTCTACTAGTTCGGTGCGCGAGTCACTCGCTCCAGCATCACCAGCCAAAATTTTCATCCTGAATCGCTACATGCAATTCGTTCCCTACTCCAAATTATAATGGCATGACCTTTTCGCGATCGTAACATATCTGAAGTATCTGGCTTTGGCTAGAATATCCAACCCCTTTCGCGCTCAATTCTCAACTGCTCGGCTTCTGTCAGAACGACTACATAAGTAGTGCCATTGAAAGGGACGTAGTTCACACTGCCACTTTCATCGAGAATCAATCTGTCATAAACTTCAAAATGAAAGCCTGTTTTGGCAATCAGAGAATTAATTTGCGTTAGCAGCCCCAGGTCGGGCACGATTTGCGGTTCATCCCCATATCCATAATCTACATATTGAGGCTTGGCCAGGAGTTGGCGGGAATAGATTGTAAGGTCAAAATCAATTTGTACCGCACCGCTGTTATCTAGCTCGGTAGCTTTTACACGTAAAGGTAAGAATGCTCCCCTAGAAATACGGCTCCACAGATATATCGTTTCAATATAATCGATGTGCTTGGGCGCGGGATAACGATCTTCACCAAAGTCACGCCATCGCCACCAGACTTGGCTGGGATCTAGCAAACCCAATAGTCTCAAGTCTATGAACTTATTGGTTGCTAATTGCAGATATCTGTTTCCCTCCTCATCGTAAAGACAGTCGTCAGCATCAAAGATATCCTCGAAAGAGTCGCAATCATCCATTACATCGCAAAGTTCTTCAACTCCCTCTTGGTATTCCAACAGCAAATCTACAAATTCTGGCTCGGTTAAATGATTGTACCGACTAAAGAAACCGAGCTGTCGGTAAAACATAACAAAGTCCAGCAACCACTTTTTGATAGTTAGACGTTCATCCTGCATGACCGTTCCTCCTCGCATTTACATAGCAGAAAAGCATACCCGAAAACCAACATCATGACCCCGATAATCTAACAGTGCTTTGAAGCGGGAGCCAGAGCGGCACTCACTCGGACTATTGCCCCACGAACCACCCCGCAGAATCCTCTGGGTATTGTTGCCATCTACCAGCCATGCACTGCCATCGGAGGGAGCGCCCTGATAGTTAGGATGCCAATAGTCGGCACACCACTCCCAAACGTTACCGTGCATCTGATATAACCCAAAAGCATTGGCTTTGAATTTGTCCACATCCATGGTTTTGCCCCGAAATTCACCTTTGTGCCCTGTACCACCTGTACCGTAAGTATAGTCGCCATAGTAATTTGCCAAGTCTGTGGAGATGGTCGCGCCAAAATGAAACGGAGTGACAGTTCCCGCACGGCAGGCATATTCCCATTCCGCCTCAGTTGGCAGTCGATATTTACGCCCAGAGTATTTTGATAGGCGGGCGCAAAACTCGATCGCCTCCAACCAGGAAATATTCTCCACGGGTAGCTCGGCCCCTTTAAATTTGGAAGGGTTAGCAGGCAGGTCTCGTTCGATTTTGGGTAGCGATGCGATCGCCTGCCATTTTGTTTGATCGATGGCATACTTGCTGATCAAAAAACGCGCGATCGCTACAGAGTGTTGGGGACTTTCATCGCTCCTACGCTTTAATTCTGAATCTGGTGACCCCATGAGAAACTGGCCGCCTGGAATCTCCACCATGACTAATCCGATACCCTTACCCAAGTCTTCAGTCAGGAACTGCCCCGATCGGCGACTTAGTGTTTCTTTCCCCTGATCGTTCAGCGTTACCACATCAAATTCTGCCTTCTTGAGAGGCAATCCCTTCGTTTGTTGGGATGGTACAGGCAAAGGCTGCTTCCCATTTGTTAACGTAGTTGGAATTCGATCTGGCTTCGGTCTAACACTTTCCCAAATTACGACACTGAGCAGGCCAAATCCTGCTAAGGAAGCAAAGGTAATAAATCTGCGTCTATTTGGATGCGACTGGGATACAGGAGTTGTGGCTGAATTAGTTGACGGCTGTAGCTTGAGAGGTATTGCAGGGGTAATAGAAGGTAACGGTGTTGGTGAAGCGATCGTGGTTGATTGCGACAAGGATGATTGTGTCTCCGCCACTGCCACTACTGCCATCAGTGCTTCCAATGCTTCTGTGGCTGACTGGTAGCGCTGGCTAAAGTGCGGCTTCACCATGGTATCTAACACATTTGCGAAGCGATCACTTACCTGTGCGCGATTCCGCCAGATAATCTCTCCAGTTTTAAAGTTTTCCGGCAGTTGGATAGGTGTTAAACCTGTTAGAGCCTGGATGCCGATTATGCCAACCGCATAAATATCGCTGCATAGTTTGGGTTTGCCATTGGACTGTTCGTCAGGCATATAGCCAGGTGTTCCGATCGTAATTGTCAGATTGGTTTGTTCTTGAGCGTTGATTGGTCTCGCACTAACTTGTTTGACGGCACCAAAGTCAATCAGCACAATCTTGCTATCAGAGTAACGGCGCATCAAATTTTTCGGCTTGATATCCCGATGAATGATATTTTCCTGATGCACAAATACTAGAACTTCCAGGATCTCTTGCAATAGCTTGATGACATTACTTTCTCGCCATTGATGACCTGAGATGATTTCTTTGCTCAGGTCATGACCTTCTATAAGTTCCTGGATGAGATAAAACTCGTTGTTTTCTTGAAAATAGGCGAACAGCTTAGGAATCCGTTCGTACTTTTGACCGAGTGTGTAAAGCAATTCTCCTTCCTGCTGAAACAGTCGCACCGTTTCTGGGCAAATTGCCTGCGGCTGCAACCGCTTGACCACACACTTGGGCTTAGGGGAAATGGGTATATCCAGATCCTCAGCTAGATAGGTTTCGCCTATTCCCCCACTTCCCAGTAGTTCGAGGATCTTATAACGATTGCGCAGGATTGTGCCAACTAGCATGAGGGGGTGGTTGATACAAGTCTAGATCTCTGCAATTCTGACATTTCGATATTGGCTAGGCAAGTAGCCTTTAAAATTATGAATAGTCTACCCTATGATACATCCCCACCCAATAAAGTTATATTTGAGATCTTGCACCAGGCTCAATAAGCCAAGCGCGAATGAATTTGCAGCTACACAGACAAAATCTGCCTGCGCGGAAATCTCACTAGAACAGGCAAACTGATTCTGGTTTGACGGGACAGGTTTTGTTAGCGATCGGGTTTCCTGTTAGGTCGAGATGATTGAGGTTAATTAACCCTGATAGAGGCTTGAGATCGACTATCTGATTTTTCTCAAGATAAAGATAACTGAGTTTAGTTAATCCTGATAAAGGCATAAGGTCAATTATCTGATTTTCATCGAGAAAAAGATGACGGAGCTTAGTCGATCCTGACAAAGGCTTGAGATCGGCTATTTGATTGCTACTGAGATAAAGATAACTTAGTTTAGTTAATCCTGATAAAGGTCTGAGATCGACTATCTGATTTTTGATGAGAGCAAGATAACTGAGGTTAGTTAATCCTGATAAAGGCTTGAGATCGATTATTCGATTACCATGGAGCAGAAGAAAAGTGAGGTTAGTTAATTCTGACAAAGGTTTGAGATCGACTATTTGATTTCCACTGAGATAAAGATAACTGAGTTTAGTTAATCCTGATAAAGGTCGGAGATCGACTATCTGCTCGAAAGAGAGGTCGAGTCGCGTAATGCCCACAAGTTTCTTGGAGGCGCGATCGCAATCTTTGGCATCTATCTTCTTCAATAATACTTCTACAGTATGTTTAGCATCTGGCGGCAATTTTTCCCGATCGATACACCAATCCTTGAACGTTTTAAAATTATTGATTTGTTCTGGAGATAACTGCTCTGGGGATTGTGGCTGACATGATGCAATCAAAAATCCACACATCAAAGCGATTCCTAACCAATTCTGCATTACCTTAACCTTGAGCTGCTTTACCTATGAGACGTACAATGGAAAGAACAGGGAGCCGTAATTGTTCTAAGTCTGCGCACGTTAACCTATTCTCAGGGACGGTGGCAGCAGTTTTGGTCTAAAATCAATCAGTATAGATTCAATCCCTCAAAATCATAACATCATATTTTGGTCACACCCTGTTTCACTGAAAAGCCATATATTATTAAGCTATAGCGTAACTCACAATTAGTTGCTTTTTATGCTCAAAACAGAGAAATTCCATAAAGAACATCTCAATGTCAGGCTCACTCCCGCAGAAATGGACGGATTAAGACGCTATTGCGAGCAAACACAACGTACCCAGTCAGATGTCATTCGCGAGTTTGTTAGGGGACTGACCAAAGCCCTACCATCACAATGAGTAAGATGCACTGCCCTAAATGCAATGAGGTGATCGCAGAGTCAGCAAGGCGCTGCCCTGAATGTGGATATGTCTTGAAACCTAACTGGACAGCTCTGATAGTTGGTGGCATCCTAATTTTTTCACTGGCTGTTTTGTTCTTGTCGCCCTTTCTAATGAAGTTTATCGATGAAAAGCAGAAGTCTAAGCCTGCTGGAACTCAAATTGCTACAGTTTTATAGTCAAAGCCCTAACACAGCGATCGCCTGTTCCTTATCCTTCTCAGGCATCTCAAGATACTTCTACAAGCTAGCCAGCGACGTATGTCCCAATATTTCCTGGATGTGGCGCAATGGCATCCCCGAGTTGCTCGTGTGCCTTATGGCAGTCCTGATAGAGCGATCGCCAATCTAACCCAACTACATTTTCCAGTATCAAACTATTCAATTTCTCCTCGTCAAAAGCAATGCCCCAAGGTTCAAAGTAACGACGAAGGTGGTAATGCTCCAGATCTGCGGACAAGACCTCTGCAAAGCAAACAGCACAATTTTTTTCGAAAGATCTACAGATCTGGGACACTACAGATGCGATCGCCTACGATTCAAGTTAATTGTAGGCGGATTGCCATTGCCTCGATACCGTCAAACTTCGGGTGGTACGGTAACCCCTACCTTGTAATGGGCAGAAAACCTGCTTCTAATTTGCTGAAAAATAGTTAATCTTAGATTCAAATTATTAAATTCTGTTGCAGGAGTTGGAAGCCTTATGGCAAAAGTAGTCGGAATTGACTTAGGTACCACAAACTCGGTTGTTGCCGTCATGGAAGGCGGTAAGCCAACGGTAATTGCAAATGCTGAGGGCTTCCGTACCACTCCGTCTGTTGTGGCATATGCTAAAAATGGCGATCGCCTTGTTGGACAAATTGCTAAGCGGCAAGCTGTCATGAACACGGAAAATACCTTTTACTCAGTAAAGCGCTTCATTGGCAGACGCTACGAAGAAGTCAATAACGAGTCCAAGCAGGTAGCCTACAAAGTACTAAACGTCAGTGGCAATGTGAAGCTCGATTCCCCTGCTGCTAGCAAACAGTTTGCGCCTGAAGAAATTTCGGCGCAGGTACTGCGTAAATTAGTAGATGATGCCAGTAAATATCTAGGGGAAACCGTTACTCAAGCAGTAGTAACAGTGCCCGCATATTTCAATGACTCACAGCGCCAAGCTACTAAAGATGCTGGCAAAATTGCTGGAATTGAGGTGCTGCGGATCATTAACGAACCCACCGCTGCGGCCCTTGCCTATGGCCTGGAAAGCAAGAGCAACGAAACGATTCTGGTATTTGACCTTGGTGGCGGTACGTTCGATGTTTCCATTCTGGAAGTAGGTGATGGCGTATTTGAGGTGATGTCCACCAGTGGCGATACCCACCTGGGTGGTGATGACTTTGACAAGAAAATCGTTGACTGGCTGGCAAATCAGTTCCAATCCGAAGAGGGGATCGATCTACGCAAAGACAAACAAGCTCTACAGCGTCTCACTGAGGCTTCTGAAAAAGCTAAGATCGAGTTGTCTAGCGTTACCCAAACGGAAATTAATCTACCGTTTATTACAGCAACCCAAGAAGGGCCGAAGCATCTAGACAAGACGCTGACTCGTGCCAAGTTTGAAGAGTTGTGTTCCGATCTAATCGATCGCTGCCGCATTCCCGTAGAACAAGCCCTCAAAGACTCCAAGCTGGATAAGAGCAAGATTGATGAAGTAGTTCTAGTGGGTGGTTCTACCCGCATTCCTGCCGTACAAGAGGTGGTGAAGAGGATCCTGGAAAAAGATCCGAACCAGGGCGTCAACCCCGATGAAGTAGTCGCCGTGGGCGCGGCAATTCAAGCGGGTGTCCTGGCAGGTGAAGTTAAGGATATTCTGCTGCTCGACGTCACACCACTATCTCTAGGTGTTGAAACCTTGGGTGGTGTCATGACCAAGATTATTCCACGCAACACCACAATCCCAACCAAGAAGTCTGAAGTATTCTCTACGGCAGTTGATGGTCAAAGCAATGTAGAAATTCACGTTCTCCAAGGCGAGCGCGAAATGTCTTCAGATAATAAAAGTCTCGGCACATTCCGTCTGGACGGTATTCCTGCCGCTCCCCGTGGTGTACCCCAGATTGAAGTTACCTTTGACATTGATGCCAATGGCATTCTGGCGGTAAAGGCTAAAGATAAGGGTACAGGTAAGGAGCAATCCATCACGATCAGTGGCGCTTCTACCCTACCCGATGCGGAAGTAGATCGCATGGTGAGAGAAGCTGAGGCCAATGCTTCTACCGACAAAGAGAAGCGCGAACGCATTGAAACCAAGAACCAGGCTGATTCTCTAGCATATCAAGCTGAGAAGCAGATTAAGGACTTGGGTGACAAGGTTCCCGATGCAGATAAAACCAAGATTGAAGGTCTGATTAAGGATCTGCGTGAAGTGATCAGTAAAGAAGACCACGATCAGATTAAAACTCTGAGCGAAGAACTGAAGCAAGCCCTGTATGCCTTAAGTACTTCTGTTTATCAGCAAGGCTCTGGTGATGGCGGTGGCACTTCCTCTAGTGGTGATGGTATGGATGATAATTCCAGAGATTCAGCCAGCAGCAGCGACGATGTGATCGATGCGGACTTTACTGAGTCGAAGTAATCTGAGTAAGAGTCTAGTTGAGATTCAAACTACGCTATTAGGGAAATACTCTCTAAGCTGAAATTATCGAAAGCAGAAGTAATAAACTTCTGCTTTTTTCTTTTGCCTTACTTCGCCACCCAAATTTATCGCTACGATAGGAGACGCCTACATTGATGAATTTGCATTTGTGAAGTGCTTGCTCACATAATCGCGTAAATGGGGACGAAGCATGTTTGTAGTTGTGAACCCAAAAATCCCCCCACCGATACCTCCACCGATCGCTGAGCCGATCACACCAAAAAACCTTGAACCCACAGCAACAAGAATGCCTAACACAACTAGACTCATCAAACTCTGCCAATGCTTGAAGGCATATTTTTTGTAGCAAAACTGCCATGCTTGCTTTGCCTGTTCTGGCGACAGACCTGCTAGCTCAGGAATTTGATTGATTGACCAGTAGAATTGCATAAATTTTCCTCAGTTTAGACTTTTCGGGTTAGAAACTATGCTTACAAATATGATTGGCACACTTCTCTAATTCAGCGATCGCGATCGCAAGCAACTAGCGATCTTTACTACTGCATCCCTTCACCAATTGCACCAAGTATTGCCGTTCAATGGCGCTAACTAACCAAACGATTGAGATAGCGTTCGATCAAAATTACCGCCACGATATCGTCAATCGGACGACTGGGCGATCGCATTCCCTTAGGGACGAATTGCATCATGCCCTTGGGTGGATAAATCTCCCAGTAGCGCTGCCGAGCTTCCTGGCTGCTATAGCGTTCGTCTACTGTGACTACTAGCAAGTTAGGAAAACTATCTTTTAATTTTGCTTGCCATTGCTTAGATGTGGTCTGGTCGCCCATCACCAGCAAAGAGACGGGATGCTTCTGTAAAATATCCTGAATTTGCGCGATCGCCTCACTGCTTGGCACTACGGATTGAAAATGTAGCTGGCGATCGAGTCCCATTACCGCCAAACCGCACTTGTCTTTTCCTGGATCGAATCCTAGTAGCACCATCAATTACCCTTTTGGTTTGAAACTATACGAACTGTATGCGCAATGATATCATATGAATATTACCTCTTTTATAGGTTATATAACCTTTTTAGTAGGTATCTATGATATACGACAATCCTATGCTGAAAGAGCTTTTTGGTGGCAAAGCCCCAGAACAGGTTTTGCTATACCTGCAAAATTATGGCGAAGGTTATGGTAAAGGTATCGCAGATACCTATGGGATCGCCCTCAGCTCTGTGCAAAAGCAGTTGCAAAAATTTGAGGAGTCTGGCTTACTTGTTAGTCGCTTAGTAGGGAAATCTCGGGTTTACACTTGGAATCCGCGATCGCCGTATGTCGATCCAGTAAAGACACTTTTAGCACAAAGACTCAAACTCACTCCAGAGGAAGAAATAAAAACTTATTATCGTCAGCGTCGTCGTCCCAGGAGAAATGGAAAACCCCTTGAAAATTCTCAAGAGCTTGACAATAGCTGAAATAGCATCCATTGTCTCTAGCACTTTGGAAGCAGCAGGGATTACTGCCGTGCTTTCAGGTGGTAGTGTTGTCTCTATCTACTCAGAGAATGAATACGAATCTCAGGATCTCGATTTTATATCTCCCGCTGATAAAAATAAACTGGCGGAGGTTATGTGCCAAATAGGCTTTAGAAAACAAAACAAATACTTTGCCCATCCTGATACTCAGTATTTTGTTGAATTTCCAGCTTCACCATTAATGATCGGGCACGAATACATCCCTTATCAAGATTGTGGGGTTCTACAGGTAGGAGACAGGAAAATTTGCCTTCTCACTCCCACACAGTGTGTGATGGATAGACTAGCAGCATTTTATCATTGGTTAGACAGACAATCCCTAGATCAAGCCCTCATGGTAGCTAAGCGACACGTTATAGATTTAAGAAAAGTGAAATCTTGGTCTAAGAAGGAAGGACATCTCCAAAAATATGATGAGTTCCTTGAGAATCTTTGGAAACCGCGATAATTTATCTACTAAGACTTTACCCTCGACTCTAACCATTTGATTACCCGATCGCCTAAATTTACGCCATGCAAGCGATCGATCTCGCGAATACCTGTCGGACTAGTAACATTGACCTCAGTTAGATAGCCACCAATCACATCAATACCCACAAATATCAAGCCATCGCGTTGTAATGTGGATGCTAATTGGGCGCAAATTTCTTGCTCTCTCTGGGTGATTTCCGTCGTGGCAACGCTCCCACCGGCGGCCATATTGCCACGAAACTCGCCGCTACTAGGAATTCGATTCACCGCACCGATCGGCTCACCATTGAGCAAAATAATACGTTTATCTCCCGCTTGGGCTTCAGGCAAATAGATTTGCACCATCACCGGAGTTTTACCGAAATTAGTGCTGATTTCAATCATGGAATTGAGATTGCGATCGCCAGGTTCCAGGAAGAGAATACCCTCTCCTCCTTTGCCGCCGAGAGGCTTGAGTACTGCTTTGCCCTTGTCGCTGACAAATCTACGAATAATCGCTTTATCACAGGAGACAATTGTTTCTGGGATGGCATCAATAAACTGTAAAGCATATATTTTCTCATTGGCATTGCGAATCCCAGTGGGAGAATTTACAACCAGCGTTAACTGCGGATCGACATAATCAAGAATATAGGTAGTGTAGAGATATTCGGTAGTTACAGGTGGATCGGGGCGCATCCATACTACCTGCATATTTTCTAATGGCTGCAACGCACCAACCTGTGCTTCATACCAGGGATTTGGTGCTTGCCATTTACCATCAACCAGCTTCACTGGATGCACGACAACTGGCTGCAAAAGCCCCCAAGCTTTACCGTTAATAATGCTCAACGACTGCATGCTGGCAATCCAAACCTCATGCCCAAACCGACAGGCAGCTTCCATGAGCGCCACGCTAGTATCGTGGGTGGGGTCAAGAGTAGCGATCGGGTCAATAATAAAAGCTAGTTTCATACTTACAGCTCAGTATTTTTCATTAATGTTCTGGAGGAATAAGGTATTGCTTTAGGGATGCTAAATGCAATAGCTTTTGGTGAAGGATTAGTGACTCTTACTGCCAAAATAAAAGCCAAGCGTACTGCTTGCTAGCATCACTTCGGAAGTCCAAACCAAAGTTATGAGTTCTCTATTTGTAGCATCATCCCGATTGAATGCAAGGTATACAGCTATTCCTATAAGACTGATACCAAGTAAAACAAGCAGCCCCCCCAGTGCTAACCAAGTTTTTGTCTTTTCCTGTGATGCAGGTATATCATTGGCTGAAGGGGAGGATTGTTCGATAGAAGTCTGATTTTGTTGAGTTTCGTCAAGGTCAATAACTTGGCTCTCTGATTGAATAGGCAGTTCTTGCATTATTTAAAAACAACTTCCTGAATAGAATTGTTCCTATCCTGAATAAGGATTTTCTTGCCTGCTTTGATTTGGGCTTTAATAAAATCTTCTGTTACTATCGCCTTTCGAAGAGCATCAGCAGTATCTATGTCTTGATCGGCAGCAAGTTTTTGCAGCATTGCATATTGCTGGTTGGATAAAGTAACCGAAATTTTAACTTGGGCATGCTGTGCTCTAGCTGTTGCAGAATATAAAGCCGAATTTCTTGCCTGAGTTGGATCGCTTACTCTTGGTGCTTCTGCCATTGTTTTTACTGCAATTGCTTTAACAAACAGTTTTCAGACTGCCTACTAATCATGTTAGTGGATCAAGCTAGTAACTGGTCTAATTTGCCCTGGGCATCGAGATCGTAGATAGAGTCACATCCACCAATATGCGTATCGTTGATGAAAATTTGCGGCACCGATCGCCGGCCATCGGAACCTCTTTCCACCATCGCATCTCTGGCTGTCTCATCGCCGTCGATCGCATACTCAATGTATTCCACGCCTTTTTTATCTAATAAATGCTTAGCTCGAATGCAAAAAGGACAGAAGCGCCAGGTGTAAATCTCTACTTTGGGCATATGTTAGGAATCTATATAAAAAGCAACTTTTCTTAATCGTAGCAAAGAGGAATGCCTAATTACCTCAACTATTGCGCCTTGCGATCGGTCGCAGGAGTGGTTGGGGATGGTGAAATAGCTGGAGTTGTAGATGTTGTGGCAGCATCCGGCGTTGGCGGTGTTGGGCTCTCGATGGTCACATTATCTGAAGCTATTTCCTGGGGATGACTTGGCGAAATCTTGTCCGCAACGATAATGTCCTCAATTACAGCTTTAACAATGGGGGCAGCTACAGTGGAGCCAAATGCATCGGAACCGATGGGTTCGTCAATCACTGCTACCACAACATATCGGGGTTCTAAAGCTGGGAAAATACCGACAAAGCTAGTGATCTTAGCTCGCGTGTAACCACCACCATTGGGATCTGCTTTTTGGGCTGTACCGGTTTTACCACCCAGACGATAGCCGGGAATGCGGGCGGGCTTACCAGTACCTTCCTGCACAACTGACATCATCATTTCCCGCACCTTCGCAGTTGTAGCGGGAGAGAATATCTGGCGTGGTGGGTTTAATTTAGGTTGGTAAACTTCTTCTCCCTCTTCATTCATTACTCCCTTCACCACATGCGGTGTCAAGAGTTTACCGCCGCTGGCCAAAATGCCGTGCATTTGCAACAACTGAATTGGTGTGAGCGAAAAGCCTTGTCCAAATGCAGTAGTGGCGGGTTCGATCACGTAGCTAATAAATTGTTCCTGGGGTTTTAGCGTGCTTGGTGTTTCAGCGGGTAAATCGATGCCAGCGATATCACCTAAACCAATACGCTCCAGCCAACCATAGTAAGATGCAGGTTTCATTTGCTGGATGATGTGTACCATGCCAACGTTGCTAGAGCGTTGCAGAATTTGGCTAATGCTTAGCGGCCCGACCGCTCCCCTCTGTTCGTAATCAAAATTGGCAACGGGCCAGCCACCTACCGTCAGCGATCCTTCGTCGTTAAATACTGTATCGCTTTGAATTGCCCCAGACTCCAGGGCGATCGCCACATTAATTGGTTTAAACGTCGAACCCGGTTCGTACAGATCTGATACAGCCCAGTTTTTAAATACTTCATATTTTGACTGGGGGACTTTATCAAAATTGTTAGGGTCATAGGTGGGTTCAGTTACTAAAGCCCGCAAACCGCCATCTTTGGCATCCATGACTAACACGGTGCCACGTTTAGCGCTAAACTGCTTCATTTGCGATCGCAGTACCTGTCGTGCCACGCTCTGGGTGCGAGCATCAATTGTGAGTTGCAGACGGGTACGGTCAACCCGCAATACCCCGGCGGGCAAGCTACTGGGAATCAGTCTGCCCCTACCATCCTGCACCACATCAGAGGCCTGATCGGTACGCTCTAGCAGTTTTTCCTGGCTTAGCTCAACACCCGCTTGTCCGCGATGGTCGATGTTGACATATCCCAGTACCTCAGCAGCCAAATCTTTTTGGGGATAAAGCCGATGTCGTTGTGGCTCTAGATCGAGTCCATCAATCCTTAAGTTAATGATGCGATCTGCGACATCTTCACTGAGCCAATTGTCCACTTTAACTGTATTGGCAGGCTGGGCGAGGAGACTTTGTAAGTTAGCCGCAGGTTTACCTAAGATGGGGGACAGTTTTGCCGCAATTTCTTCGGGCTTGACTTTATAAATGCGAGGATGGGCAAACAGAGTATACGCGGGTTTATCAATTGCTAAGACCTGATCGCTGCGATCTGTAATCGTACGCCGAGGAATGAATGGCCTGAGTTGAAACATCTGCTGCCACCGCGCTTTTTCGAGCAGATCCGCTGATGTCCACACCTGAAGGTATACCAACCGGATAATTAACCCGATCGCAGCTAGCAATAGGATTAATCCGACTAAAAGCGTCCTTTGCCTCAGATGGCGTTGCGATCGCGCCGATGTCTGTACTGCCATAAATGCTATAACTACTACTTTCGAGATGGTCAGTTAGCAACGGCGCTATCATAGCATTACAAAGAATCCCCACATTGATATTTTTATGCCGTGAAAGCCATTGACACCTAAACGCTTAGTACGCGTCCTGTCTACCTTATTTTTTAGAGGTGCCCTTAAGGTTTTTCAAACCCTCAACAAAATAACGTATCCCAACATTTCCGATCGCTCAATTAAAAATTGAAATACCAATAGAGAAATTATTTAGGCAGATATATCAACAGGCATATCTTTAAGGTCTATGCCCTACAAGCTATCTCAGAGATCTCTCTTAAGTATGAAGAAAGGTTGCATTATGTAACGAGATCTTCCCAAAGGAGTATTGTGGCTCAGCGATCCCCTTGTTAAGTTAGTCGTGTCCAAAGGCGATCGCTAAGTAAGCGTAATTCGCATAGCCCACATGAAAGGAGTTTAACCTAATGATCGAAAATCTAACTGGTTGGTAGTTCACCCTTTCCATATAGTCTTTGGCACAGTGCTCATCATCTAATCTTGGTATCAATTTAACCTTAAATTGCTTTTTAAATTTTTGAATGTATTCTGTCCGATCCGCTGAAGCCTTACTTTTTTGTCACTATTACATTGCAATCACCTGAAAAATAATCGCGACTTCTCTTGCTGGTTCTGGTAATTGATGTGTCTCAATTAGGAGTATCTATCTCTGCTCCACAGTACGAACCGCATAATTAGGGAAAGAGAAGAATGAGTTAATCGCTATAGGCTAATGATTAGTCTGTTGTGCTTTACTGCTTCAGCCCCAAGCTGAATACCGGTTGATTTACCAGATATTTCTTGCAACTAAATGTAAATGGTGACTCCTCGAATCAAGGAGAAACGACATGAAAATAATAGGAAAAACTGCTCTAGTAACTGGAGCATCACGGGGAATTGGCAAAGCGATCGCTCTGGAATTAGCAAAACAAGGAGCATATCGCATTCTACTCTTAGCACGCAATGCAGACTCACTGGCTCAAGTTGCGGCAGAGGTCGAAAAATACGGAACTCAAGCTGTTCCTCTAGTTGCCGATCTGTCTATGCCCGAACCGCTCAGCATCGCCATTTCCCATGCTTGGCGCGATTATGGCCCCATTCATCTGCTAGTGAACTGTGCTGGGATCGCCCATCAGTCAACGTTTTTACAATCTAATCCTCGCAAAGTGAGAGAAGAAATTGGTGTGAATCTAGTTGGCTTTTATACAGTCACGCAAATAATTGCCAAGCGCATGGTTAGCCAGCGAAATGGTGTAATTGTGAATGTCTCAAGTATGATGGGAAAACTTGCCGCACCAACCATGGCTACCTACTCCGCCACCAAATTTGCGATCCTGGGCTTGACTCAGGCTCTACGCAGCGAACTGGCGAGCCATAATGTGCGAGTGCTGGCACTGTTGCCATCACTAACGGATACGGATATGGTGCGCGAGATGGAACTGTTCCGTTGGGTAATTCCCAATACATCTGAGGAAGTAGCCAAGGCTTTAGTTAGCGGATTGGCAACTGAATCACCGGAAATCTATGTGGGATGGCAAGGACGCTTAGCGGCTCTGGCGCACCGCATTCTACCGAGGTTAACGGAAAGATTTATCCAAATGGCTGCACCACAACCAACGTGATGCAAATGGTTCTATCAAAATGGATAGAGAATCCATAGGATATATCCAAAGTAGGGGCAGCGCCTCTGTGCCTGCCCTCAACCAATCAGCGCAACCATGGGGATTGCCCCTCCAATTATCCGTACATTTATGTGTTCAGTTCAGTACCTTGGTTAAAAATGCCAGGCGATCGCTAGCTTCTTCAATCAGTTTTGCCGTAGGTTTGCCTGCACCATGACCTGCTTTGGTCTCAATCCGAATTAAAACGGGAGCATCCCCGCTATGAGATGCTTGCAATGCCGCTGCAAATTTGAAGCTGTGGGCAGGCACCACCCGATCATCGCGATCGGCAGTAGTAATCAAAGTGGCAGGGTAAGCAGCGCCCGGTTTGAGATTATGCAATGGAGAATAGGCATAGAGAATGGGAAAATCCTCGGCGTTGTCTGGTGAGCCGTATTCCGCTGTCCATGCCCAACCAATTGTGAACTTATGGAATCGCAACATATCCATTACACCTACAGCAGGTAATGCTGCTCCAAATAGATCTGGGCGTTGCGTCATGCAGGCACCGACTAGCAGACCTCCATTACTGCCTCCCGCGATCGCGAGTTTAGAGGTACTGGTATAACCATTCGCAGTTAGCCATTCAGCCGCAGCGATAAAGTCATCGAAAACGTTCTGCTTCTTAGACTTCGTCCCAGCTTGGTGCCAGTCTTCACCATACTCGCCACCACCGCGCAGATTTGGCACAGCATAAATCCCACCCATCTCCATCCAGACCA
This sequence comes from Rhizobium sp. Q54, assembly GCA_943367755.1. Taxonomy (GTDB): domain Bacteria; phylum Cyanobacteriota; class Cyanobacteriia; order Pseudanabaenales; family Pseudanabaenaceae; genus PCC-6802. Next base: position 6,697 of record CALRKB020000044.1, on the reverse strand, counting down.
GATTGCTAATTGAAAAACTGGGAGTAAGCGAAACCCCAAATCCACCATAAGCATATAAAAGCGTGGGATTTTGACTATCTAATTCGATTCCCTGTTTATGGGTGATAAACATGGGAACTTTAGTGCCATCTTTACTATGGTAGAAAACCTGCTCGGTCACATATCGGTCGGCATCAAAATTCACCTGTGGACGACGAAAGACTATACTCTCATCTGTTTGCATGTGATAGCGATAGATGGTTGGCGGTACAGTAAAGCTGGTAAAGCTATAGAAGGTTTCCTTGTCGTGCCGCTTGCCACCAAACCCGCCCGCCGATCCAATTCCAGGCAATTTAACCTCGCGCACAAATTGACCATCAAGATCGAAGATTTTGACTTGGGTAGCGGCATCCTTCAAGTAGAAGGCCACAAACTGATTGTTAATCAAGCTAACGCCTTCCAAGGTTTCCGGTGCTTGTGGAATCAGTTCTTTCACTTGTTGTGGCGAGTTGATATCAATGGCGATCGCCCGACCACGCGGTGCATCTAAATCAGTACGCAGCCAGAATAGCGAACCGTCACAATCGATAAAACTATACTCAGCCTCAAACTGGTCGATCAGCTCCACAATATGCTCTGGTTTTACATCTTCTAAAGATGGATGAGCTTGCAGATCTAGGTAGAAAATGAGATTCTTTGGCTCGCTACCTTGCCAAACGGAAATAATTAGATAACGCCCATCTTCGGTAACTCCGCTATCAAATCCCCATTCTTTTCGATCCGGACGATGGTAGATCAGGATATCCTCTGTCTGAGGTGTGCCAACGCGGTGGTAGTAGAGTTTTTGATAGTAGTTAATGTTTTGGAGTTCGCCGCTTTCGGGTCGATCGTAGCGACTATAAAAGAAGCCTTTCCCATCAGAAGTCCAGGCCGCGCCAGAGAATTTGCTCCATTCCACGCGATCGCTTAAATCCTCACCTGTTTCTACAGACCGAATCCGCCATTCCTTCCAATCCGAGCCACCCATAGAAAGGGCATAGGCCATCAGATGGCCATCATCACTAATTGCTAAACCCGAAAGGGCAACCGTACCATCGGCGGAAAGTTGATTGGGATCTAGTAAAACCGTGGGCTCGCCATCCAGAGATGTCAGCGTATAGAGGACGCTCTGATTTTGTAAGCCGTCATTCTTAAAATAGAAGTAGCGATCGCCTTCTTTAAACGGGATACCATACTTCTCATAATCCCATAGCTCGGTTAAACGCGCTTGAATTTTCGATTTGACCGCGATCCCATCCAAAAAATCAAAGGTAATCTGGTTTTGCGCCTCTACCCAAGCCTGCGTGGCCTCAGCATCTGCATCTTCTAGCCAACGATAGGGATCTTTAATCTCGGTACCGTGGTAATTATCAACTGTTTCGCCTAAGTAACTGACGGGATAGTCGAAAGATTGGTTATTTGGTCGATCGGTTGGCAACATGGATATTCTTGATAAGGATGCTTCTAGCCATCATAGCTGTTCTGTTTGTTGATCGGCATTTTACAAAAGGCGATCGCCCCAGATACCAGATCGCTGGTCAATGATATTCTCTATAGAAGAAGAATGTTTAGGTTGCCTCAATATTAAATTGGTATAAAAGCAGGACGGGTAATATGAAGTGGAATGAAATGCGCCAGAGTGAGAATGTGGAAGATGAGCGCAGTGGCTCGTCCAGTCCAGGGTCTAGACCATTGGTCGGAAGTGTCGGTATTGGCAGCATTGCGATCGCCCTGATTGCTGGTCTAATTTTTAGAGTTAATCCCCTGGAGATCCTGGGGTTGATTTCTAGCAGTAGTCATGCTCCTGCCCGACAGGCAGAAACAAGGCCAATCAACGATAGAGACTCTGCGTTTGTCAAATCTGTGCTTGGAGATACAGAGGATACTTGGGGGCGGATCTTTAAGCAGCAACTCAACACACCATACCGAGCCCCCAAACTAGTGCTGTTTCGAGACGGAGTCAACTCGGCCTGTGGATCTGCCCAAACAACATCCGGGCCATTTTACTGTCCGGCGGATCAGAAAGTATACCTGGACATGGCATTCTTTGAGCATATTCAAGCAACCGCTAGCCCTGATGCTGACTTTGCCAAAGCTTATGCGATCGCCCATGAGGTGGGTCACCACGTCCAAACTGTTTTGGGTACGTCAGACAAGGTAAGGCAATTGCAATCAAGCTCTAGCAGGACAAAAGCCAACGATCTATCTGTCCGTACCGAACTGCAAGCTGACTGCTATGCAGGGATTTGGGGACACTACACTGCCCAACGTGGTTTAATTGGCGATCGGGATATAGCAACAGCCTTAGATACTGCTACTCAGATTGGGGATGATTATTTGCAAAGGCAGGCACGGGTGAATGTGGTGCCAGAATCCTTCACTCATGGTAGTTCTCAACAGCGGGTAAAATGGTTCAAACAAGGACTCCAAACTGGCGACATCAATCAATGTGATACTTTTGCCACCAATCGACTGTAGGACTTCGGAACAACTTGGGAAAAACAATGACTGGATTGCTAAAAGTTTTACTCGTTTTATGTTTGACAATGTGCTTGGGCATTGGTTCTGCCACAGCTAATGGGACACCAGGCAAATTTGATTATTATGTATTAAGTTTGTCCTGGTCTCCTGAATATTGCGAGTCAACCAGCAATCCAGATCCTAACCAATGCGGTCAGCGGCGTTATAGTTTGGTCGTGCATGGATTGTGGCCACAATATGAAAATGGTGGGTATCCTGACTCCTGCATCCAGCCACCAAAAACAGTTCCCAACTCTTTGATTGATGAAACGATCGATATTATGCCCAGTCCCAAACTGATCCAACATGAGTGGGATAAGCATGGCACCTGTAGTGGACTATCGATGCCGAAATATTTTCAGTTAACCCGACAAATTTACAATTCCATTAAAATTCCCAGTAAATATCAGCAACCATCCGACTACATTACTACCAGCGTCAAAGGTCTAGAGAGCGATCTGATTAGTGCCAATCCGAATCTTGATGGTACTAAAATTGCAGTTGGCTGCAAAGGTCGATATTTGCAAGAAATCCAAGTTTGCTATACCAAGAGCCTGCAACCCCGTGCTTGTGGGCGAAAGGTTGTCGATAAATGTAGCTCTAAGGTTGTTTTAAGACCAGTTCGCTAAGCATAGAAGCGATCGCCATTTCACTCTCCTAAAAATCAGCAATAGAACGTAGAACGAGTTAACTACTTCTTGTTGCTTTTCTTTACAGACGACTTCACGTAATTAGTGTATTTTATAGTTGTGAAGAGTGTTTGGAGTGCTTGCAAGAGAGGTTAAATCTCATGGCGAAGACCAAAACACCATCGAGTCCAAAGAAGTCATTGAAGATTGAGCCTGTTGAAAGGCGATCGCTAACTATAGGAGAATTTGCCCGCACAGTTATTGACAAGCAATACCAGCATATGGTTACCCAAGAACGGGGCGTGTTAGCCGACCGAGACCCCGAATACCTGCATCAGATGCGCGTGGGTAGCCGTCGCTTGAGTACGGCTTTACAAGTCTTTAGCCATACTGTTGACCTCCCGAAAGCTGCGCGGGAAAAGCAAGTTCGTGCTCTCACAAAAACTCTGGGAGCATTGCGGGATCTAGACGTTCAGATTACTTCCGTGCGTGAGGATTATTGCCCTCGTGTAAATTCTGCCGAACGTAAGATGCTGGATAAAGTCGTGGAATCTCTTGATAGACAACGGGAGCGCGCCTTTGCCGAGGTTGAATCTATCCTCAGTCATCCCAGTTACGAAAAGCTGAAAGCAGGCTACAAAACCTGGTTGGAGAATCCCCAGTTCTCATCCCCCGTTCATTTTCACCTAGGACTATTACTTCCTGACTTACTCAGCCCTCTTCTATGCGCGTTACTCCTGCACCCAGGTTGGTCAATCTCGGTAGATGATGTCTCTGAGACGAATAGCAAAGTTCTCCACGACTTGCGCAAGACCTGTAAATACGTGCGATATCAGGCTGAGTTTTTTACCGATTTTTACGACAAGTCTTTTAAGGAATGGATTGATGAGGTAAAAGAACTACAAGATAGTTTGGGAAAAGTTCAGGATATGTCCGTCTTGCAAGCGTTACTTTTGCGCGAGTTGCCTGAAGGGGCAGAATTGCCCGAACTTCAGCGTGCAATTCAGGACGATCTGATCGGAGCGATGGTAAATTGGGAACCAGTACGACAAAAGTATCTCAGTGCTGATTTCCGCTATCACCTACACCAAATGATTCTAGAACCATTAAAGCAGCAGATAAACCCATAATGGGAAAGTGCGATCGCGACGCATTTTCCCATCAATAGCATTGCCTTTTGCGCCAGAAAACTAACTGAAGCTCAATTTAATAGCATAAACACAACCCAGACCGATCGCCCCTATGAAAATCGCCATTACCGAAGCCATTGCAACCATCGCTGAAGCGGAGCGACAATTTCATTTGTCGCGAACTGAGGACGAGACGTTTTTCTTGGAATGGCAGACGGCCTTGCCAGACCTTTCACCAACTGAGAAAACAACTCTAGATGAATTGCGACGACGATATTCCTATCAAAGGTCTGAGGGGCAATTGCTAGAAGGGACTGTCACCTTGTTACTGGCATCTCCATTGCTGGCGATCGCGGGCTTTTACGATCCGCCGTTTCGATTGCGGGCGGAGGAGTCGGTGCAGTTGACCCTGGATGATGGGGAGAAAGTACTGCAAGGACGAATGGACGTGCTCGTGCTTTTGAAGCAGTTTTGGGTAGTGGTGTTAGAGGCAAAAGAAACGGCATTGTCAGCCTGGACTGCCCTGCCTCAAACGCTTACGTATCTGATGGCCAACCCCGAACCCAAACAACCAAGCTTTGGCATGGTCACGAATGGGGATGACATTTTGTTTGTGAAGCTGGTGCAAAGCCCAGACTGTCTCTATGCTCTGTCGCGTGTGGTTTCTCCATTTAGCTCAAATCGAGAACTCTATAGTGCTTTGCAGATTTTGAAGCGCATTGGTCAGGCGATCGCAGAGGTTGCGGTATAAAATGGAACTAGACACCTGTAAGAAATCTCTGGAGACAATTTGAAAAGATGTTAGGAGCTATCTGTCAATTCAGATTTGCAACGAAAGGTAACCACACTATCCTCCCTGCACTTCTTTATTTGCAGTAATGTTGTAGAGAAAGGTTGCTCTCATAGCATTGAGCTTGCTCTCACCAGCCAATTTGATTATGGCATCTTTTAGATTGCGAGATCCATCTATGTTGATGTCTAACCACGACCTGACAAGGATATATAAGTCAGGGGTTTCTTCTTGGAGCCATTGGTAATAATCATCAATTGTTCGGCTGTTAAGAAATTCAGCTTCCTCTTGCGACCATCCGTTTTTTTTCGATATTTCCCTCAGTACAGAAGTAATATTTTGCTGAGCTTCCCACTCATGGATCTTTTTTTCTAAAGACGACATCAAGCTAGGAAAAGTAGAAACTCTGCTTTTAAGACTCCTAAGAAATTCAATATTTTCCGTAGTTAATATTGTTTTTTCAAGTAAAGCTTCCTTGTAAGATGAAATATCTAATTCAACTGCCAATGCTAAATTCTCAAGCTTTTCAAATTCTTGGATTGGCAAATCAAGCGTATGATCGTGCAGAAATTGATCAATATTCTTAGCAATATCTAACTCATTTCTCCTAAAGGAGTTGGAATATGGCGTCCAAAGCTCCTCAAATTTTTCAAGGATATTTTTTTCCTCTGCTTTTTTATTAAGAAAATTACCTTGACTAACAAATTCCTCTATGTCAAACAAAGATGTTTCTATTAATTTAACTATTTGAGGGTTAAGCTCTAGACGGCTATATCGAAATCTGGAGAGAAAAGTATAATTCTCCATTGCTTTATTAAGATCTTCTTGGCTTTTATTCAAATATAATGAAAAATCACTATCAAAAGCAATTTCTTTGAATTTGACGGGAAATTTAGAATCAAACTTTGACAAAGCAAAAACAATTGTATTTATTATCAATTGGCTACGTAAGCTATGATGCCAGTTTTCCATTAGTGGTCTTAACTGATTGAGAACCCATTGAACTTTCTGGAGAATTCGAATATTTGTAGTACAAGTGTTCTTTGAAGTTTCTTGGATAATTGTAATATCAGGGTCATTCTTGAAAACTAAATTAACATTTTCTTCTATAGTTGGTTCCAATAAAACCTCAATATCTATGATTCTCTCTCTATAATTATCTAGATATTTCCTGGAATCTTCATTTTCAGAAAGACGCTCCTCATCGTAGATTAGAATGATTTTTGATTGTGATTCTCGAACCAAATAATCAATAAATCCGAGCAACTCATCTAAATGAAGATTGCTAGCTTTTCTCTCAAGATCATCAATACAAATAATTGTATTTTTGATACTCCTAAACAACGAATTCAGCAATAAATCTCCTGCTATTGAAATAACAGCTCCTGATACTGGAATATCTATAAGTTTTGGAACTTTATCTACTTGTTGGGAGTTCCTGTTAATCCAAGCTAACTTATTAGAACTCAACCACTCTGCACTGCAAGTGCAGAGGTTGGGCAGGACTGAAAGTCCAAGTTAACTCACTCTATCAAAAAGTTATCTCGTTCTTGATTCGATGGATTTCGGTGATGCTCTAAGTATTCCGCTACCAACTCCTCAGTCAAGTT
>CALRKB020000043.1:0-43422 GCA_943367755.1 Rhizobium sp. Q54 | reverse complement strand
CAAGGCAGAAGTAATCCCCGCGTAGTTAAAAAGCCAAGGTCGAAGTTCCCAGCCAGGAAGCGACTACACAGAGGCACCGGCACCAACTTAGAGAAACTGACCTTTACCATTCCCAGCACTGCCTAACGCTTATCCGAACAGTATTGCGACTCTTGGGACTTTTAGTCCCTTTCCAACCTCTGGACTTTCAGTCCAGAGTGGTTGAGTTTGTTCGATATCTTTGTGGCCGCAGATGGCTACGATCCCGATCCAGCCATTCGGCAACTTGCTCAAGTCTTGCAGTCGTTTTTTGTCACTCCCAATGAATTGGAAACCCTGCTAAAGCCTCTGCCGCTTGAAGTTATCTCTCAAGAATCTATGTATGAGTATGAGAGAGATTGCCTCCCAGCGGAAGCATGGCCACCTTCAGCTTGGTTTGAGCGCTGGTCTAATGGCAGGATGGTATTCCCTACAGGTGATTCTCCGATTTCACTCTATTGGATACTTTGCCGAAGAACTGATGTCATAGTATAGCTGTCCATCTGCTACAGCACACCCTTAGAGCTAGGAATCACACCTCCTCGTCGTGGATCGATTTCGATCGCCATTCTCAAAGCCCTGGCAAATGCTTTGAATGTTGCTTCAATGATGTGATGGGAGTTGATGCCATCAAGCTGACGGATGTGCAGTGTGATCTGGGCGTGGTTGACGATCGCCTGAAAGAATTCGCGCACTAGTTGGGTATCGTAGGTGCCAACGCGTTGGGTGGGAATGTCGAGACCGTAAACCAGGTAGGGGCGACCAGAAAAATCCAGTACTACCTGTACCAAGGCTTCATCAAGGGGTGCGACAAAATGCCCGAATCGGACAATGCCCTTGCGATCGCCTAGGGCTTGCCCCAAAGCCTGACCCAAAGTAATACCTACATCCTCATTGGTATGATGAGCGTCGATGTGCAGATCGCCGGTTGCTTGGATATCCAAATCAATCAGGCCATGGGAACAAATCTGGTGCAGCATATGATCTAGAAAGGGAATGCCAGTGTTGATTTGCCCTTTACCCAGACCATCAAGGTCTAATCCAACATTAACGTTGGTCTCTCCAGTTTGACGATGGACTTTGGCAGTACGATTTAGAGATGACATGGGCTGATTCCCTTGGGTAAACTCGGCAAATTTTCAAAAACAATAGAACTTCTTCTAGGATACGCGATCGCGTATCCTTTAGAGTTTGCTAACCAGTCTGCCAATATGGCGATATCTATCCTTATTCCTTGCACACCCATTTCCAGAGTGGGTGGCTGGGGCCAGCTTGCTGAATTTCTAGTACCTGCCTGGCTAGAAATCGGTATTCGCTTTTGCGAATGCCCCAGAGAATATGCCAGCTTTGCCAAATGAGGGTAGAAAGCGTCATTGCTACGCACAAGCCTAATCCTAAAAATACCAGGCGATTATGTTGCAAACTGATGCGCACGGCTGACCAGGTAAAGAATTCCAGCCAAAGGGCAATATCATAGCGCAGCCACCAGAGACAAAAACTCCCCAAAGTCAGCCACAAAAACAGGACAAAAGTCCACCGCATTCGTGTTTGCAGCTCGATAAGTTTTCCGATCTGCTGCTCTACGATCTTCTCATTATCATCAAGTTTCATCGGCTCTGTTCTCTTTGGAGTTGAGAAGTAGTTAACGATTACACATTCACTTCCACACTGGAGTTGTCCGCAGATTTGTTGCTACGATTGCGCCACCAAGCGAGTAGGATACTAGCGTTGAAAATACTGGAGTAAGCGCCTGAGGCAAAACCAATAATTAGAGCTAGGGCAAAGTACTTAAGCGTCGCTCCACCAAATAGAAAGATGGCGACCAGGGATAACAGCGCCGTTAATGTTGTATTAATAGAGCGTGCCAGCGTCTGGTTCACAGATATATTAACCAACTCGTTAAAGCTACATTTATCGCCAATAACCTTCAGGTTCTCGCGAATGCGATCGTAGATCACCACTGTATCGTTTACTGAGAAACCAATAATTGTCAGCATTGCCACAATAAACAAACTATCGACTTCTACTCCCAAGGCTAGCCCCAGAATCGCAAATACCCCAACCGTGACCAAAACATCATGAAGCAAGGCCACGATCGCAAAGATGGCATAGTCAAGCTGAAATCGTACAGCTAGATATGCTGCAATACCACCAAAGGACAACAAAAGTGCCAGTAATCCATTGTTAAGTAACTGCTTACCTACACTGGGCCCAACTTTACTAATCGTCGATCGTTTGGGGTCGATCTTGCCATACTTAGTCAGGGCAGTGTTGATAGCCGACTTTAACTCCGTTTCTTTGGCTGGCGATAGAAATGCCGTCTGAACCGAAACACCCCGTCCCTTTTGCCCCTCAAGGTCTACCAACTGGATCGTGCTATCCGCAAAACCTTTTTCGGCCATAGCTTTCCGCACGACCCCAACATCGATGGCTTGACCACAGTTGCCTGGGGTTTCGCAGGCTAATCCCACGGTGAGGCGATTGCCACCGGTAAAGTCGATCGCTGGGCGCAGAGGTGTCCCGATCGTTTGCCAAGAAATGAACATGGCTACGATGCCAACCAGGATGAATAGGGTTGATGTCCAGAGATAGATATGTCTGTATTTGATTACATCAAGCTTCATAGTGCTTCCCCTTTGGTTTCATCAGTTTTAACTGTAGTGGCGCTGAATTTATCTTGAGGTTGACTGGTGGGTTTACCAAAAACTTTAACCCCATAAAACTCTGGCTTGCGCAGATCGGGATTGCTAATCACAGCCAGCAGGAGGGCACGGCTACAGGTGATGGCAGTAAACATACTAACTGCCACACCAACGGCCAGAGTGACGGCAAAGCCTTTTACCAGGCCAGATCCCAACCAAAACAGCGCCGCACAGGAAATCAATGTGGTAATGTTGCTGTCTAAAATACTAGACCAGGCTCGATTAAAACCTGCTTCTACAGATTTATAGAGCGTTCTTCCCGCTAACAACTCTTCGCGCGTGCGTTCAAAAATCAGCACGTTAGCATCAACAGCAATACCAATACTCAGGATGTAACCAGCGATACCGGGTAGGGTGAGGGTAACACCCAATACGCTAAATATGGCAAACGTAATGATGGAGTAAACAATCAAGGCAATATCAGCAACAAAGCCTGGTAAGCGGTAGTAGGCAACCATAAATACCAGAACCAGGATCAACCCACCTGCCCCTGCATAAATACTGCTCTGGACGCTATCTGCACCTAGTGTCGCCCCAACCGTATAGTTTTCAACTATTTTGACTGGTACGGGTAAGGCTCCAGCTCGCAACTGCAATGATAGGTTTGAGGCTTCTTGCAGCGTGGTTCTCATCTCAATGCGGGCCCCACCTCCAGTAATGCCTTTGCCTTGAAATTCTGCTGGTACTATAGGCGAGCTAATTAATTTGTCATCTAGAAATATACCGATGCTCCGCCCCGTACCACCTAGCTCTCCAGTCATCTTGGCAAACAGATCGCCACCACGATCGTTAAAAGATAGGCTTACATCCCAACTGGATTGAGTTTGATCGGCAGGTACGGCTACGGCATCTTTAAGCTGCTCCCCTGTTAGTCCTGTTGATGCAAATAGGTTGGCAATTTCTTCTTTATTCTTTTTGACTTCGGCTTCAATTTTGGCGATCGCATCTTGATCCCCCGACTTAGCCAAGACTGCCTTTTGAATTTCCAGGCTTTGCTTTTCCTGCCGCCTGACGCCAAATTCGCCTTCGGTACCCTGTTTTTGTTGACGAAACTCTAACTGAGCCGTCGTACCAATTACCTGTTCTGCTTGAGTTGGATCGTTAACACCTGGTAGTTGCACTAGTAAGCGATCGTCACTTACCTGCACCGATGCTTCGGCAACTCCCAACCCATTGATACGCTGCTCGACCACATACTGGGCAGCTTCCATAACTTTGGGGGTGATTTTATCGATGCCCCGCTTAGGGTTAGCTTCGGCCTGTAACGTAATCAGTGCGCCACCGCGTAGATCTAAACCCAAACGCGGTGGATGTGTCGCAATCCAATATATAGAAGTCAGGACGATTAACAGGATTACGACCAACAGTCGGTTTTGTTTACCCATATGCAGTAACAGTTTCCATGAAGTAGGGGCAAATCATAATTTTTGGGACATCTGCCATCATAACTCAAGCCGCCTATCTGTATCCCTCTAGGTAATTATTGCGTTTTTCATATCAACACGGACGGGGGCAGACACATAGGTCTACCCGTACAGATAAAAGAAGCGCTAGTTGTTGCTAATGGCGATACTGCGCTTGTCGGGGCGGGTTGCTGGTTCAGGCAGTAACGCCTGAAAGGCGTTGTCGCGATCGCCCAGCGTTTCGTAAAAGAAGAAAGAAAATCCATGAAACTTGCGATCGCGTGTGGCTTTGACCTGGCTAGCAATCTGCTTGATGTCAACATTGCGAATGCGTAAACCGGTGAGAATACCAATACCTACAGGCATCTTGCGGCGTACCTCTTTTAGATCGGGCTGCTCGATTTCGCGGAGAAAATCCTTAAGTTGATAGCGGTAAACCTGCACGATAATTTCGTTCACAAACCCTAACCTTACCCATTGCGACCAGTTTTGCAGGTAGTTGGTGTAAGCGAAAGCTTTGGAATTGGGTGAAAGAGAAATGAGACAATTCGGTTTAGTTGTTTTGACAGCGGCAAATATTTCAATTAATAAATTTGTCACCGATCGCGTGCGCCAGCGTACCCATTCTGGATCTTTAGGATTGGCGGGTGGGCTTTTGCCATTATGTTCTTGTTGATAGCGCGCGATCGTGTAGTCGTCGTATCCAAGTTCTACTGGTAAGCCAAAGTGATCGTCAAATTGAATGCCATCAACGTTATATTTAGATACGACTTCAGCCGCCAGATTGACGAGTAATCTTCGCACCTCAGGACGAACTGGATTGAGCCAAACCATGCGATGCTGTTTTTTGTCACCTTGCACAAATACAGTTGAACCATCTTTACGGCGTGACAACCAATCTGGATGTTGTTTGACCAGTTCTGAACCTTCATCTGCCATCAAACCGTACTCAAACCAAGGGATCACGGTTATGCCGTTGGCATGACCGACTTCAACCGCTTCTGCCAACATATCCCGTCCTTGCAGTTCTGGTATGGGCTCAACAGACTTTCCAAAGGCTTTCTCGGCCACTGGACTGGGATAGAGTGTATATCCACCATTCCAGATCGTGGGATAAATTGTGTTGAAGTTGAGACGTTTCAGTCTTTGCGCCGCGCGCTCAAGTTTAGCGCGTGAGAAGAGAACATCGCTATCAACATTTGTGAGCCACACGCCCCGCAGTTCGCTAATTTGCGGTGTTGACGGTACAGATTGAGCTACGGCAAAAAATGGGATGTTCGCGACCAGAGCGATCGCTACTCCCAAGCAGATTAAAAAGAGCGATCGCAGGCATCGCCGCCAAATTACCATGCGGACTTTTCCCATCTCTGACTCCCCTTACCTTGAGTGTCACTTTGTCTTTGTGAGACAGCGCTTGGCGCAAGACTCAGTTACCCTAGCACAAGATATGGAAAATCCAGCGCCTATCTCCCTAAGGGATAAGCAGCCAATAAGGTGCCATAAATATATTCTGCGCGCAATATTTAATTCTAGGTATTGTTAGGCGATCTTTCGGTAGTTGCCTTAGAATCTTGTCATATGTGTTTGCTATGTTTGCGAAGAGTGCGAGCTTATGGATGAGTTATTACTGGCTCTAGAGTTAGCTTCGGATGAAGAACTGCACTACCTGGCAGATATTTTATTCAGGCGCAAGTTTAACCCGATTGACTACCTGGCAACACCTGATGTGACTGAGGTGCAAAGCCTCGATCGGGAGTCACTAGTAGAGGCGATCGCCGATCGCTTTCGTTTCCTGGCGGCTGATGGCTTTACTGTACTGCGCCGCCAAACTGACCAACTTAGTTATCGGGAAGTGCTTGAGCGCGTCTGTCAGCACTTGAAAATCAAATATTCGCAAACTCAGAGTGTTGCCGATATTGAGTCGGAGTTATTCTTAAACTTGCTGAGTCGCTCGTGGCAAAAAATGCCAATGCGGGAACGCAAACAACTCAATTCTGACCTGCAATCCGCCCTCACTGAGGCCGACCTGCAAAAGTCTCTACCAGCCGATGCTCAGCGCAATCCTTTAGGGCTGGTGATTAAGGGCGGTGGTGCGATCGCCATGAGCACAGTTATTCAGCCTGCGGTGATGAATTTATTGGCCAAGCAATTAGCATGGCACCTGGCCACCTACCAAGTCGGGCGAGAAGCCATTAAAGCTGGTGGTACAGCAATCGCTACTAGAGTACAAGCATATTTTTCTACCTACGTAGCACGTCATGGCATGGCTGTTGCCGCTGCCCGCTATGGCGCAGTGCGCTCCGTCTTCGCGGTAATTACGCCAGCTTTGTGGGGTGTGTTTTTTGCGGATTTGGGGTGGCGAGCTATCTCCACCAACTATGCGCGGATCGTTCCTGCGATCTTTCTACTGGCCCAGATCCGTTTGCTGAGAGATATTTAGCTTTTATTGACTTAATGTTTACTGATAGCGATCAGAGGTTACCGTGAAGAAGCTGATCATTCTGGGGTTATTTATAGTTGGGTTGTGGTTTGCCCTGGCCAATTTTGGCGGCTTGGCAACCAATGGTAAGTACGATTCCATTTTGGTGGATTTGCGTGAAGATGCCGTATGGGAGCAACCAGATGCAGAAACTCAGTTCCAAGCGATCGCAGCACAATATAATCTCAAACCTCAACTTAACAGCAAGTTTTCCACAGCAGATCGCGTTTATGTGCTCAAAGGTAATGCTGCCTTACTGGAGCAACTAAGAAAATCGGAGCTGAGCAAATTCACTGAATATATCGAACCGAACTACATATATGAGGCTAGTTTTGTCCCCAACGATCCGCTCTATAGCAAGCAGTGGAATTTGCGCAATATCAATATCGAGTCAGCATGGGATAGTTCTAAGGGTAAAGGCGTCACAGTTGCCGTCATCGATACAGGTATCACGGCTGTAGACGATCTGATTAATACCAAGTTTGTTAAAGGTTATGACTTTGTCAACGATCGCGAACAAGCTCTTGATGACAGCGGCCACGGTACCCACGTCGCTGGTACGATCGCTGAATCTACAAATAATCAGTTTGGTGTTGCGGGTATCGCCTATGAAGCCAATCTCATGCCTCTTAAGGTATTAGCCTCTTGGGGTGGTGGCACGGTAGCCGATATTGCCGAGGCAATTAAATTCGCGGCGGACAACGGTGCCGATGTGATTAACATGAGCCTGGGTGGTGGTGGGGAAAGTAGCATCATGAAAGAAGCGATCGAATATGCTCACAAAAAAGGTGTAGCGATCGTCGCAGCGGCAGGCAACTCAAGCAGTAATGCTGCCGCCTATCCTGCCCGTTACCCCCATGTAATTGGAGTTTCTGCCACGGGGCCTAGCGGTGCTAAAGCTCCCTATTCCAATTATGGAGCTGGCATTGATATTTCTGCCCCTGGGGGTGCGATCGCGGGTGAAGATCGTTCCGGCGGCATTTTACAAAATACGATCGATCCCAAAACTGGTAAATCGGTGTTTTCCTCGTTTCAAGGTACGAGTATGGCAGCTCCCCATGTTGCTGGTGTTGCCGCCCTAATTAAAGCCACTGGCGTCAAGAAACCGGATGACGTGCTGGGTATTTTGCAACAGTCAGCTCGTAAAGTTGACGACGATGGACTCAATCACTTTGGCGCGGGCAATCTGGATGCAGCCAAGGCAGTCCAGTTAGCCAGCCAGGGACAAATTAGCTTTAGGGACTTTTTCCGCTGGCTGCGCGATAATGGCTATCTCAATCCCCGCTTCTGGATCGATGGTGGTGCGATCGCGCTTATCCCAAAAATACTCATGGTAGTGGGCTCCTATCTACTGGCCTGGCTACTGCGCATCTGGTTCCCCTTCCGCTGGACTTGGTCGTTTAGCGGTGGCTTACTAATGGGTAGTGGGGGCTTATTTCTCCTCAAAGGTTTTTACATTTTTGACTTACCCCAATGGCCTTTTCGCCTGATGGGCAGTTCGCTCCCAGAGCTCGGCGGTGTGTTCGATGGCAGTAATGCCCTCAACCCGATCTTTGCCAGCTTTTTGCTACCCCTAGTGTTGTTGGTATGTCTACTAGGTTATAAAGAATGGAAATGGTTTGCTGTAGGAGCCGCGATCGGAGTAGGTGGTTGCTTAGGCGCGAGTGCAGTGGTTGCGCCTGAACTAGTGTGGTTAGGAAATGGCCTTGCCGCCCGCAGCTTTTTAGTAGTCAATGCCTTGCTCTGCGTCAAATTGGCTCAGCTAGCAATTAAATCAGAGGTTAAACCCGCATGAGTACTAATGACGTCAAACTTATAGGTACGATCCGGTATATCGATATGGGAATGGGTACCTGGGCTCTAGTCACAGATGATGGAGAACAATACGAATTGTTACAGCCTGCGCCCAGCAATTTATTACAGAAAGGGCTAAAAATATCAATTACAGGCACAATCAGAGATGACGTCATGACGATCGCAGCGATCGGCCCTGTAATTGCTGTGCACGAATTTCAAGTTGTTGAATCGTGAGCTGAAGTCCAACTGCTTTTTAACATCTAAGTTGGTAATTTCATTTAGCCAAAACCCTTAAGAAAAATAAAGATCTCAAAAAACATTGCCAGATGTGATAAGTTGCGCTACTCTATTAATCCAAATTGCTTAGCAATACCCCCCTAAGTTGCATGAACTACGCATCGGCTACTTTCACAACCGAGAGTCATCAAGACGAACTGGAGCGTCATCTATTGGAGTCGGCCTTGGTCGATTGCGAACAACTGACTCTGGCGAAAAAAATGCAATCCAGACAAGAAGGTCCTTTACTGATGATTCTGTTGCAGTTGAGCTTTATTGATTTGCATCAATTCAACAGCTTATTGGATTGGACAGTTGGTGGCAGATTTGATGGCTATGGATTATCCACCATGGATTTTTCTAAGTAGCTCATCATTTCTGCTAAATAACCGTAGTGATAAAGCTTTACATCACTCCACACCAGGCTTGATAACGGGATTGCTGTTCAAGTCCGAGGATCTTATCTGGTAGCTGAGGGTAACCAAGAGATATCAAGCCTTACACTCATCATAATGTTAGGAACTTTGGAAGACTTGAATCATAGCAACTAGCTAAGTTATTGTTTCAGCTTCTTTAACTCTTCTTGTAACTGCTGCACCTTATCTTTAAGATTTTGGACATCACTAGGATCTGCTCCAGTGGGGATGTCTTCATCATTGATGATCTCAATCGATCGCGGTGCTTGAGCAGATCTGCCATCAATTTTTTCTTGGGGCTGTTGGGCTTTCTCGATCAGATCGTCCACAAACTTGCGTGCCTCCTCAGAGGTCATTTCGCCACGTTCCACTAGGTCATCGGCAAGTTTTGTGGCCTGATTGCGAATTTCTGTTAGCGTAGAACCCGCCTTTTCGCTAGCTAAAGATGCCAATCCTAATCCTAGGTAAAATGCTTTTTGGACAATGCCACCAAAGGGATTCATGGGTTATTTCTCCTTAAATTAATCTGCAACTAGTTATTTACCTCAAGATCGATGGTGCAATCTGGAAAAGTATTTCTAAATTCTTGTAACAGATCGTCGATTTCTTCAAGGGCTTGAATAACGTCTATGTGTAGGTTACCAAGATCGCTCCGCAGGGAGAGTTTTACTAAAGAGCTACGCTTAGAGGCGATCGCCACAATTTTGTCTTTAATAGATGCCGGGGTCATGTGCTACAAGTTTAATAATAATTTCTTTGAGTATTTGGCTTATGCCATACCATCGATTTAATCTTAACCCAGCTAACAGGGCTATAGTTTTGGGCAGGTTGCTTTAGAATATGAGCTTATACTAAGAGCTGAACTAAAGCACTATCTTGATTACTCGCTTGTAGCCCAATTGTTGAGATCGGCATTATGAATTTTGATAAATTAACCAGAGTTTTAGGGATCAATACTGTGCGCCATCGCTCTTATCTCACCGCAATCTTAATTGCTTTGGGCTGTGGGGGAATGCCTGTAAATGCACAAGCCCTGGTACCCCACACTGTTAAGTTGAATTTTAGCAATTTAGAACAACAGGGTTTAGCCCTTGCCAGAGATGCCGCGCAACTGGCTCAGTTTGAACAGTACGATCTGGCCTTACCGCGGGCTCGTTTGGCCGTGCAGCTAGCACCCCAAACCTATCAAACCCAAGCAGTTCTGGGCAGCCTTTATCTGCGGAAAGAGGACTATACCAAAGCGATCGCCAACCTCACCACTGCACATAATCTCAAGAAAGATAATCCCGCAATTTTATTTAGTCTCGGCTCTGCCTATCTACGTAAAGGCAACTATAATTCCGCCATTCAAAATATTAAGCAGGGACTGACGATCGCCCCCAAAGAGCCAACTGCTGTCTTCGATCTAGGTAATGCCTATTATCTTGCTAAACGCTACGATGAGGCGATCGCTGAGTTTACGCGCGTTGTCGAAATCGAGAAAAAATTCTGGGCTGCAACCAACAATATTGGTCTAGTGGAGTACGAGCGGGGCAATTCCGATAAAGCGATTAAGTTTTGGGAAACGGCAATTACCCAAGCAGCAGCCACCGAAGATCAAGCTGCGGAGCCGAAATTGGCCCTAGCTGTTGCTTTGTATGCTAAGGGCGATCGCGACAAGGGGCTAAAGATGAGTGAAGACGCGCTCAAGATCGATCCTCGCTATGGCAGAGTAGATTTCCTCAAGGAAAACCTATGGGGTGAGAAGCTTTTAACTGATGCCCGTGCAGTTTTTCAGAATCCTAGTCTCAAGGAACTATTACAACAAGGTGAGCTTTCCACCAAACGCACTCCCACAAGGCGATCGCCATAACTATGAGCTTTAAGAATATCGTTTCCTACGGGTTGCTGGCTTTTGTGCCGATCTCGATTGCAGCCCACTTTCTAGGCTGGAGTTCGCTCCTAATATTCATGACCTCAGCACTGGCAATCTTGCCTTTAGCTGGCTGGCTGAGCACAGCAACAGAGGAAATTGCCGTTGTTCTAGGTCCTTCCTGGGGTGGTCTATTAAATGCCACGTTTGGTAATGCTACTGAACTAATTATCGCGCTGGTGGCGCTTAATGCTGGCCTGGTGAATGTGGTGAAAGCTACGATTACAGGCTCAATTATTGGTAATTTATTGCTAGTAATGGGTTTAGCCATGTTCTTAGGTGGCTTACGCTATAAAGAGCAAGATTTTCAACCTCTGTTTGCGAGAGTCAATGCCTCAGTGATGAACTTAGCAGTTGTATCGATTTTGTTGCCGACGGCAGTAAACTTTACATCAAGCGGTATTCCTGAAGCCACTGTGCAAAGCTTGTCTGTAGCAGTAGCCCTAGTTTTGATCTTGGTATATGGTGCGACACTGCTATTTTCCATGAAGACCCACAGCTATCTCTATGATGTTGGCGTAGCAGAACTTACAGAGGACGGAGGTACAACTACACATCCAGAAGAAAAGATCGATTTAAAGTTTTGGGTAGGGGTACTTCTAGGTGTGACATTGTTGGTGGCGGTTGAGTCAGAATTGCTGGTTGGGACTCTTGAAGAAGCGACTTCAAGACTAGGGCTAACTGAGCTATTTACTGGCGTCATTCTCTTGCCCGTGATTGGTAACGCGGCGGAGCATACAACCGCTGTGACAGTAGCCTTGAAGAACAAGATGGAGTTATCTGTATCTGTAGCAGTTGGCTCCAGTATGCAGATTGCTTTGTTTGTCGCACCCGTCCTTGTCTTGGCAGGATGGCTAATGGGGCAGCCTATGGATTTGAATTTCAATCCATTTGAGCTAGTGGCAGTGGCAGTCGCGGTACTGCTTGCTAACTCGATTAGTTCCGACGGCAAATCCAACTGGTTAGAAGGCTTGTTATTGCTTGCTACCTATACAATCCTGGGCCTAGCATTTTATTTCCATCCCGTCGTTGTCTAAATCTACATGCGCGATCGCGACTTTTGGTCTTTGAAAAACGAATTTCCTAGGGAGTTCGTTTCTTAGTTTAAGCTGGATCGTTATAGTATCAGTTGAGATATCTCTTATACAGGTAAAGAGATTTTTTTGGAGTAGCAAATTATACGAATTGCCAGGATTTGAGTAAATTTGAAGTTAAGTTAACGTTTTGCTCCCAGATGGCACTTTTCTGATTAGGATAGGTCTTTAAGACATAAAAGCAGTGCGATTGGGCATTAGACTTTAATGTTCAAATGTTCAGGTGTTGCTAATTATAAAGATCCAAATCACCTGGGAGAAAGTGAGCAATGCACACCAATACGTTGTTACTAATAACTGGTAGCGGAGTTACGGCAGTTTGCGCGGCTCTTATGCCATCAATTCTCTATGCCCAGATTGCCATTGGCGAAAGTAGTCCTAATACTAGTGGCGTGCCTTTATCGCAGCAAACATTACTAGAAATGCGGCCAGCCAGTTCATCTCTTAGCAGCGGTAGCATGGAATTTTTGCGATTCGGGAAAGATGTCACCGTAACGCCTGTGGAAAATGTTAAGTCCGCGCTTGACTGGATTTCTGGCGGGACAGTGGCAGATAAACAAGAGGTTAAAGCCAGTCCCGAACAATCATTCAATCGTGCGATCGCCAACTTTAAGGAACAACAAAAACTAGAGTTAGGCGCAACGCAATTATTTCTGGAAAAGCAAACCACCCACAATTAATTGCGATCGCCGCCATAATCTCCACCAGAACCGTATTTCCAGCTATTCAACTGGCATTGCCAAAAATACTGTTGTTCGGGGATCAGATTGGGCAGAATTGGGCTAAGGGATTTGCCAAAGCGATCCAAGAGACTGTAGGTGCCCAAATTGAGGTAATGACGCATCCAGTCTAAGAGCGCGATCGCGCCAACTTGTTGAATTATTTTTCCTACCAGCACCGGATCGGCGATCGCCATTTTGAGCATCGTTTGTGATAAAGCCGGAAACTGCACCACATCTTGGAGAAATGGTTTGAGTACAGGGTCGCCTAGTGTTTGCATACATTGAAAGACAATTGAGAGCATGTAGTCGATCCGATCAGGTTCGATTTGCTGGTTTATGCCCACGCTCATTGCCTTTTGGAATAGCCATGTCACCGATAAATTTGGCTGATATGGTTGCAGCAGTCGTAGAGCATCGCGATCGAGGCTATTACTCGTTAGGGCCGAATCGATGCCATTAGTTAAGCGCACGAGGTGGCGCACCAGCGCGCCAAAGCCACCAAAGCTGAGAGGCGACTGGCTACCGCTACTATCTCCCACTTGCAAAATCCGATCCCATGCTGTTTGGAGGGGAGAGGAGCGATAGGATGGGAAGAATCCAAATAGGGTACGCCGGAATTGGATTTCTTTTAAATCGATATTCTGATACTGCGGTAGCAATGACAGATAATCTTCCCATAGATCTGAGAAATTTGGACGCTGGGGATCGGCATCCGCATAGGTAAACATGTATGTGGTTCTACCATCTCTAGCAGGAAAAGCTTCCCAAAAATATTGGCATTGATTTTGTATTGGTGTGAATGTCGCGATCAGGTCGCCAAACTCTTGTTGAGGTAGACCCTGAGCACAGCTACCGACTACCATACAGACACCATCTGGCTTTTGCCTTTGATTGGCATCGATTCTGGCTTGAAGGGCGATCGCACTGAAATGTCCCATCACATCCAGGAGTAATCGCGCCTTAATATTGATTGTAACTAAGCCATCCTGCTGTACTACCTCTACGCTCACACCATTAGGATGCACAACTGCCTCTTTAAATCCCGTTTTTTCCAGGAGTTTACCGCCACAGGCTAGAAATTTGCGCTGCAATGCCGCCAAGAGGAATACTGGATCGATACCAATGTTCAGTACATCTCTCACCCATAAATCCTCACCGCCGAGGAAGCTAATTCTGCCTGGATTGTATTCTGTGGCGATCGCTGTCTCTAATTCCTCAAGCGTGAGCAATTCCAATTCCAGAAAAGCATCTAATTCCTGCCGCGAGATATTCCATTCCTGTTCCCTGCCACGCAAAATCCCTTGTTCTAGAACCGTGACATGCCACCCCCGCACCGCTAGAGCGCAACCAATAAAAATGCCGAGCGTACCACCACAAACCAACACATCGCAGTCTATATCATTTAAAGATTCCTGACTTTGTCTTATCACTGTCGAAATTGGTTGATTCCCCGACCGATATGCATCCCAGAAACGATCGATGCGCTGTAACTGAGCGATCGCATCATCTGGCATTTGCGAGAGTACTGATTCTGTCAGCTTCATAGATGGTTTTCTAGCAATTTTTTTAGATCTTCTACTCAGCAAATATCTCTGCTAGCAACCTCAATACTGATTTCTGGGTGGCAACATTCAGACGACCCATATACTTAACCAGTCTTTCTCTATCTACTGTTCGTATCTGATCGAGCACAATTTGTCCGTTCTTCCCCTGAAATCTACAACTTACTCTGGTCGGATAATCATTCCCATGACTTGTCATAGGAGCAATTATTACCGTCCTCATATACCGATTCATATCCTCATGCGATATTACAACGCAGGGTCTAGTTTTCTGAATCTCACTTCCTACTGTCGGGTCGAGATTGATTAGATAGACATCAAATCGCCTTACTACCATTCCCAATCATTTATGTCCCACTGTGTAGAAGTAGGCAGAACATCATCAAGCAGAACATCATCACCACGTTCGGACATGAGCTTAAACTGCTCAGCCCATCCCTCACGGGCTTTGCGAACAGGACGAATCACTAGCTGGTCTTCCTGCATTTCTATTTCTACAGATCCATTTAGATTAACGCGATCTAGTAATAACTTGGGAATGCGAATACCTTGCGAGTTACCTATTTTGATGATTTTTGCTTTAATAGTTGCTGCCACAAAGTTTATTTTCCTATTAAGCTCGTAATTACATTGTAGTCACATAAAATAATCAAGTCAAGTAGGACATTTTTAGCCAAAAGCAGGAGATTAAGGCAAGGTTAAAACTCTGCGATCGCCCCTAACTTCCAGTCAAAAATTTGCGTTAAGTATAAGCTCAACCATCAAAATCGAGCCGATCAGCCTAAAATATAGGCTGACTTGCCCAAGCTATATTCCCGTACCTATGTTATTAGTTATGCCCCAGCCATTGAATCGCGAAGTTTTAGATTCTTTTTTTGAAGGAAGCAATGCCAGATTTGAGGAAGAGATTCAAGACCACCAAGCTACCTTAAATATTATTGTGATTGGCAGAGTCAGCTCGGGCAAAAGCTCCCTAATCAACGCTTTATTGGGCAAAGTACGGAAAAATTCCCTATTTAAAGTCAGAGCGGAATCTGGTGTGACGCAACAGGTACAGTGCCTCAGGCTTAACGATCGCGTGCGGTTGATTGATTCGCCTGGGTTAGATGATGTGCGTACTGACAACAGTAGCATTACACGCAAATTTCTAGAGAGGGTTGATGTTGGCATTCTTGTTGTTGATGGCTCTTCAGATGCCAGACAAAAGCAACATCTGGACGATCTGAGGCGACAATGCGCTCATGTATTTGTGGTGTTCAACAAAATTGATGAATATGACAAGTGGCAGCCTCTGGTTTTAGAGCGCGTGGTCGATCAGTGGAAGCAAGATTTGGGGATCGAAACTATCTACCCTACCTGTGCTTTTGGCTACGATCCAGAAGTTCACCACAGTATGAAATTAGATATTCGAGGTGTTGATGCATTAAAAACAGATATTGAGAGTCTCCTACAGCAGAGATGGCAAGATATTGTCAATATTAGGGCCTTCAGCGAAACCAGAACTGCTGCGATTGAAATTCTTACCAACACGATGCTGAAATTGACAGAACAGGCATTTACACCCAAGTCCAGCCCTTACATCCTGGGAACGCTGGCGATCGCCGTTGCTGAGATTCAATATTTATTTCTAGGTAAAACTCCCACAGGTTTAGAAACCAGGAATATTATGGCGCTGTTCAGCTCCGGTAGGCCATGTGCTTGGGGGTTCCTGTGGACAGGCGGCTCGCTAGCACCTAATCTGATTCTCGATCTACCTTTGGCTAATCGGGCGATCGCCGATGGGTTAGCCATGTTACTTGCTTTAGTAGAGATGTTGCGACGGGAAGTAGCATTCACAAAAATCAATGCCGAAGCCGAATTAGCGCTTTATCATCAAGCAGTTGTAACCAATCTTGCTCATACAACTTCGGACAAGTGGCAAGATCTATCTTTCTGGAATAGCCTATTACCATCTTTGCTGACACCATCAGCTTTAAACCCATTAAACATGGTAGATAAGCAGTAGTTCATAGCCATTAAGATTAAAACAGTTCATCAAGTAATTACTATGCTAAAAAGCGTCGAAGGCTTTTATCAAGATGGGCAAATTCAGCTTATCGATCGGCTAGAAATAATTGCAAATATACAGCAGGGATTTGAAGAAATCGATGCTGGGCAAACTATGCCTATAGAAGACTTCATCCAAGAAATGCAGCAAAAATATGAGTTAGAGGATCAGGGCTAGGCATGACTTCTGCAGAAATTATTGACGGCAAAGCCCTCGCCAAGCGGATGCAGGCAGAGATGGCCGATCGCATTCCCCAGTGGCAAGAGCAATTTGGACGCGCACCGGGCTTAGCAGTGCTGATGGTAGGCGATAACCCCGCTAGTGCGGCCTATGTCAAAAATAAAGAACTAGCTTGCCAGCGCATTGGCATGCAATCTTTTGGGCAGCACTTTCCCACCAGTGTGACACAGGCGGAATTAGAACAAGCGATCGCCCAACTAAACCAGGACGATCGTGTTGATGGCATTTTGGTGCAACTGCCCTTGCCAGAGCATTTAGATGCGATCGCTCTACTGAACCAAATTCACCCCGATAAAGATGCTGACGGCTTGCATCCCTACAATATGGGTAAGCTAATGCGGGGGGAAGTAGGCTTGCAAAGTTGCACACCAGCAGGTGTGATGAAGCTACTAGAAACCGCCAATATTGCCATTGCGGGCAAGACGGCTGTAGTAATTGGCCGCAGTATTTTGGTGGGTAAACCTGTGGCAATGATGCTGCTCCAAGCAAATGCCACGGTGATTATGGCGCATTCCCGCACCGATGACTTGAAAGCGATCGCACTGAGTGCGGATATCCTGGTGGCTGCGGTGGGCAAACCAGAACTGGTTACCCGCGATCTGGTAAAACCAGGTGCTGCTGTAATTGATGTGGGGATCAACCGCATTACAGACTATGAAGGCAATTCACGCCTGGTTGGCGACGTGGATTTTGCAGGTGTTAGTCAGGTTGCCGCCCATATTACTCCCGTTCCTGGTGGGGTTGGGCCGATGACTGTGACCATGTTGTTGCACAATACTATTTGGAGTTATTGTCGACGATATGGCACTACATATAATTGATCCATCAATTCATACCTTCGATCTGGAAACCTACCTCAAAACCGCTAAGGTTGATGTAGAGGCAGCTCTGGATGCTTCAATTACAGTTGTCTATCCTGAAAAGGTGTATGAGGCAATGCGCTACTCGCTGTTGGCAGGCGGTAAACGGTTGCGTCCGATTTTGTGTCTGGCTGCCTACGAGTTAATCGGTGGCCGCGATACTGCAATCCGAGCCGCGATGCCTACTGCCTGTGCCATGGAAATGGTACACACGATGTCATTGATCCATGATGACTTACCGGCAATGGACAACGATGATTATCGTCGTGGCAAACTCACTAACCATAAGGTGTACGGCGAAGATATTGCAATTCTGGCAGGGGATGCCTTACTCGCCTATGCCTTTGAGTTTATTGCCAGCCAAACTGAGGGAGTACCTGCCGATCGCATTGTTGATGTCTTGAGGCGGCTGGGCCACGCGATCGCCGCTACTGGTTTGGTGGGAGGGCAAGTTGTCGATCTAGAATGCGAGGGTAAAACAGATACCACAGCAGAAACCCTCACATTCATTCACATGCACAAAACGGCAGCTCTATTAGAAGCATGTGTAACCTGCGGAGCTGTACTAGCTGGTGCATCAGCATCAGATTTGGCAAAACTATCTACCTACGCTCAAAATATTGGCCTGGCATTTCAGATTATTGATGATATTCTCGATATCACCGCTACGGCTGAGCAACTGGGTAAAACTGCGGGCAAGGATGTCGCCGCTCAAAAGGTTACCTATCCTAGTTTGTGGGGGATATCAACATCGCAACTCAAAGCCCAAGAACTGGTCGATGCGGCCAAATCTGAACTGCAAAGTTTTGGGAGTGCTGCTATCCCGCTCATGGCTCTAGCAGACTACATTACGGCTCGCGATCGCTAATCAAAAACTATGCACTCGTTCAAGGAAATCATTGATAACAGGGTATTACTGATCGCCCTTGCTGCCAGTCTCACAGCTCAATTATTGAAGCTACTAATTATATTTATTCAGTCGGGACAAATCAAGCTTCACGTCTTAATAGAAACCGGTGGAATGCCCAGTTCTCACTCGGCTTTAGTGGCAGCTTTAGCAGTGGGTATTGCCAGGACACAGGGTTGGGATAGCCCTCAATTTGCGATCGCCTCAGTATTTGCGTTTATTGTCATGTACGATGCGGCTGGGATCAGGCTTGCGGCAGGCAAGCAGGCTAAGGTGATCAATCAAATTGTTGAGGAAGTATTTGAAGATGATAATGAGATTGACCCACTCAAAGAATTACTGGGTCATACTCCGATCCAGGTTTTGGTAGGTGCAATTTTAGGTGTTGGGCTGATGTGGTGGCTGTTGTAGGGCAATATTAATGAACTAATAAACATTAGCGCGATCGTCGATATGGTATGGAAATCGGGTTTTAGCTAACTGAAAGCTGATTACTAAAAGCTAGTTTCTGATAATTCAATTAATTCAATCAAAACTTATTGGCATAACATAATGGAATCTGATATCTCTTACTATTTTCCCGCTAATCCGCCTTACTTTCTATTTATAGTTTCGCTGATCGCTGGTTTGGTCTGTGGCAAGGCATTTGAGTCAAGCCTAAGACAGCTAGCACAAGAATGGGCTCAAAGCCGCTCATCGCGGACTCTGCTCAACCTCAAAGGTTTAGCGATCAAACTACCCTACGCTGGAATTACCATATGTATTGGCGTGTTCCTTTCCACTGGGTTAGAAATATTTGGATTTCCGCCTGACCTAGCCTACAAAGTAGCGATACCACTCACAATTGGTAGTTCTTACTTCGTATGGCGGCAGCTAGGTAAACTCTTGGTAGAGTTAGATCGAGGCGGTTCTGCGGCGATGGATCTTGATAGCTATGAGGAAATTGAGAACTATCAGGAGAAGGGAAAGTAACTGGTAGATAACTGATAACGGCAATTAACGGCAATGGATGTAGGGCGATCGCCACCCGAATAGCAAACGCATGGAAGCAAGTGATTTCTTGTCTTTATACAGATCTGGGAGAAAGGATTTTCCTTCTATAGATCTCAGTGGTGCCAATCTCAGCAATGTGGAATTGCATAAAATTAATTTGAGTTGGGCAAGGCTATACAAAGCCAATTTAGCTGCGGCGAAGCTGACTAGAGCCAACCTTGTCGGAGCCGATCTCAGTGGTGCCGATCTCAAAGGGGCGGACTTGCATAGAGCTAACTTGCGCAAGGCTAACTTGAAGGGAGCCGATCTGCGCAAGGCTGACCTGCGCCACAGCGATCTCAGGGGGGCTGACCTCAGTTGGGCGTACTTGCAGGGTGCGATTCTTGAAGGAGCCATGATGCAGGACACTAAACTGCATAAAGCTGTTTGGGATAACATTCCATAGAGGTCGGCCCAGCTATTCGCTACTCCTTCATTAATTCCCACTGCCTTTAGGAAGGCATAGCCCATGCGAGAAGTTGCTTGTTCTCCACACAATGTGACAAGCCGTAAGTTAAACCACAAAGATTCCAGGTTATGCGTACCACCATTGTAGGGATAAGTATCTAAAGCAATATCAGCAATTTGGTAATATAGACGATGATCTTCTTCCAATTGCTGTCGCGACATAAGCTTGCATCTCTCAGAATCAATCCCCTGTGCTTGAGATTCTTTGCATATAGCGATCGCACTACTTCCACATCGCAAAATCCTTTATGCAGTAGGATACTTTGGGGAACTTGCTTGAGGATACTGATATGCGATCGCACTAATTCAGGATTAACTTTATGTCCTGTTGCGACGGATAGATAGGCAACTGTTTCAGGAGAAATACCAAGATTTGCTCTGGTCAAGTCGCGATCTACTAGCTTAGCTGGAAAATCTGCGATCACCACCGTAAAGTCGGGCATGTGGATTAGTTGCTCGGTATAGTGTGGTTGCACCGATTTGGGATGGGTATGGCGATCGCAAAGACAAATAATTTAGAAGCGATCGCCTTTAGAAGATAGATTGTTGGTGCGATCGCCATAACTTGTCTATGGGGAACAGAAACACTGGGTAAATATTGATTCCCTTAGTTTAATAGAATAAATTAACAGAACAAATTAACGAGTTATTTAGTTTCAGTGCCAATCAGTTACATTTTGCAGCGTATTCAATCAATTCAT
Source organism: Rhizobium sp. Q54 (assembly GCA_943367755.1). Lineage (GTDB taxonomy): Bacteria > Cyanobacteriota > Cyanobacteriia > Pseudanabaenales > Pseudanabaenaceae > PCC-6802. Next base: position 22,786 of record CALRKB020000043.1, on the reverse strand, counting down.
TCACGAAATCAAGCGATCGCCTGTCACACTTAAAGCTTGGTATGAGCGGAAGATATTAACTTCTCTCCTTTAGTCGAACAATGGCGAACTGCTGACAGCTATGAATTGGAACGGAATAACCGCAATCGAGTGGAGGAAATTTAGCAATGCCATTTACCACCGAACAATTTTTTCGGGTTTTCGAGAAATATAATCAAACTGTATTTCCGATGCAATTTTTACTAATTTTAGTGGCGATCGCCTCGATTGCACTGGCGGCAAGTCCAAAACCGTTCGCAAACAAAACTATTTCGGGATTACTCGGGTTTCTCTGGTTGTGGGCAGGCGTTGTTTACCATTCGATCTTTTTTGCAAAAATCAGTCCACCAGCCTATCTTTTCGGGGCATCATTCATTTTTCAAGGCTTGTTATTTTTATACGAAGGCGTGGCACGAAATCGTTTAAGTTTTCGCGCCAGCAGGAATTTTTACGGCATTCTCGGCGCGATGTTTATTGCTTATGCTCTAGCGATCTATCCGTTAATTGGCTACGCTCTGGGTCGAATTTTCCCATCATCGCCAACGTTCGGCGTACCTTGTCCAACAACCATCTTCACATTCGGCTTGCTGCTCTGGACAGACAAAAAAGTTCCGTTAAGTTTATTGATTATTCCAGTTTTATGGTCGATTGTCGGAACCTCAGCGGCTTTGAATTTTGGGATTAAAGAAGATTTCGGATTGCTTGTCGCAGGAATGATCGGAACGGCTTTTATTATTCGGCGCAATTTAACACCAAAAATGGAGAAATTGTATTGACGCAATATGGAAAGTGAAACCAAATTAACGCTGATTAAAATTATTCACACAGCGATCTGGATATTCTTCAATTTTTATATGCTTTATGCGGCGATCTCCAATAAACTCGATATCTGGCTCTGGATCGGTTATGGATTTATATTTCTAGAAGGGCTGACCCTACTAACTTTTAAATCCCACTGTCCATTAAATCTGCTTGCCCGAAAATACTCAAATTCCACAAAGGACGATTTTGATATTTATCTTCCAAGTTGGCTAGCCAAACACAAAGTTAATCTATACAAATATTTTCGGGATCATTTCGATTATCACCATCTATCAAATTCTGAAGTAACAAACATAGGTAAGCATCATGTGGATTCAATGGATTGCAATTATTGGTGTCTCGATCGTAGTCTGCCTTGGAATTACTGCCATTTATGGTAACTATCGCTGGCAGTCTGACACCGATAAACGACGAGCTAAATTAACCAATGGAAGACAAACAATTACGCCCAAAATCTACGACCCAAAAGAGATTGAAGACTTACCAGCCCCTGTACAACGATTCTTTCGGACAGTGCTTAAGGATGGACAAGCGATCGTGGCTGCGGTCAAACTCTCTCAGATAGGACAGTTTAATATGAGTGAGACGGAAGCCAAGTGGAGTCCGTTTACTGCCACTCAACTTGTGATTACTCAACCTCTGGGTTTTGATTGGGATGCACGCATCCAGATGGCTCCTGGGCTTAATGCATTTGTCCATGATACATATCTGTTAGAAGAAGGCAACCTACACGCATCATTACTCGGTCTTTTCACCCTTGCAAATATGCGGAATACGCCTGAATTGAACCAAGGAGAACTGATGCGCTTCTTTGCTGAAGCTGCATGGTATCCCACAGCTTTGTTGCCCAGTCAGGGTGTGCGCTGGGAAGCGATCAACGATACCTCCGCTCGCGCTACGCTGACCGATGGTGCCACAACTGTCTCCCTCGTATTTCGGTTTAATCCTGAAGGGACGATCGCCACTTTTCGGGCTGAGGCTCGTTATCGCGACAAGCTGACTGCGATGCCTTGGGGCGGTCGATTCTGGGAATATTCAGTTCGAGATGGAATGCTCATTCCCTTAGAAGGTGAAGTAGGATGGGAATATCCAGAAGGAACCCGGCTCTATTTTAAAGGAAGAACTACAGAGATTAACTACGAGTTCGCGCTATGAATGCTTATCAATTACTGAAGCTATATAGAACTCTCGAAAATTAACGGAGGTAAGAAATGAGTAACTGGTATAAATTGGACTCAGTGGAGGTGTTGCAAAAGCTGGACGCGAATCTCGCATGCGGTTTGAGCAAATCAGAAGCTAAACGGCGCTTGCGGAAATATGGCTTTAACGAGTTAAAAGAGCAGCCCGGTGAGAATCTGTGGCAAATTCTTTGGAAGCAACTTACCTCTGTCATGGTGATGGTTTTGATTGTGGCGGCGGCGATCGCTATTGCTTTAGGTGACTATATTGATGCCTGTGCTATTCTTGCCATTGTTGTCTTCAATGCGGCACTGGGAGTCAAACAGGAATATCAGGCGGGACAGGCGATCTCTTCCCTCAAAAAATTAGCCGTGTCCACCGTTAAAGTACGTCGCAGCGAACAGGTACGGGAAATCTCCGCTCGCCAACTCGTACCAGGTGACATCGTATTACTCGAAACTGGAAACCTCGTCCCTGCAGATTACCGCTTGTTAGAGAGCTTTAACCTGCGGATTCAAGAAGCCTCCCTCACAGGAGAATCCCAGCCTATAGACAAACACGCTCAAATTTTGGGACAAGCTGACTTACCGATCGGCGATCGCCTGAATATGGCTTATATGGGAACGACGATTACCTATGGGCGCGGTTTAGGGGTGGTAACAGAAACTGGAAACAAGACTGAATTGGGACAGATTGCAACAGCTATCCAAACTGTAAAACCCAAGCCCACCCCACTTGAGAAACGCTTAGACAAACTGGCTGTAAAGCTAGCTTTTATCACGCTGTTCCTCGTCGCCATTATCTTTGGTCTAGGGCTGCTGCGGGGAGAGGCGTTAGGCGATATGTTCCTCGCCGCTGTGAGTTTGGCAGTAGCAGCCGTCCCTGAAGGATTACCCGCTATGGTCACGATCGCCTTGGCAATGGGAGCGCAACGGATGCTCAAACAGCATGCTTTGATCCGCAATCTGCCTGCCGTTGAGACATTAGGGTCGGTGACGGCGATCTGCTCTGATAAGACAGGCACACTGACAGAGAATCGGATGACGGTTACCTTGCTTGCTGTTGCCGGTCATCAGGTGGATTTGACCACCCCTGACCATCGCAGATCCTTAGTCTTGAGCACCTACGAAGATCCATCACCCCTGTTAAAAGAGCAACCTACTCTAGCTTTACTGCTCATAGGGGGCTTACTCTGTAACGATGCCTTATTAGAAGCAGATCCCAATCGCCCGGATCGGTTCCATGCCGTAGGAGATCCGACAGAGGGGGCTTTAGTCCTGGTAGCTTCCCGTTGGGGCTTAAAAAAGATCGGTTTAGAGGAATCTTTCCCCCGTGTTGCTGAGATTCCCTTTGATGCAGAACGTAAGCGCATGACCACCGTACACGGTCTACCCCCCGCCCCCCGTTCTCTGACTGGAATCTTGGAATTGTTTGATTTTGTCGCTTTGGGATTAGAAGACTCATCTTATATTGCTTTTACCAAAGGTGGAGTCACCAGTTTGCTTTCAGTTTGCGATCGCGTCTGGGTGAATGGGAAAACAGAACTCCTTGATGAGAATCGTCATCAGACAATCCTGGAGGATAACGATCGGTTAGCAGGGGAGGGGATGCGGGTTTTGGGCGTTGCTTTTCGACCCCTTACTGAGCTGACCGATCGTTCCGAAGCAAAAAACCTGGAACAAAAGCTGATTTTTGTCGGTATCGTCGGTATGATCGACCCCGTTCGTCCTGAAGTCGAGGAGGCCGTGCAGACTTGCCAAGCGGCAGGGATTCGCCCTGTTATGATCACGGGAGATCAACCACTCACTGCCCTACACATCGCTCAAGAACTAGAAATTGAACCGAGCGGTCTCGCTTTGACTGGACAAGAACTGGATCGATTGTCTAAAGAAGAACTAGAAAAACAGGTAGATCGGGTATCTGTCTATGCCAGAGTTTCCCCGCAACACAAGTTGGAAATCGTCAAGGCATTGCAACAACAAGGCGAAGTTGTGGCGATGACGGGGGATGGAGTTAATGATGCTCCTGCCCTCAAGCAAGCGGATATTGGCATAGCAATGGGTATTACAGGTACAGATGTGGCGAAAGAAGCCGCTGATATGGTGTTACTAGATGACAACTTTGCCACGATTATCGCCGCCGTGAAAGAAGGGCGGGCGATCTACGACAATATTCGGAAATTTATTAAATACACCTTAACGGGCAATGCCGGCGAACTGTGGGTCATTTTACTCGCTCCTTTTTTTGGGATGCCTTTGCCGTTGATTCCCCTGCAAATTCTCTGGATTAATCTCTTGGCAGATGGTCTATTGGCACTGGCTTTGAGCGTGGAACCATCGGAACGGCAAATCATGCGCCGTCGCCCCTATCCTGCCAATGAGAGTATTTTTAGTCGTGGAGTCGGTCGCGATATTGTTTGGGTGGGACTGTTGCTGGGTCTAGTTTTATTGGCTGTGGCTTACAGCTATTGGTCTTCTCACCAGCCAAGTTGGCAAACCATGGTGTTTACAACTCTCGCTTTATCTCGAATGGGACTTGCCCAAACCATGCGCTCCGAACGAGATTCCCTGTTTCAGATCGGACTGTTATCGAACAAACCACTTCTGGGTGCGGTGGCGCTGACGTTTGGCTTGCAAATGGCAGTCATTTACGTTCCTTTTTTGCAAACCGTGTTCAAAACAACACCCTTATCGGCGATCGATCTGGCGATCGCTTTAGCCTTAAGTACAGTCGTCTTTTGGACGATGGAGCTGAATAAGTGGTTGATTCGACGTAGATAATAAAGGCGATGTTCTAAGTACCTGCTCGACTGCTGCTCAGACCTCAGCATTAGGAGATAAACTAGTTATTGAGCCGGAGGAACCAACCATGAGCGATGAAACCAAGATCAAGGGAATGGGATCGATTTTGCACGCGCAAGGAGTCGCCTTCCGCGTGTGGGCACCCCATGCGCAGCAAGTATCCGTCATTGGATCGTTCAACGACTGGGAAGGTAGCAAGCACCCCATGCAAGCTGAAGCGAACGGTTACTGGTACGCCAACGTGGCCGAGGCTCGTGCTGGCGATCGGTATCGCTTCCTCCTGTCCACGCCGAAGGGCGAGTTCAAGCGCATCGACCCGTATGCCCGTGAGGTGACCAACTCGGTCGGCAACGCCATCGTTCACGATCCGAGCTTTGACTGGCAAGGAGACGACTTCCATCTCGCACCGTGGAACGAGCTGGTCATCTACGAACTTCATGTCGGCACGTTCAACGACCAGGAAGACACCAACCATCCGGGCAAGTTTTCCTCGGTGTCGGCGCGTCTGGGACATTTGAAAAAGATCGGCGTCAATGCGATCCAGATCATGCCAGTGGGCGAGTTTGCGGGAGACAGGTCGTGGGGGTACAACCCTGCCCATATCTTCTCAGTGGAGATCGCCTACGGAGGCCCATTGGCGTTCAAACAGTTCGTCAAGCGCGCCCACCAAGCGGGCATCGCGGTGATCCTGGACGTGGTTTACAATCACCTGGGTCCTAGCGACCTGGATCTTTGGCAGTTCGATGGCTGGAGCGAGAACGATCGCGGCGGCATCTACTTCTACAACGACGACCGGGCCAACACGCCGTGGGGAGAGACTCGTCCCGATTATGGACGCGGCGAGGTGCGTCAATATCTGCTCGATAATGTCTTGATGTGGCTAGAGGAATACCATGTTGATGGACTCCGGTATGACTCCACCATCTATATTCGCACCGTCAACGGCTCTAGCGACGGGGATCTACCTGACGGCTGGAGCCTGCTCCAAGCGATCAACACCCTAGTCACGCAGAAGTTCCCTGGACGGATCGCGATCGCCGAGGATTTACAAAACAACAAGTGGCTTACCAAAGACGTTGGGGCGGGTGGAGCCGGGTTTGGCTCGCAGTGGGATGCTAACTTCGTCCACCCCATCCGCCAAGCAGTGATCGCGCCAGAGGACGAGCAGCGATCGATCGCCGCCATCCGCGATGCTATTTGCTACCGATACAATGATGATGCCTTTGATCGAGTCATCTACAGCGAGTCGCACGATGCGGTGGCTAACGGCAGTTCGCGCGTACCCCAAGAGATCAGCCCGAATGACCCCAAGGGCTGGTATGCACAGAAACGCTCGACGCTGGCTGCCGCGATGGTCTTCACGGCTCCAGGCATCCCCATGCTGTTCCAAGGTCAGGAATTCCTCGAAGGCGGCTGGTTCCGCGATACGGTCCCCGTCGATTGGGACCAACGGGACGAGTTTCATGGCATCGTGCGGCTGTACCGCGACCTCATCCGGTTGCGGCTCAACCGCGACGGCTTTACGCGCGGACTTTGCGGGCAGTTCACTCAGATCTATCATCTGGACGACGAACGCAAGGCGATCGCCTTCCACCGCTGGGACAAGGGTGGATCGTCGGACGACGTTGTGGTTGTTGCCAACTTCTTCCATGATGCGCAGGATGGCTATGCGATCGGCTTCCCAGCCGCAGGAACCTGGAAGCTCCGCTTCAACAGCGATTGGCAGGGCTACAATGACGACTTCGGGAACCATCCCAGTACTGACGTTATCGCTGAGTCGGGTGACTACGACGGACTTCCCTGGCATGGGTCTGTTTCCATCGGCCCCTACAGCGTGCTGATCTTTTCACAATAATCCCACCACGCGCTCTTCTGTCATCAGGCAAAGATTGCCTTGTTAGCAGCGATCGTCGCTTGTCAAGATGGCAATGTGTTTGTCTGTCGTGTAGACTTCGGCGTAACAATGCCTACTTTTAAGCTGCCTGTGCCTTTCCTGAATACCATTTAAATTATTATTGCTTTTTGTATCGTACTCAATCAATTCATTCAGGAAATAAAACAACTGCTTATTAGACTAATACTAGGGATAGAGTCGTTAATTTGACTCAGGTGAGGAGGTTCTCAAATTCAATTAGGAGGGCAGCATGAGTTTAAAAAATAGAGCTAAGGCAACTGCCAAAAACATCGAAGGTAAAGTTCAAGAAGCAGTCGGCGATCTGACTGGCGATCTCAAAGCCCAGGAAGAGGGCAAGGAAAAACAGGTAGAGGCAAAAGTTCGTCATACTATCGAAAATGTGAAAGAAGAAGTCAAAAAAATTATTGACTAGTAGCTCATTCATCTGAATGGTGATCGCCATTCAGATGAATATTAGATAAATAATTGAAGTCCTACTTTCATATAAAGTGTGTATTTTAAAAAGTACTATTCGACTACCAAAGAGAATATTTTGAGATTAGGTTACGTCGAGTTAACCGCTGAAAATGTTGGAGGAAAAGTAACTATGAATGATGAGATTAGAAATTCCCTCGATCGAGACGATGCTAACCGCGATCCAATTTCTGGAGAACCGGGAGCGCATCCTTTGGGAACAGGCGTAGGAGCCGCAGGTGCTGGCACCGTAGCCGCAGTGGTCGGCGGTGTAGTTGGCGGTCCGATTGGAGCTGTAGTTGGTGCGGTGGTTGGCTCTGTAGTTGGAGGTTTAGCTGGCAAGAGCACTGCTGAACAGATTAATCCCACTTTTGAAGATAATTATTGGCGGGAGAACTTTAGTTCTCGTCCTTACTTTGAGGAAGGGACAACCTACAAAGATTATCAACTTGCTTATCAAACTGGCTATGAAGGCTATGTCCACTATGGACATAGCGGTCGGAATTACAGCGATATTGAGTCAGACTTACAGCGTGATTATGAAGCGAAGCAGAGTGGAAGTCTAGCTTGGGAAAAAGCTAAATATGCGGTAATGGATGCTTGGGAGAGAGCTGCTACATCCGTAAAGCAATAGTGATATACCAATTATTTACAGTGTAGGGATCTTACCCAAAGGCTTGAATTAAAGCGCATCCATACTAAAGGAGGTTTTATGATGGAATCCACAAGAAACCCAGGGCAATTAGTCATCATTGGTGGAGCAGAGGACAAAGAAGGAGATTGTAAAGTCTTGCGAGAGTTTGTTCGCTGTGCTGGAGGTACCAAAGCCAAAATTGCTGTGTTAACGGCGGCAACAACCGATCCGCGTGAGGCTGGAGAAGACTATATCCGAGTGTTTGAGCGACTTGGGGTCGAGGATGTGCGTGTCCTCAATACCATTCACAGAGAAGATGCGGAAGATCCAGAAGCCCTAGAAATCATTGAGGAAGCCACAGGAGCGTTTTTTGTAGGGGGAGATCAAGCCTACATCATCGAACATGTCAAGGGAACTAAGCTAGACACCTTACTTCACCAACGCAATAGGGAGGGAATGGTGATAGGTGGGACAAGTGCCGGTGCTGCCATAATGCCCGATGTCATGATTGTTACAGGAGACTCCGAAACCAACCCACGTATGGATGCGGTAGAGATGGAGGCGGGAATGGGGTTTCTGCACTCAGTTGTGATCGATCAGCATTTTGCCCAACGCGGACGGCTAGGTCGCCTGATTGCCGCTCTCTTACAGCAGCCAGCTATCTTAGGCTTTGGCATTGACGAAGATACAGCAATAATTGTGGACGGTGACGAATTGAGGGTGGTGGGGCGTGGCGCTATAACAGTCGTCGATGAATCAGAGGCAACTTATAATAATTTAGACGAACTGCTCAAAGATGAAGCGATCGCAGTGTGTGGAGTCAAGTTGCACATCTTACCTCATGGATTCCGCTTTAACTTGAAAACTCGCAAGCCAGTTTTCTCTCGCTCGATGCAGAAAGTATAGCAATCCTGAATGATTCATAAAAATGTACCTTACATTGTAGAATAGATTTAGGAAGTAGAATGATTTATATTGCCAAGATATTGATTCTGAGGTCTAAGCATGAGTCACGATCGCAATGATGAAACCAATCTTGAGCGGCGACAAGACCTGCAGCATGATGAAGAGGCTTTCCGACTTCATCAGGAGGAGAGACACCTGCGATCTGCCAGACGAAATACTGCCTTGATTTGGATAATTAATAGCATTTTCTGGCTGGTCGGAATTCTGGAAATACTGCTTGTAATACGGTTCTTGCTGCGTTTGTTTGGTGCTAACCCCCAAAACGAATTTGCTCAGTTGATTAATAATCTATCGGCACCTTTTATTGCTCCATTTTCCACTTTATTCATTAGTCCTACTTCAGGTGCTGGGGCAAATATATTTGATGTCAATATTGTGATCGCGATTGTAGCCTATGGTCTCTTGAGCTATCTTCTTGTATCGCTGATCAGAATGATCTTCTATCACGAATCGTAAATTTTTAGCACAACTCGTACAATTTTCATCTATCAAATTCTTTTTTGGAGTTTAAAAAGATTTTACAACGCAGTAGAAGAAACCATCTTTTATTCTGACTGAATTTTCATTACTTTTATCTAATGGAGGCAATTATGTTCGATCTCGTTTGGGCGGTCATTGTTATACTTTTTATCCTCTGGTTGTTAGGATTCTCCATTCACGTTGGTGGCAGTTTAATCCACCTGCTTTTGGTTTTGGTGCTGATTGGCATTGTCTACAACTTATTTGTAAGGCGACGTATTTAATAACTGTTTTGGCTTAGCTTGCAAGCAAAAAAAGATAGTGATATGGAAGTAGTGGTTAGCTAAAATAACCTGTAGGCAAGACTTTCAATGTTTTCTTTCCCACGGAAACATTGAAATTTTCTGGGAAGCTCAGAATAGGGAAGCCCTTACTCTTTGCAGTATCCAGCAGATGTAGAGCCTAAATCACGCTTAAGAATTGAGATCTGAAAAAATAATCCCAATCTATGTAATCATTGAAAATAGCAAGAGTTTCACCCATCACTACTTGCGGATCGCTACCTAATCATCTTTACCCTTTGACCAAATTTCATCACTTTTATCTAAATTAAGAAGGAGAAATATATGTCTAATCTTATCTGGACTGTGGTTGGTGTGCTTTTCATCCTCTGGTTGTTAGGATTCTCAATTAACGTTGGTGGCAGCTTGATCCACCTGCTTTTGGTTTTGGTGCTGATTGGCGTTGTCTATAACTTATTTATAGGACGACGTATCTAATAACCTTGTCTTTACATGATCCATTCATTTTCATGATCCATTCATTTTATGGTCAAGCGATCGCTCCAGGCATCCCTTCCTGGCATACAACAAGCTAAACGAGCGTTTGCTCTGAAGGGGTGGACGCAGGAAAATCTGGCAGGAGAGGTAAACTTAAGGACTCGTCAGCCGATTTGGCGTTTTTTCACCGGTCAACCCGTCGATCATCAGATTTTCATGGAACTTTGTTCGATTCTGGATTTGGATTGGCGGGAGATTGCAATTAATCCGCCAGCAGAATTTCCTGACCCCGGAGATCTGACAAAATTTACTCCTATCGATATCGACGATCTAGTGCAGCAGGTGCGATCGCAGCATTATGACACCATTCAAAACCAGTGTGGTATCTTGCAGCTATTAGATATCAGCCGACCCGTCAGCATTGATGACATTTATGTAGATGTCAATATTTTGGAAGAGATTGCCAGTCAAAATTGGTTTGAGATTGCTGACCTCCAAAATGTGGAACCCGCTGACTTCGATCGCATTGGATTGGGAGCGGTTGAGCAGAAGCAAATACCGGGGATACAGGCTGTTGAAACGTACTCTAAGCTCAGAGTATTGGGTAAACCGGGGGTGGGCAAAACTACCTTTTTGCAACACCTTGCGATTCAGTGTAATCGGGGTGAGTTCGCGGCAAATCAAGTGCCGATTTTTATCACATTGAGAGAGTTTGCAGAAGAGTCCAGGCATAGCGGCGAATACAGCCTTTTTAATTATATTTGTCAGATGTTTCTCACCTCTGGAATTTCCAATCCGTCTGTAATTGAAATCTTGCTGCAAGCGGGCAGAGTGCTGCTGTTGATGGATGGCATGGATGAAGTACTGAACCAGGACATTACAGCGGTTCTCAAAGAGATTCGCAAATTCTCGGATAAATATTACAAAAATCGATTTGTGGCATCCTGTCGCACCGCTGCCCAAAAGCTTCACCTGCGAGGCTTCACCGATGTAGAAATTGCTCCCTTTACCCAAGCCCAAATCACCACCTTCGCGCAAAAGTGGTTTGTGGCATTGGCCAAAACGACGGCTCAATCGGGACAGGATCGGTCTGCTCAGTTTATGCAGAAGTTAAATTTGCCGGAAAACTGGCTGTTTCGGCAACTGGTGGTCACCCCCCTGTTTCTGCATCTCGCTTGCTGGGTGTTTAATGGTCAAGGGAAATTTCCGACCAAGCGGACTGAGTTTTACAAGCAAGGGCTGGATTTGCTGCTGGGGCAATGGGATGAAGCCAAAGGGGTTGAACGCGATCAGGTGTACCGAGGGTTTTTATTGCCTCAAAAGTTGGGGCTGCTGAGTCAGCTTGCCGCAGTTACCTTTGAGCAGGGGCAGTACTTTTTCGAGCAACGCACGATTGAGCAATACATTGGTGACTATTTGCGGAATTTGCCCAGTGCGCCCCTAGGACCAGAAGAACTGCAACTCGAAAGCGAAGCCATGCTGAATGCGATCGAGGCACAGCACGGACTCCTGATCGAACGAGCGCGAGGAATTTTTTCGTTTTCCTATCTGGCATTTCAAGAATACTTCACGGCTCGAAAAATTGTTGCCAGCCATAATCTGCAGGCATTGGAGCAGACGCTGGGAGGGTTGGTCAGTCACATCACCGATCCGCACTGGCACGAAGTTTTCTTGTTAACGGCTGCCATGTTGCGAAGTGCAGATTCGCTGGTGCAGTTGATGAAGCAACAGATTGATGCCTTAGTCGCGCAAGACCCATATCTGCAGGAATTTTTGAGTTGGGCAAGCCAAAAATCCCAGCAGATCCCAGCCGAAACCAAAGTGGCGACCACGCAAGCGTTTTACCTTGCCCTTGCCAAAACCCCTAATATCGTTGGTCAGTTTGCGTTAGCCTGCACACTTGACCAGGGCCTATTTTTAGATGCGGCGTTGGAGAACTTGCTGCTAGAGTTAGCCATCGACCACAGTCAGGATTTTGCCTACGTCAATGCCTGTAGTGAGGCACTGAACAACATTCTGACGACAGTTCTGGATGCTGGATTCTATAAATCCCTCGAACAATTGAGAGACAAATTGCCATCTCCGAGTCAAAACCGAGAACGGTTGCAGTCCTGGTGGCAGAAAAACTATTCTGCCTGGGTGGAACAGTTGAGGGTCACGATCGCTAATTACCGCAATATTCATCACCCCTGGCAGTTTACGACCGAGCAAAAGCAAGTGCTACAACGCTACTATGATGCCAATCAACTCCTGATCGATTGCTTGAATAGTAACTGCGAAGTGACCGCTGCGATTCGGCAAGAGATTGAAGACACGTTGCTGTTGCCTCAAAAAGAACTGGAAGATCGGGAATGGCAAGGAGATTAACATTGATAGATCGCTCATTTGGGTTTTATGAGGGTGCTTTCTTTGGGATTATCTTGGTGCAATACTTTCTCGTGGCTGGGGGAACGTATTTGGTTCTTCTATTCGCCCTGGAGTCGGAAGAGCCCTAAATCCATGTCTTATATGCGATCGCCATGTTGAAAAAGCATCAAGTAACTTTGCTACGCATACCGGGGTTGAAAAGTTTGCTGTCTTACCAGCGAGCATAGTTGCGTGGAGATATGCTGGCGGGTGTAACGGTAGCGGCTTACTTAATTCCGCAGTGCATGGCTTATGGGGAGTTAGCAGGGGTGCAACCTGTGGTGGGGTTGTGGGCAATTCTGCCGCCAATGATTATTTATACTTTTTTAGGGTCATCACCGCAACTCTCAATAGGGCCGGAATCCACTACGGCGGTGATGACGGCGGCGGCGATCGCTGGGGTTAGTGCCGCCGATTCGATAAGCGAGCGATCGCATTCGTAAGCTAGAAGCGGTATACTTCAGGATTAAACCATCCTTAGAGAAAATAGTTATGCCAAGATGGATGATTCAAGATGCTTGCTGTGAAATGTTTAGTAGTGTGGAGATTCATATGTAATTCCTACTCCCAAAGCGATCTCCTCCCTGTAAGGCGATCGGGTTTATTCAAAAACATCCAACCATCTCATTCAAATTACTCTATACTTATGAAAGAACATCCCATGAAATCTCAAAATGTTCGCATCTTAATATCTCTTTTTGTTGCTTGTATGGCAACTTTTGCAATTCCCATCAAAACCTTTGCTCAAACCGCACCTGAATCCCCTATCTTCCCTAACGAGGAAGCAGAGGCGATCCTGAAAAAAGCTTGCAACACATTGAGAACGAAGCAAGCTTTTACGGTTGATGTCGATATTACTTACGATAACGTGCTGGATTCCGGCGAAAAAGTTCAGTACAGCGCCTTTCAGCAACTATCGGTAAAACGCCCCAACCAGCTCAGGTCAGACTACACTGGTGACGAACGCCACAACAGCTTCTACTACGATGGCAAGACTTTCTCGCTACTTCAGAAGAAGACGAATTTGTATGCCACCAGACCCGCGCCTGCCACCATCGACGCTGCGATCGCCGAAATTGAAGAAAAGTACGATGTTACTATCCCTCTATCTAACTTGTTAGTTAGCGATCCTTGCAAGGAAATCACTCCCAAGATCGAGAAGTCCACATACGTGGGGTTTGACATGGTAAATAGGGTTCCCAGCTACCACTTCTTATTCAACGGAAAGGACAAGGACTTTCAGGTTTGGATTAGCGATGATGACGAACCAGTACTTCAAAAAATTGTGATTACGTACAAAGATCTGCCCGGCGCGCCCCAGTATACAGCAATTCTCTCGAATTGGAATTTCAAACCGCAGATCCCTGCCGATACATTTAGCTTTACTCCACCCGCAGGCACTGGCAAGATCGAATTCCTACCTTCTGAACTCAAGTAATATCCCTCAGCAATAATAAGAAACAAAAGCGATGAAATTTTCTACACGTCACACCCTTTTTGCTTTGCTTTTAGTCCTTTTGTCCGCCAGTGCGCTTCCTCTGGATGCGATATATGCCCAACGCCGTGGTGGTGGCAATAGAGGTAGCGGTAACATTAACAGAGCGGGGGCTTCCCCGCGCGTCAACAGCAACGTCAACTTACAGAATAGAGGGAATATCAATCGCCCTAATGTTAACACCAGCAACATCAATCGCGGTAACATCAATCGCGGTAACATCAATACTGGAAACATCAATCGCGGTAACATCAATACTGGAAATATCAATCGCGGTAACATCAACGTTGGTAATAGCGTGAACGTCAATACTGGTTGGCGTGGTGGTGGTTGGTATGGTGGTGGTTATCGCACTCCACCGGGTTGGGGATTGGCTACATTTGCAACGGGTCTAGCGATCGGTGCGACGATTAATAATCGCCCGCCCTATTACAACACGGTAGTCGTGGGAGGGAATAACTTTATCTACTCAGATGGCGTCTTTCTGCAGCCGCGAGGTAGCTCTTACGTCGTGATTGCACCGCCGGTCGGTGCAGTTGTACCTTCTATACCGGAAGGCTGCTCGGTAACTAATCAGGGTGGAGTCATATACTACGACTGTAGCGGCGTTATCTATCAGCCCTTCTACCAGGGTAGCGACCTCGTTTACAGAGTTGTCAGATTCTAAGAAATATCCCAGCCAATAAAATCCCTGTAGGGGCTGGTTTTGCGTAGATTCAATGGTTATATCTGTAGATCAATTGCAAAACCAGCCCCTAGCACTCAGGAATCTCCTGCGGATCGTGGAACTAAAAATTTAACCTATGGGACAAGTTTTTTCTCGGAGGGCAGGACGTTTTCTGTGCTGGTCATTAGCGGGGATATTCATGGTCTTCTGCTTGACCGCTTGGGAACCAATTGCCTACAGCCAGCTTCCATCATTGCCCCAGTCGAATACCTCGCAACTTCCAAACGGTGTGACGCGATATGGGCTACTGGAAGTGACAGATGTGAAATTGGGCGGCAAAGTGATTTTCAAAATAGCCTCCCCTGCCGTCTTCAATCGTAACGAATTAAGCAATCAGATTCCAGTTGAGGTGAGAGCGCATCAAATCGAAGCTAACCTGGAGCAAATCCTGAAATCAAATCGCTCTTCAGATTCATCTGAGGAAGGCTCCACCCCTCTCGATCCAGATACAATCCAGGTATATATTGAAACTTTGAATCGTCAGCCACTTTTGTTTGTTAAGGATGCGGGTTTAGCAGAACCAAGAGTACTATTAACAGTCACAGATACAGATGCTCAGTACCATGTCACAACGAAGGAGATCCTGGCAGGGCGTTGGCAAAAATTACTAGAGAAAGAATTACGACTGGCTTTAGAAATTCGGAAGCCAGGGGCGTTGAGACAGCAAATTAATGACGCAGTCAAGATCGCGATCGCCACGATCGCTGCCAGTATTTTGCTATTTGTGATTTCAAAGGGATTGGAATGGCGGGAAAAAGCGTTAGCGCGATACCAGGCAAGTCAGGCAAGTCAGGCGATCACACCAATATCCAGTGATGCGGTGGCCGAAGGCATTCGGAACGAAATCGCCGACAAATCTTTTCACGAGCATAAACCTCAATTGCTTGAGATCTTACGACACCAATTTAATAGTCAACTCAGCATTCAACGGCGCTTGCAAATCGTTGGACTATTGCGGTGGTTAGTATTTTGGACAATCGTTTTTGTTTGGGTGGCTGGAATTGCTGGCATTTTATATCAGTTTCCTCAGACCCGTCCTTTTGCGCTTGGCGTAGTGTCAACTCCAGTTTTGATTTTGATTGTCTGGTTTGCAACTGGATTGGTAAACCGCTTAAGTAATCTCGCGATCGATCTACTGATCAAAACCTGGGAAAAAAATACTCTGACACTGGAGAACTCCCAAAGGCGATCGCAGCGTCTGGCAACAACCGTTAGTGCTTTGAAGGGATTGATAGCGGTTTTAATCTATTGCTTTGCGATTGTTTGGGTTTTGCAATTTCTCAATATTGCCCCAGTATCCTTACTAGCATTCGGGACATTGCTTGCTTTAGCGATCTCTTTTGGCGTACAGAATGTGATCAAAGATTTAGTCAACGGCATCTTGATTTTGATGGAAGACCAGTATGCTGTTGGCGACATGATTGTGGTTGGTTCCGCCTCTGGAATTGTGGAAAATGTTAACCTCCGCATTACCCAGATTCGGTCGGCAGATGGGCGATTAATCACCCTACCCAATAGCTCGATCGCCCAAGTTGATAACCTGACTCGCCTCTGGTCGCGCAGCGATTTTGTCGTAGAGGTTGCCTACAATACCGATGTCGATAAAGCTCTGGCAATTGTGATGCAAGAGGCTAAGCTATTAGCTAGCGATCCAGTCTGGAGAGCGCTCATTCTTGATGTTGGCGAAGTTTTTGGCGTGGAGAAAATTTCTCACACAGGTATTGAAATCAAAATTTGGATTAAAACACTTCCCCTGAAGCAGTTTGATGTTGCAAGGGAGTTGCGCCGTCGCCTCAAGATCGCCTTCGATCGCCACGGTATTCAAATCGGGATTCCACAACAGATGCTGACAAATTCATTTCGCGATGCGATCGGCGATCTTCCCCAGAGCAATCCACTCCCCACTCCACCCAAACGTGATGCCCCGTAGCCAGCTCAATGATCGAAATTGGAATCCACAATGAAGAAAATCACAATTATCGACTTTCGTATGCTAAGGATAATCAAAGCGTTCATCGCGATCGCTCTAGCAACGTTTTTAAGCCTTATTGCTCCTTCACTGGCATTTTCCCAGGTTAGCCCATCGCCGCAACCCCCTCAAGGAGCTGTTGTAACTCTGGATGGTAAACTACTTTTCACCGTCCAGGCAAAGTCCCTGTCATCATCTCCAGAAAGGCGGGCGCAGACAATTAAGGAGCGCATTGCTGCATTTGCCGAAGATAGCTCGATACCAATTGATTCGCTGTGGACTAAGGATATAGAAGATTCCATATTGGTTGGTGCGGGTGACAAGATTCTGGTTTATGTGTCCGATCAAGATGCAAAGATAGCGGGCAAATCACGGCAAGAACTAACCAAGCAGTACTTGCAAACGATTAGAGATGCCGTCCGTCAATACCGAGAAGAGCGGAGTACCCGCTCTTTAATTCTGGACGCGATCTATGCTGTAGGGGCGACGATTGCCCTTATCCTCACTCTCATTGTTTGGAAGTGGAGAAGAGTTGTACCGCGAATCAATGCCTGGTTGAATACCCAGCGCTATACTCGCATTCCCAGTATACGAATTCAAAATTTTGAGCTGTTGTCCGCCGATCGCATCACCGATTTATGCATCTGGTTAGTCGGGCTAATCCGCTCGATTGTCCTATTGATGATTCTTTATGTTTACTTTTCCTTTGTCTTTAGCTTGTTCCCCACGACAAGGCATGTGGGCGCGGCACTATTCAGCTATGTTGATCGCGGCTTGCACGCTGCCTGGAATGCTTTCTTGGCATATCTTCCCAACCTGTTTGCCATCGTCCTCGTCTTCTTCATAACTTACTATATTCTCCGCTTCTTAAAGTTTATTTTCACGGCGATCGACAGGCAGCAACTGACTGTGCCAGGATTTTATCCTGAGTGGGCAGAACCAACCTCTAGACTGCTGACCTATTTGATTATTGCCATGGCTTTTGCCGTTGCTTTCCCCTATGTGCCAGGTTCTAACTCACCTTCCTTTCAGGGGATATCGATATTTCTGGGCGTTTTAATCTCGATTGGTTCGTCTACGGCAGTTGCCAATATCGTCGCTGGGATTATTATGATCTACACGAGAGCATTTCAAATCGGCGATCGCATCCAAATTGGCGATATCGTGGGAGATGTCGAATCAAAACTCCTGCTGGTAACGCGAATCCGCACGGTGAACAATGTCTTAGTAACGTTGCCAAACTCAGCATTACTAACCAGCAATATTATCAACTATAGTGCCTTGATTCGAGATGCCAATGCACCGCTCATTCTCCACACCACAGTCACGCTTGGCTACGATGCTCCGTGGCGAAAAATCCATGAAACCCTGATTGCAGCAGCTCTGGCGACAACACATATTCTGGATGAGCCATCTCCCTTTGTGCTGCAAACTGCCCTCAATGATTTCTACGTCAGCTACGAGCTCAAAGCCTATACCAATCACCCTTCTGAGATGGCGAGAATCTATTCCGAACTCCATCAAAACATTCAGGACAAATGTAACGAAGTGGGAATTGAAATTTGCTCGCCTCACTACTCGACACTTCGAGATGGCAATCAGACCACCATACCAGAGGATTACTTACCCAAGGGATATACACCTCCTGGCTTTCGTATTGATATCAAACCCGATTAAAAATACTGGAGGAGAACCATTTGATGTTCTGCCGAGAAGATTTGGATAATGTGCTAATCTTAAAAGTTGTGAGGCAAATAAAGTTATGGATTTGAGTTTGAGGCAAACTAACGGATTAAACCAACGATCTAGAGATTTGAAGCAGCTCAACCCATTTATTTCTCTTAACTGGAGTAGTATAGCGACTCTTGCAGTACTATCTTCTCTTCTAACTGCTAGCCCCGTACGAGCGGCGGCGGAAGTCTTTTTAACCTACGGACCGTTGAAATTATCTGTGAAGGTTAGCTCTTTAGAAACCTTTGCTAAAGAAGGGAAAATCGAAAAAGATTTGGAATTCTATTTAGGGAAAGCGAGTCAGGAACAGCAAGCTCAATTTCGTAAAGCCCTCTTGGAACGAGCTGATGTTAGCCCTGTATTATTGTCGCGCTTTTTCCATACACAAATTGGGGAAGATATCCTGACTCGTCTTGGAAGCATAATTACACAAGAAAGAGGAATTAATGGAAATCGCGGACTGCGAGCTACACTCGTGCTTGCTGCTTTCGATCCTGAAGGCTTGACCCTGCTCAATTTCTTTAAGAAGTTTCCTACCAATATGCAGTTTCAGGGAGAACTCATGCTGAGATTGGCAGGAGCAGTAGAAAAGGTAGTGAAGGCAACCGAAGTATTTACCAATGAAATTAAGCAGTTATCGTCACAGGAGACGGCTTCTGCACCCTCAACAGATTTCTCCAAATTGCCCGATCTCCGCAAACCTGGAACCTTTGAGGTTCAGCCCAAACAAACATGGATGCTCAAGGATAGCAGTCGCGATCGCAAGTTTTACGTCGATGTCTATAGGCCGCAAAAATTGCGATCGGGGAAAACTCCTGTCGTTATCTTCTCTCATGGTTTGGCTTCTCGACCGGAGGATTCTGCCAAACGAGCGCAACATTTAGCTTCTTATGGCTACGTAGTTGCTCTTCCCCAACATCCCGGTAGCGATACCAAACAGGCAGAAGCATTACTGAAAGGATATTCTAGAGAGATCTTTGACCTGAATGAGTTCATCAATCGTCCCAAAGATATCAGCTACACGATCGACGAACTCGAACGACGCAATCAATCAGAGTTTCAAGGACAACTCGATTTAGAATCGCTAGGAATAGCGGGGCATTCATTTGGCGGTTATACGGCTCTGGCGGTAGCTGGTGCTGAGATTAATTTCCAGAATCTTGAAAAAGATTGCAATAGGCAACTCGGTGGTCTGGACACTTCTCTTCTGTTGCAATGTCGAGCTTTAGCTCTACCTCATCAAACCTATAACTTTAGAGATCGACGAGTTAGTGCTGTCTTTACTGAGAACCCAGTGAATAGCAGCATCTTTGGCCCCACAGGGCTGGGTAAGATTCAAATTCCCGTATTTATTGCGGGAGGAAATTACGATCCTGCTACTCCTTTTGTCTTTGAACAGGTTCGTGTTTTTCCCTGGTTGACGACACCCAATAAATATTTAGCAATGTCAGAGGGACAGGCACACATCGACTTTTCCCAACTGGATGCTGGCGTGCAGGCAACAATTGAGTCTGTTGGCAATTTTACCCTACCCAGCCCAGACCTGGTAGCTAGTTATGTAAATAGTACTTCTTTGGCATTTTTTGGAGCATATATCGAAAAGCGCGAAGATTACAAACCATATCTCCAGTCTGCTTATGCTGCATATCTCAGTCAAGATGAAAAGTTTAAACTCTCTCTTATTAGTGTAGCTTCGTCGGATAAGTTGAATCAAGCCATCGATTCCTTTAAGCGTAAGTATAACGTCAACCCCTAATCGATCCTAGGTGGAAGATATCTCCTGGAATAATTAGTTTGAGCATTTCCATGCGGTTTGGCTTATGATTAGTCATAGATTTTTTGGTCTTCAAGCTTTTGAGCTATCTATATCAGGCTTTGAAGACTTTTTCTATCTATGTACTTTCCTTATTTCAGTGCCATTCAACTATGGATATCTATGAGTTAAGACAGGAATATACCCAAGCAGAGCTTGGGCGCAAAGACTTACAGGAAAGCCCATTCAAACAATTTGAATCCTGGTTTCAGCAAGCATGTAATGCCGATCTACAGGAACCCAATGCCATGATTTTGGCTACAGCTTCACCGCAAGGGGAACCTTTAGTACGCACGGTGCTTTTAAAGTATTTTGATGCCAGTGGATTTGTGTTTTTTACAAACTATGAAAGTCGTAAGGCTCGTCAGATTCAGGCAAATCCCCATGTTTCCCTTCTATTTCTCTGGCTACCCTTACAACGTCAAGTGCAAATCACAGGAATTGCCCAAAAAGTTTCCACCGCAGAATCGCTACAATATTTCCTCACACGGCCTAAAGGTAGTCAATTGGGTGCATGGAGTTCGCAACAAAGTTCGATCATTTCATCTCGTCAACTCTTAATCACCGAGTTTGAGAAAATGAAACATAAATTTCAAGATGGGGAAATTCCATTACCTTCCTTTTGGGGTGGCTATCGTGTTGTACCAAGTAGCTTTGAATTTTGGCAAGGTCGCCCCAATCGCTTGCACGATCGCTTCGTCTATATGCACCAAAATGATCGAACCTGGGAGATTAGTCGATTAGCACCTTAAATCTGAAACACTACCAGGAATAAGGCTCCTCACCAATAGAGAATGTTGATATTGACTAGCATAGTCCTAATCATCTTCCTGATGGATCGGCCAGTCCTCGTTTCGCCCCCCAATAAATACTTGCTCGATCGCGACATACTCCTTGCTAAACTGGCGCAAAGCATTAACCAATACGTCCAGAGCGATCGCATCGGCAGTTCCTAAGTCTAGCCAACATCTAGCCCAATTCCCTTCATATTCCATATCAGCCATGTTGTGCATTACCGACATCATCTCGTCTTCAGCAGCTTCGTTGTCGTAGTTGTGATAGCTGATGTCCAAGCCAGTATCCTGCACTTGCATGTTAACGGCATTAAAGCCACCTAACTTACCTAATAAGAACCAGGAGTTAAATAACTCATCCACCATCTGCTTCTCTTGTGCCGCAGGGGAATTTTGAAACTCTAGCCAGATCCAGAGATCGAACCAGTCACATTCGCGAAACCTTACATCCATGTTCTAATTCTCAATCTTTTTAGGGTATTTTTTAGTAGGCTAAGCAACCAAGCTCAGGCCGTAACACAGCGATGCGCTTGCCAGAGGTACCGTCAGGTTGTCAGTACCACCGGGAGAAATAGCCTCCAGTACTGTGGCAACGACAGCAACTGGCAGGGGAATTAGTAGTGTACTTGGTGTTATGCCCTGAGATATACCTAAAATTAGGCAAGTGGCTAGGTAACTAACTACCAGCATAGCTAGAGAACCTTCGATTGTTCTTTTACTATCCATAAAATGATAAGCATGTTTTCCCCACTTCTGTCCAATTAGTGCGGCAAGGCCATCGCCCCAAGACATTACTATAACGCCGACTGTGGCAAATTGCGGTGCTCCTATACTCCAAAACCAAGCGACCAAACAAGTAATGCTGAGCGCATAGTAAAAAACGCCGTGAGTCTTGCGTCCTACGCTATTTAGCATGGGTAAAACTGGTAGGAAATAGGAAAGAAGGGCGATCGCGCTGAAGGCGATCGCGGCACTTAAACATAACCACAGGGGTAAATTTAGCCCCCACGCCAAAAACAGGACGTTACCCGTACCGATATGCACCACTTTACGGACTAGCTCGGGCTCGCGCCCCAAGCGATGCATAATCTCTGAGGTTAAAAATACCAGGCCAAGCCATATAGCGACTGCTCCTACCTGGAGCCAGAGTGGAATTGGTGCGTTGGTGTCTAACATGCGCAGTTAGTCCTGTAATCTTGCCTCTTTAGTGTCGCAGGATTTGAGCCAAACTTTAATACTGACGCAAATACAGAACTAGATTCTAATTACTGAATAGGTCATCCGATTCATCTAGCATGTAGAAGAGAACCCCAAAGAAATTATTAGGTTACAAAAACTCCAGAATACTTTTCATCGATTCTTCTGAGTTTGTCTGCAACAGCGCAAGCAACCTTCGTAATGCTTCTCCAACTGGTAAATGCCGCGCAACAATTATGCCAAAATGTTCTTTCTCGACAGTAACATAGTCATTATGCAGCAATACAAAATCTCTTACATTAAAGCTAAACAAGCATCTTTGCTGTTCGATCGCATATTTTAACTATTCGCGATCGCTAAGACCTTTTCGATCTAATTCCTGAACGTGGATTGCATCATAGCCGCGCTTGCGTAACGCGGAAGCCAAATTGAAATGCACATCTTCATCCAAAAGCAACTTGGCTTTCGTCATAACAATCTCGCTCATCTAGGTAAGTAGGTGAAATGGCAAAATAGGAGAAAGCCGTTTTCATAAATTGTCAGACATACCATGATAAAGTTTCCCCTGACCCAGTTGTTAGATGAGCAAGCTTGCTATGAATGGTTATTAAAGATCCTACATCCGCAG
>CALRKB020000042.1:0-43710 GCA_943367755.1 Rhizobium sp. Q54 | reverse complement strand
TGGTAACTCTGATGAGTAGTCCACAACTGGTAGAAAATGCGAGCTAGTTTGTGAGCGGTAGCAGTAATTGCCTTGGGGCTACCAAGGCGAGACTTTAAACGTCGAAAAAAAGCTCCAATGGCAGAGTCGGACTTACCTGCCGCCATCGCTCCAATACTTTTTGGCATGATTTAGCACCACAGACGCGCTTGCTATGCGTTGTGCTATCTGTATTTGCAATTACGCTCACGCCGAATGGGCAATGGTGGACCTGGTTGATTTATGGTGTAGCGCTGTTAATTGTTCTATTTCTCAGTCAAGTAAATTGGCGGATTCTGGCGAGGCGGATGGTGGTGGAGTCAGCATTTATCAGTGCCATCTTGTTGGGAACTCTTTTCCGTGATGGTGGCGATGTCTTGTGGTCGTGGGGATGGCTGCAAATTACCACAAACGGCCTCACTATTCTAGGTAGCGTTGCTCTTAAGGCTTTGCTCTCACTGCTGATCCTAAATATCCTCACCCTCAGTACCTCCCTGCCGCTACTGTTATATGCGCTCTCTAGTTTGGGATTTCCTGCCTTACTGGTGGCGATTTTAGCGGCAATGTGTCGCTACATGGGTGTGCTAGTTGATGAATTTCAGTCCATGCGCCGTGCGGCAGGAGCGCGTAACTTTTATGCGGGTAACTGGTGGCATGGTTCTCAAAATGGTGCATGGCAACGCCAGACAATCGGTAACATGATCGGTGTGATGTTTATTCGTACCTTTGAGCGAGGCGATCGCATTCATCAGGCTATGCTATCGCGGGGCTATCAGGGCATTCCACCGCTACTCGAACCACCACAGATCGATACAAGAGATATGTGGGCGGTAACTGTGACTGTGGTAGTAGCGCTTTTAGGTCAGGTAATATACTTGGTGCGTTCGTAGCGGTCTAGCGGCAATGGAAAGCTTGGTAGTCATAATCTCTGACTTACAATGCTGGCAACCGAGACGCGACTCTTAGCAAAGGTTAAGCCTGATTGCGGATGAAAGTTCTAATGATTTTACAGAGACTAGCACTGCTGTTGCTGGTAAGCTTCCCAATTCCATCCAGTAATAACACAAGTATTCCAAACGACCCTAAGCCCAGGAGGCAGCGCATTCGGGTCATTCTCCCACATGGTTAGCACGGCCTCATCGTTGAGTTCGTACCCAGAAAACTTATGAACATACTGTGCATACGGATGAGGGGTGGGGTTACCCCGCTCGTCCATAGTAGTTCCCTCTGCCCATTCTTCCAGTGTGTACGCAGGAACATCTGATTCTATTGTGGGACACAAGTCTTTTACTACCGACAACGTACGCTCTCTTCCGATGAGTTTGTTGGGAATGTTTCCCTCTGCATGCATTACCCCGATATACTCCTTCATCACTTCATCATCGCGTTCTAGCATGAGGAGGAATTGCTTAAGCTTTGATATCTTGTCTCGCGTTTCCTGCATGAGACCGTATCTTAACTCAATTGCCCGCACGCATGCATCCACATTGGTATCAGTTGGAACTAGGACTTTGTCTACTAATCTATGTATTGCCTCTATCCGTTCTTTTTCGGAATTAGGTAACTGTGCTAGTGCCTGGATTATTTCGTCAACTTCTTCATCAGGCAGTACTGTTTCTGGTTTCATAACTACCCTCTTATTTTGCTCGAAGGCGCTAAACTTCTAATTCTCTAAATTATCCATCAGAGTATCGATCAGTTTTGTCTGCATGGTTACAGGAGTGAGGGCAGTCTTCATAGTCATCTAATCCTGCCGTGGCTCACTCCCCTGCATGCTAAGGGGAGTAAGTGTTTCCCGTTTCCCGGTTCCCCCTCTTGCTAAAGTGACAGGAGACATTAATTTTTGTTGCTACATTTTCAGCACCTGTCTCGGTTTCTGGTTGCCACAAATCTCGCTCAAAACATACAACAGTCGGCATTGCGATTTTGGATGTATTTGTAGTGCTAGATTGCCTATTTCACCCCCATAATTAGTCGATCTCTGTGGTCGCTTCGACGTACTGACTCAGAGTTTTCTATTAATAGCCGAAATCATTTCGCCCACTGACCTCGCAGAAGCAGCGATCGCTAAATCCCAGGAGTATTTGCTATCAAGCTACCAAGAAGTATGGCCGATCTACCCAGAGAGCAAATCGGCGATTAGTGACTCAGAAGCAGCGATTGTTTTTTACTGTGGGCGAAGCGATCGCTGCTTAGATTGTCTTGAACGGATTTAGCATCATTCCTTACTGGTGTAATCCTGCAACGCCCTGACTGAAAGCGATCCATTTTGCAGCGATCGAATCGCCGCGATCGCTGCCTTGGCTCCCGCGAGTGTTGTGATCACGGGGAGTTTGTAAGCCAGCGCAGTACGTCGAATTAGCTTGCCGTCTAATTTAGCATCTTCGCCGCTAGGGGAATTGACAATGATTTGGATCTGCCCATTCTTAATAGCATCAATCACATGGGGACGACCTTCATGCACCTTGAGTACCAGTTGGCTATCGATGTTGTTGCGCCGTAGAACTTTGTGTGTACCCTCGGTGGCGATCACATTGAAACCTAATTCCATGAATCCCTCGGCTACAGCCGTCACACCTGTCTTATCACGATCGTTAACGGAAAGAAATACCGTGCCTTTAAGGGGTAGACGCTCGCCGGCAGCAATTTGGGCTTTGGCAAAGGCTCGACCAAACTCAGTATCGATGCCCATAACCTCTCCGGTGGAGCGCATTTCGGGGCCGAGAATCGAATCAGTGCCAGGGAACTTGGCGAAGGGCAAAACAGCCTCTTTAATCGCAATATGTTTAGGAATTACCTCCTCAGTCATACCCAGAGCGAGGAGAGTAGAACCAGCCATGACGCGCGCTGCATAATTTGCTAGCGGTACACCAATCGCTTTGCTGACATAGGGGACTGTACGAGAAGCACGGGGATTGGCTTCCAGAATATAGACCTGCTCTTGCCTCGTGCTATTCAAGTTAGTTTGAACAGCAAACTGAATGTTCATCAAACCTACTACTTGCAGGCGCTTAGCTAACTTAATCGTCCATTCGCGAATGGTGTCGAGCACAGGCGCAGATAGCGAGAAGGTGGGAATGGCACAGGCGGAGTCGCCGGAGTGAATGCCTGCCTCTTCGATGTGTTCCATGATGCCACCGATCGTCACATTGCCCGCAGCGTCAGCGATCGCATCGACATCGACTTCGATTGCGCCTTCTAGGAACCGATCGATGAGAATAGGATGTTCTGGCTCAATCAGAATCGCTTTGTACACGTAGTCTTTTAGCTCTTCATCGGAGTAGACTACCTCCATGCCGCGCCCGCCTAACACGTAACTAGGGCGCACCACCACAGGATAGCCAACCCGCTTTGCTACTACCAGGGCTTCTTCATAGGAACGTGCTAGACCATTATTGGGCTGCATGATGCCCAAATCCTGGCAAATTGCTTCAAATCGTTCGCGATCTTCGGCGATATCGATGGAGTTAGGCGATGTCCCCCAAATCTTTGTCGGGAGGTTAGGGTTCGCCTCTAGATACTGTTGTAATGGCATGGCGAGTTTGAGCGGTGTTTGTCCGCCAAACTGAACGATCACGCCTTCAGGCTGCTCGGCTTCAATGATGTTCAAAACATCTTCGCGGGTAAGCGGCTCAAAATAAAGCCGATCGCTAGTGTCGTAGTCTGTAGAAACCGTCTCGGGATTGGAGTTAACCATGATCGTCTCAAAGCCAGCCTCACGCAGTGCGTAGCTGGCGTGACAGCAACAGTAATCAAACTCAATCCCCTGACCAATGCGGTTGGGGCCACCGCCGAGGATCATCACCTTGCGCTTCGTAGAAGGCAAAATCTCTGATTCTTCCTCGTAGGTGGAATAGTGGTAGGGAGTGAGCGCTTCAAATTCGGCAGCACAGGTATCGACAGTTTTGTAGACAGGCATGATTCCTACACCCTTGCGATAGGTGCGGACTTCATCTTCACTCGTGCCAGTGAGGTAGGCAAGTTGGCGATCGCTAAAGCCCATCTGCTTAATCTCTCGCATTTCTTCGGTCTTAATACTGTCAAGCGGACGGTCTTTGATCGCCAGTTCCATATCCGTAATCTCCCGCATTTTTTGCAGGAACCAGGGATCGATACGCGTCAAGTCAGCGATCGCCGTTACCGATAAGCCAGATAAGAAACCATGCCGTACGGAGAAGATGCGATCTGGATTGGGCGTGCGCAGGCTAGTTTTAATCTGTTCCAAAGTTGGTAAGTCTTCGTGGCGATCGGCCCCGAAGCCAAACCGCCCAACTTCCAGCGATCGCAGTGCTTTTTGGAAAGATTCCTGAAAAGTGCGTCCGATCGCCATTGCCTCACCGACAGATTTCATTTGCGTGGTTAACACTGGCTCGGAGCCAGGAAATTTTTCAAAGGCAAAGCGGGGTATTTTGGTGACCACGTAGTCAATTGTCGGCTCAAAGCTGGCGGGTGTTTTTTTGGTAATATCGTTGGGAATCTCATCCAATGTGTAACCCACAGCAAGTTTAGCGGCGAATTTAGCGATCGGAAATCCGGTTGCTTTAGATGCCAGTGCCGAACTGCGCGACACGCGGGGATTCATTTCAATTACTACCACATCACCATTTTCTGGATTAACGGCAAACTGAATATTGGAACCACCAGTTTCGACACCAATCTCACGAATAATTGTAATTGAGTAATCCCGCAGGCGTTGATATTCTTTGTCAGTGAGGGTTTGGGCTGGTGCAACCGTAATCGAATCACCCGTGTGCACGCCCATGGGGTCAATATTTTCGATACTACAGATAATCACTACGTTATCTGCTAGATCGCGCATCACTTCTAGCTCATATTCCTTCCAGCCAATTAAGGATTTCTCAATCAGGATCTGGGAGTTGGGACTAGCTTCTAGACCGGACGCCGCAATCTCTTCAAATTCTTCCTGGTTGTAGGCGATGCCGCCCCCCGTACCACCCATGGTAAAAGCCGGACGAATAATCAGGGGGTATGTACCAATTTGTTGGGCAATCTCGCGGGATTCATGCAGGGTATTGGCGAGACCAGAAGGACAAACCGGAACACCTATGCGTTGCATGGCCTCTTTAAACAACTTACGATCTTCTGCCATCTCGATCGCAGGTAGTTTAGCCCCAATTAGCTCAACGCCATATTCCTCTAATACGCCACTCTTAGCCAGCGCTACGGCTGTATTTAGAGCCGTCTGGCCGCCCATAGTCGGCAAAATGGCATCGGGACGCTCTTTCGCAATGATTTGCGCCACAATCTCTGGCGTAATGGGTTCGATATAGGTGCGATCGGCCGTCGCCGGATCGGTCATGATCGTAGCGGGGTTGGAGTTGACCAGAATTACGTAATAGCCTTCATCGCGTAACACCTTACAGGCTTGGGTACCAGAGTAATCAAATTCACAAGCTTGTCCAATGACGATGGGGCCAGCCCCAATGAGCAAAATTTTATGGATGTCGTTACGACGGGGCATAAGATATACGCTGCTACTAGTTTGGATCGCACTTCATTTTATAGCCTCATGGCGATCTCGCAATATGTAGCCCTTGATGCTAATTCTGGGACAACTGGTCGCCTGCTAACGGAATGGGTATTACATTTAGACTGAAAAAAGTCAGTTATTGTGCAAATGCAGGATTTTAAATTATGGGCAAAAAACTAGGATTTGGGCTGTTGTGGTTGGGATTTATCGTGTATGCCTTTGTATTTGCTCCCCCCGATCGCCCCGATACACTGGAGCTAATTCTTAAGCTATCCACTGGTCAGTGGTCAGGAATTAATGCCGGGGTAATTATGCTATTTAACCTGATGGGTATCTGGCCTTTTATTTATGCTTGTCTGCTTCTGAGCGATGGCAGGGGACAAAAAATTCGTGCCTGGCCCTTTACACTTTTATCCTTTGCTATTGGGGCCTTTGGGTTATTACCGTATTTTGCCTTGAGAGAAAGCAATCCCACTTTCGTAGGTAAGAAGGATGACTTGATTAAGCTGGTAGATTCGCGGTGGTTAGGAATTTTGATGTCGGTGACAGCGATCGCGCTACTTTACTATGGCTTCCGTTTTGGTGATTGGTTAGATTTTGTGCAGCAATGGCGTACCAGTCGATTTATCCATGTGATGACATTGGATTTTTGCTTTCTATCATTGATGTTTGGCTGGATATTGGGTGATGACATGGCAAGGCGAGGACTGGAAAATATCCAACTATTCATTTTAGTCTCCTCAATCCCGTTGCTAGGCCCCCTTGTTTATCTCTGCATCCGTCCACCCCTACTAGAAATGGACGATGTTGCTTCACCAAATACCTAAAGCTAGGGGGCTGTCAATTTTTAATCCTTGCTGGAACCCTAAAGATCGAAATTAGCGGTAAAACTCACACTTGTGTCAAAACTAGCTCCAGGTTCGATCGCGATTATGTTCTTACCTGTATTCAGGGCATTGCGTCCTGAGGTCCAGGGTTCCAGGCAGTAGAAATCTTTACCCTTAACTGTCCAAAATACTAATGTCGAAAAAGCTGGCTCGTAGGCTAACGTCAGTTGTAAATTTTGGCCGCGATCGCTTACCGTGGTTGAAGTCTCAGGAAAATCAAGAAAAGCAGCATCAATTTCATCGACGTCATAGTCAAAATAACCAAGATAGGGTTGCATTGACTTTGTAACATTATCCCAAAACTGGGTAGCGGGTAAGTCGAATTGCAGTTGCCGCTTATCTGCCACCGCAAAGTATGGGTGAAAACCAGAGGCAAAGGGCATGGGGGAGTTAGAAAGATTTGTATAACGCTGCCGAATTGTTAAACAATTACCCTGGAGTTGATAAGTAAATGCCACCTGGAAATCAAAAGGATAGCTAACTAGTGTTTGGGCATTGCTCGCCAGTACGAGTGTGAGGCTAGCACGATCTTGAACTGACTGTGTCGATACTTGCCAGGGTAGATCGCGTGCAAAGCCATGCTGCTTAAGCGTATAGTTTTTGCCGTCGTAGGTATAGGTATCATTGGGCAGGTTACCGCAGATCGGGAAAAGAATTGGGATGCCCCCCCTCACACTAAGAGCAGGATTGGTATACCTCTGCGCATCCAAGTAGAGGATTGGTTTACCATCTACTTGCCAGCTAGTGACGATGCCACCTCGGCTAGGTACAATTTCCAGACTAGAGTGTGCGTCTGAATCTGTAAGGATATAGGTTTCATATTGTCGTTGCTCAACTGCGATCGCAAACATATAAAGTATGGGTAGAGTGGGCACCGATCTTTAAGAATATCAACAATGTGAGTAATGATTTCCAATTGTTATTTATTCTAAGGAATAGAAGATCGTGTTTCGCATCTAAAAAAAGGTAAAAACAAAATGTTTGAAAAAATATTATTAGCTGTAGACGGTTCGGGACGTTCGCGGGAAATGATGAATATGCTGTTGCAATTACCAAGTATGCAACGGTCTCAGATCACGGTTTTGCACGTAATTCCGGTACCTGCTAGTCAAGATGGTTTGACCGAGTATCATTTGGCTGGTGAGCGTGTTTTGGAAAAAGAGACCAAGAGTATCAACCTGGGGCCAGACAATAGCTTTGTATCTGTACTTAAAGAGGGCGATCCCAAAGATGTAGTTTCCAAGGTGGCCGAGGAACTAAACCCTAGTTTGTTGATTATGGGCTCGCGGGGTCTGGGGCGCTTGCAAGCAATTTTGGCAAATTCCGTCAGCCAGTATGTGTTTCAGTTAACCTCGGCACCCATGTTGTTAGTCAAGGATGATGTATATATTAAGAGCATCCGAAATGTGATGGTAGCGGTAGATGGCACAGCTTCCTCCGAGCAATGCCTGGATAAGGCTTTAGCTTTAGTCAGCGGGATGAAGGATATTGAGATCCTCCTGGTGCGTGTGGGTAAAAAGAGAGATGAGTCACTTTCTACCGCATCCGACTCCGTATTGGAAAATGCCGAAAATAAAGTCAAAAAATTTAACATTCCCTGCCGTACTTTTCTGCGCGGTGGCGATCCTGGTCGAGAGATATGCAAAGCAGCCGATGAAAGCAGCACCAGCTTGCTGATGTTAGCTGCTCCAGATCACCGCCCCTCGATCGCTAAGAGCTTACCCGACCTGGATCGACTGCTCGGTACATCAGTATCTGACTATGTACGTGTTAATGCTACTTGCCCCGTAATGTTGATTAAGACAGAAGCAAACTAATTGATTTTAATGCTCTAGCTAATGCTTTAGCGCCCTAGAGCATTAAAAAGTTGTTGCATGCGCAGCAGTAAGGATGATTGCTTACCAGTAGCTTTCATAAACATACGTTCTAGATCGTCACCGC
Organism: Rhizobium sp. Q54; assembly: GCA_943367755.1. Taxonomy (GTDB): domain Bacteria; phylum Cyanobacteriota; class Cyanobacteriia; order Pseudanabaenales; family Pseudanabaenaceae; genus PCC-6802. The sequence continues at coordinate 35,373 of CALRKB020000042.1, read as the reverse complement.
TCGGCCGTTGGGCGCTCTCTGCCAGCAGTTGCATATCTGCCTCGCCCTGCTGCCATACCTGCCAGGATTGAGGATAACACCGCCAGAGCGCCCCTTGTTCTAGGGATTGCACATAATAACTAACTTCAAAGGTAGCTAAAAAGCGATCGCGCATTTTGCGAGCTGATAATCCTAAGCCTACTTCGCTATTTTCCAGACGAGGATTAAGCAATATGAAGGGGCGATCGCCTGCCAGTTGTAGTAACTTCTCAACACGATCGACTTCAATTGAACTGGGTGCCACCAGCAGAAATGCTTCATCTTCAGGTCTAATTGCAGCTCTACCTTCATTGACACCGCGCATGGAGACATCCAGATCTGACCAATCGCGTTTAGCTAGGGCAGCGGAGCCTGCATCGGCAAACAATGCCTGCCATGCTTGGCCGTAACGTGCTTGTAAAGCCTCAGCAAAATAACGCGCAATCGGCAGTGGTTTGAGTTCTAGGAACCGCATATCTACCAGGAGTCGCTTGTAGCCGTCATCAATGGCGGTAAATGTGGCAGCGATCGCCTGTTGTGTAGCGTTTTCGATGGAATCAGGTAATTGGAGCATATTAAAATTAAGTTTTGACAAAAATTAGGGTAGCGATCTGCAAGTAGTGACAGGTGAAACTCTCACTATTCAATGATTACAGAGATTGGGACTATTTTTTCAGATCTCAATTTTTAAGCGTGATTTAGCCTCTACATCTGGGTAGTGTTGTGAAATCGTTGGTGTGATTTAGCCGCAACAAAGCTCCATATTTCATCTGCCCGACCTTGAAATAAGAAAGGACAAACTGTTGCTACTGTGTTGGCAATCCCCAATTGCCAAGCTGAGGGGGTCACACGTCAACAGGCATTAGATCGGGTACAACAGAATCTTAGTCGATCATCATTCTCATGCAGAAATAGTGCCAATTGAAGTTCAGTTAGATGCTTCTAAAAATCCACTGATGGAGTTTGTTGGGATATTTGAAGAAGATCCATTATCTTGGGGGATAAAAGTGAGATCGCCAGATGAAAAAGCTATAGGTGGCGAGATCACACTCCTCCCTCATTAAGCTTCTGGCTCGATCCCTAAGGCTTTTAGTTGTGCAACCAAACGTTCAGCTCTTTGCCTTTCTTGCTCAGCTCTCTCACTACTAGTTGGGAGTAGATTACCTGCCAAGTCCCACCAACGTAGCCAGGGTAGTTCTGTATTTTGGTAGAGTCCTTGCCATATGCCTAATTCTACTCCTAAGGCTGGAATAGGGTAATGTCCCCTTTCATTAGCACTCAAAGGTCGGTATTGCCCTTCGACCAGGTGATATAGCTCGATACCGGGCTTACGTACTTCGTAAATACCATAAAAAGGTGAGTGGATCGCTTGCTCGTAAACCCAGAATTTGCCTTCCATTGGCGTGCGATCACGTTCCTCAGAGCCATCGCCTGACACAAACTCCAACACAATAAACGGCGCAATATGTTCCTGCCACATAACGTAGGAACGCCGAACTTGCCCATCGAGCATGGGCGGTACGTTAGGGACATAAAACCAGTCAGGTGCTTCTGCTCCCCTTTCAGGAGGATCGCTCAGTCGCCAGTAGATACCGCTATCCTGGCCGATACAATATTGCCTATCTGGATGGCGCACCTGCAAGACTGATTCAATGCAATCTGTCAGCAGCATACTTTGCGGATGCTCTTGAAAATTTTTCACAAACGTACCATCAGATTCTGGAAGTTGCGTATGGTCGGGGAGGGTTTGCAGGAAATTGGGAGATGCGAGCATAAGCTAACCTATTAACTCCATATCGATCGTACCATCTGATAAAACCGCATACATCCTATGTGAGCCATTATGAAATTACCACTAGCCAAACCCGCATCATGGCAGCGCTACACACTGCTGTTACTTTTACCGTTGGGCTTATGGTTAACAATCGAGGTGTTAGCACGGCTAGGAGCCGAAATTCTCTGGTTTCAAGAAGTTGGCTATCTATCGGTGTATTTGCCTAGGCTCTTTGCCCAGGGAGGATTGTGGATTGCGACATTTGCGATCGCCGTACTCTATCTCTTGGGCAATCTAGCCTTAGCACAACAGCTCAAGCATCCAGATCCTCCCCCAGCTAAGAAATTAGCGCTATTTGCACCCAGCCCAGATATCGATCCCGATCGGCTTAAATATGCGATGCCCTTGCGATTGCGCTGGTTAATTGCCCTGGGGCTGTGTCTGAGCCTGATTGTAGGATTGCTGCTGCTGCATTACGCTCAGGTTACCGTCGGTCAAATATACCTACCATCCGATCTTGCGAATATCTCACCGTTAGCCCCAACCCCAATAAGGCCAGAGGCAATTTGGCAACTAATACAACAGTTAGTCTCGACGAGATGGCTGGGCATTGCGTTTCTGGGAGGAGCGATCGCGCTGTTAATCTACCCACAATTTTTGCTGAAAGCGATCTCGCTTGCTATGAGTGCGGCGATCGCCACGGTGATATCGCGGCAATGGACGCGGGTATTGCCATATTTTCAGCCCACCCAGTTCGGTAATAACGACCCCGTATTTGGTCTAGATATCAGTTTCTATATCTTCTCTCTGCCCGTGTGGCAGTTGCTAGAATTTGCTCTAGTCGGTCTATTTCTCTATGGTTTTGTCGCCGTAGCACTGACCTATTTGCTTTCGGCGAATAGTCTCAGCCAAGGCTTGTTCCCAGGCTGGTCGAGTCGCCAGCAACGCCATCTTTATGGGCTGGGCGGCTGTCTAATGCTAGGAGTAGCATTCAGCTATTGGGTTAATCGCTTTGAACTCATGTATTCACGGCAAGGCGTTACTTACGGTGCTAGTTACACCGATATCAACGTGCAGTTGCCTGCCTACACTCTCCTGGCAATTCTGGCAGTGGCGATCGCGGCATACTTGTTGTGGCGATCGCTGCCGTGGTCGCATGAAATTTACAGGCGCAAATTTATGCACAAATTTAGGTGCCACCCTGTGGGATTTGGACTGGGACTGTATCTGGTGGCAGTAGTAGCGGGAGAGATCGCTCCATTGGTGGTGCAATCGCTAGTTGTGCAACCTAACGAGTTAGAGAACGAGCGTCTCTATATCGAACGTACGATTGCGATGACGCGGCAAGCATTTGGTTTGGAAGAGATCGATGTCAAGGCTTTCGATCCACAGAATCGCTTAACCTACGCTGATATCCAGGCTAATGACCTGACAATTCGCAATATTCGCCTCTGGGATCGTCAACCTCTGTTGGATACCAATCGTCAACTCCAACAAATTCGCCCCTATTACCGCTTTGTCGATGCCGATATCGATCGCTACACCCTGGCAAGTGAGCCACAGAAACCTCCTGCTCAACAACAGGTATTAATCTCAGCACGAGAATTAGACTACAGCAACGTTCCCAAGCAGGCTCAGACCTGGGTGAACCGTAGCATGATCTATACGCACGGCTATGGTTTTACACTCAGTCCCGTCAACAAGTTCGATGCCAGCGGTCTGCCCGAATATTTTGTTAAGGACATTGGCATCACAGAAGGTACGCCTCTCACCACATCTAGCGAATCCATCCGCAACCGCATTCCCATCGGTCAGCCCCGTATCTATTACGGCGAACTCACCAATACCTATGTGATGACCAATACTAAGGTAAAAGAATTGGATTATCCTAGTGGCGCGGATAATACTTACAACATCTACGATGGTCGGGGCGGCATCAATATCGGTTCGCTTTGGCGACGATGGATGTTTGCCAAGTACTTGAATGACTGGCGCATGGTCTTCACTAAGGATTTATTGCCCCAGAGCAAGCTGTTATTCCGACGCAATATTCATCGCCGCATTCGGGCGATCGCTCCTTTCTTGCAATTCGATCGCGATCCTTATCTGGTGGCAGCGGATGCTCAAATCGACCAGAATAACCAGAATGCTAACAACCCAAGTTATCTCTACTGGATTGTCGATGCCTACACCACCAGCAATCGCTATCCCTATTCTGACGTGGGGAATGAAGGCATTAACTACATCCGCAACTCAGTCAAAGTCGTGATTGATGCCTACCACGGCTCCATTAACTTTTACATTGCCAATCCTCAAGACCCAATTATTCAGACTTGGGCAACGATTTTCCCTAATCTATTCAAGCCGCTTAGTGAGATGCCAGCTAACCTGCGTCCTCACCTGCGCTATCCCGTCGACTTCTTCAAGATTCAGTCAGAGCGGTTGATGACCTATCATATGACCGACCCCCAGGTTTTCTACAATCGCGAAGATCAATGGCAAATTCCCACGGAGGTTTATGGCGATCGCCTCCAATTAGTCGAGCCTTACTATCTGATTACCAGTTTGCCCACGGTTCCGTTTGAGGAATTTATTCTGCTCTTGCCCTATACACCTAAGGAACGCACAAATCTAATTGCCTGGTTGGCAGCGCGTTCCGATCGTGACAACTACGGTAAGTTACTGCTATATGTCTTTCCCAAACAGCGTCTGGTCTATGGGACACAACAAATCGAAGCACGGATTAATCAAGATCCGGCGATCTCGCAACAAATTTCGCTCTGGAATCGCCAGGGTTCAAAAACAATCCAGGGCAATCTGCTGGTGATTCCACTGGAGAAATCGCTGCTATACGTTGAACCCCTTTATCTGGAGGCAACCCAGAATAAGTTGCCAACATTGGTGCGAGTGATTGTGGCTTACGAAAATCGCATTGTCATGACTCCCACACTGCAACAGTCTCTCAAAGCTATCTTCCAAGAAAACCCATTGCCCTAACTTCGATCGGTTAGACCGCCATATTATCTGGAGCTTCCTTGGTATCGTACCTCGCACCAATATGTACTTGTTTGCGCATATTTGCCAGTTCAATCTGATGTTGCCGTTCGGAGAGAGCTTGCTTTTGTGCTTCGGTTTTGGAGCCATAGCAATGAGGACAACTGACCCCAAGCACAAATAATTCCGAAGCCTTATCTTCTTTATTAATTGGCTGACGGCAAGCACGGCAAAGTTCGTATTCTCCAGGCTTTAGTCCATGACCTACCGAAACGCGTTCATCAAAGACAAAGCATTCGCCTTCCCAACGACTTTCAGATTCGGGCACAGTTTCCAGATATTTCAAAATCCCACCTTCAAGGTGATAGACCTGCTCGAAACCTTCAGTGCGTAAAAATGCTGTAGACTTCTCGCACCGAATCCCCCCCGTGCAAAACATCGCTACCTTGGGTTTGTTGCGTAAGCTAGATTCCTGCCGTACCCACTCAGGCAACTCGGAGAAACTCTTGGTTTTTGGATCGATCGCGCCTTTAAACGTACCGATCGCGACCTCGTAGTCATTACGCACGTCAACGACAACAACATCAGGATCGTCAAGCAATTTGTTCCATTCCTCAGGTTTGACATACTCGCCAACCATTTGGTTGGGATTGATGCCAGGTATACCCATAGTGACAATTTCGCGCTTCAAGCGCACCTTCATGCGGTAAAACGGCAGTTTTTCAGAGAAAGCTTCCTTGTGCGTTAAATCCGCCAAGCGCGGGTCGCGACGCAGGAATGCTAGCACTGCATACACATCCTGGGGTAAACCTGCGATCGTGCCATTGATACCTTCTTCGGCAAGCAGAATCGTGCCTTTGACCTTGTTGTCCTCGCAGCAGGCAAGCAAAGGGGCTTTAAGCTCAGCAAAATCGGGTAGCTCAACGAATTTGTATAATGCAGCGGTTAAGAAATTAGCCATATCAACTGTCGATTTATTGCTCGCGTTTTTAGCAGTACCCAAATTTTAGCTAAATTATCGAGGAATAAGTTGGCTGGCTCATTTCGGGAGGCAGGTGAACCTCAGGTTGTGAAAAATTTGCTCTTTGCAACCATAAGGCATGTGACCAAGCTCTTAGGCTGACTTCACCTATTAACCCAGATGAGTGTCCACCTTATGCTCGATAACGTGGGTGGCGCTAATCCATTCGCCCTTCTCGTTGTAGCTGCGAATCAATCGCTGGCGTTCGCTCTTCTCCACAAGCCAGCCTAATTCGACGAAAAACGGCTGCCGGAGTTGAACTTGTAAAGGAGTATTACTTGATGTCCCATCGGGTAATAATAAAATCCGCCTGGGGAACACCCCCTCCTCAAAGAGCAGCTTATTGCCTTCTATCCGAGCCGTTGAAGTTATCGTGCGATCGCCAAAAGACAGTTGCTGCTGCAAGCGCCCGCCACCAATCTCTTTAATCTCCAAGCTGGTGGGGTATGTCTCTGAAGGTCTGTAGTCTGAGTAGGCGGTGCAAGCAATTCCTTCCCACCGACCTAACAATTGCTCTAGCGTTAGAGTAGGACGTTCGCGGACTTCCGTTCCACTGCGAAATTCCCGAATCAGGGTGAGGCCGTTCAAATTCCCCTGGCGATCGTAGATCTGGACAAAACGCAAGCGACGATTTTCGGCGACAAAACCGTACTCTGCCCCAAATTCAGCAAAAGGTGCCAGTTGCAGCGAACCTTTAGAAAAGGCACCCGTATCAAAAAAAATAATTTGTTTGCCCAGGGAGCGATATTCTTGTTCGTAATCCGAGATGGGCGGCTCTCTGTAGCCACCAGTTCCAAAGCGGCGCAGTCTAAAGCGCACCAGTTGATTATTTTCTAGCCCTTCTAGGGAAAGAATTGAGGGAGTAGAGCCAAGCAATTCTCCATCAAGCGAAACTTGGACAAACGACCCTTGCCATTCTCCCAGGTTTTTTAGAAAATTTTCCCAGTTGCTACCCATCATCTTGCTGTTTTCCTTTTCAAGGTTCCAATCAATTGTTTTGCCTAGCCGCTATTGAAACCTGGATTGGTTGTTTAGCGATCGCACTTCAAGAGCTAGTGGAAGCTTGTCGCTAAAATTGATTGGAAGGATTAGTTTTTTCGGGTTCGCGAATAAAAACGCCAAGACCGTTGTGGACTGGCCCAACACTGCCTAGAGCGCGATTCAGGATAGAGCCTCCCAAAAACAGTGTAGTTGAGCCACCACCATCGAGGTTGAGTGCGTTAGTAGCTCCCATTTTTTTGAGAATTTCTGCGGTTTGCGGCAAACTGGGGAGAATACCCTCTGGCGTTGCCTGAATCGTGGCAAAAATCACTTTACCAGATTCCTTGGTAGTGGCGATCGCACTTCGCGATGCCCCCTGCTTATCAAATGGCGGACGGAATTGCTCCAGTTTGGTGTCGATAACCACACTACCGTTCTTCAATAGTAGAGGACCTGCCCCCAAAATATTAGGATACTTGCCGAACTCTGCTGGCTTAAATAGGGTTTTACCTTTAATTTGCACGTTTGGTTTTAGTAGTGCTACTAACTCAGGTACTTGCCTCGCTACGAGTATGTATCCATTACTGGGAATTGAGATTTGTCCCTGTCCGGCTGTCCCACCTTTAAGTTGGGAAACTACCTTTTCTGCCTGTACCGTAATCAGAATTTCGTTATCTGTCAGTGGGATATATTTATCGCCCCAAGCGGGCGTGTATCGTGCCAGCCCCTTTTGCACATAGCCGCTGTTCAGGTTAGAGAGTTTAATTGGCTTTTTCTCGGCTGTGACGAGTTCTTCGGTGAAATTAAGGCGATCCACAAATACTTCGCCCTTGTTATTCCATCCGATCGCCCCGCGCGTTAAAACCGGTCCCGCCATCCAGCGATTATTAACTTTGAGCGGCCCGACTGGCAACTGGCGATCGCGATTAAAGAAACCTCCATTAATTGCCGCGATCGCTTTCCATTGTTCCGCCATTGCCCGCAAAGAACTGGTACCTAACATCCCCGATGGGTTACTCCAGATTGGTCGCATGGTCAATCCCGCTTGTTTGAGATCGACGACTAGAGAAATCACTGAAAATTGTAAAGATTTGGGATCTTTGTCGGTCTTAGCCGCAGGGTTAGGTAGTGTAACGATTTGTTGCTTGCGTCGCAGACCTGGTACCCACAAAATATCGAGGTCAGGAGGTATGTAATCTGGCTTGAGGTTGAGGATGATGCGGGCGGGATCGCCTAAGGTTTCTAGCTCTGGTTGGACTGCCTCGGTGGTCTGAATGCGAATTACGGTTTGCTTGCCGTTATTTTGCACTTCTAGTGCCTTGATTAGATTCCCTTTATCCGTATTTACGCCAGTTGGGATGCTCTGAGATAGATCTGCGGCCAGGATCAGCACAACTGTATCGCCCTGCCGTTGCAGTTGCCATGGCGTGGGGGCGCTGAGTTCCAGTACAAGGCGATCGCCCGTTGCTTGCTTGCTGCGGCGTAGAGCTTGCAAAGTCGAATCTGGTGTAGAGATTTTGAGTGTACCGCCCTCAACTTCCGTGCGCCAGAACTTAGCGACGGGTTTAATATCCAAGTAGCGATGCTGAATCGGGCGATCAAACGTTACTTCCGTAAACAAGGGGCTGGAAAACCATTTCACCCGTTGCTGGCCTGTACGATTGGAGTCCAGCAGATCCAACCCTATAGCACCGGTTAGCCAGTCATCTTGCAAATAAATACCTTGCTTTTCAGGAGTGCTAAGCCTGATCCATCGCCCTGTCCAGGGCTGACCGTTGAGTTGAATTGTATTACCTTGCTCGTTTGGTGGTACGCTTTTCGCCCCATCAGCAATTAAAAATAAAGCTGCTATTGCCGCGATCGGCGTACAAAGTATTCTGTAACGAGGGATATTCATGAGCTATATTCAAATTTTTCTAGCGCAGAGACAGATTTTACGTCAAAAAGATGCAGAATGATGCAAATGCGTGAGTGTCCCCAGCTTAAATTAGCATATTGCCTACCCCGATCGCTCTGCTGAAATCGTCTCCTAAACGCCGTATTGCAACGAAACGGACTCAACACTTTAGTTCAAATATTCTAGGGCCTGATCAGGTGTTGTTGAGCAGCTTTATGTCGCGAAGCTAATCTATGCTGTCGCAGAAGCAATATAAACAGGGGGAATCCAGTAAGTATAACAATGCGCAATCCTATAGTTCCCACAGCGGCGAAGAGTGCCATCCCTACACCTAATCCCGCTGTTAGTATCACCAATAATAAGCTAGATTTTCTACTAAAGCCTTTCTTATGGGATGCTTTAAGCGTACTTCCCATTACTCCACCAAACAGACCATAAAATAATGGTGAGACAAATATCACTAACATTTGCATAGTGCTAGTACCACTACTTCCTGCAACAAGTATGAGTGCCGAGAAAGCAAGACATACCAATATTATCCCAATTGAGGTCCAGCCAAGAGCTTTAGCAATAGGGCCATCTTTAGCAGTCGCTATGATTGTACTAAGAACTAATAGACAAGATCCTCCAAAGTAAACGATCAGTGCAAATAGCGCAGTGAAGCTGTTAACGTAGGCAACTAGAGGAAGAAGATAATAAATAATAGCGGATATAATTGGAGAAATAGCTAGCAGAGCTGCTAATCGAAAATAGGGTGGATTTTGTGTTGCTAGCGGTGAAGCAGTCTGTATCGAAATTGGCAAGGAAATAATCTCTGGCTCAGAGTTGGTATGCAGAAGGAGCGTGCGATTATAGGCGGCAGCAGCCATTAATAAACTTGTATCTACGGCGATCGCACAGTCAATCGAATTCCCGCAAAAAACTTTGGGCGTCAAGGTAATCCAGGCATGGGCATCAGGGGTATGAGGCGGATCGTTTGGATGGGGTGCAACTTCCCATCTACCTTCTAACAGTAGTTCGGTGGCGGAGTCTATCGTATTAGGCAAGGAACCAGTTATGGTAACCGATTGGACGATCTGTTTGTTGAGATGTCTTGCCTTAAATTCCAGGCGATCGCAATTTATCTGTACTTCTAGCGATCTCGTTACAGATATGGGTCTGAGCGCTTGCAGGGCTTCATCGGCATTGACATAGCGATCTGTACGTTTCGGCGCGACCATCTTCTCTAACCAGGCAATAAAGCGTTGACCGATATTCGATAAAAGCGGTTGGAAATTAATTCTGCCATCGTCATCGGTGATCGTATCAATTGCCGTCGATCTGGTGTTTGTGAGCAAGCAAATTAGCGTCGCACCCAAGCCATAGAGATCGGTTGCGGCATTTAGTTCGCGATTGCGGAGCTGTTCGGGAGCCATAAACCCAAATGTTCCAGCCGCCACACTACTCATGGCAATCTCACCCGCACCAATCCTTGCAAACCCAAAATCAATCAGATAGACATTTCTCAATTCATCAATCAGGATATTTTCTGGTTTGAGATCGCGGTGAATGATGGGAGGAATGCGATTTTGTAGATACACAAGAATCTCTAATATAGCGATCGCGATTTGCTTGACTTGTTCTGCACCAAAACTACGCGATTCTGATAGAGGTTTAGCATCTTTATATTCCTGCACGATACAGTAGCCATCATTCGTTTCAAATGAGTCTAAATAGCTCGGAATGCCTGGATGCGATAGATTTTGCAAAACCTGTATTTCCCGTTCGATCGCTTTAAAGCCAGCCCAGTCAGCACCTTTGACAAACTGAAATTGTTTGATTGCCACTAGATGCTCTGATTCACTTTGATCGAGATCGGATATTACTTGAGATACTGATAAAGCCTTGGCAAGATAGACGACTCGACCGCCCGTCGTATTATGACCAAGCTGTGCGATCGCCTCATAGCCATTTACAGAAAAGTTGGGTAAGTTACTCATCATAATTCAGCTCATAATTCAACTCATAGCTCAACAAAGGTCAGCTTGCAGAAAGTCAATGAATTGCTGAGCGGTGCGCCCCGATCGCCCATTGTGTCGAGTTGCCCATTGCAGGGCGCGATATTCTAAATCTTCGGCACTAATGGTGATATTTGACTGAGCGGCTAGATGCTTCACAATCTGTAAATAAGTCTGCTGATCGGCTCCCGCAAATGTAATTGTCAAACCAAAGCGATCGCTGAGAGATAACTTTTCCTGTACTGTGTCCCAGGGATGCACTTCATCACTATCGCTGGGACGGGGGCGTTCGCTAAAATATTCGCGCAACAGGTGGCGGCGGTTGGATGTAGCATAGACAATTACGTTTGAGGGTCGCGCAGTGAGATTGCCTTCTAGTAAAACTTTCAGTGCTTTATAATCTTCCGATTCCTTTTCAAATGAGAGGTCATCGACAAAGATAATAAATTTCTGTGGTGCATGACGGAGCTGTTCGATAATAATCGACAAATCTCTTAGATCGGATTTGGCAACTTCAATCAGCCGTAGGCCGCGATCGCCATATTGTCGCAACAGGGACTTCACAAGCGATGACTTGCCAGAACCTCGACTGCCGTACAGGAGAACATGCAGTGCTTGATAACCTGCTAAGAAAAACTCTGTATTTTTGAGTAAAGTTTCCTTCTGAATTTCATAACCAACCAAATTGTCGATTTGCACTAGATCGGGATGGGCAATCCCAACTAACTCACCTGCCTGCCAACGCAAAGCGACGGATTGTGCAAATAACCCCGTACCGTAATGACGGTAGTAGTTGGCTAATTCTGGTAGTACATCCGACCAGCGATCGCTAACTTGCAGTTTTTGATATAAATTCGCGACATGTGGATCGAGACCTTGCGGCTGGCAATCATCCTGCCCTTGCCACACAACCAAATTGAAAGGTAGGCTGACTAATGCCTGGAGCCACTGATGGAGAGAATTCCCATCGGCATAGCTCAGATTTTGCAGCACATTCAGATCGTGCTTCACTGCGGCTACTAAATCGGGTGGAATCTCGGCGAAATCAGCCGTTTGCGCAAGCTGGATAAATGGATTATTCGTAGTTAAGATCCTAGCAATCAGGTAGTCTTGCCAACCGCGATTTCCTGTGGCATGCGTACCACCGCCGCTGAGATTACTGCTAGCCATCGCTTTAAACCACTGCCCGTATGCTACTAAACAAGCCATATCGGCTTTAGTATTAGTAGTATTTTCTGGATCTGCGCGATCGACTAGGGCTTGCAAGAGTTGCAGAAAATGCTTTCCGGCTTCTAAATCTAAAACATCCTGATAAACTAACAGCGATGATGCTTGTAGTTGACATGTACGCAAAGTTGCTGCTATTTCCTGGTGCATATGTTGTGGCGTATCAAAAATTAATTGACCCTAACCTCGCGCTGAGCATCAACTAGCACTTTATTAGCCCGTAAGAGTTGGTATTCTCCTCTCCAGGTGCCTGCGATCGCTGGCTGGTTGGACTTATTGCGCTTGCCAATATAACTAAACCACGTCCGACTAGGCTTTTCCAGTGTTTTCTCACTATTAGTCACAACAGTACCATTAGGAGCAATCAGGCGGACTCGTTCGACATCGCCTTGGAGTACGCCATAGGTTCTGGTCCAAAATACGATCGCGGCGGCATTAGCAGGCAGTTTGCTATCGGTGAATTTCCCCTGTTCGGCATCCTCCATCTTGGGTATGCGATCGGCAAATCCCGTATTCATCAAACCTGTTGGTACATAACTAATTTGGGATTTCCACATGGGATGGGCGGGGACTTTACAACCAGGATTGCGCTCAATTTGGGCTTCGGGGCCTAAAAATGGATCGATGGGCTTGCCCTGATAGCGTGCTTCAAAATGTACATGGGGAAATGAAGCCGCACCAGACTCACCCACAAAACCCAAAACCGTCCCTGACTTAACCTGAGCACCGGGTTTAACGACCACTGAACCTTGTCGCATATGGCAATATTGAGTTTCCCATCCCTGACCATGATCGATGAGCGCCCCATTGCCGCATTCCCTACCAGCGATATCAGGATTTTTAATATCGGCTGTCTTGCGATCGACGACACCATCTCGTACTCTAAGCACCTTGCCATCCGCCGCTGCCAGCACAGGGACGCCTTGACGCATTATGCTTTCGTCTGGAATGGCAAAGTCTGTACCTGTATGGCCGTTGTAGGTCATGCGACCGCAGCCAAAATCTACAGCTTCAGGACCAGGATCGCGATCGGTGTAATTCAGGACGAAACAGTCTTGACCGAGGTTGCACTTGATGGGCAAATCGAATTTAAGATCGGTACTCCTTGAGTTGGGTTTACCGCTCTGGCTTAGCTGTGTGGGGGATTCACTGCTAGCCGAAGAGCAGGATAAAAGCGCGATCGCCGCTAGTGCGGGAAACAAATGACGCATAGCGATTTAGGGAATAAGGGAATAGAGCTAGGATAGCAATCCTACAAACCGTTAATTGCTCTTTGTAGTTGGACTAGCGCCAGGTTAAAACCGACAATCGCATTCAGACGATTGACATCGGCTTGGGTGAGAGCATCCTGCGATTGCAGCACTTCTAGCTGAGTACCTACCCCTGCACTAAGGCGCAACCTTGATAGGCGGAGAGCCTCGGTTGCTTGTTTAACAGAGAGCGTTGCCGAATCTATCTGTTCGCGGTTTGCCTTCAGACTATTATAAGCACTCTCTACATCAAAGCGGGCTTGATCTCCAGCTGCTGTAAATCGAACTTCGGATAAAGCCCGATCGGCTTCTGCTTGATTGGCGCGCGCATTGGCAACACCTCCATCAAATAAGGTCCAGTTAATTCTAAAGCCTGCGCTATAGCCTAATGCAACGCCTCCGACTTGGTTTAAGTTCTTATATTGATCGAAATTAGCAAATAAGCCAACCTGTGGGCCGAGGGCAGCAAGAGCAGACTTTGCGTTATCGCGGGCAACTTCTCTTTGCAACCTCTGTACGTCTAACTCGGAGCGATTTTTTAGTGCCAGGAGGATAGTTTCTTCGAGACTTGGTTTCCAGTCATCGGCGGGCTTAATTTCATCGGCGGGCAATAGATCGAGATTAGGAGGATATGACAATTGACGTGCCAGTTCGCGCCGAGTCGTAGCTTGGCTACCTAATGCACTACTCAAACTCTGCCTAGCATTGGCTAACTGTACCTGAGACTGTAACACGTCATATTTCGTCCCTACCCCAGCTCGCTCTAGGGCTTCGGTATCCTGTAAGCTACGTTCGGCGTTCTTCACTTGTTGATCGCGGATACGTACTTGTCCGTCAGCATTCTGGGCATTGTAGTAGGCGGTGGCAACACTTAAGCGCGTAGTTTGAGCAATGCGATTAAAATCTGCCTCAGCCGCACGCAAGGTATTTTCTGCTGCCCTGATATTTGCATCTACTTGCCCAGAAGTATAGATATTGTAATTAATACCTACGGTACTATTTGCAGTGTGTCCGATCGACGACGATGCTCGAGGTAATACCAATCCTAATAAAATATCAAATTGGGGTTGTCTTGCAATGTTACCTGCGGTCACCTGGGCTGAGTTGCTGTAATCATAATTAACTTGAGCATTAACCGTAGGATTACGCGCTGCTATTGCTTGATCTAACTGAGCTTTTGTACGCTCCACAGCAATTCTGGCTTCAGCAATGGTTGGACTGTTGCGATCGGAAAGCTCAAGTGCCTCTTTGAGCGTAATGGGTTGGACGCGCTCAATCTTAACCTGGCTGGGAGTTGTAGGCACAACTAAAGGCTGACGAGGATCTAGCCCGATCGCAACCTTACTTGTTTTGGGATCGACAGGCGAATTGGTAGTTTTTTGGGATTCATCTAACGTTTGTTTACTTGAATCCGGTTCAATAATTACACTATTTAAGCTATTTACGCTGCTTGCCTCAGGTTTAGTAGCTGGAGCTGCTGTAACTAAAGTGGGATCTTCACCAGGTGATTTTGCCGCCTGATTTGAATCCGGCTCTATCTTTACACCAGGATTCGCATCGGGCTTGGTTGCAATTGGAGTCGCTGTGACTAAAGCGGAATCTTTACCAGATAACTTTGCCCTAGCTGATTCCAATGCAGTCTTTACGCTGGGGCTTGCCTCAGGTTTGTGAGCTGGAGTTGCTGTTAATAAAGCAGGCTTTTTGCTGGGTAAATTTGTCTGCGTTGAGTCCGGCGCAATCTTTACGCTAGGGATTGCATTAGGTTTGTGAGCTGGAGTCACTGTTAATAAAGCCGACTTTTTCCCAAGTAAATTTGCTCCAGTTGTGGTTGGGTTAGAAGGATTGGCAATAGGTTGGGGGGATTGGTGTGGAGACTGGGGCGCATTAACAACCGATTGAGGCAACGTAGGATCTGGACTGGCAATTAAGTTAGCAGGCTGACTTAATTTGGGTGGAATTTCCGCAAGATTGCCTAATTTATGTGCCTTAGCGGGAACTTTCGGAGAAATTTTGTTAGATAATTTAACAGCAGGCACAGGTGCTGGGATTTGTGGGGCAGATTGCTCAGTCGCTGGTTCTAGAGAGCTAATGCGCTGTGTTTGGGCAATTAATTTTTTGGCTGGGCGAGGGGGAACGGATGCAGGGCGTGCCGCCTTTGGGTATATTTCCTTGAGGGGTATTGCGGCATTTACAGCATTCAAAGTTGCGATCGCAGGCTGTTTTGGCGCATAAAAATCCCCGTCCAGGCCAGCATTAGATTTTGGCTGCTGCTGCGAGATTCTAGAGGCGGGAATGTATGTTGTGGGATTGGGATTGGCATTCTGAGCATTCACCGTAAATGCCGGCGTCAGAACGGCCAAGCTGGCACCCAATGTCATCCAACAGGGAGAAATTCGCATAATCTACAGTTTGTCACTCCTCGTACAAAGCTGTCAGCACCTTGAACTGACAACCCATTATTTTGTTCCTAGCTTTAGACTTGCAAATAACGTTGTGCATTTGCGACTAAAGTAGTAACTACTTTTTCAATTATTACGGATTTTGTCAGTTTGTGGGTACAAATCACCCGATCGCATGACCCTCCGTCATTTTGTATAAAACGCGATCGCCCTTCACTGACTGCTTTTCTTGAGCGCGATCGCAATAATATTCAATTAGAATTAGGTGGGGTTGCTTCAAAGAAGAATTTGTAAAGTATCCAGACCACTGCTGCTAAAACTGCCAGCGATATCGCGGCTGTTACCAGTTTGAGCACAAATCCAATCACTGTGAAGACAAGCAACCCTAAGACAACAACGGCTACAACTTTACTAGCCCCAGTCATACCGTTAATCCAACGCACTAGGTCGGCCAGTGAAGTTTTAAAGGCCCCTAAAATACCTGATGCGGAAGTTTGGGGCGATTGTTGACTTGGATGCTCGGAGCTGATTTCTTCTTTGACTCCGTTGACTTCGCGCTCTAGGCGGCGAAATTTTTCTTCAATATCGTCTAAGCCATTCATAATTTTTACTAACTCGACTATTCTCTATAATGCGCTAATCACCCCAATTTAGGCAAATTTGTCCGAGGAGGGCTGACCTGTGTGTCAGTCCCTACGGTGCGTTTATCCTATGCGGTAATGCTGGGAATTTCCAATATTTGATCTGCCAGTCTTGGCCAGCAATCGCGATCGCGGCTGTATAGAGATCGCACCAAGCTCGATCGAGCTGGAGTGGCATTACTGTCCAGGGATCGCTGTACGTATAGTTTTGTCTTTTTTCTAGCATTGACGCTAGATCGATCCGATCTAAACCTTGGGATATGCCTACGCCGCTAGCTTTTGCTTGGGCTTCTTTACATGTCCAGCAACGAAAAAAGGCGGTTTGTCTTTCTGCTGGTGACAATTTCAGCAGGTAAGTCTGCTCCGATCGCGTAAAAAATCTGCTAATGATGCTGTCGATCTCGCGATCGCAGGCCACACGCTCCACATCTATGCCCACATCTCGCTTCAGTGCAACTATGTAAAGTGCTAATCCCTCAGAGTGGCTCAGGTTAAAGCTTAAATGGTTGAATGGCTCCTGTAGAAGGGGTTTGCCGTGGCTACCATAGCTAAATGCGATCGCAGACGGTTCTAGATTTAGATATTTTGCCAAAATTATCCTCAACATCCCTCGTCCACAGATGAAGCGGTGTTTGTGCTCGGGGAAATGAAAGCGCTGGGCACGGGCAATTTCGTCTGCGGCCAGCATAGTCTGTAATTCAGGTAAATCAGTGATTGCGGCATCAAGATCCACAAGCCAAATATGCACCTCGCTTTCACTGAGGCTAAGAACTTCAGGCGGTATTAGCCACTTGGGAGCGGCAACATTATTCATGATGCTTTATCGTGTTCTAGTTCCACAAGCGCGATCGCCGGCTGATTTTGAGTTGGGCTAATTTGTGGTAGGTTACAGGCAATGTCAGGCCGCAGATCGGCATAGCGGCTACGGCGCACCTCCCCCACTTCTGCCTGCACAGCTTGGAGGGGTTCACCTAGGGCAAGCAGAAGGTGGGTAGATAGTTCTAGGCTAGCCTCAAATTCTGGATGTACGACTTCTTTAGCTCCCAACTGATAAAGCGAGTCAATATCCGCATCTTTAGAGGCGCGTGCCACGATATCCAGCTCTGGTGCCAGGTCAATCGCCCTTTGCAAACATAGTCTTGTACTCATCGCATCCCCCGTCACGATTGCCATCGATCGCGCTTTTTCGACCTCGGCTTTTTCCAGTACGAATGGGCTGGCGCAGTTACCATAGAGGTAAGGAATACCGCGATCGCGCAGAATCTGCAACTTTGCTTCAGACTGCTCAATTACCAACATCTTATAACCTTTAGCTTGCAGCAGATTGACAATATTTTGCCCTACACGCCCAAACCCACAAACAATTACGTGATTGCAGAGTACCGCTGAGTCGGAAATTTCCTGGGGAATATCTGTCTGATTTAACCAGGTTTTCAGAATTGGCACAGCTTCCATTAGTTTGAATACCAATGGGGTTGCTTTGAGTAAAAATGGCGTGATCATCAAGGTCACCGCTGTTGTGCCCAAAATCAGCAGGTACACCTGACGCGATACTAAACCGAGTTTCTGTCCCTCGCTAGCCAGTACGAACGAAAATTCTCCGATTTGAGCTAGGCCCAAGCCTGCAATAACTGCAACCCTGAGTGGGTAACGAAACATCTGTACAAGTGGCACCACAATTAAAAATTTACCGATCATGACCAACGCCACCAGCCCCAAGATCAGTTCCAGGTGCTGCCAGAGAAACACGGGATCGATCAACATACCGATCGCGGCAAAAAACAGCGTGGCAAATACATCTCGTAATGGTTCGACATAGGAAAGAGTTTGATCGGCATACTCAACTTCTGAGATCATCAGACCTGCCACAAATGCCCCCATCTCGATTGATAGCCCCAGATGTTCTGTCAGTAGTGCGATGCCCAGACACAGCACAATCACACTCAACACGAATAGTTCGCGACTTTCAGTGCTGGCTACTGCTCGCAGCAATGGCGGAATCAGCCAGATCCCAGCCACGATCGCCCCACCTGCAAACAAAGCAGTGACTAGCAAAGCCTTAATTACCGCTAGCCCCACCACCTCCGCCGGACTATCCAGCGCTGGTAATACTGCCAGCATTAAGCCCAAGGCCAAATCCTGAACGATCAAAATCCCTAGCGTTACCTGACCGTGGATCGATTCGAGTTCATTGCCTTCGATCAGGCTGCGCAAAACCACAGCTGTAGATGACAGGGATAGGATCGCACCTAAAAATACCCCTTGGATCGGTGTGGTGACCCAGCCCACACTAAATGAGAGGGT
This sequence comes from Rhizobium sp. Q54, assembly GCA_943367755.1. Classification (GTDB taxonomy): domain Bacteria; phylum Cyanobacteriota; class Cyanobacteriia; order Pseudanabaenales; family Pseudanabaenaceae; genus PCC-6802. The sequence continues at coordinate 16,870 of CALRKB020000042.1, read as the reverse complement.
AGCAGTCAGAGCGATCGTCAATAGGATTTGCAAGCCGCCCCCACCTAAACTAATTGCCTGGACTTTTTTAAGCTGTGCGAGGGAAAACTCCACACCCAAGGCAAACAGTAGAAAGGCTACGCCAAACTGCGCTAGGGTTTCTACCTGGATCAACTCCTTGATTAAACCCAAACCAGATGGCCCGACCACAATACCACCAAGCAAATACCCCAGGATGACAGGCAGGCGCAACCCAGCAGCCAACAGACCGCCGACTGAGGCGGCTGCCAATACTGTCACTAAATCGACAATTAGCCTGAAATCTTGTTGCACAGAACTTACTTATCCGAATCTCTATGTAAAATTTTATTTAAAACTGTAGCTAAATATAAAGAGCCCCAGAGCCTTTGATTTTACTCTGTCTTACCCATGATTTGATACTAGGAGTTAGCGATCGCACCACCCACAAGTTTTAGTGGCTGTAGTAGTAATCGCGAATTTATTAGAGCGATCGCGTATGAGATTTGTACACCTTTCAAAGATTTTCTAAAAACTCTTCAACTGTTACTCTGGCTTGATCTAGAATACTTTTCAGGGTTCCAACCGCGATATCTTTACGATGCATTGGCACTACACAACCAACCTCAATGTATTTATCTTTACTTCCTTCTTTGATAACTATTTGCTTTTTTAAGATCACATGACTACCTTTTTGCCTTATTTGCGCAAGACCTAGTCGCTTTAAAGCAGCTATTACCTCTACCGCTTTGACTCTTGGTAGTTTAGCCACTAGTTACCTCGAAGGTAGTCAAAAAACGCGGAGTTCTTTTGACAAGAGGAAATTCCTCTAAATATAGCTCTGTAGCTTCTCTGAGATTAGCGATCGCCTCCTCAATAGTTTCTCCTTGACTGGCAGTACCAACTTCTGGGCATTCAGCTACATAAACATCCTCTTCCCAGTATAAAATTGCGGAAAATGTCAGAGAACTTTCTTGCTTTTTCTCTACTGCTGAAATCATAAGTTTCTTAGTTTTCCTCTCATCTTAAGAGAAAAATCATGGATGGAAACTACGGTATATCAAATAAATATGGTAAATGTGGTGAGATCTAAAATGCCAATATGCAAAATCTAGTCATTCCGCCCTACTTAGCCCCAGGGCAAAAGGTGCGGGTAGTTGCTACCAGTGGTGCGGTGCGGGAATGGGAGCGCCTGGAACAGGGGATTCAGATTTGGCGCGATCGCGGTTATAAAGTTTACGTTCCCGAAGATCTGAGCAAATCTTGGGGATACCTCGCTGGCCAAGATCGACAGCGCCGCCAACAATTGATCGAGGCCTGGAACGATCCAGATTGCGGTGCGATTCTCTGTGCGCGGGGTGGATATGGTGCGACCCGGTTACTCGAAGATTTCGACTGGCAGGTGCTAAATTCGCAACCGAAATGGTTAATTGGGTTTTCTGATATTACGGCCTTGCTTTGGGGTATGGCTGTGCACAAAAAAATCTCGGGATTGCATGGCCCCGTATTGACAACCTTGGCAACAGAACCAGATTGGTCTATCCAACAGTTATTCGATCTGTTAGAGGGAAAGGTGCAAACCATGACCTTGGCTGGTAATGGCTGGGGTAAGGGGATCGCAGAAGGGATTTTACTGCCAGGGAATTTGAATATTGCCACACACCTGATCGGTACGCCCCTATGCCCCGATCTCAATAATGTCATCTTGGCATTTGAGGATGTAGCCGAACCCCCCTATAAGGTAGACCGCATGCTTACCCACTGGCGCTGGTCGGGTAATTTTAAAAAGGTAAAGGGTATTGCTTTAGGTCGCTTTAGCAAGTCAAGTGCACCAGCTGATTATCCCAGTTTTTCCATGGCAGAAGTATGGCGCGATCGCCTTGCCGATCTAGGCATTACGATCGTCACCGATTTGCCATTTGGGCATGATGGCGCTAACGCGCCCTTACCTACAGGAGTCTCAGCAAAACTAGATGCTGAGTCAGGAACATTAATTTGTCAATTGGGTCACTTCCAGTAGTGGTTTTTATACCCAAAATAAATACAAAAAAGGTTTGATTTAGTCAGACTAAAGATCATCTTATCCTGAAACGACTGTGGAACACGCTCTCAAAGATTGCAGCTGCTAGATACCACAATCTCCCTCACAGTCCCACTTGCTCGGGTTTCTGAAGGTAGATACCCCCAAGCACCTACCGAAAATAAATGCCCCCGCACTTATCTCAGATTCCCTTGATTTTGCCTTTTAGTTGGTTAAATCAAACCTTGGGTGATATTAGTCTACAACTGAAAAGTAAAGAACTCGGGATCTTTGCCTCTCTTTAGCTTCTCTTAAGTTGGCGATCCGATCGCGGCAAATATTAAGAAAAATAAAGCTTCTGACCATTCAACGATCGCGCCATAGGTGTCACCTGTGTGACCTCCCAATTTATGATTTAGCCAAGCTCCTACACTCCAGGATGCGATCGCACCAATTCCTGAGACTTTTGCTGCTAGGGCAATTTGTCCGCTAGCTAGGCCAATTGCACAACTAACAGCCAGCATGAGCAAGAATATCAGCCAAACTTGCCACGACCTCACATGATCGCGATGGAATTTGCCTTTGCCAGCAGGTTTGAGGTATGGATATGCCGCGATCGCCCGTAACTGACCCCAACGCCCCCAGGCAGAGGCAGCAATTAAGATCCAGAAGCGGCGATCGCTAATCGTGGCTAGCGCAGCAATCTTGAGAAATAGGATAGCGATCGCGGCCATCACACCATAGGCTCCCGTCGTACTATCTGTCATGACTTCTAGGCGACGGTCAGGATCGGTGACAGCCAAACCATCAGCGGTATCCATTGCTCCATCGAGATGTAGTCCACCAGTGAGCACCAATCCCAATAGAATGACTAAACCTGACTGTAACAATGGCATGAGGGGTGATATGGACGGAGAGCGATCGCGCCATAGCCAAGCCAATCCCCAGTCACACATGCCCAGAATTATACCAATTACCACACCGACAAGAGGGGCATAGACAGCAATGCCGCGAAAGTCCAAAGCCTTCCCATTGCCGCGATCGCCCCTAGGGAATAATGGCAAACAGGTATAAAACACAAGTGCAGCACGAAAAGTCTGCCAGGACATTAATTTAATCTCATCAATTCAAAGATAGGTCAATCTCACTAAGGCCCTGGTGTTTTGACACTACTACCGCTAATCTGCACATTCGGGGCTTGAATGGTTGGGGCTTGCTGGCCATTCCACTTTTCCACCCTTGAGCGTTCTACCCGTAGGCGTTCTAGTTCTAAGAGTTGCGGCGTAATCGAAACAGCCCGCAGGCGGTTAGATTCTGCTTCGGCTTTAGCTTGCTCAATTGTCACCTGGGCCTCACCCTTGGCCTGGGCTACATTAGCTGCTGCTTCTGCTTCGACTTTACGGCGATTTGACTCCGCAGTTTGGGCAGCCTGTTGGGCGGCAAATTGTTCGTTAATACTTTTTTGAATATCGGGTGGCAAGCGCAGCGGCGCAAGTAAAGAGATGTCTTGAACTACGATGATCGGGAAGCGTTTTTGAGTACAGTCAGCCACATCTGTCACTAACTTTTGCTGACTGGTTGGCAGCATCGCTGGCGTCAGCTTCAAGTTTTCGGCAACCTCACCAAAACACTTGCGCAATCCATTCCGCAACTCATTGGCACGGAACTGATCGGGAGTTTTGCGGTAGGTCTCGTAGAACTGATGCAGTTTGGTTTTAGTAGTTCCAGGCAATTGTTCGCTAGTGAACCCAAACGAAATACCAACATCGGCAGAAACTGGACTACCTCCTACGGAAAAGACTACGGCTTCGTCATTTGGTGAACCCTCGGTAGAGTCTTTAGTAAATTGGTAGGTATTAATGAATGTGGGAAACACAACTACTTCCTCGGTATAGCCATTGTACCAAACCCTACCCGACACAAGTTGAGCGTTCTCAATTCCCTTTTCACCGCCGTATAACTGAATCTTTAAACCCGCATAACCGGGTTCAACGGTTTTGACGCTAGTACCAGGCACTACGCCACAGCCGCTAGTGCCTATCATCGCAGCCAGTAGAACGAATACTAAATATCTTGGTTTCATTGTCTTTTAGCTTTATGCCAGTAATCTAACAGGATTACGAGTATTTACTTCCATTATCGCCACCTGTGTAGCAAATCGAGCGGTGAAATATTTAAAATGTCGCGATCGCTTTCGTCTTGGATGGCTGCAAATATTTCCAGTCTGCGCTTCATCTCGCGGGATGGGATTTCCAGGAAATCCGTAAATTTAAGGTAAGCATATTCAGGAAATTCTCGCGCAAACATGTTTCTCGACTTTTGGGCATCGATTACTTTCCGCAATGCATATATCAGCGATCCGCCTAGCATCAGTGGAATTGACAGCCAGATCAGAAAGCCAAAGATAGGTAGATTGGAGTTGAGGAATATAGGGGCGATCGCCAATAAAATCAGGCACAGAATCATCTCTCCCATGCCAATCAGCAACCATTTTCGTACAGTTCTAACTTTCAAATTTTCCCCTGCGACAACCAAACCTATTCCATTCTTAACCAGTCTTGAATCTCCTGGGTTAGCCATGCTGCTTCTCTCTCATTCATTTGACCATTGGTGAAAGAGTAGTTGCCAATCCTGTGCTTTTTTTGGTTAGTCTGAATGGCGATCCTCATACCCGAAGGGTCACCATTTTTAGTATTTATGCCGGCATAACATAAAACATACTGGATGTCTAAAATTTTACCTTGAGATTGATTAAATACGAAGTTAAATAGCATATTTTTAATCTCAAAATTTCGTCGATCAAATTCAATATACGTACATCCATAGAAATCAAATATATAGCTCAAGATCAGGAAAAAAATCATTGTCAGTATTGGCAAAAATGGTAAGAGAAAAAAACCAAATACTCGTGGCAGAAAGACAATCCCACAAAAGATGAACATACTTATAACTACTAATTCCTTCATCGATAATTGTCTCCATTTACCAGGTTCGATGCTGACTCTACGACCGGGTATAGTTATTTTGAGATTTTCTGACGATTTCTCGATCTTTATGCGAGTATTCGGCGGTGCGGCAGCTAGAATCACTGGCACACGAGCTGGATTATGGGTCATTGCCTTTGCCTTGGGCGGAGTTGTTTTGGGTTGTAGGATACCACGTGATTCAAAGGCGGCGATCGCCTCCCTGGCTGAACTAAACCTTTGTTTCGCAGATGGCTCGGTCATCTTTTCTACCCATCGCACTAGCCGCTCTGGAGCACTGGTAAGATGCTTAAACTCAATGCGAATATCATCCTGAGGTAATTCTGCGGGAGAAATTCCCACCAATAGGTGAATAAGAGTAGCACCCAAGCCATAAAGATCCGATGCAGCTACTGCCCGCCCACCAAACTGCTCCATCGGCGCATACCCATAGGTTCCAACTACCGTAAAAGTTTTCCCCTCGGATGAGGCTTTGTCCTGTACAGCTCCAAAATCCACCAGATAGACTTGCCCATCACTACCCAAAATTAAGTTGCTAGGCTTGATATCCCGATGTAATACTGGTGGGCTGAGTTCGTGCAGATAGATCAAAATTTGTAAGATCTGCTCGGCGATCGCTACGATTTCAGCAGGCGTAAATTTTTTGCCGCGATCGAGTAATTCCTTTAACGATTCACCCGGAATATATTCCTGGACTAGACCGAACCAAAGGTGGCGATCGTCTATGGAGAAATAATCGAGATACTTGGGAATGCAAGGATGGTTGAGTTGCTGTAAAACCTTTGCCTCGCGCTCGAATAGTTTCAGGTCTTCCCACTGCACCTCCTCACCAAATGCCAATAGCTTTAGCACCACTGTCTCTTGGTTTTTCAGATCTATGGCTAGCCAGGTTTGCCGCCCAGCATTACGTCCAAGTTGTTTTTGCAGTTGGTAGCGGCTCTGTAAGATTTGGTTTGTATCCAGCATGTAATCGCTTTAAATCCCTATTTAGTAGGGGCAAGTTTTGTACGAGCATTTTGAGATCGGCAAATACAACCGTTAAACTTACTCCTACACCATCAACTGTTCCCCAATTTCAATATTGCCCATTTTAGCGACCAAACTAAAAGGTTAGGATTGAATTGTTCAGTATGTGTAAAGGTGTCTTGGATCTAGCACAACACAAGCAACAACTGCGGCAACAAGCGATCGCCACCAGACAAAATTTACCCACTCACGTTTGGCAGGGTCACAGTCGGTCAATATGCCATCGATTGGCGGAGTGGGAACCGATCTTAACAGCGCACATAATTTTGGCCTATATTAGCTTTCGCCAGGAACCCGATCTGAGTTACCTTTGTCAAAAATTTCCCCATAAAGTTTGGGGATTTCCGCGCTGTGCTGGCAAAGAGCTGGATTGGCACCAGGTGAATCCCATATCTCTATCGCAGGAAACTGAAGTGGGAAAATATGGCATTGTCGAGCCCCTGACCAGCCTACCTAAAATAGATATGAGCGAGGTAGATGTAGTTTTGGTGCCATCTGTAGCATGCGATCGCCAAGGATATCGACTTGGTTATGGTGGTGGTTTTTACGATCGCTTTCTATCTAAGCGATCGCTCTACACCGTCGGCATTACATTTGCCGATTACCACTTGGAGCAGCTACCGTCTGAAACTTGGGATGTACCCCTCAATGTGGTTTGTACTGAAGTCGGCATACAGATCGTTTAATTTAGGGGATATGAGATTACAAAGCGATCGCGAATAAAATTAAAAGTTTTGGTGGTAGCAAAACAGATATGAGCAATACTGAGATGCACCTGGCTAAAACTAATCTAGTAACCAATGAAAAACTTCTGCCACCGTTAACTCGATCCCATGTGCAAATGATGGTGTCGGAAGTAGTTGATCTGGCAAGTCAAATACCAATGTCTGTTGATTTGACTGATAGACAAACACAGTTCTCTCATCAGGATCGATTAACCAACCCATCTCAGTACCATGATTGAGGCAGTGCAAAATATTTTTGGTAACTTTAGTTTGACTTTGATCGGGTGATAATATCTCAATCGTCCAATCAGGTGCAACCTGGAAAATATTAGCAATTTCCCCATTGCGATCGCGTGAAATCCTTGCCCAAGTGAAGACTGAAACATCTGGAATCGTTGACCGCTCTCCAAATGTGCAGCGTAGTTCTGAAAATGCTCGTGCAATTTGTTGAGATTTCAACTTAGCGTTAACAGTTGTAGCCATCTCAGTCTGAATCGAACTATGCTTTCCCTGTGGCATCGGTTTCTGAATGATTTGTCCATTAATATACTCACTAGCGGGTTCTGTTTCGGGTAGATTCAGAAACTCCTCTAAGGTTAGTGATTTTGCAGGGGTTTGTATCATTAAATACTTTCTCGCAGAATACAAACTAAGTTTTGTAGACTTTAATCATTTTAGCGGAATTGGGATTAGGAGGCGATCGCGGATAAAAGCTAAAAGTCTCGATAATGGCAAAATAGACAGGGTACAAAATAGTTTTAGTTGGTTTTATCGACTTGAGGCACAAATAATGGTTTATTCAGGACTAACGGAGGCTCTAACTAGTTGGGGCGCTGTAAATAGTCTCTTTGCGCAAGGCACCCCCCTATTGTTGGCAGCTATAGAGAAAAAGGTCGGTGAAGCCGATAGCTCATTGGTACTGGCAGGGGTAATGCTGAGTTTAGTTGTCGTCTACTTTGCTAGCAAACTTGGTGGCGAGCTATCTAATCGTCTGGGCTTTCCGCCAGTATTGGGCGAACTCGTCGGTGGCGTACTGGTAGGTGTTTCTGCCCTACACCTGTTGATATTTCCTGGCACGGGAATAGAAGGCGCTAGTTCGCTCATTATGCAGATCCTTCAATCTACTGATGGCCTGCGCCCAGAAGCTGTAGAACCCACTTTTAAGGCTACTAGTGAGGTAATCTCTGTCCTGTCAGAGCTAGGTGTGATTATTCTGCTGTTTGAAATTGGCCTGGAATCAAACCTGAATGAATTAATGAAGGTTGGTATTCAGGCGATTGTAGTGGCAGTAGTAGGGGTGACAGTGCCGTTTGTGGCTGGCACGGCAGGAGCAATGATTATATTTGGTGTTCCTGCCATACCGGCAATTTTTGCTGGAGCTGCCTTAACCGCTACTAGTATTGGCATTACGTCTAAGGTGCTGTCTGAGTTAGGGCAACTGACTTCCAAAGAAGGACAGATTATTCTGGGTGCGGCGATCGTGGACGACATCATTGGGATTGTGATTCTGGCCGTAGTTGCGAGTCTGGCGAAAACTGGACGGGTAGATGTCGGCAATGTTGTGTATCTGATTGTTAGCTCAATTGTATTTATTGTGGGCACTCTGCTGCTTGGTAAGTTTGTCAATGCTGCATTTATTGCAATTTCCGGCAGGCTAAAAACCCGTGGTGCTTTAGTAATTCCCGCTATTATTTTTGTGCTGATCTTGGCTTATATTGGTGCGGCAATTCATTTAGAGGCAATCTTGGGGGCATTCGCAGCAGGGCTATTGCTGGATGAAACTGATGAGCGTGAGGCTTTAGAAGAATTAGTCAAGCCAGTTGCCGATCTTGTCGTGCCGATCTTTTTTGTGACTGTGGGAGCTAGAACTGACTTCGGCGTACTCAATCCTTCTGTGCCAGCTAATCGCGAGGGTTTGATTATTGCCATCTTTCTGATTACGGTGGCGATCGCCGGTAAAGTGGTAACTGGTTTGGCGGTATTCGGTCAACCCCAAATCAATCGCCTGGCGATCGGTGTGGGCATGATCCCGCGGGGCGAAGTTGGGTTAGTATTTGCTGGAGTTGGTTCAGCTAGTGGAATCATCTCCGATGCGCTGAATGCCGCTATTATCATGATGGTAATTCTAACTACATTTCTCGCACCACCGCTATTGCGATTCACCTTTCCACGTACACCAACTGAAACGTTAAAGGATACCTAGTTATTGCTGGGCAGGTGCTTTGCTAGAGTTTAGAACTAGAGAAGACTTATGAGTACACCGTTTAAGCTGCTGCTAATTGACAGCGATCCCGTGTTTCGCATGGGCCTGCGTGCTTGGCTGCAACAATTTAGCGATCTAGAGGCGATCGCTGAAGCCGCGACAGGTACTGAAGCTCTAGCGATGTTGGCAAAGCAATCTGCTCAGGATGATTCTCAAATCGATTTAGCAATCTTAGATTTAGGTTTGCATGGTGGTATAGATGTAGCCGGATCGGATGATATGTCTGGTCTAACACTTTGCAAATTAATCAAATCGCAATATCCCAAGCTCTCAATCCTGTTGTTGACATCGCCACAGCCATCCACAATTGTGACGGCGGCGTTGCGCGTTGGCGTAGATGGCTATTGTCTGAAGGGGAAATCCACGGATGAATTAGTAAGTGCGATTCGCACCTGTGCTAGTGGAGGGAAGTATTTTGATAAACTAGATCGATTAGATAATATTGGTTGGCTCGATCACACCCCATCTGCAAGCTCTTCGGCATCACAAGATGAAGTAGTTAGTGCTGCGGGAGTAATGCGCAGAAATCTACGCATATCAGGGTTAAGCAGGATCGATCGGGCGTTAAATGGTGTGCAAGTCTATCTAGCCGATTCCGCCTCATCCGAGTCAATATGGCATGCGATCGAGCGTATGGTTTTAGAGGGCCGTCAAAGGGAACTTTTGATGAGTCGCTGGCTGGTTACCCATATTTTTCCAGTCAGGCCAAAACCACAAACTAAAAGCAGTATGCCCCGTCAAGTATACTCCGATCTAAGCTACTCTCAAGCAGAATCTAGGCAGTCTCCTGAACAATCTGCTGGACAATCTCCTGTAAATGAACAGCAACTTGTGAGAGCTAGATTTTTGCAAGCAGAAATATTCGATCTAACGGCAGCAAAATTGCAGTCTGGCTTGTATAACTTAACTAATGTCCCATTAGAAATTGATATTCTTAAGGAGGAGAGGAAACGAGAGTTATTGTTAACGATTCTCCGCCACTTGGAAGACATATTGGTGGAGTTGCGTCTTTCCCAAGTGCAACCGCAGCAACTACCGGAACAGCAAGGGAAAGTCTTGCGGGACTTGTGGCAATCTGCCACGATCGGTTTTTTTGGCAAGTACTACAGTGTCAAGGTTGATGGAGACAGCCGTTTACCAGTAGTCGATGTTTTGCTTGGTGATGCGGAAATTGTGCAAACAGAGATTCTAAATGAGATTCCTCAGGTTAGTGAGTTAATCTCCTCTCTATTATTTCAAACCGACTTGGTAATTGATAATGCTACCTATGCCGCAGATACCTTAGAAGCAAGATCGAGGGCGGAGAATTTGTTGGATAATCTCCTGATCGCTCTTGCCAATGCTGCGATCCAACCTCTGCTCAATCACTTCGCCAACACTGAAGAAGTGAAGCAAAAATTTTTTGACTACCACTTAATTGCTACCCGAGAAATCGAACGGTTTCGCAATAACTTATCGTGGAAGTATCGCCTCAAAAAGTATTTTCAAGCCCCGCAAGCCATCTTTGAAAGCCGCTTCGATCTGTTTGTACTTTCCAGTCCCGGCATCAAAAAACAGGAAATCTATGCACCACGCAGCCATGAGCTAGTCCAACTGGGAGGTATTCAGCTTGCTGTGACATTGGCATTAGAGTTGCAAGATGCGATCGCGCCGCGCCTGCGATCGACAGTAGCATTTATCGGTACCGGTATTGTCTACGTGCTCACAAATGTGGTGGGGAAGGGTATCGGTCTGATTGGGCGTGGCATTCTCCAAGGAATTGGTAGCGCTTGGCAGGATAGTAGATCGCGTAAAAGTAGCGATCGGATGAAATAGATATTTTGGCCGATCTAGACCATCAAGTGAGATTCAACCCACCATCAGAAATTACGATCTCGCCAGTAAGATAGGTGCTCGACACAAGCATAGAAGCCAATTGTGCGATCTCCTCTGGTTGTGCTCCTCTCCCCATCGGCGATCGCTCTTGCCAAAGTTTTTGTGCTTCTATCCAATTTTCCGTCATCGGCGTATCGACCAATCCTGGAGCGATCGCATTTACACGAATCTGTGGAGCAAGACTCACTGCTAAGAGCCTTGTCATATGGTTCAAAGCTGCCTTGCTAGCCGCATATGGAATTGAGGCTCCTTTGGGACGAATGCCCGCATGGGAAGTGATATTCAAAACACAACTGGGGCGATTGCTATTAGATGACTCGCGTAGCACACTTTCCGCCTCTGCAATGAGCGTCCATGGGGCAATGACGTTGACCTCATAAATGTCTCGCCAAATTTCTGCTGAGGCTTCCTTAAGGGAGTTATGTGGAATAACGGCATTAATACCGGCATTATTCACCAAAACGTCCAGGCGACTATGCTGCGATATAACTTCGGCTATCAGATAACAAACTTGCTTTTGGTCGGCTAAATCAGCCTGGGTATAAGAAGAACCGGGATGATTCCGTGCCAATGTCTGGCCAACATCCAATGAAGATTTGGAATGAAAAGCGATGGTAAAGCCGTCTTCGGAAAGCTGTTTTGCAATTGCCATTCCGATACCGGAGGTCGAACCAGTAACAAGAGCAACTCTTCCTTCGTTCATACTTTGGATGTTACTCATATGATGCCTAATTTATGAATTTAGTTTGAATTTGCGGCAAATTAGCCGCACTCACCCCTTCGACCATTGTGCGATTTAGCATGGGATTATTTTGATGAGTAAACCCTGTGTCACTGTCGGGATGCATTACCACTACTGTCAGTAGACTTTCCCCTGTCCGAAACTTATGCAAACAGTCTGCTGGAATTATGAAGATAGTACCTGCTTCTACACAGATTTCTGTCTCAGGAGTTTCAAAACTGCCACTACCTGCCACCACAATGCCAAGGCGAAAACTAGGGTGGGTATGTAATGTTTGGTTGATACCCGCTGGGAAATACATCGCATTTAAGCAAGGATCGCCCAAAACTAGAGGTGGGATGAGTAAACTGTTGGTGCCGCCGTTAATATAAGCCAGCCGACCCGTCGGCTCAATTGGTCCCCCAAGGCTAAACATGCCATTAAAATTGAGGCAAGTGAACACAATACCTGATGAATCCTCGCCATCAATTTTGCCCGCTCCAGGCAAACAAAAATACATGCCGGGGTACAACCTATAGGAGTCTCCACCAATTTGACAAGATAAGAGAGAATGTCCTTGGTAAACGTAGCCAAAGTGAGTTCCAGTGGTGGGAAGTTGGAGAGAATTATCCTGCCAAGTTCTTATGGTTGCTGGAAAGCGATCTTGACTGAGATCCTCAATAATGTCTGGCTTTAGCAAGTATGTTTTCGGAAGCATGACAATTTTCTGGTGCAATTATTTAGGTAGAGGCAAGATCAATGTCTCCTCAATGATTTTTCTTTTTTCGGGAGCAATCGTACAACCATCACTATTTAAGCATTCTACTAAGAGTTTAGTTACGTAATAATACTGTTTCAGCAATTCTTTTTCCTGCGAGTTAAAGCACCATTCCTCACCAATATGATGACGAGTCTTAGCAACTTCTCTAGCTTGATTGGCAACTTGTTTGACGATTTCTTCGTTAGTTGCTTGCCCTTTAAGCCGATGCAAAAGTGATTTGAGCGTTTCTCGTTCGCTCATGTCCAATTTTTTGGAGTCCAAGGCAATCTTAATCGCGATCGTCATTACATCATTGGCCGATCCAGCGGCAATAATTTTTAGACTTGGCTCGGCGGTATTTACGTCATAGTTTTGCGCGATCGCGATCGCATCTTTTAAAGTTACACCATCTAACATCCTGGTCAAAAAACTGGCACAAACTAGCAAATTGACATTCCGATCGAGGCTCAAGGCAACGGAGCGATTTTGATCGATGTCAAAGTCAACATCAAAATAAAATGCTCGCACTGCCGCAGGTTTAAAGCAAGAGAATTCCGAAGCAGCAGCGCGATCGCGCACATATGCGAGAAATTGCTGTAATTTATCTGAATTTGCCATGAGTAGATCGATACTTTGCTGGATTGGAAGCAAAAGTAGTGAGGCATCCCGCAACATCTCTGTAATCAGCCGAAAAATTTCTCGCCATCGTTTCTCGGTAACATGAGGTCTAAGTTCCTGGAATGCCGATTCTAATGAAGGGCTGTTAAAGGCAATTTCTTTGGCGGCAAAGTATTCATGAAAAGTGAGATGAGAAAATGAATAAATTCCTTTTGCCCGTTCGATCAATAGTCCATGTTGAGCTTCTAATGATTGCAAAATCACTTCACTATCAATTTGCAGCTCATCAGGATCGTTACTAGGGTTGGGTAAGTTGCGAATATAGTCTGTGATGTAATGCTCGACTAGGGCTTGCTTAAAGAAATAATTTTTTTGTTTAAATGTAATTAATGCGATGTAACAGAGTAAACTCTCCTTCCGATAATGGGATAATTTCTTGTATACCCGATCACGATGAATGCCACGTTTCGCATCCCACTTCCTCAACAACGCATCAATCCCTTCTTTATATAATTCCGAACGATGGCTGGGGCAATTCCCTGATTCTTCAAAGGCAAGACATAAGAGGGTAAGCAGGAGAGGGCTGACAGCAAGCTGTTTAATGCGGGGATTGCGATCGAGATATTTAAGAAAAATTTCGACTCCAACTGATTTTCCTTTAAACCATTTGGTGGCAAATTCAGCAATCTGATCTCGATCGAAGTCCGCAACTTCTACTTCCGTAAATTTTTCAAAGGTATATTCCCAAGCGGCAATCCGACAGGTAATCGCAAAGTGATTGTTTCGGAATTTCTCAAAAAAATCGCGCAGTTCTTGAATTACGCGATCGCGATCTTCCGATCTCACTTCATCTAAACCATCCAGAAGCACTAATGCTCTGCCATGCTGAAAAATCTTGTAGAAATCCGTCGTCAAATTTTCGGGGATTATCGCTGGTTTGGGAGGGAAAGAGTGATATAAATCTCTACGACTGATGTATTCCAGTAAGCTGGGTCGATCGTCTGCTTCAGCGAAGTCTTTTAAAGTAATAAAGAGCGGTAGGTGCTCTGGCTCAAAACCACCTTTGTTGCATTGCACTGCAAGATATTTCAGAAATGTGGTTTTACCCGCGCCAGGTTTTCCTAAAATAATCAACTTCTCGTACTTCTGAACCGCATCTAGTCCTGATATACGTTCTTCGACGATCTTGCCTAACCCAAACCGTTCAAAATCCTCAGAGTCACACTCTTGCAGGAGTTCTTCGATGCGTTTATGTCGGCGTCCCGTAATTTGCTCTAGGATATTTACACTTGTAAACAGGTCATTCACCTCAATGGGGTGAGACATGTCAAGTACTCGAATTGTGCCACACCGTTCTTGAATACTGTTGGACACCGTCCGACGCATCGCCTGAACGAGCTTATCTATATCTGTAGTTGTTGCGTGTGCTTGGGGAAGTAGCTGCGTGGGAGTAGTCCCAGCAGAGTACTCACTAAAATCAGCAATTTCTTGCCAATTTAATCCCAGGCGATCGCAAATTTTCATAAAGATAGTTTGGGCGATCGCTTCTCCTTTAAAGAAATTGGTAATCGGTTGACGGCTGCACCCAACCAACGCACATAAGTCTTTTTGCGTCCAACCCACTTTGGTAAGAGCTTGCTTGGCTGACTGAATGCCAGTTGGCAAGGCTTTGAGTGATGGCTTTGCCATGTTAAGTCTGCGATCGCGTGTACGCCTCTAGTTTACATGACGTAGGCATAAACCAAGCATTAAGCAAGTATTAGAGCTAATACTATTTTTTCGCAAAAATAACTTCTAAACGCCGGAAACTAAGAGTTTGCCAAAAGTTTATCAGTTTGCAATCGCCCCAAAAGCAAGAGTATCCAGGAATCATCAAGCTTTTATTTATTACTTAGCAAATCTTTACTTGATTTAATCTCAGGCTTTAGTTAGGATTTACTCAGTTCGCATTCATGTTTTGTGTGTACCTCCAATCTGCACTTTGTTAGAGCAACTGCACTTTGGGGCAATTGGGATATTGATCCTAAAAGCTTTAGGATCGAATCAAGATTGTCTAGTTTTCCATTTAAGGAGAAAAAATGACTCAATCAAGTTTCTTTCGCAAGCGTTTTGGGAAGTATGTATCTCTTGCTAAACCCCTAGTTACTCCATTATTGACTGTGGCGATCGCCACTGGAGGAGTTTTGACAACCAGCAGCTATGCTCAAGCAGAACCACAGCAGCAACAGTTGCAGCAACAGCAAGAAGTACAGTATATGCAAGCTGATGCATCTGGTTTACCCGTATGGGTTTATTCTCTAGGCGGAATTATAATTGTTTTGACTATCCTACCTCAAGTTGGTTGGATTGCCGGATTAATCGTGATTGGTGAGCGGGAAGTTGGCATAGTCACCAAGAAATTTGCCGGAAAAAGCTTGCCTGCTGGTAAACTGATCGCTCTGAATGGAGAAGCAGGTTTGCAAGCCGATACGTTAGCTCCAGGATGGCATTTTGGCTATTTCCCCTGGCAGTACAGCGTGCGGAAAGCTCCTCTCGTTGTAATTCCTCAAGGTGAAATCGGCCTGATTGTGGCAAGTGATGGTAAAACTATCCCATCCGAGAGGATTTTGGGTAGGATGGTGGAATCTGACGACTTTCAAAATGCTCGCAAGTTTTTAATTAATGGCGGTGAAAAAGGCCGACAATTAGGCATTCTCACCGCTGGCACCTATCGTATCAATACAGATTTGTTTGAAGTAATTACTTCAGCTAATGCAGGCAAAAACGGCATGACTGCCTTGCAGCCTAAGGTTTATACGGTTGAGTCAGATAAAGTAGGTATCGTCATTGCCTCAGATGGATTACCGATTGAAGAAGGTGAAATTGCCGGTGCGGTAATTCCGCACCATGATAATTTTCAGAAAGCTCAAGTATTTATGAATGGCGGTGGAAGAAGGGGACTACAGGAACAAGTCGTGCTATCTGGTTCCTGGAACCTTAATCCCTGGTTTGTGAAGGTGAACCAGGTGCCGATGACTGAGGTTCCCATTGGTTATGTTGGGGTTGTGATTTCCTTCGTGGGAAAATCGCATGAAGACATAAGCGGTGAGTCATTTACCCACGGCAATCTCGTAAACAAAGGTGATAAAGGAGTTTGGGGTGAGCCGCTGTATCCCGGCAAGCATCCTCTCAATACCCAAATCATGAAGATGGAACTAGTTCCAACCACAAATATTATTTTGAACTTCACTTCGCGATTTAGTGGCGAACATGGATACGACTCTAAGTTGAATGCGTTGAAGTTGCTCTCATTTGATGGCTTTAGTTTTGAACTGGAAGTGTTTCAAATCATTCATGTTGGTGCACTCGATGCTCCAAAAGTCATCTCACGGCTTGGCTCCATGCAAAATCTCGTGGATCAGGTATTGCGTCCAATTGTGGCGAACTATTTTCGCAACTCCGCGCAGGAATACACCATCCTGGATTTCCTGATTGCCCGCAGCGAACGTCAGGCCGAAGCGGCTGAGCATGTAAGGCAAGCCCTCCGCGCCTATGATGTGCAAGCAGTGGATACATTGATTGGTCTGATCACACCACCACCAGAGTTGATGCAAACTCTCACCGATCGCAAGATTGCCGAAGAACAGCAAAAAACCTATGAAGTCCAGCGTCTTGCCGAGACTCAACGACAAGAACTTGTGCGCGAAATCGCCCTAGCGGATATTCAGAAAGAAGTTGTCACCGCCGAGCAAGGTGGGCACTGGTTCCGCCGCATGGGACAGAAAAACCTTTACTGCATATAATTTAGAGCGATCAGGAGTTACAACAATCTAAATTCAGTTGCGTGATGGATTTTTTCTCACATCCATGTCCTTGCTGTGGTAACAATGAGATTCGCCCCC
>CALRKB020000041.1:0-44541 GCA_943367755.1 Rhizobium sp. Q54 | reverse complement strand
TGCGGATGTAGGATCTTTAATAACCATTCATAGCAAGCTTGCTCATCTAACAACTGGGTCAGGGGAAACTTTATCATGGTATGTCTGACAATTTATGAAAACGGCTTTCTCCTATTTTGCCATTTCACCTACTTACCTAGATGAGCGACAGTTGGCAATACAGTTGGAACAAAAGCCTACAGCACTCTTGAGGGAGGAGGTAGTAGAATTTATAGAAATGGTGTTGGTCTACAAGTTCCCGCAGTTAAGTCGACAGGAGATTGAGGCAATGTTTACGTTAGACGACCTAAAACACACCCGCGTTTATCAGGAAGCTAAGCAAGAGGGCAGGCAAGAGGGTGTAAGACAAGTGGCTATTAATCTGCTCAATGCTGGTATGACAGTCGAGCAAGTAGCTACCTTGACTAATCTTTCTGTTGAACAAGTGCGGCAGTTGCAGGCATCGCTCAAGGATGATGCATAGCTGTAAATGGAGATTGAGGTAATGTTTACGTTAGACGATCTTAAACAAACCCTCGTTTATCAAGAAGCCGAGGCCAATCTGGAGTGCTGGTTACGAGAAAATCGGTAAGTTTTGAAAAACAGTGATCGCTCAGGTAGTCAAAACAAAAGCGATCGCCATTCGGAGCAATTTTGCGTCATTTCAGCGACCAGACAAATCGTCAAAATCGCTGATTTATCTTAGTGAAAGGGTTTCAGAAGTATCAAATTGTGAATTTAGAATTGCTGAATTGCAACAATGCTTACGATGTTACAATTCAGATTAATTGTTTGGCAGGCAAATGATCTCTCATCTTAACCGCTGCATATTTGTTCATATCCCTAAAACAGGCGGAACCAGTATCGAAAATCTAATTTGGACAAATCCTAGAACGACCTCTGATTTGTGTATGGGTTTTATCGGCAAATATCACAATAAGTATCAAACAGGGGGGCTACAGCATTTGTTCGCCACCCACATTCGAGAAGAAGTTGGAAACGATATATTCTCAAGCTATTACAAGTTCACTATATTGAGAAATCCATGGGACAAGGCCATATCACAGTTCTCATACATGGATAAGCGTGAAGACTTGCGCGATTTCATTGGAATGAAGAAAGGTGATTGTTTCAAGAAGTACCTCAGCCTCATTCGGAACAAAAAACACGTTCAGTGGGAGTCACAGGTAAACTTCTTGAGGGACTTAAATGGAGACTGGTTGGTTGATTATATGGGGAAGTTTGAAACGTTCTCTGAATCAGTTTTTCACATTCTTAGTACTATAGGAATAAGGGTGACCGCAATTCCCCACGAAAACAAAGGCGATCGAGGTTCATATCAGAATTATTACGATACCGAGTCCATGGAGATGATTGCATCCATGTACAGCGATGATATATCAACCTTCGGATACAGTTTCGTCCCACTATCACCATGGGATATGCAATGATTGCATAATTAATATTCAATCGCAGTTTGAGTCAGAATCTCCTTTCCCTAGTTGAGGCTGTTTGCCATAGACAGCAATGCCTCCTTGACACATTCACTGCTAGTCGTTAACATCTAAAAAAAGGCAGAATAATAACGTAGAGACTGTGAAAAAGCACCATACTATAATCTCAGGTACTGGCCGCACTGGAACGACTTTCTTAGTTCAGTTGTTTACTGCCTTGAATCTTGATACTGGTTTTACCGACCTTACATCAGCAGTATACAAAAACTCCAATGCGGGGATGGAATGGGGAGACATTCGCGACCCAAATGCTCCTTACATCTTAAAGAGTCCAGTTCTATGCGACTTTTTAGATACTGTAATGGAGGGTAGGGAGGTAGTGATAGATTGCGCTATTATCCCCATACGCGACCTCTTCTCAGCCGCCGAGAGTCGCAGAGAGGTTACGCGTAAAACCGATCCTAACCTATACGCGCCAGGATGTATACCCGGAGGTCTTTGGCACACTGACAACCCCGAGCATCAAGAAGCCATTTTGGCGTTTCAATTTCACCAGATAATCTTCACGATAGCGAAGCACAATATCCCGATGATACTTTTGTACTTTCCGAGATTCGTTCGCGACCCGGAGTACCTGTATGCAAAGATTGAATTTGCACTAAATGGCATCGAGTATGAGAGATTTGTAGAGGTATTTAGGCAGGTGGCACGTCCAGAGCTAGTACATGATTTTCGACTCTCTTAATTGAGAGCAAAAGCTCTGTATCTAACGATTTGCTTGTGGTGCTATGCATTTTGCTATGAACGGTTGGCATGCGCTACTAGTTCTTCGAAAATAGCATACATATCTTGGGCTAACTGAGCCGGGTTCCACAGAGGCGATAAGGTTTCGGGTTGCTTCGATCGGATTAACTGTTCTCGCACTGAGTCCCGCAGTTCCCGATCTAGACCGAGTTTAGCTCCCCAATCAACATATTCCTCCCAGTTGCGAGCAATACCAGCTTCTATGCCTAAGGTTTGCAGAAATGAATAGCCCATACGTGCAAATGATTGTTCGCCGACAAGGGTAACTACTGGTAGATTAAACCATAGTGCCTCTAGGTTTTGGCTGCCGCCATTATAAGGATAGGAGTCAAGGAGTACATCAGCTATTGGGTAGACCATTCTGTGATCCTCCTCAGACTTTGTCATTGGTAGAAATTTGATGCGATCGACATCAACGCCGTGCATTTGGCACTCTTGTTCGTAGGTATGTTTAATTGACTCGTTGGTTCCGCGACCTTTGCGGAGAAGCACGCTATCAGGAACTTGCTTAAGAATTTGCACATGTGCTTTTATACTAGCTTTATTGAGCTTGCGTACGTGACAACTGTGGAGGTAGGCTACTTGATGCGATGCAATACCAAGGGACTGTCTAACCTCGTCCCTATCCACTGGATTACTATTAAATCCAGCAACTGCCATATGCGAATTTGGCAACCTGGCCACTCGCTCAACGTAGTACGGATCGATTTCCTCTGGATGGGTATACCAATCACCTAAGAAATAGTTGCTACTAGAGATGTATGGAGCGTCAAAGCCCAGCCAGGATAGGCACACAGAGGCTGGCTTTTTGTGCAAAATAGCAAGATGAAGCGGTGCTGTAAGCGAATCCAGCTCAACTAAGATATCTAGCCGATCTTGAGACATCTGCTCCAATAGTTTGGCTGCATCTGCATAAGAACCATCGTAATCTTCAGCCAGGTAAAATTTTGCGCCTGTCTGTTTAAACATTTGAGTAATCTCGTCTTCTCCAACTTTGCCTGAACTGTAAAGATAGACATGCGGAGTCAGGCAAGCTAGAGCTTGGATTGTACTAACACTGCACCAACCTACAGAGTGCCTGCACATATATTTACTAAGAATACCAATTCTGAGCTGTTCTGAATTGCTTTTCTGATTTTCTTTGGTATTAAAACATGACGCAGAACTAATAGCGGTTGCATCTAGCCCTGGGTTAATTATCTTGTCAACATATAAGCTGCCAGCTAACTTTGCAAACCTCGAATTAGCAGTTCGATCGTCACGCAAGCTGAACATAGCAAATAAAAAACTAGTGTATAGAAGTGTAACTTCTGATTCATCAATCCGATCGCTTCGATTGTAAACATAGGATTCTAATTCCAAAGCAGTCGTCAATGCTTCTTTACTACAGCCAGAATTGAGATAAGCATTAATTGTCGTTATTAATGAGTTAATTACGCTTTCACCATCACAAAGTTTGCTATATTTTTCAACACTTTGTTTTAAAAATTGTCCCACTTCAGCATTTACATGAAAATGATTGCCGCTATTCAGTAAAGCTTGTATGGACGAAATCAAATTACTATACGCAGCCAAAGTTGGCTTGATATCTAGAGATCTTGCTAGGTAAGGAATTGCCTCCTGATGTTTATTTTGTTGCATTAAAACTGTACCTAGTCTGAAGTTTATATCTGCATTCTCAGAATTGGTGCTTAAGGCTGTCTGAAAGTAAGAAATTGCCTCATCTAAGCGATTCTGGGATGCTAGTGCAATCCCCAGATTAATGAGGCTTTCAAAGTGCTCAGGATCTATCTCTATGGCTCTTTGTAAGTAGGGGATCGCCTCTTCGTGGTTACCTCCATCCATCAAAGCTATACCCAGACACAAGTTGAAATCCCTATGCTGGGAGTCAATACTTAAGGCTGTCTGCAAGTAAGAAATTGCTTCATCTAAGCTCTTCTGAGATATTAGGACACCACAAAGTTTGAGGAGGCTATCAAAATGATTAGGATCGATCTCTAATGCTCTCTGTAAGTATGCGATCGCGGCTTCATGATTATCTTGCTTCATAAAAGCTATACCCAGCCTGAAGCTTAAATCCCCATGCTGGGAGTTGATGCTGACTGCTGTCTGAAGATGAGCGATTGCTTCGTCTAAGCGATCCTGAGCTGTGAGGACAATACCGAGGTTAAGCAGGCTATCAAAGTGCTTAGGATCGATTTGCAATGCCGCTTCAAAGTTGGGGATCGCATCTTCTAGCTTATCCTGTTTGACTAGCACTATCCCTAAACCACAGGAAGCCTTGGCATTGATCGGCTCAACCCGCAATACTGCTTGAAAAAGTTCGGCCGCTGCATCTAACTCGCCTTGCTTAATTAATATTTCTCCCAAATTGCATTTAAGCTGAGTATTGTCAGGCTGTAACTGAATTGCATTTTTTAAAGGTTTGATCGCTTCGGCAAACCTGTTCTGCTCGGTGAGGATATTGATCAGATCTACATAGGCTGGTGCATAGTTGGGTTGGATATCGATCGCACGTCGATAGCTAGCGATCGCTTCATCTATCTTCCCTTGCTTCTCCAAAACCAGTCCTAACCTACAGCTTAAACCCGCATCCTTGGGATTGATGCCTAAGGCTTTCTCAAAACTAGCGATCGCCTCATCCAGTCGATTTTGCTGGGTTAGGGCAATACCAAGATTAAACAGCGCATCAAAATATCTAGGCTGAATTTGTAGTGCTGATTCAAAACAGAGAATGGCTTCCTCTTGTTTATTCTGTTTTGCCAGCACAATTCCTAAACCGCAGTAAGCCATAGCATTATTCGGTTCGATCTGCAATACTGTCTGGAAAAGCTCAACTGCTTCATCCAACTCACCCCGTTGAATTAGTAGCCCTCCCAAAGTAAATCTTAACTTGATATTTCCGGGTTGCAGTAGAACGACTTTCCTGAGAGGCTCGATGGTTTCTACAAACCTTCCCTGTCTATTCAGGACATCGATCAGATTCTCATAAGCTGCAACATAGTTGGTTTGGATACCGATCGCGCGGCGATAGCAGGCATGCGCTTCATCTAATCTGCCTCGTTGCGCCAACGCCATGCCTATACTATTGTGAATCTCAGCCGTAGCTAACTCTGGCTGTAGTGTCAATGCTTTGTACTGGTGTTCTAAAGCATCAGCTTGCTTGCCCTTCCGCGCTAAGACATTACCGATCGCCCACTGCGCGATCGCTAGGTTCGGGTTAACCTTGATGGCTTGCTGATAGCAGTCGATCGCCTTATTTAGCTTCCCCTGTTGGTAGAATATGGTGCCTAAGTTAGCGCGTGCTTCAGCAAAATTCGGGTTAATTTCTAAAGCCTTCGTATAGGCACCCTGTGCTTCGTTTAATTTTCCTTGAGATAGCAAAGCATCACCGAGAATCTTGTGAGCTTCTGGTAGATCTGGTTGCATGCTAATTGTTTGGTGGCAGTCTGCAATCGCCTCTGTTATTTTGCCCTGAGCCAAATTAGCTGAAGCTTGCTGGCATAAACCTCTTGCTGCACTCATACTCTCAGATACTTTGCAATTGCATTTTTAAGTATATATTTTAGTACATCCTGGATGCTAACTTCCGCAGATACAAAGGCTCGATGCTTGTGGAGATCTCTATTTTATGGCCTTGAGCTTCGCAAGTACATGAATGACTTCATCTTCAGAGTGTTCTTCATCAAGACTTAAAATACTGAATTGACCTTTAAACCCATAACTATGACAAAGCTGCAGATATGCAGGAAATTCAACACAATAGTACCTGAATGAATTTATATTCCAATAGCTTATATGCGTTGGGTCTTGAAATGCACCTCTGCCATCGGTTGATGGCACTCTTACATCTACAACTCCGCCAGGTTTACATATCCGCCAAATCTCATTCATCGTATGTATGCGATCGACTAAATGTTCAATGACATCATGAGCTCTGATTAT
Source organism: Rhizobium sp. Q54 (assembly GCA_943367755.1). GTDB lineage: Bacteria > Cyanobacteriota > Cyanobacteriia > Pseudanabaenales > Pseudanabaenaceae > PCC-6802. Next base: position 38,359 of record CALRKB020000041.1, on the reverse strand, counting down.
CTCTGCAGAACTCTCTCTAAAAGGAAACCGCAGGTTTAGGTCAGCAACAACATCTACCTTGGAGCCATGCTTAACATCAACGCCAATGTATCCTTCTGGTTTCGATATGCCGCAACCCAAATCAATAGATAGTTTCTCTTGTACTTGTGTAGAGCTGTTATTTATTTTATCTAGGATATATGTAACTACTGCATCATAGGAGCAAGTCTGCTTGAGTTCCTCATGTAAAGTTTGGCAGATCTGAGATCTCTCATCTCGATGATCGGGATGAGAGTAATAAGCAATCTTGAAATTTAACTCCTCAATACTAGAATATGATATCTCTTTAGCAACACTAGTAAGACGAAATAGATCGGTTCTAGTATCAGTTAATATAAATCCGCCTACAGCAGCAACATCAATAACTCTATTAATAACCGCACTATTGAATTGAAGGGAAGTAATATTAAGGTTTATCAGACTGGATTTATAAACTTCTCTTGTGTTTGAGTAGTTATTTAGAGGCGGATGATACTCAATATTTTCCTTATTTATCTTGCGATTTAGCTCAGAACCACTAAGATATGCAGGATCGCCACCAATAATCTGAACTTTTGGGCAATCTAATCGCTGAACTACTTCTCCTCTAAAATGCTGGGAATACATGTGCAGAAGAGAGAGATAACTATACTTGAGGCCTAGAAGTTGTAAGTCACCCGCACTCTCCCTCGTTATATGTTTTGAAAAACGAATTGCATCTGCTAACGAACTATAACTAAAATCGACAATTCTATTCCAAAAACTTTTTCTTGCCCAATGGGAATACGGTAGGCTGTTCAAATCTGTTTCAAGATTCGGGACTACGTGACCCACAAATGAGATTGGGTACTTCACATCGTGCCCAATTTCATTGACTCGAAAAAACTCAGATGCATGCTCGATCGGGTAAGCACGATCTATACCAATACTCTTTAGATCGAAACAGTTATCGCTTTCAAGGCAGAAATGATAGCTTCTATGTTTAACTCGCAGAAACGACTCTATTTTTTGTAAAATCTGTCGCGAGTCTTTCAGATTACTGAACATGTTGTCATGGTGAATAAATACTAGTCGAACATGCTCAGGTACTAACTCATAAACAAACTGATTTGTGGTAATGGTAAAAAGGGATAAGGTCGAACCTGGATTTGCGATCAAAATAAAATCAGGTTCAAAAGCAGCTATCCTCTTCAAATAGTCATCTTGCAATTCCCAATCGATCAGAGAAGCTGTGTGACCTAAACGACTTAAAGCAGCGCCGAAGGCATTAATGATGCGTTGATAAATGGGAGTTAGCGATCGCTCTAGCAAAAATTTCATGTGTTGCTTGTTCGTGTTAGGAATTCACTCTATTCAGCACCCAGAATTGACTTACTCATTCCGGTTCAGGCAATTATATGGTGTTAGCTACTAATTGCCAAGAGTCTTAACATGAAAATCCTTGCGCTGTCTGGCCGCTCTCCGATCGTGCCTAGCTAGGTTCTACGAAAAAAACAGGGTGAGTAGTACTCACCCTGTTTTCAATTATCAAGCCTTTTGCCTAAATGGCAAATTAGGTTTTAACGAGTTGTTTTTTGCTACGCAAGCATCGACTTTCGCAAGAGGCTTGTTGATGCCGTAGTAACTCGATGCTACTAAGCGATGATTTTGAACGAGCCCGCGGTGGGTTGTTCACCGAACGGGAACGGCGGGAAGCCGAAGCCAACTTGGGGAGCGGGAGCCAGTACAGCAAACTGCTTGTACGACGCTGAGCCAGCACCATCTGGGTCGAAGTAGAGGCCGCCACCTGCGGTATCATAGTAGATAGAAGCAACACCTATAGTGCCATTTGTCGCATTGACTGGAGCCGCACCGCCACCAAAATCAAACATAAAGAAACTAGATGTAAGCGTAGCACTAGGGCCACTAGGAATCGCACCAGCGACTAGAGAGCTACCAGTGGCGGCATTAAAGGCGCTAGCGTCGATCGAGATGATGTCATTCTCTGAACGGCGGTAGTCAGTGATGACATCGACTTCATTATCTGTGAAGTTGACAAACCTAAACTCGTCGCTACCAGTACCACCAGTTAGGGTATCGATACCAGTATTACCAATCAAGGTGTCACCAGGAACGCTAGGGTTGTAAGCGCCAGCGAAGGTTGTGGTAGTCGCCGCAGTAGCGGTGACAGCCGTTGTCACAGCAGTATCAGTACTGGCAGCAGTGACAATACTGATACCTGTTGCAGCAGGTATGAAAGGAATTGATGAGAATGATGAGAATGTTGCTGCAGATGTTACTGGCGTTGTCACAGCAGTATCAGTACTGGCAGTGGCGGTGGTAGTGGTGTAAGAAAAACCACTTAGCGAGAAACCGCTGGAGCTAGGGCCACCATCGAGATTGTCGTTGCCCGCACCACCATTCAGCCAGTCGTTGCCCGCATCACCCTTAGCTATGTCATCGTTGACCGTAGTTTGCAGCAGAATACCATCGGCTGTGGTTGCAACACCAGGATCGGGGTCAAATGCATCGGCAACGACGCTACCCTTCAGGGTTAACCCCTTGACATCTCCACCTGGTTGATTATCGCCAACTGTGAAGGTAGATTTACCGTCGGTGTTGGCCGTGTTATTTTTTGTGACGAAGTTACCGTTGATTGCAAACAGTTGCGAACCGGGATCCAGTAGCTGGTCTCTGGTTTTACCCACAACTGTAATTTTCTGACCGTTGGTAGACTGCCCGCTGCTGGCCGTGCCCGTGATGGAGATCACTGCATTACCGCCTACGGTCTCAACGCTTACCGTAGCACCGCGATCGAGCTGGCTGATCGAAATCTTATCGCCAGTGCTGAAATCATTGATTACGTCATTACCACCAAAGCCACCTCTCTGTCTTGTAGCTTGCTCTTGACCGATGGGTAGTGTGGCATCGATTCCCGTGAAGAACTGGAATTCGTCGTTACCACTTCCAGAGCCACTGCCATCGCCGCCAAACATTTGATCGCTACCAGCACCGCCGATGAGCGTGTCATTACCTTCAGCACCGCCAAGCATGCGGTCTCCGCCTTTACCAGCAATCAGCACATCGCTGCCTAAGTCACCGTTCAGGAGGTTAGAGCCGCTGACACTACCATACAACGTGTCATCCCCTTGACCGCCAAACAGCGTGTTGCTGCCGTTGGTAGATGCAATCAGGAGGTCATCTCCTCTATTGCCGCCTAAACTGTCAGAACTGAAACCAAAGCGAGCACCTACCAGGGTGTCATTGCCTTGACCGCCGAAGAGGCTGTCGTTACCGCCTGCGGTTTGCGCAGCGCTATCGGCAAGCAAAAGATCGTTGTCAGCGTTACCATTTAAAGTATCTTTGCCAGCGCCGCCGATCAAAGTATCGTCGCCTCTAAGACCTCTAGCATTATCGCCAGCTGAGGTTGATAAATAACTGTCGTTAGCGTCTGTTCCTGTGAAAATTGCCATTTAATTTTTTACTCCTCGAGTTTTTTTGAGTTTACAAGTTCTAGCCTTCTATTCATCATGCGTTACCTAAAATGACGGTAACCTTTGCGATGCTGTTGCCGCCACTAGGCGCTTAACGCACTTCGCTCGAACTTTAGAAGCTTGCCACCTTACATAACTAAACATATCACAACACCAATAGGTATATTGTGCAGTTTTCGGCAATTTATTGCTCCTAGCTTGGCGATCTTGTCTTCCGCTAGTCACCAAAAACGCCTCTTGAGTCAAGCATTACCAACTATAAAAGTTGATATGCCATCTGCGCTGACTGTATTAGTCGTGTTAATAAAGCTGTTATTGATCGCAATAAAATCTGACCCAGGTGCTAATAGCTGCTCTCTGGTCATACCAAAAACTGTAATGACTTGATCGGCGAGTTGTCCGTTGCCAGCCGTACCTAAAATAGTAATTACTGCTGCCCCGACAGCATTAGTAGTGACAGTTACTACGGCATTGCGATCTAGTTCGCCAATGGTAATTCTGTCATTCGCGCTAAAATCGCCAATGCTATCAATACCGCCAAAACCACCGTCACTTCTCAGTATTTCATCCTTACCTGTAAAGACTGACAGCGTATTCTCTCTGCGGCTCAAGAATTGAAATTCATCGCCCCCATCACCACCAGTCAGGATGTCATTGCCAACACCGGCAACCAGGATGTCATTACCACTGTCACCTAGCAGGACATCATTTCCTAAGCCTGCTATGAGTAGGTCGTTGCCTGAGTCACCATTAATAATATTCCCATTTTGGAAACTACCATAGACAGTGTCATCCCCTTGTCCTCCCATTAGGGTGCTACCACCATTATTGGAGGCGATCAGGAGGTCGTTGTCTGCATTGCCAAGCAACTCATCAGCGCTGAAACTAAACCGATTGCCTACAAGCGTGTCATTCCCTCGACCACCGTAGAGAGTATCATTGCCTCCAGAGGTTGATGCACCACTATTATCAGCTAGAAGCAGATCGTTGTCAGCACCACCCTTCAGCGTATCTCTACCAGAATTGCCAACTAAAGTATCATTACCTGCTAGACCAGCTACATCATCGCCTTCTGAGGTAGAGACATAGCTGTCGTTGGCGGCAGTGCCAATAAAAATAGCCATTTATCCATTAGTTCTCCAAGTTCTGTTTCCCACAAGTCTCAAGTTTTCATCGACTTGATTTCAAAACTTGCCACCTTATTGCGATCGAACATAGCACGGCAGTTGGTAGGTATATATGCAGATTTCCGCAATTTACCTAGCAAAGATTGGTAAACCTGGATTCCTAACTCAGTAATGCGATCGCAAATGCTACGAGGGTGCTGTTAGGTTTCTTAATGCTTTGGTTAATCCTAGCCTATAACCTGGCTGAGCCGATCGCACAGAATCGTTTCGATCTCGATCTCTCGCTCGGTGTATTTGCGCACATAGTCGATCGCTCTGTGATTAATTCTCTGAGTTAGATAGGAAAACACAGCACGATCGTATTCATATTGAATTAGCAACTTATGAACAGAATCGGCTGTAGGCGATCGCAGGATTCTCTGAGTTAATTCCATTGGCAAATTCTCATGTACTGCGGCGGCGGTGAGAATCTCAATTCTGGCATCTGCTAAGTGACTGGATGTGTTGAAGATGCCTCCAGCCAACTTGAGTAATTTACCCTGATAGCCAATTAAGGAAATCTTTTTTACATCTAGTAGAGCGGCCTCCACCAGCATGGCTCCAATCCAGTTTGAGGTTTGCACGATCCGCGATGGATCGAATCCCAGATTTAGGGCAGCTTGATAGCCGTTAGCACCAATACAAAATGCCAAATCTTGACTTCGCTTAGCCTTTAGCTGTAAGTCTGTGCGAAAATCCTCTAACTTCTCTTCTGCTGACAGTGGTTGCGAAATGGCGCTAGTACCGAGTAATGCCAGTCCCTCTAAGATGCCAAATGCAGCATTTGAAGTGCGTTTAGCCAGCGATCGCCCCTCAGGTAGGATGAATCGGACTCTAGCAGTAATTTTGGGGTGTGGTAGATCTTCAGTGCTTTGATTTTCCTTATGATATAAATTGAAATTTTGGAGCATCGGGACGAGATTGATCTCGGCTAGGGTATTAACGAATTTATAGATGGCAGGATCGCCGCTCGCATTACGTCCCACGCCTTCACCTGCTTCTAGAATTAGATTCTCACCCTGCCAATTCTGCAACTGCACCCATGCCCACACCGGGGTACCGGCGGTTAGATCGAGATTATCGCCTGGATCGCTAATCGTAATTGCTAGAGCCGTATTGACATCCAAACAAGCACATTGGGATATCTCTAGTTTTACGCTACTCCCATCTAGCAAATCAAGGCTGACAATGAGGGAGCTATTATTTGCATTGCGATCTTGTAAAGCTAGTAGTGCAGCTTTGGCAGAGGCGATCGCAAAAACAGGTAAGGTAAATCCCGATCTTGCACCTGAATTATTCATGTCATATATCTTGATGTCGCAGCATTCTAGATCAGTACTTCCCCTTTAAGCATTCTTTGAGAGCCGCTGAGCAGTTCTTCTTCGAGATATGGCTTGGTAAAATACCCTTTAGCCCCCAGTTGTGAGGCAGTTTGACGATGGCGATCGGCACCGCGCGAGGTCAGCATCGCCACGGGAATCTGGCTGAGAAATTCATCCTTTTGCAATCTAGATAACAGTTCCAGACCATCCATGCGCGGCATTTCAATGTCGCAGAAAATGAGATTGCATGGTAGACCTGCCCGTAATTTTTCCCAGGCATCCTGGCCATCTCGGGCTTGCTCCACTCTGTAACCAACCTTAGAGAACGTTAGCGAGAGTAGCTCACGCACTGTGATCGAGTCATCGACGATCAGCACTGTAGGCTCATTTGCGGGCTGTTCGTCTTCCACCGGTTGTACAGGCACGCTTGATATACTGGGGCGCAATCTGCCTGCCGCAATGTCAAACAACTCCAATACGTTAGCAATTGCCATCACCTTGCCATCACCCAAGATCGTAGCACCAGCAATACCAGCTGGCTTGGGAATCGGCCCTTCAAGTTGCTTAATTACGATTTCGTTCTCACCCAGGAATTGGTCAACCTGTAATGCTAGGAAATTACCTTCACTACGCAGAATAATCACGGAGAGCACATCATCATCTTGTCTACCATAGATGTTGCCACGGTTAATGTGGCGATTGTAGGCAAGCAAATTGGATAGTGGTTGGAAGGGTAAAATTGTATCGCGCCATGGTAAGCAAGGTTGCCCTTTACTATTTAGCTGAACCTGAGCCTGGGAGATTTCGATTATGTCCTCAAACCCATCCACAGGGAAGGCAATCCGAGCGCGATCGCTAATACAGAACATCGCCTTAGAAATGCTGAGTGTTAGTGGTAGTCTGATCGTGAAAGTCGTCCCTTTGCCGATACTAGAGTCAGTATGCACCGAACCACGAATATCATTAATGGCGGTACGTACAACATCAAGACCAACACCTCTGCCCGCTAACTCATCTGCCTGAGATTTTGTGCTGAATCCTGCCTCAAATAACAGATCGAAGGTTTCCACATCAGACAACTGAGCCACCTCAGATTGAGTGTATAAACCTTTATTAACTGCACTTTGCTTCACCTTATCCGTATTAATTCCAGCACCATCGTCGCTAATCGAAATGACAGTTTGGTTGCCCTGGTGAAATGCCCGAATTACAATCTTGCCTAGAGTGGGTTTACCGCCTGCCTGCCGCGTTTCCGGATCCTCCAAACCATGGACGATCGCATTATTTACCAGGTGGGTCATTGGGTCATAAAGCTGCTCTAGAATCGCCTTATCAATCAATGTCTCCCGTCCATGCATTTCAATATCTGCCTGCTTGCCAGTCTTGAAAGACAGATCCCGTACAGCTCTGGGTAAGCGATCGGCAATCTGCGCAAATGGTACCATCCGCACCTGCTTGAGGTCGTCTTGAATCTGCGTCGTAATCGTCCCCAATTGGCGGCTAACCTGCTCTGTTTCATCCACCACAAATTCAATGTCTGATGCCGATTCTCTCACCCGTACAACTAACTCGATAATTTCTTGAGACAAGATGTGAAATGAGTTATAGCGATCGAACTCGATATCTTCAAAAGTGGAAGTTACGGCAGTGCCGCGATCGCTACTATCGGCAAAGCGCCCTACCAGATCAGAGGTATTGGATTTAGGACGGCTCGCCATAATCGAATTCTCCAATAGAGAGCGATCGTACTGATCTCTCATCCTTTGGGCAACATCTCCTAATTGCTGAACCTTGAAGAGTAAATTGCCGATGAATTGCTGCAATTTTTCCTGATCCTGCTCTAAAAGGTTACGATTAACCACTAGCTCCCCCACTAGGTTATTCAAACTATCAAGATGCTTTACATCAACCTTCATCGTCTGGGAAACAATTTTGCTAACCGCTCGCTTCGCCAATGCTTGGCGCTTAACAGTCTTGGTATTGACGGGGCCTACATCTTTGCCATAGGTATCCCTCAACAACATTTCCAACTCATCAAATTCATCCGTTTCAACTTTTTTGGCTTTCGTTATTTTACTAACAGTTTTACTAGAACTAGCACTCTCACGCGATTTAGGTGCGGGACTAGCCAGTAAGGCTTCAAGATCGTCAAAATCATTTGCAGAAGAAGAATTAGTCTGAGTCACCTTGTTAGCAGTAGATATTGCAGACATTGTAGACACAGGTGTAGCGGGAGTGGTTAGCAAGGCTTCTAATTCATCAAAAATTTCTAGACCATCAGAATTATTCCCAGGTTCAGGAGTGGGCAAATCATCCCCAGCAGGGACAGAAATAACATCGCTAACCGTATCAATGACGTTCCCCAGGGTATTCATCTTGCTTGGCATACCTTCAGTAGTGATTTCGGACCCATCTCCCCATAAATTATCAGAGGATAGATGGCTTGCGCCAAGCCGATCATCGCCGTGGTTACCTGATGTGGGGTCGATATCTTGACCAGGACTTGTTGGGGTGGGCTGCCTATCTTTTGGCTTTTGCACTCCACCATCACCTTCATCAATGTCTGAGTCGGATTCAGGGAAATCAAGATCGGTAAATCCAAATACTTCAGAGAATTCGTCTTCTTTATTTCCCAAGTCTGGCAGGTCAGAATCTTTTTCAATAAAGCCCATAATACTGCTGAACTCATCATCTAAATCGGATGGATCGGATAAATCGGATAAATCAGTTGTATTAAAGCCCTTAAAGTCCTTGTTGAAATCTGAGTTGCCATCTGAACCCTGCACATCAAAATCTTGGTGCTCTGGATCGCTAAATGCAGCTTCTGAAGTCATGTCATCTAATGATTGTCGATCCTGTTGGTCAACTTCTGCCAGCAAATCTTCTAGTTGCAACTCGTCATCAATTGCCTGAACATTTGTCTGAAGTGCATTGACATCGTCTTCTTCTGGTAACTGCGCTACGTTCTCGACTATTTGCTCTTCCCAAATCAGATGATCGGCATCATTTTGGACAATGTTAGCAAGTTCTGTGGGTATTTCCGTGTTACTAGGGTTGGTGGATTCCCCAAAACTCATATTCTCTGCGCTATCTTCAGATGTATCAGACTCATGAAGGTCGCGATCGCGGGACTCAATCGCAGGCTCTTGCGAAAGGTCAGCAAATTCTACAACTTCATCTTTATCCTGTAGTACAGTATCAACTTCTTTGAGATCATGATGCGAATCTAAAGACCCCTTCATTTGCGGAGTTGTAGTTTCCAGAATGACATTAGCAAAGCTAGAATGATGTCGAACTAAATCTTCTATATCATCAAGAAATGCTGTTTCTGTGTTCCCTTCTCCTTCAAAATCATCATCATCACTAGATGTATCTAAAATATCACTAGCAGTTGCTGCAACGTCTTTTGGGTGAACTGACTCCGCTAGTTCTTCAGTATTTACTGTCTTCAATTGTTCAGTTGACTCTAGTGACTCTAGTGCCACGAATTGTTGGATCTCATCTACAAGTGAGAGATCGCTGGACTCAATGCCTAAATCGAGTAGTTCGTTGAAGTCAACAAGGTCGACATCTGATTGTGAAATATCAAGTGATTCAACTGTCAGGATTTCTTCTCTGCCATTTTCACTACTTTCCGGTACATCATTTCTCTGTAAATTATCAGAATCAGAAAAAAGGTTGTCTAAGTCAACATCATCGCTAGTAGACTCTGCGCCATCAAGTGTGAGATCGTCAAGTACAGATACATCATCCTGCTGAGGTATTGCAATATCCAAAAGCTCTTCATTGGCGGGCTTGCTACTGGTGAATTCTGATGTTTCGGTATCTGCAAAGAGATCTAAAAAATCTCCAATTTCTTCAGTATTGGCATCATCTGGAGTATTCTCTGATTGTAATGATGTTTCACCAGCATCTTGAACTGCAAATAAATCTGCTATTTCATCATTATTAGAAGCTCCAAGATCAAGCTGAAAATCCAAATCATTTAGATCTCCTAGGTCTCCAGGAATCTCATTTGAGTTTACTTCTAGAGACTCGGCATTATCATTTACCGATGCTTCCGGGTCAGGAGCAAAGACATGCTCATCAAGATCCATATTCTCTAGCTGGAGGAAATCTTCTCCAGACTCGATCTGGGTAACCGCATCACTAGAAGAGACTGAGAGACCTAAATCTTCGCTTATGCTAACAGGATCGCCTAGGAGTTCATTCGCTTCTTCACTAAAGAAATCGGACATTCCCAAATCATTATCTGTAGATTCTTGGGATTCTTGTTGTGGTTGAGTTAGATCGGGAACTTCATCTGAGGATATGTTGTAGCGATCAGATGCTGCAAGACCTTGGAGCACATAGTTATCTTCTTCTTCAGCATCATTGAGATCGAACCCGAGAGCTTCCAGTTCAAATAGTTCATCTACGGCAAAAGCTACTGATAAATCGTCATCTGACTCTTCAGCTACTGTGTCATCTACTTTTTCTATTATGGGAGTCAAGGGGGAAGTTATGGCAACATCGGCAGGAACATTACCTAAAAGACCACTTTCAGATTCTGAAGTAACTGTATCAGGTAAATCCTGCATAGCATCTAAATTAGTAATGTCACTCTCAGTAATGTCATCAGTAACATTAGAGCTAACTACCTGATTGTTGACTTCATCTGCCCAACTTTCTCCTGCTTGGGTACTTGCTTGTTCGTTTGTTCTTTCAGGATCCACATAATAATTGTCAACATCTACTAAGTCTTCCTTAGCTGTAAGAACTTCTGTCGCAGGAATGTCTTCTTCTTGCCAAGAGAATTCATCACTCTCTACATTTGTTAAGCGATCGCCTACATTAACATTTTCAGCAATGCCATGTAAATCTCCACTATCCTCTTCAAATATCTCCTCCAAAGAGTCAGATGATTCTGAGCTTGAGTTCAGGTTGAATTCATCATCTGAACTGCTATCAAGTGAAAATGAACCTACAAAACTCCCCTCATCAGAGCTAATGTCTGCATCTACTGCTCCCAGATCGTCATCAACTGCAAATGGATCGACATCTTGTGCGGCCATGTCTGACTGTTCATCTGTAGAGGTAACAGTCGCAAATGGATCTATGTCATCTACTTGTTCCCATTCATTTAGCTCGCCTAGCTCAAAATCATCATCTAAAATAGATCCCATATTATCTATATTGAAGGGATCGTTTTCAGCTTCAGTACTTTGATCGCTTATATAGCCTGCCTCTATGTCTTCTATTACCTCAACATCTTCAGGAGCAGCAATATCCATATCGCTGTCTTCTATTAAGGAGACTTCAAAGTCTTCTAGGTCAGTATCTGAAGCTTCTTCATCCGTCAGACCATCATTAAAATCGAATTCCCCATCAAAGCTTGAAACCACTTCTAAGTCATCAGCTTCGAAGTCGTCAATTGAGTTATCGATATCTAGATTATAGGCATCTTCAGTTTCGATGACACTAAATTCTCGATCCAGGTCGTATTCTCCGCCTGTATCTATATCATCATTTATTGTAGATTCATCTACTTCATCATTTGTTGTTGGGAAATCAAGAGTTGAATCCGTCTCTTCCTGAAGGAAGGAATTAGAATCAGCAAAATCCCCTAGGAACTCACTTTCGCTTTGGTCAACTGATTCTTCAATATCTCCAAGCAAATCGCTAAACCCAGCTTCATTGTCTAGAGATTGACCTAAAACATCATCATTAGAAGCTTCATTAGACTCGACAGCATCCCAATCAAAGTTATAATCTTCGCCGTTACCTTCAAGTTCGTTGCTGAAATCATCGACTTCCAAAAGTTCAAGATCGAAATCGTTAGACTGTTCTGTACTTCCTGCTTCTACTCCTAACAGGAAGTCGTTGTCTTCTGTTTGAGTCCCAATGTCTAGATCTCCAAAAAGATCTTCTTCAGCTTCAGCAGGGATGTCCAGGTTGTCAGAAAATTCTTCACTACCTTGATCTTCCCAGAATGTATCTATGGACTGATCGTCAGTTAAAAGAGATTTTTGGGCTTTTGTAAGTGCTTGTAATTGATCGGAAATCGATATCTCTTGGCTTCTTTGTGCTAGAACCAAATCTTGAGCTTGCCTAATATCTCTAATTATCACCTGCGCAAGAGTCAAGTAAGGATTAGTCAGATCGGAGATTGCTAACTTTGAGGTGGATATCAGTCCCTGCCAACCGCTGATCCCGAGATGCTCTGCCAGATTTAATAGGCGATCGCAAACATTCTGTAACTGCTGTCTAGTTGTTTGGTTGTCTTCCTGCTTGAATAGCTGCAGCATGTTCCTAAGCTCATCTGCTACCCCTCCCTGAAATGCCACCATCAAATCTTCATAGGCATGGCGTTCAGCTCGTTGTTCTCTAAAAGATGTGTCTTCAGTCGGAGCTACAACAGCGACTAAAATATTAAGATGCGATTCTAGATCGGAAAATACTGGTTCAACTTCAGCAACCTTTGTAGCCGCTAGTTCTTCGGCAATTGTATAATTTTCCTGTAAGTAGTCCAGGAGTTCATGTAAGCGATCGCAGCCTGCCAAAAAGAGACTCTTTAGTTTTTCATCTACTTCTACACCTGTGTTATCCTTCAGGATTTTGAAGTAGTCCTCTAATCGATGAGATATATGTTGGATACTGCGGAGGTCGAGCATAGCTGCTCCACCTTTAATTGAGTGCGCAGCACGAAACAATTCATTAATTCTCTCCACATCAGCTAGTACGTCTTGAAGATCTAGAACTCCCTGTTCAATAGTTTGAAGATGCTCTTGAGCCTCCTCAATGAAGTAAGTCATTATACGCTGCTGTTGTTGTTCTGAATTCATGGCAGGCTCATCTCAAATTAGAATTAATAATTTATTCGGGTTCAATAATCTTTGTAGCCGAGGGCGAACAAACTTGTACCGATTAGGCTCTAGCACCTCCTGCCCTATCAGGCTCTACTCGGAAACGCTCTACCGATTCTTGCAAACCACGCGCTACACTGACAAGATTTTGCAGTGATGCTGACACCCTCTGCGATTCTTGAGATGTCTCTTGAGCAGTTAACTCAACTGATTGCATAACTTGAGCAACTGTTCTGGATGTTTCAGTTTGCTTGATCGTATCTTCGGTAATGGAGCGCACAAGTGTATCAATCCGTTGAGATACCTGAATAATTTCAGTTAGGGATTGTCTGGCTTGTTCCGCCTTCTTTGTACCGTCAATAACCTGTTGTGTACCTACATCCATAGCCTGTTGCACTGTACTTGTCTCACTTTGGATTTGCAATACAATCTGCTCAATTTCTTTGGATGCTTTAGCAGCTCTATCTGCAAGCTGTCTAACTTCATCTGCAACGATCGCGAAACCTCTACCAGCTTCACCGGCTCTTGCCGCTTCAATACTCGCATTTAGTGCCAGTAGGTTAGTCCTTGACGCAATCTGAGAAATAACACCAACAATCTTAGAAATTTCTTGGGAAGATTCACCCAGCCGTTTTACCTTACGGGTAGTTTCTGCTACGGTGTTACGAATTTCTAGAATCCCAGTCACCGTAAGTTCCACCGCCTCACCACCTTTAATTGCGGTTTGAGATGCAAGCTTTGCCACTTGTTCCGCCTCTCTGGCGCTTTCTGCCACCCGTTGGATTGATTCTGTCATCATTTGTACCGAATTCAAGGTGACGCTTAGTTCCTCCGCTTGGCGTAGGGCATCGGAGGATAAGCTGCGGGCAAAACTTTCATTCTCTCTTGAACCCTCACTGACCTGTTTAGCCGCTACTTTAACTTGGAAAACAATTTCGCGCAGGTTTTGAATCGTGAGGTTAAACGAATCAGCCACAGCACCTAATACGTCTGCAGTTACCTCTGCCTGAACGGTCAGGTCACCTCGTGCTGCCCCTTCTACATCATCTAGGAGACGAATAACCTGCCGTTGTAGATCCTCTTTAGCCTGCTCCTGTTCTTCGGCTTTACGCTGTGCTTCAGTTGTACTCGCCAGGATAGATTGAGTCATTTGGTTAAAACTACTGGAAAGCTTGCCAAAATCATCTTCGGCATAGACTGTAGCTAGCGGATTCATTTCACCACGGATAACTAGCTCGATCTGAGATTGCAGGTTATCAGTAGAGCGTTTGATTGTCTTGGCTACATGCATGCCTATCAAAGCAGCAATACTGCCACTAGCTAGTGCCGCCGCTAAGGCAATTAACCCACCATTATTTCTCAGCTCTGTGACTAACTCCTGCTTGCTGACTTGTTTCTGTGCTGAGGAGATCGCATTGTTTACCGAAGTAGTAGTAACTGCCCCTACGGCGATCGCCCCTGCCAGTCCGGCTGCAATTGCCATAGTTAATGTCTTTGCCCGCAATGGCATATTGTCGAAAAATGACAAAGGGCCTTGTCCTACTGCTTCGATCTTTTTAGGAGCTTCTCCAGATTGCACTTTAGGAGTAGCAATTGGCCTAGCCGCAATTGAGAGGCCTAATAGTTCAGGATCTGTATCATCATCACCACCAGCAAACCCAGAGATAGAGAGTTGAGGGGAACCCACAGTACTATCAACCATACTGAATGCGGTATCAAACTCATCAGAGCTAAAATCCCCCATGTCAGAACTTGTCACCATTTGCGTCGCATTAGAGTCATCAAATGAAGAACCTGGGAAACTGGACACATCGTCAAAGCTATCAAACTCATCCATAAAGACTACATCAGAGTCATGTTCGCGATCGTCATTTCCCTCATTTACACTTGGCGAACCGACCATGTGAGTAACATTATTGGAGTAGTTAAACTCATTCATGCCGGCTGCATTGACGATTTCATCAAGGCGATCTAAGCTGAAATCGTCAATATCATCAAGATCGCCAAGATCGTCTGGCATATCAAAATCAGTACTAATATTGTTTGCTGAATTAATAGTGTTACTTCCTGTGCCATTGCCAGTCTGTAAACTAGTAGTCTTGCCACCTTGCAAGTCAGTTGGCGGCGAAGAGTACTGGTCTTGCCCAAACATAAACGGATCGTCTAACTCCCCTAAATCATCTATTTCAAAAGGAGCGTCTGCTCTATTAGTACCAGCTGCAGCCGCATAATTTGAAGAACCATAGGCTGCTTGTTCGGGTGTTTCGCTTTCGTAATACTGGTCTATAGTATTGGCATCATTGTTTTGATTGAGTCGAGCTGTAGCATTAGCCATACCCCAGTTAGCATTATCTATAACAGTTGAGTCTTGGGTAAGGCCTAAAACCTGCTGATATTCGTTAATCGCATCCTGGTAATGATTTAACACCAGATTTACATGGCCATGCAAAAGATGATACGTAGGATCTTCAGGCTGCTCTTTAACTAACTGATTTGTGATGCTGATCGCTTTATGGTAGTCTCCTTGCATGTACGCTAAGGATGCCTTTTCGTATTCTTTTTGACTTTGGATGCTAGATGCCATTGCTTTCTCCCAATCTATAACCTGAGGTGCTTTCCGCTAAAACTTTATGATGCCCATCGTGATGACCGTAAAATATTTACCTGATCCAGGAGTTTTAGTGGAATATTTTCTGGCTCCAGCAACCACTCTCCCTTCACAAACGGAGCCATGCTGTCTAAACTAGTTCTAGAAACCCTGAGACGATCGGGATCGAGCCATGTCATCATGCCAATATTCTCAATGGCTAAGCCCAGCATCAAGCCTTGGTCTTCGACTGCAATTATGGATATTTCCGAGCGATCTGTGTTGACGGCTGTGGCATCCCCTAGGAATTGACCGAGATCGCCAACCCAAACTACTCTACCTCTGATATTAACAGTACCTAAAAGGAGAGGGGAAACATTTGGCATAGGGTTAATCCGGTCGGGAGCATATTCCAGTACCTCCTTAATTCCTGTAGCAGGGAGTGCGAACTCCATGCCAGAACCTACAAAGAAACGCAAGTAAAGTTCGCCCTCTGGGGCTTCAAGTTCTCCTTGTAAATCGGCGACCCGATCCTGGTCAACTATCGGTAAGAAGTCTTCATTCCCCACCATAATTTGGAACTACCACCTCGAAATATTGCTTGAATTGTTGCCTGAATTGCTGCTTATTTGTAAAGATCTATCTCTGTCTTAAACTACTGATAGTATCTAACAGAAGTCAAATAATCAACCGAGAAGAGGTTATTAACCTTTTCTCAACAATTGCTTGACCGTGCCGACTAATTCCTGTGGCTGAAATGGCTTAGCAATGTATGCGTCAGCGCCTTGTCTCATGCCCCAATAGCGATCGAATTCTTCACCCTTAGTAGAACACATCACAACGGGTACTTCCTGGGTTTTTGGATCGGTCTTAATGCGCCGACAAAGCTCGTAGCCATTCATGCGTGGCATAACGATGTCAAGTACGACAATGTCAGGGCGTGAACTTTTCATTTGTTCTAATGCTTCTACCCCATCACCTGCCGAAGTTACTGCCAGGCCAATACCTGTCAGTAAAGCAGAGATCATCTCTCTTTGTGGGGGGCTATCTTCAACTACTAAAACCTTGCTCATTTCGGTGTTACCATCCCAACTTGCTCGCGATTAATTCCGGTTATCTTTAGTCTCTTCTTACATAAACTTATTTAGCAGATTATCGATAGATGTCAACATTATTGCTATTGTTTGCATTGGCAGAATTGGTATTGCTAGTACCTAAATATTTTTCCACTGTAGTTAATAGTTCTTTTTCACCAAAGGGTTTGGTTAGGTACTCGGTTGCTCCAACTATACGTGCCTTGACTCGATCAATATACCCATCTTTACCAGTAAGCATAACAATTGGAGTGCGATTGAATGTACTAGACTTTCTTAACATTGCACATAGTTCGTAGCCATCTAGCTCTGGCATAGCTATGTCACATAGTATGAGGTTGGGCTTGAGCTGAAATACGAGGCTGAGGGCTTTGATGGGATTAGAAATGGCAGTAACCTGATAACCATCGTTATGTAGAATATACTCCACAGCTCGGCAAATAGTCATACTGTCGTCAATGCAAACTACGCGGGGAGCTTCGTGCTTGAATCTAGTGGGTATAGCAGCGCGTACAGTCACCATACTCGCACTGCCCGCCTCTATTGAGGTGTAAATTGATTTAGCGATCGCAAATATACTTTTCCGAGAGTAGCGTGAAAGCTGTCTAATTGACGTTTTGCCATCTAGCCACTGCCTGATGTTGCGCAGAGAGGTTGGTATATTCTCATTCAATATAGCTGGACATTGGTCGGGCGACTGAATCAGTGGATAAAACTGCTTCCACGCCTGTAACTGTCTGAATACAAGGCCAGATAGTAGAGAAAACTTGAGGGTAGTTAACTGTGGTGATAGGGCTGGACCTGTTTGAAATGCAAAAGTTCCTTGGCAGAGGCTGAGTATGTCAAATAGCACCTCGATAGTCATGCCGTGAATGATTTTGCTAGCCTGGACGGGAGTTAAGATGCGCGACTCTAGTAAAGCCCAAATTTGGCCGTACTCCAGGACGTTAATGCCAAGTTTGGATGTAACCACTCGCTCCAAACTGCTTTCGAGATTTAAGCCATACAAATAGTCTCTCAGCCTGTTTAGATTGCTATCTGGATCTGTAGAATAGATAATTTGGCCATTGCGAAAGAAAATAAACCAAAATTGCCCCGTGCTGGATTCAACTAATAACTCCCCCGTACGTTGGCCGAACTCTACGAGTTTTAGAAGACTGTTTACGTCTATCTCTCTGAGATTTCCTTGCATTAATTTACTCAGTGGTGTGCCTGGGAAACTTCAGCTTTTTGCTTGCACTTTATAGGACTGATGCTCCAGTACTAAATTAAGCATGATGAGCCGTAGGCTAACATTAATTTGTGCAATATTTTTAATTTACCTTGAACTGCCCTGATTTTCGAGCATTTGAATCCCAATACCATCCAGTTGCAGGTGTAGATGAAGTTGGCAGGGGAGCGTTATTTGGGGCGGTGGTAGCGGCCTCTGTAATTTTACCGCCCGATCGATTAGCGACTCTACATGAAGCTGGCGTCACTGATAGTAAGCAGCTTTCCCCTCAGCGTCGAGATTTGTTAGATCACTTAATTCGTGATGTCGCAGTTGATTGCCAGGTGGGCGTAGCCACAGTTGCCGAGATCGATCGCACTGATATTCTGGAGGCTAGTCTTTTGGCGATGGAGCGATCGCTGGCTGCCCTCGCAGTTAAACCTAACCACTGTTTGATCGATGGTAATCAGCCCCTGCGGTTCCGGTTAATTTCGCCATTACCGCAGACTACTGTGGTCAAAGGTGATGCTAGGTGCTTATCGATCGCGGCTGCGAGCATTGTGGCAAAGGTATGGCGCGATCGCCTGATGGAGGAACTAGAGGCCCAATATCCTGGTTACGATTTAGCAAGTAACAAAGGTTACGGAACGCCAAAGCACAAAGCAGCTATCTCCAGTTTGGGTTACTCAGACCAGCACCGACGATCGTTCAAACTCAAGGGGTTAGGGACACCACCTGTAAAGCAATTGACCATTCTTGGCGATCCCTAACACACCTGAAATCTATAACCAGGAGGTCAGGCGATCGTATAGCTGATCGGCGGGCACAACTCCCTCAATGCGCTCCACAGGCTGCCCGTCTTTGAAAATCACCATTGTGGGCAACGCACTGACACGATATTGGGTAGCCAGAGCTGGATAGTTATCGGTGTTAATTTTGACCACATGGGCTTTATCCTGCACCTTGGCGCTGACTTGCTCCAGGATACCGGCCATAATTTGGCAAGGGCCACACCAGGGGGCATAAAAATCAACCAAAAGTGGCAGTTCCGATCCTTGAATCAATTCTTCAAAACTAGCAAATTGCTTTTTAACTGCCATATTAAAACCTCCTTAGTGTTCAAGATTAGTATGCAAGCATGTGCAAGCGTGCCCAATTACTAGCAATCGGAATTGAGAGTTTAGAATATTCCTCACCACTCGGACAATAGCTAAGTATTAGTTGTTGGATTATAAATTATAACTATATTAGCCCCAAATCCCTGATGCCATCTCGAATTGCCTGAGCGCGTGCGGGGTTATTCTGTTGTTCGTGATACTTAATTGCACTAGTAAAAGCAGCGATCGCCTGCTGAATTTGGCCAGAGTGGATGAGAGCCACACCGAGATTTTGATAAGCATCGGCATATTCTGAATCGATTGCGATCGCTTGATTGTAAGCACCTACAGCTTGCGAGAGTTGACCTGAAGCTTTGAGAGCAATACCAAGATTGTAGAAACCCTTGGCGAAATTGGGGGCAATGTCGGTTACCTGTTGGAAGGCAGCGATCGCACTCTTGCTATTTCCTTGCTTCTGCCATAGATTGCCCAGGTTATTGAGGGCAGGTAATTTGACTAATGCGGGGACATCTAGTGCCAAAGCTTGCTGGTAAAAATCCTGAGCTAGTTGCCACTGCGATTTGTGACTGTAGGCGATCGCTGCATGATAATACAACTCAAATTCGATCTGTGATTGTATCTGGGGATTATTGCCTTGGCCTAGAATGTCAATGCCTCGCTCAAGTAGTTCCATACCCCGATCTAGGTCGCCGCTCTCTACATATAAGGCACCCAGTTTGCTGTACATATAGGCATCGCTGGGGAATCGATCCAGGTGTTTGTGCATAAGCCGTAAGGCTAACTCTTGCTTACCCTTGATGCTAATTTCGCTGCTAGAGTAGCCATAGTGCTGAATGCTAACACCGGGCACTGTAAAAACTTTCCAGCTCGGCTGTTCGCGACTAATTTTGGCGATGCTATCGTCAATTGACTCATGGTAATAGCCGTTAAATTTAATATCGGTTCTGCGGCGAAATAGGCGAGAGACGAGAGAGTAAGGCGACTGTTGCGCTCCTACTTCCTGCCGCACAAGGTTAGCTGCGATGCATTCGGCCTGTTGTATGATTTGGCGGAGAGCAAGTTTGGCCTCTGGATCGAGTTTTTCATCCGCATCCAAAACTAAAATCCAGTTACCGCTCGCATGGCTGAGGGAGTAGTTACGTGCAGCAGCAAAGTCATCACACCATGCAAACTTAAAAACCTTGGCACCACATTGTTTGGCAATCTCGATCGTATTGTCAGTTGACCCAGTATCCACAACGATCGCTTCATCGACAAAATCTTTAGCACTATCCAAACAGTCAGCAATCCGATGCGACTCATTCTTCACAATCGCACACAGACTGACGGTTATTGATTTGCTTTTACCGAATCCTTGACCAAATCCCTTAGGCGATTCCCAAGTTGATGCGTACCGCTGCGCCATCAGTAACCAATTCCACAACTAAATACCTAAAAAATCATAGCTGGGAATTATAGCGTTTTCTTTCAGGATGTGTACCACCACAGATAGTCTTCAATATTGGCTATTACTATTGTGTATCGGGGGAGAAGTCTGTTGGACATATTGGCTCATTCGCAACTATATCGCCATTGGAGATCGCAGTACCACCAACAATATGGTTAGGGTTGTTGGAGTTACATATCATATATTTAATCAGCGATTCATTTGTGGTAGGTACCATAGCTATAACCCCCACATATGACCTGACCGCTATTTTGCGGGAAATGGCCTTATTTGTAATTCTTGTGGTAAGCAGCGTCGGATCGCCTTCTGCTATGTATAGATAGTTTTGTGTGTTAGCCGAGAGCCCCACACCAAGTCTATTAATATCATCCGAAAAAATTAGCTTTTCCGAATAATAGGCGTGCTGCCCTTTGTTGAGTGCTCCTATATATGCCTTTGCTTCTGCCTGTCTGGCTTTAGTAGTTTGATTTAAGAAACTGGGTAGGGCGATCGCGGACAAAATACCAACAATGATGATTACAACTAATAGCTCAATTAACGTAAATCCTCCTGTTCGATCTTCTCGGTTGTGATTGAGATGGCTGAGGATTTGCCTCAATAATATCTGCCTAAATCTTGAATTCATATCAGTTATCCCCATATCAAATTACTTCTTTTGTATGCGCCTCAAGATTCAAAGGGCTCTCCCAACTCAGATATCTGGAAAGATCGCAGTGGTGATCGGCGGCGTTCCTTTACTAAAACAACTTACCCACTCATTTGTAGTTCTTGCTCATATTGTCACGCCTTTTTTTGTCGTTTTTTGGGGCACTATCGTCCGAGTATGTAACCCAACCCAGCATGTCTGTCCTGCGATATAAGGTGTAGCTGCCCTTCGATAGTTAAAATATTCTGTAAATGCAATTGTGAACTCTATGCCTGCTGCTAAAAACTCTGCACTCCAGCTAGACCGATATGATGCGGAGGCCATTGCCAGTCATTACCAACGACAACCTCTGCGTGTGTGGTGGCGTTTTTTCAGCATCTTTATTCCTTTGTTTATGTTGTATTTGGGTATGTGGTGGGATCGCAAAACGGGGCGATCGCTAAAAATGGCAAAGAAAAAAGCAATTGCGATCCGGCAATTACTGACAAAACTAGGCCCTGCTTTCATTAAGATCGGTCAAGCGCTATCAACCCGTCCTGACATTGTGCCGCCAATCTATATGGACGAACTGGCACAGTTGCAGGATCAATTACCAGCATTCCCCAATGCCACTGCATTTCAACTGATCCGTGAAGAGTTAGGTGCAGATCCATCTGAGATTTATGCGGAGATTTCGGCTAATCCGATCGCAGCAGCTTCCCTGGGACAGGTTTATAAAGGCAAGCTACCCACGGGCGAAAAGGTAGCAATCAAGGTGCAGCGTCCAGACATTGCGGAGGGTATTGCCCTGGATATGTATATTCTGCGAGGTTTGTCAGCTTGGGCAAAACAAAATTTTCGCTTTATTCGCAGCAATCTGGTGGCGATCTTAGATCAGTTTGCTAGCCGCATTTTTGAGGAAATGGACTATACCCTTGAGGGTAAGAATGCGGAAAAGTTTGCGCAGTACTATGGTCAACAGGTAGAAATTTATGTGCCGCAGATCTATTGGCAGTTCACGGCAAAGCGCGTTCTGACCATGGAATGGATTGAAGGAGTAAAACTAACCGAGCTAGAGAAGATTAAAGCTAAAGGTTTTGATAGTCGCCAGATTATTGGGGTTGGAGTGGAATGCTCTCTGCGCCAGTTACTCGATCGCGGGTTCTTCCACGCCGATCCCCATCCTGGCAATCTTCTAGTGATGAATGATGGCAAATTGGCTTATCTTGATTTTGGCATGATGAGTTATGTGGAACCAGAGCAGCGCTATGGCTTAATTGAGTCAATTGTGCATTTGGTTAACCGCGATTTTGGGGCTTTAGCTAAAGACTATGTGCGGCTAGGTTTTTTGGATGCCAGTGTCGATCTTGAGGCGATCGCCCCGGCTCTAGCTAGCGTTTTTAATGAGGCTTTGGGTGCAGGTGTCGCAGAGCTGAATTTTAAGAATATTACCGATCAGCTCTCGCAAATCATGTACGACTACCCCTTCGAGGTGCCAGCCTACTATGCCATGATCATTAGATCGCTGGTTACTTTAGAAGGTATTGCCCTGGGGGTCGATCCTAATTTTAAAGTACTGAGCCTTGCCTATCCCTACGTGGCCAATCGCATTCTGACCGATCGCACACCCGAACTGCGCGATGCCCTTAAAGACTTGATATTCAGTGATGGTTCTTTCCGTTGGACTCGTTTGGAGAACTTACTGCGCAACGCCAAGTCAAACCAGGAATACAACCTTCGCGAAACCATCGATCAGGTCACAGATTTCTTGCTTTCCGATCGAGGTGAATATATGCGCGATCGCCTGGTTGATGAGCTAGTCAAGGGAATTGAAACAGTTGCTGTCCAAAAACTACCAAAATCCTTCAACAGCAAAGTCAATACCAAAAAGTCTGTTGCATCACAGCTAGCTGACGATAGCAGTTTGGAACACCTGACCACGATCTGGACAATTTTGCAGCAGGATCGGCAACTCCAACCGTTAGATATTGTACCGATCGCTGGACGCATCTTGATGAAGCCAGAAACTCAGGCTATGGGTCGCCATGTTATGAGCCAATTGGCGCAACGTGCCTTGGCGCGACTAATCCGGGAGATGGTATTGCGCGACTCAGATCAGGTACACAATGCGGGAGACTCAGGCAACTCACCGAAAGCACAGCCCATAACTGTTACTGTAAGTACTTCTACTTCTCCAGTCAGCAGGCAAGTGAACGGACGTAGCTGGTAAGCTTACTAATCACACATAATAAGATCGAACCTGGATGCGGGCAAAGTTAGAAAACGAAATAGTATTTGTCGATCGCGAAGACCTACCCAACTACAAAAAAGGTGGTTCTGTAGTCAGAAATAGCTACTTTTGGGCATTAAAGTCGATTGCTGGCCGAGTTTCTCGCGATCGCGACTGGGAGTACGAATCAGAAGTATGGTTGGCCTTAGCACGCATGTTAATGTCATTTCGGGAGTCTGGCTATTTGTCCCTCAGCGAAACCAGCTTAGAATTCCCAGCTGACCAGGTGGAGATCCCAACGGTATTGCGATCGGTATCGACTTGGCAAGATTAAGTATTTCAAATGCACCTCCCGCCTCGCGATCTCAAAAACAGTTTGCCGCACCCATGGGGTGCGGCAAACTGTTTTTTGTGGTTTAAATTTTGGCGAGTGTCTGAATGACTAGCTCACTTTGCCATAAAAGACACCGCGAATCTTGACTTCATGAGGCTCGACTGCGCCCAGATCGGTGCCGGAGAGTTGTTCGCACTCAAAAGTACCAGCAATTTCTTTTGTCTCGGTGCTTAACTTAGAAATTTGCAAAGATAGATCCCCTTTGTAGGTAGCATCATTCTTAGTGCTCTTTTTGTACTCATCGCGCTTACCAGGTAAAGCTTCAGCCGCATCATAGCCGATTGATAGACCACGTCCTTTAGGATCGATAAAGCTAGGCCCACGATAGGTGGGGACTTCAGTTGTACCTTCAAAGTCAGCAGAGGTGCTGATACCGCCAAGACCAGGTGCGGTTTTAGCTTTGTAGCCCTTAATCGTAAATAGGATAGCGATGCGCTCACCACCAGGCATTTGAACCGTGATCGGCTGATAATCCATACCTTCTTTTTCTTCGAGGGTAAGGCTACCATCGCTTTCTAGTGTTACATCTGCTTTCACATAATCAAGGCTAGAAGTAGCACGAGTTACTAATTTTGCTGGTACATACTCAGCTGCTTTACGCTTATTAGAAGATTCTTCTTTGACATAAAACTCAGTTGGTTGCAGACATAGATCTGTAATTTGCAGTGTTTGACCTGGCTCCATTGGGATCAGACCGCGACCGCGAGTGCTGCCAACTACTTTGGGGCAAATATTAGCTAAACCAGTCCCTAAAATTTGTTCGTAGGTGAGACCATCATTGCGATCGCCTGCGATCGCATTGCCTCCCATGACAAATGTAAATAGACTGATACACAAGACTAAAATAACTCTAATAAAATAGTGATGTTTCATAATTAACCTCTTGATTAATACCCGGTAAATCTGAAATAAACCATTGTTAAGACTTTATCGCTTTAGACTGGCTGAAAATAAAAATTCCAATCATCATATTAACGCGCACGAGGACACTTGTTTTGGAGCAATTTGAGCGAAGCGATTCCCTAGAGCTGAACGCCATGTCTGAACGACTGCGATCGCTAGCACAAAAGTATAAAGGGGACCCCATGAAACTACTAGGTATTTTGCGAAACCTAGAACAGTTGCACAACGAGATCTGTGAAAACCTCTTCCAACCTGCTCTGCCTGATACTCGTCACGGTTTATTTGACTTACTTCAAGATATAGAAGCAAATGGCGGGTGGCCTTACATCTATCGTATAAGGTTAGGTGACCTATGTAAAAATTTGATCCTAACTGAAGCGGAGCAAGAAGCAGTTACCTCAGAACAGGGGGAGGAAAGCTATTAATTATTCCTTATTGCTCGCAGAATCGGCCACTATTTTCACGTTTCCAGCTCTTAGGTAAAATTACAGGGTTGGCTGAGCGCTCGTTGCAAAAGAATTTGGTATTCCCGATCCTCTACCTCATAGGCTCCAAATCTTGATAGGTGTGGGTTCATCAGCTGGGCATCAAATAGGACATAGCCCCGCGATCTTAAATGCTGCACCAACTTAACCATTGCTACTTTAGAGGCTTCGGGAATGCTGTAAAACATGGACTCGCCAATAAATGCCCCGGCGATCGCAATGCCTAAAATCCCGCCTGCCAGTTGCGATCCCTGCCAGGTTTCAAAGCTAAACGCCCAACCGGCTCGATTGAGTGCGCGGTATATCTGCTTAAGCTCCGCTGAGATCCAGGTAGTTTCGCGGTTGGCACAGAGATCGACCACCGTGTCAAATGCACCATTAATTTTGACCGTAAACCGATTTTGATTGATTACTCGCTGTAGCGATCGCGGGTAGCGAAACCGATTGTCTAGCGGGATCAATGTGCGTTCGTAGGTGTAAAACCAGCCCAAAGGGTCATTTTCTGATTCAGCCATTAGAAAATGACCCTGCGCATAACCGGCGATCGTGCTATTTACATCCAGCATGGCCTGCACAATCCGTCAAAACAATTTATTAATACAATTCACCAAAAATTTGCCAGCCAAAATATTAAAAAATTCTTAACCGCCTTACAAAAAAACGTTGACACCAGAGCCCTAAGGCGACTGATGCCACGAATTTCAGTAAAGTATTAAATTGGTTTTGTATAGTCAAGACCTTTATATAAGCTGGCCTCGATTCAATAATTAATATTCTTACTGAAATTACAAAAATATGGGGATCGCTTAACCATTTCTTCATAATCCCTGAAGCAGTCGCATTATTTAAGTAAATATGCTCATTTATCCCAATAAATACCAGCCTTTTCAACATTTAGACTCAGATGCAGCCATTACAAATCTTAACTTTTTCATTCGATAACTAAATCAGTAAAGTTCGAGCCAAATTCTCATAAATCTTCCTGAAATTCCTGCAATTGCTTAAACTATGGGACAAACTTTAGCAGCGACTTTGTTGTACGGGAAGGCGTACCTACAGATGAAGTAGAACCGATCCCTTCCCACAATCAGAAAAAACTAAAATACTTTCTATCCAGCATAGAAACGAGGATGCAACTATGCAGCCAACCAACCCGAATCAATTCACCGAAAAAGCCTGGGCCGCGATCGTGCGCACACCAGAGGCAGTCAAGGCCGCTCAACAACAGCAGATTGAGAGCGAACACTTGATGAAATCGCTGTTAGAAGAGGAGGGGCTTGCTACCAGTATTTTTAACAAGGCTGGGGTCAGCGTGCAACGTCTCAGGGATCGCACAGATGAGTTTATTAGTCGCCAAGCAAAAGTCTCAGGTGGAAATACAGCCGTATATTTAGGACGTAGTTTAGATAACCTCTTAGATCGAGCTGAACAGGAACGCAAAGCATTTGGTGATGATTTCATCTCTATCGAACATTTAGTCTTGGGGTATACGAAGGACGATCGCTTCGGCAAGTCCTTATTCCAGGAGATGGGGTTAGATGAGCCCAAACTGCGCAAAATTATCGAACAAATCCGAGGCAACCAAAAAGTGAGCGATCAAACCCCAGAGCAAAAGTATGAAGCCCTTGAGAAGTATGGGCGCGATCTAACCGAACTCGCTAAAGAAGGTAAGCTTGACCCTGTGATCGGGAGAGATGAGGAAATTCGCCGCACGATTCAGATCCTATCTCGCCGTACCAAAAATAATCCTGTCCTGATTGGCGAACCAGGCGTTGGTAAAACCGCGATCGCGGAAGGATTAGCGCAGCGCATTCTCAGCGGTGACGTACCTGAGTCGCTGCGCGATCGCAAACTGATCGCTCTGGATATGGGTGCCCTGATCGCTGGTGCTAAGTATCGAGGTGAATTTGAGGAGCGACTCAAAGCCGTACTTAAAGAGGTAACCGAATCGCAGGGACGCATTATTCTATTCATCGACGAAATTCACACCGTTGTAGGCGCAGGTGCAGCCCAAGGATCGATGGATGCCGGCAACCTGCTCAAGCCCATGTTGGCAAGGGGCGAACTGCGTTGTATAGGTGCTACTACCCTGGACGAGTATCGTAAATATATTGAAAAAGATGCCGCTCTGGAGCGCCGCTTCCAGCAGGTGTATATCGATCAGCCCAGCGTCGAGGATACGATTTCGATTTTGCGCGGCCTGAAAGAACGTTACGAAGTCCATCACGGCGTTAGAATCGCGGATAACGCCCTCGTCGCTGCGGCCACCTTATCTACCCGCTACATTAGCGATCGCTTCTTACCCGACAAAGCGATCGACCTGATGGATGAGGCTGCTGCCAAGCTAAAAATGGAGATCACTTCCAAACCGGAAGAACTAGACGAAATCGATCGCAAGATCTTGCAACTAGAGATGGAGCGACTATCGCTAAAGAAGGAAACCGATCGCGAATCTAAAGAGCGGCTAGAGCGCATTAGTAAAGAACTCGCCGACCTTAAAGGCGAGCAGTCCACGCTTACCGCCCAGTGGCAGTCAGAAAAAGAGGTGATCGACAACATCCGCAAACACAAAGAGGAGATCGATCGCGTCAACCTGGAAATTCAGCAAG
Organism: Rhizobium sp. Q54; assembly: GCA_943367755.1. Taxonomy (GTDB): domain Bacteria; phylum Cyanobacteriota; class Cyanobacteriia; order Pseudanabaenales; family Pseudanabaenaceae; genus PCC-6802. Next base: position 10,833 of record CALRKB020000041.1, on the reverse strand, counting down.
CTGAGCGCGACTATGACCTCAACCGTGCTGCCGAGTTAAAGTATGGCAAACTCACCGATCTGCAACGGCAACTGCACGAAGCCGAAAATCGCCTGACGGAGGCACAGACCTCTGGGCGATCGCTGCTACGTGAAGAGGTCACTGAAGAAGATATTGCGGAAATCATTGCCAAATGGACGGGTATTCCGGTCAGCAAACTAGTTGAGTCGGAGAAGGAAAAGCTGTTGTACCTGGAAGACGAACTGCACAAGCGCGTGATTGGACAAGAAGAGGCTGTTACTGCCGTTGCTGATGCGATCGCGCGATCTCGTGCCGGACTTGCCGATCCTAACCGCCCGATCGCCAGTTTTATCTTCCTAGGCCCAACGGGAGTGGGCAAAACCGAGCTAGCCAAAGCCCTTGCTGCCTACCTATTTGACACCGAGGAAGCAATGGTACGCATTGACATGTCGGAGTACATGGAGAAGCACAGTGTTTCTCGCCTGGTTGGTGCCCCTCCTGGCTATGTGGGCTACGAAGAAGGCGGCCAATTGACTGAGGCCATCCGTCGTCGTCCCTATGCCGTGATCTTGTTTGACGAGATCGAAAAAGCTCATCCCGATGTATTTAACATCATGCTGCAAATCCTTGATGATGGTCGTGTCACAGACTCGCAAGGGCGCACAGTGGACTTCAAGAATGCCGTGATTATTATGACCAGTAACGTCGGCTCGCAATATATTCTCGATCTAGCTGGCGATGATTCCAAATATGAGGAAATGCGCAGCCGCGTGATGGAGGCAATGCAAAGTAGCTTCCGTCCAGAGTTTCTCAACCGCATCGACGAGCTAATAATCTTCCACTCATTGCGCCGCGAAGAGTTGCGTCGTATTGTCAAGCTCCAGGTACAGCGACTAGAGCAAAGGCTAGCGGAACGCAGGATGACGCTCAAGTTCTCGGATGCCGCCTTAGACTTTATTGCGGAAGTTGGCTACGATCCTGTCTATGGGGCACGTCCGCTCAAGCGGATTATCCAGCGCCAGATCGAGACACAAATTGCCAAATCCATTCTACGCAGTGAGTTTGGCGATGGCGATATCATATTTGTAGATATTGAAAACGAGCGTCTCAGCTTTAAAAAGCTGCCAGCGGATTTGCTTACCACAAGTTCAACCTGAAGGTAAGCTGGAATCCAGGAAAAAGCTCGTAATATATTATGATGAATCAACTGTCAACAAAATAGTTGGCAATTATATCCTCCCAAAGCTACATCCTGACCTTCAACCATATCTGATTAAGGATGAACTCCATTACCCCCTAGTGAGTTTGGAAGGTGGAGTTTATCCCCGTCTTTACCAGCGGATCAACAAGCTATATAACTACAAAAAAGAACAATCGATAAAACCTTTGCCACCTAATGCATGGCAAGCATACCTTCCACATCTCCCAGCCTATGAGCGCATTATGCAGTTCGATAAGGAAGAGTTGGAAGGTAGGGATTTCTCAAGCGAAACCCCTGAGTATTTCCAGCTTATTGGTCAAATCTGGACAGATCCAGAATTGTTAGGTCAATCATCATCATCTCTTGAATTCAGGCTAGGGATATTCGATAGCCGACCACTCAGCGAACATGCTCATCACATGATGACACCTACTGAGCAAGATAAACTTGCGCAATTACCAAACGAGTTTATTGTATTTCGAGGCCATGCTGAGCGATTACTGTATGGAATGTCATGGACTACTAACTGTGACATAGCCCTTCAATATGCTATTGGCAGTCCCAGTAAGTCATTAATTTCGATAGGTACAGTAAAAAAATCAGAAGTTATTGCCTTTATAGATCGTTGGGATGAAGATGAGATTATTATTCCGAGTAGCTCAGTTAATAATATACAGACATTTAGACATTCAGTAATAATTGAGTCTAATCAACGCTTGAACATATTCGATACACACTGATGCTTAGTAGCAATTGATTTGCAGTTGTCATTGTTCAAATATGATTCAGTGCAATGTTACAAGTGAGACAACGCAGTACCGCGATCGCTGAAACTATCGCAAGTTACCCAGTTCTTGGGTAGTTGTTAATTACAATAAGAACGAATAGACTTTAGTTAAGAATGCTTCGTTTATCTTTATCGGTGAATCAATCATGACACTTGCAGAACTGTTCCCTGCGGTAAAACAGCTTTCAACTCTTGAAAAATTAAAGCTCATTCGTCTACTTGCAGAAGATCTCGAATCACAAGAAGATATTGCCCCCCTAGAACCCTTCAAAACTTATGACTTGCCAACTCCATATAACAATTTTGGGGCTGGTGCTGTCCTAATGGAGGCGATGGAGTCAGCCAATCAGGCTTGATTGTTATGCGATTTCACTACTCAACTAACGATCCATCCCAAAACGAATTTGACAGCCTACCACGAGTTCCGATCGTTCTCCGTCGTGAAGGACGTACCGTTGAAACGCTTGGACTTGTTGACAGCGGCGCAACTATTAATGTCTTGCCCTATGAAGTGGGTCTTCAGTTGGGTGCTGCATGGGAAGACAGCAGAGCCATCATTCAACTCGCAGGCAATTTGAGCAATCAGCCAGCAATCCCTTTCTTCGTGATGGTTCAAGTTGGGGACTTCGCACCTATTCGGCTAGCGTTTGCCTGGACTAGAAACCAAAATGTGCCTTTAATCCTTGGTCAGACAAACTTTTTCATGGAATTTGACGTGCACTTTTACCGTTCCAAGATGGAATTTGAGGTTAATCCTACGGCTGAGTAAGTTGTATAACTTCGGAGGGGGAAGATTTATGAATCGATACAGCATGGTTGTTCAATGGTCTGATGAAGATCGGCTTTTCTTAGTCACAATTCCAGAGTTTGCCGATCGTGTTGTGATGCCTTGCACTCATGGCAAAACCCGTGAAGAAGCAATTCATAACGGCGAGGAAGTGATTGAAATGTACTTGGAAGTCTGGCAAACAGAAGGTGAATCTATCCCCGAACCCAGGACGCTTCAAGTTGCCTGATATAGGGCGATCTCGTCGACATAAACATAAAGTTGTAGTATGAGTATTAGAGGTGGAGGTGTAAGCCATGTCTCGGAAAGACCGCTTCCATGAGTTAGTCAAGCAAGCACTGATCCAAACGGGTTGGACAATCACTGACGATCTGCTATATGAGCATTGGCAACGTCAACATTCAGATCGATTTAGCCGCAGAGCCATTAATTGCAGCAACCAAAAATGACCAGAAAATTGCTGTTGAAGTCAAGAGTTTCATCAGTGCCTCCCAAATCACCGACTTTTATGGTTCATTGGGGCAATATTTGACCTATCGAGTAGCACTCAAGCTACAGGAACCAGATCGCAAACTATACCTTGCCGTTCCCCAAGTTACCTATGACGCATTATTTCAAGAAATTCTAATTCAGAAAGTTTTTGAATTTTATCCCGTGAAAATCATTGTCTACAGCAAAGTAACTCAGGAGATTCAACTATGGATAGATTAGAACACTACCGTAAGTGCTTACAAGATTTTCTCAATAGCTATTCCAGCTATGGGCCCAAAAAATCGGAAATTGAAACCCAGGTGATCTTTGATACAGTGCATGACCATTATCTTCTGATTCGCACAGGCTGGGATGGCGAACGCCGAATGCATCATTGCATTTTTCACTTTGATATCAAAGACGGCAAAATCTGGCTTCAGGAAAACAATACCGATATTGAAGTCGATAAGGAACTTGAAGAAATGGGTATCTCTAAAAAAGAAATCGTGGTGGGGTTCCACCATCCGTCCATGCGTGAATATTCGGACTTTGCGATCGCTTAAGATAGGACCTCTACCTAGCTATAAATGTTGCCAGCGAGACAATGTTGTACTGCGATCACTGAGACTATTACATCTTGAATCATGACACTGCATGCAAGCTTACTCACCTATTTTGTTAGCACCAAAATACCCATCATGCCACTAGCAATTGGGTAATGAGTGGCTTTGCTAAACCCTGCCGCGATCGCGCTTTTCTCCTGCTCTTTACCGATGGGAAATCGGGCTAAGCTTGGTGCGATATATTCGTATTCCTCGGTTACTCCCCGCAGCTTTGCCGCTGGCACCACTACTTTATCCAGGTAAAACTGCTGAAATTTTGCCATTAGTCGATCCGAGGGGCGATGAAAATCTAAGATGGCGGCGATCGCCCCAGGTTTCAGTACGCGATGCAGTTCCGCGAAGCATTGAGGAATATCAACCACATTACGCAACCCATAGGACATCGTAGCCCCGTCAAATGTGCAATCGGCAAATTGTAAGGCTAAGGCATCTCCTTCTTGCCAAGTGACGCAGGTTTGCAGGTGGGGGTAGGCGGCTAATTTTTGCGCAGCGATCTCTAACTGCGCGCAGGCAAAATCTACCCCAAATACATGGCCTGATGGGGCAACACGACGAGCGAGCATAATTGCCAAGTCCCCACTGCCGCAACACAAGTCCAGAACCGTTTGCCCTGGCTGCGGATTAATCCAGCGGACTGTCATTTTCTTCCATATACGGTGCTGCCCTAAGCTCAACCAATCATTTAGGTCATCGTACACAGGCGCGATGCGGTCAAATATTTGGCGTACAGCCGCAGATTTACTTGTCATGCCTCGGTTAATCTCGTCTTATCTGGCACCAACAAGTTTACAGGCTAAGGAATGCAAGTAAATGCATGACATCACGCAAAGATTACTAGTAAGCTAGGTATAAGTAAAAATGCTAGAGATACTGGGAAAATGAAACCGCCTTCAGGTCGCAGATTCCAGCTCAAAGGTAGTAGGAGTGGTTTGTTAACAATGTCCAGAAACCTGATGCACCAGGTTAATAAAAACTTGCGTATTTTGAGCGCAAAAGTCCGTACCACTGTTTTGCGGATTAATCGTTCGCTTCAGCATGCTGAGACGGAAAGTCATGGCCAGCAATCGCGTTTCACTTTACCCCCACTGCCACTATTAATAGCAGGAGGAGTAACGCTTTTCCTTGTCATTGTCTCCAGTTATGCGCTTACTAATCAGGGCTTTATCTTTACATCGTCCGAAATGGGTGATCGCAACTGTCAAACTAAGCTTAATGGCAAGTGGCAAAGTAATTGGGGGACTATGACCTTTCACGAAGAATCTGGCTCATCTCAAGTTAAAGGCAAGTACGAGTTTCAAAATCTCGATCGCGGCAAGATCAAAGGCGAGCTAGTAGGCACTATGAACGGAGATATCCTGAACTTTGATTGGCAGGAAACTTCCAGCAAAGGTAAAGCTAAGCAACAGGGAAAAGGTAGTTTTTTGTTTCGCAACAGTTGTAAGGACTTCTTTGGTAGCTATGGCTTAAATAGTGCCGAAACAGGCCTGAGTAACTGGCGCGGTACAGTTTTGCAGGTTGTTCCTTTGGGTAAATAGAGGCGCAAGAACCTATGAGTGCAATGCTCCCAACTAGCGATTTGCTGGAATACATTGAGCAACTAAATGAGATCGGTATCGCGTTGTCAGCCCAAAGAGATACAAACGCTCTTTTGGAAATGATTCTACTGGGAGCTAAAGGGATGCTCAATGCCGATGGTGGAACCATCTATTCCGTCACAGTAGATCGCCAACTCAAGTTTGAAATTATGATCAATGATTCCTTGCAAATTAAACGAGGAGGTACTACCGGCGAAGCCATCCCATTCCATCCCATTCCACTATACGATTCTAGCGGTAAGCCTAATAATTGTATGGTGGCTGCCTATGCCGCGATCACCAAAAAAACAGTAAATATTCCCGATGCTTATACGGTTGAGGGATTTGACTTCTCCGGCACCCGTTCCTTTGATGCCCAAACAGGTTACCGTTCCCAGTCATTCCTGACCATTCCCATGCTAAATCATGAGGATGAGTTAATTGGAGTGCTGCAATTAATCAATGCCATCGATCCTCTGACTGGGAAGGTAATTCCTTTTTCCCCACAAGCCAGCCGTATTGGCGAATCTTTGGCATCCCAGGCAGCGATCGCACTCACCAATCACAATCTCGTACAAGAGTTCAAACTTTTATTCGAGTCCTTCATCAGCCTGATTGCTAATGCCATTGACGAGAAATCCCCCTACACAGGCGGACACTGTCGCCGCGTGCCGGATTTAACGATGATGCTGGCTGAAGCTGCCTGTAATAGTACGCATGGCATATTGAAAGACTTCACCATGTCAGCCGAAGAACTCTACGAGCTAAAAATTGCGGGTCTGTTACATGACTGTGGCAAGGTAACTACGCCGGTACATGTGGTAGACAAAGCGACAAAGCTGGAGACGATTTTTGATCGCATCAATCTAATTGATACAAGGTTTGAGGTGCTAAAACGAGATGCCGAGATTAATTTTCTCCATCAGAAACTTGAGGCGATAGAGAGCGATCTGGTCACAGATATTGCCATGCTAGAAGCAGAATACAAAAAACATCTGCAACAACTGGATTTGGATCGAGAATTTCTCAGATCCTGCAATATTGGCGGTGAGTATATGTCTGAGACTAGTAAGCAACGGGTAAGAGAAATAGCCCAATATCAATGGACAGATCCATCTGGACAAGTGGTACCATTCCTCTCGGAAGATGAGGTATATAACCTGAATATTACGAAGGGAACTCTCACACCGGAAGAACGCGACATTATTAATCGCCACATCACCGTAACGCTTGAAATGCTGGAAGCATTACCTTACCCCAGAAATTTTCGCCGCGTCACAGAATTTGCAGGTGGTCACCACGAGCGCATGGATGGCAAAGGCTATCCCAAAGGGCTCACGCGCGAGCAAATGTCAATACCAGCTAGGATTATGGCGATCGCTGATATTTTTGAATCACTCACTGCTCAGGACAGACCATATAAAAAGGGTAATTCTCTCTCAGAATGCTTGCATATTATGGGCAAAATGAAGTTAGATAACCACATCGATCCCGATCTATTCGATCTGTTTATCTCAGAGCAAGTCTATTTGCGATACGCGGAGGAGTATCTAGATGCCGATCAAATTGATGAGATTGATGTCGCTAAGATTCCTGGCTATACGCCAATGGTTATCTGAATTAGGACTTGCTTAGCAGTCTTGCCATAAATTGCAGGCTAAAGACTCAAATTTTAGAAACAGTTTATTTTGAGGTATTCTTTAGTCATCTTGCGATGCCTTTTGCTTTGCCCCAAGCAATTGATTTCTTAATTTAGTAGTGCGTAAGTCCTGTGAACTATAGCTTTTGCAAATAGTCTGGCGACTCCAATTGCCTGTATCCTTATGTATTGTCTGATACAAATATTGACCTGTTCTCGTGAATTTTATGAAAAGCATTTTTAAGCATCTGCTTACTGTATTCATGACCTGCATACTGGTTGTAGCCTGCAACCAGACAAATACACCTAATCCCGTTACTACAGCTCCGATCGCCACATCTGGTAATACACCAATACCTATAGGCATTGGTGTTGCTCAAACAAGTAATGTGGCTCTTCTGGGTCAGGAGCAAGTGATTGGAGCCAAGATTGCCGAGCAGTTTTTTAATGAAAAAGGCGGAGTCAACGGTACACCGATTAAATTAATTTTCCAGGACACTTCCGGCGACGAGCAAGGAGCAATCAACGCCTTTAATACCTTGATCAATCAGGATAAAGTTGTCGGTATCGTCGGCCCCACCCTATCGCAACATGCCTTTAGTGCCGATCCAATTGCTGATCGCGCCAAGGTACCTGTACTGGCTCCCTCAAATACAGCCAAAGGTATTCCCCAAATTGGCGACTATATCGCACGGGTATCCGCACCAGTCGCGGTAGTTGCCCCTAATGCCGTCAAAGCTGCACTCAAGATTAATCCCAGCATTAAAAAAGTGGCAGTGTTTTATGCCCAGAATGATGCTTTTAGTAAGTCCGAAACCGGAACATTTCAGGAAACGGTCAAAACCCAGGGACTCGATCTCGTGACCGTCCAAAAGTTTCAAACTACCGATACCGATTTCCAAAGTCAGGCAACCAATGCCATTAATCTAAAGCCAGATTTGATTATCATCTCCGGTCTGGCCGCAGATGGTGGCAACCTGGTGAAGCAATTGCGCGAATTAGGCTATAAAGGCTTAATTATTGGTGGCAATGGTCTGAACACCTCTAATTTACTTCCCGTATGTAAAGCTTTATGTGATGGCATCTTAATTGCCCAAGCCTACAGTCCCGAACATCCTAGCGAAATCAATAAGGCTTTTCGCACTGCCTACACAGCACAAAACAAAAAGGAACCGCCCCAATTTAGCGCCCAGGCATTTACTGGCGTTCAGGTTTTTGTCGAAGCACTTAAAGCTGTGGACAGTAAGACTAAAATTAATACGTTACCCTTAGGTGAACTACGCACTGCGCTGAATAAGGCAATACTTGCAGGCAAGTATGATACTCCTCTTGGTGAAATTTCCTTTACCCCCGAAGGTGAAATTATCCAGAAAGACTTTTATGTGGCGCAGATTAGTATGGAGCAAGGTGGCAGCAACGGTAAGTTCAAATTTTTGAAGTAATGAAATGATGCTAAAACTTTAGTGTTTTTATCGTGTAGGGTGGGCAATGCCCACCCTACACTAATGTTATTGGGTATTGATTCGCTAGACACTGAGATGCTTTGAGGAAAATCCTTATGCCTATCCTCCCAGATATTGATGCACTATCGCTGCAAGAGCAAGTAGCTCAAATGATTGTGGTGAGGGCATCGGGATATTTATATGACCACCAAATTCAATATCCAACGTGGGAACCTCCCAATCAAACCTTACACACCTGGATTAGTCAGTATGGCGTTGGTGGTGTCATCCTTTTAGGTGGCAGTGCCCCAGAAATCTACCTGCGATCGCAACAACTCCAGTCGTGGGCAAATATCCCTCTGTTGATCGGTGCTGATGTCGAAGAGGGTGTAGGACAAAGATTTTCAGGTGCTACTTGCTTCCCGCCTCCAATGGCACTCTCGCAACTGAAACCAGCCCATGTAGCAATAGAAATGGCTGAAAAAATGGGAGCTGTGACGGCGATGGAGGCGCAGGCGATAGGTCTTAACTGGCTATTTGCTCCTGTGGTAGATGTGAATAACAATCCCGCCAACCCCGTGATCAACGTGAGAGCGTTTGCTGAAACCAGTGCAGAGGTGGCAACCCTTGCAGCAGCTTTTATTCGCGGTGCCCAAGCTTATCCCGTACTTACCACGGCTAAGCACTTTCCCGGTCATGGCGATACGGCGGTTGACTCCCATCTCCAAACACCTGTAATTGACTGCGATCGCGAGCGGTTTGCCAGTGTAGAATTGCCACCCTTTACCGCCGCGATCGCCTCTGGTGTGGATGCCATCATGACAGCTCACGTTTATGCGCCAGTCCTGGATGCTCAATATATTGCCACCCTATCGCCGAAAATCATTACGGATTTACTCCGACAGGAAATGGGATTTAGTGGCCTGATCGTGACTGATGCATTAGTAATGGCTGGAATTACCGATCGCTACACAGTTGCCCAGTCAGCGGTGCAGGCCGTAATTGCCGGTGTGGATATATTGCTTATGCCCGTCGATCCTGTGGCGACGATTGCTGCGATCTGTGCGGCAGTTGAGGCGGGTCAGATCAGTCGCCATCGCATTAGAGCATCATTGGCAAGAATCTGGCAGGCAAAAGCTCGCGCCTGCATTTCTACTCAGACTAATCAGACTACTCAGGCTAACGAGTTAGATCGTCTTTACAACAATTTAGGTAATGTAGACAGTCTTCAGGTTGACCGTGAAATCACGATTAATTCCTTGCGCATCCATCAACCATCACCCCTAGTCATCAATCGCGATCGACCATGCATTAATCTCTTAATCGTTGACGACCAGCTTACCTGTACAGAATTTTTGTCGCCTCGGGCTGCTGCAGTGGCGATCCCAACCAAACTAGGCTACCCCTGCATAATTGCAGATCGCCATTCCTTACCCCATATGCAGTTAGATCGCCTAGATCGCTCATCTCCTGTGATTTTACAAATATTTAGTCGCGGTAATCCCTTCCGTGGCAGCGCTGCTATGCACGAGCAGATTGGCAAAGCGATCGAGGTACTAGTTGAGCGGGATAGATTAGCTGCGATCGCTGTCTATGGTAGTCCCTACAACCTTGAGGGCATCATCCCCCTCCTACCGCCCAATATACCCTGGGTATTTTCCTACAGCCAACTTCCTGCTGCCCAACTAGCAGTAATGCAGTCTTTGGGGTTATCTCCCTCTACCAATTAACTGCAAAATAAGGATGTAGTACGAAATTCTTCTGCGCTTGCCAAGGGTAACTAATAGGCAGAGAATGAATGAGGAGCAAGCAAGACAAGGCAATCAGAAGCTAGAAATACCTATGAAAGACGTACTGTCGATAATTCTGGGAGGCGGTCAAGGAACACGCCTATATCCGCTCACGAAGCGACGCGCCAAACCAGCCGTGCCACTGGCAGGAAAATATCGGCTGATCGACATACCAGTCAGCAACTGCCTCAACTCAGGCATGGAAAAGATCTACGTACTGACGCAGTTTAACTCCACATCGCTCAATCGCCATATCAACCAAACCTATCGCGCATCATCATTTTCCGATGGGTTTGTGGACATACTTGCTGCGCAGCAAACCCCCGATAACCCAGGTTGGTTCCAGGGCACCGCCGATGCGGTACGTCAGTACCTGTGGCTGCTGGAATCGTGGAACGTACGCGACTTTCTGATCCTATCGGGAGACCAACTCTACCGCATGGACTACAGCCAGTTTGTGGAGCGTCACCGCAGCACCAATGCCGACATCACCTTATCGGTACTACCTGTAGACCAGAA
>CALRKB020000040.1:0-44908 GCA_943367755.1 Rhizobium sp. Q54 | reverse complement strand
AATTGCTGGCAGATTCATACAGCACAATGCTGGCAAAGCAGTTACAGGGATCTCATGAGTTGCTGGAAAACCTGGCTGTAACTCAATTGAATATCTCCAGGATGGTTGAAGCTTTTGAAACACAGCAGCAGTCGATCGCACTGGGATTTGAGCAGTCCACCAAAAATCAAGCCAGAACGATCGCTTTGCTTGAAGGAATTCTGGAAGCGCTATCGAAATGAGATTAAGAGGATTGGATTTGGATGGCAAAGCCCCCAGCCTATCGACACAGCCACAGATATCCGCAGTCTGGAGCCACGCACAGGGGAAACGGCAAATCGCAGCAGTAGCATCCGCGAACCGCAGTCAGCATCTGGGCATAGCAACTCTTCCTCACCCAGACGAGAAACTGTTCAGACATATCACCCCGCAACCCGCCATGAAAGCTTGCCACACAGAAGAGATGCAAGAGTCGTTCAGGGCTTTCGCGGCATAATTTCTTATTCCACGTCCCTGATCCATTGCTTCGCAACGCTTCGCGAGGCGCTGGCATAAGCGAAAAATGTGGCGATTGGCTCCGCCACGCAAGCTAACGCCTTGGCGTAGTTTCTAAAGGTTCTTATATGTCTCTCAGTTTTGCTCGTCGTTGGGGTGCTTTCAAGGTCGCTATCGCTGCCGATGCCTACATTGCTTGGTTCCACGACTTTGCTACCGCTCATGCGTTTGCCGCTCACTACCCTGGTGCGCGTGTAGCTCGTTCTCGTGCGGGTTACATCTACGTTGCTACTCGTCGGTAGTCTTGTGGGGGCTTTGCCCCCATTACTTTTGCGGCTTACCCACCCACCGCCGCGCCGCATCTACTCCCCCAACCGCGATCGGTCACGGAAGCCGCGCCTACCCGCTTACCACCCAAATAGGATCGAATTGGATTCGACCGTGCTTAGTGAACTCGTAAAAATCAATGCAGATCGATGAGAGCGATCGCACCGTCTCAGCTTATTTCTGGCAGAGCTTCCAAGCATTCAGCACTGCGATCGCTCCAAAGCCGCTGGGCTTGTCCCCTCATCCCCCACGGGGAAAGCGGACGCGGTGGAACCGCGATTGTTCTGCGCTCCATTCCGCAGGATACGTCAGCCTAGCACAGCAGTCATTCCGCAAAGGTGATCGCCTTTTTATCTTGAGATGTCAAAGGACGTGCCCGATTTTCTCTATTTAAGGCTGGGCACGATTTGTTTTTTGGCTTCCATCCTCGCTTCGCTGCGGTGTCCGCGATCCTAATTGTTGGGCGATTAGTTTATTGGCTGCGCTGCGCTCCGCATGGCTGCATTTTGTGCCGCGCTCCATCGGCTGTCGTGTGCTTCATTCCGCGAACCAAGCTGACGCTACGCGATTCGTTTTTGTGATGTGGTGTGGTGCATGTGGAGTGCGAGTGTAGCAGGGGTGTCAAGCCCGATGCTGCCCGTTAAATCAGAGTTAGTTGCTTTTCTGTCAGCCAGTCTGGGAGCTGGCACGGTTCGATCAGCCAGTGCAGTTCTACAGGTACGCCTTTGGCGATCGCATATCGCACAGTCCCCCAAGTCCCCGATCCAGCCCACGAGTTCACCGTTACACCACCAGGGCAGGGCTTATTGGAAAAAGCATGAAGTATTCCATTCTCTTTCGCCAGGGCATCCACCATGCGCTTGCTACGTTGCTGGAGTTGGTAGGGTTTTCTGCCTTCGGTTTCGTGCAGTTCTACTTCTATCGCCGTGTTTGCACATTTGCGCGCGAGAGTGTCTATTCCCGTGGCATCTCCTACGTGCAGCTTAGTGGCTTTATCGAGTAGTTCCCTTAGCTCCGTCATAGCTTTTTCTGTTTGACTCTCGGTTAGCTTGCGCGTTCCAGTGACTCCGACTACTTTCATTGCCTTTCTTCTTGCTGTTCCATTATTATACCCTTTCTCTCGTATTATTACGTAGCTCTACGTATTAGTATTGCCTATCTACTATCCTTGCTGCATAAGCGTTTCAAATGATTTACCTATTGTATTACGTAAGTCTACGTTATATCATGTATTAAGATAAAAATAAGGAGTTCCACCAATGGTCAATGCCACAAATATCGTTTACAGCATCTCTGCTACCGCTCAGATTTTAGGTGTAGCTAAAGAAGCTATCAAAGGCTTTCAGGTTTGGGGTAGTTGCGTCTGGGTTTGGGTGAAAGGTTCTCGTCCTCGCTTCCTCAGTTTCAAGCTCTATCGCGCCTTTTTTGTCGATCGCCGCAAACGCGATGCTGAGGGTTTGCAAGTTTTTAAGTCTGTGATGGTTGGCGGCTACATCGTTCGTAATCCTCAGAGAGATTCCAAGTACATCTGCACTCCCTATCGCGATCGCATCGAATGCAACTGCGAGGACTACAAAAATCAGGTTGCTTTTAACCCACTCGGTTTGAGTCGTCCTATGGCTTGTTGCAAGCATGTCTACGCGATTCTTTCTCACCTTGGCTACTCGTCACTACGCGAGTACATCATGGCGCAAGCGCAACAGGTAGCTGCTTAACAAAATCGTCTTGATCGCGCCAGCGTTGCGCCTCGCAATGCAAGACAGAAAAGGCTCACCCAAGACGACACAAAAATCATTACCAAAGATACCACGATGAAAACTATTTCTCCATGCACTCAGTTTCCCTCAGCCCGCAATCGCGATCGCGTTCCGCAAATGCCCTTCCATTCGTATCTCTACGAAGATGATTTCGATGAAACGCAGTGTCACTACTTAATTGTGGATGTCGATTGCTACTGGTCGGATGGCAAGAATACGGGCTACTTTGCAAAAGCAGTTTCACTGCCTGAGCCACAACCGCAAGAAGAAGACTGGCAGGATTACGAAGCTTGGCTCGACGAACAAGAAGAACGCCACAAGCTGGCTAGAGAAATTGTCCAGGGCAACTGGTAAAACTCCTGTCCCGTGCCAGTGGATGACATAAAAGGACTGGCAAATTTAATCTCAACACACAAGGAGAAACATTATGTCTCGCAAAAATGGAACTACCAAGACTGAAACCCAAGCAGCGACTGTTGAAGTCGAAGGCAGCACGTTCAGTAATGGTTTCGATAACTTCACTATCGAAGGCATCACGTTCACGGGGAAACCGCGCCAATATCGATCCGATTGTCAGACAGGACAGTTCAAGATCGGTGCTGCCAAGATGCTCGGTAAAACATTGCAAATGGAAGTTCTGGCATGGCGCAAATTGCAAGACGAACTATTTGGTTACGACTTCCAAACCTGGCTAGAAATTATCTTTATCGATCGGCAAAACCTCATTTCTCACATCCTGTTCAAGACAGAATCGATGGACAATTTCGATGAGATGTTGCTCGATCTAGCAGAAAAACAGCAGCCGATCGCTTGCGGCATCGTAACTGCTCAAATGCAATCTCGTTCGTCCCGTGCCAATGGTACGACCTATTACGCGGTTGAGTTTGCTTGGCAACCCAACCAGCAAGAACGCATCGACGAAATCAAGACGTTTGCAGCCAATCTGCCCTACGAAGCACTGACTGTTTACGCTTTGCCTGGTTCCGACGAGTAGCTATCCATTTCATCGGGGCGATACGTTCGCCCCACCATCAAGACGACACAAAAATCAGGAGAAATTATCATGTTAATGCTGCACTGTAACGCTTTTTCTGCTAGCCGCGATGAAGTCTTTGCTATTCCCACACCCGAACCAACCACCACATGGAAACCAGTTGCTCATTGGCAATTTGTCGAGTCGATTTTGGAACAGAGCGATCGCGCTGGCTTGACACTCAAAAGTGAAGGCTATGGACTCACGAGACACGGACATCGACTGTTCGGCGTATTGGCATTCGAGCAGCGTGCAGAGCATGGCTTCTGCATTGGCATTCGTAATTCCCACGACAAGACCATGACAGCAGGCATCGTAGCAGGAGCGCGTATCTTCGTGTGCGATAATCTTGCCTTCTCTGGGGCATTTCGCGTCAAGCGCAAACATACATCGGGAATTGATATTAGTGCGATCGTTCGCGATGCTTTTAGTCAATTGCCCGACCAGATCGAGAACCTGTTCAAGAATTTGGAGCGTTTGAAACTGGAAGGACTATCTGATGACGAAGCCAGAGCCGTCATCTTCAGGACGGCAGAGAAGGGAGTCATCGCGCCCAGTGAAATGCTCGGCATATGGAATGAGTACAAGCAACCATGCCATGAGGAATTTCGCGAACCGACGAAGTTTAATTTGCTGATGGCATTCACTGAAAAAGCAAAACGGCAACCTGTCAGCAAGCTCGACAGACTGCACCAGCAGTTACCTGCCTTGCTTGGCTACTAATCGACTTTGGGAATGCGTACGAAATCCTTGAACTAAAGCAATTCGAATGAGACATAACGTCTCAAATCAGCGGCAGCAGGCAATCTCGAACTCAGCACTGGCAAATCTCGACGGTCTGCTGCATTTGAATTGTTAAGCATTCTATGCAAGTGTGGAAAAATCTGGCAGGGTATTAATTACCCCCCAGCAAATGCAACTGTTTATTATCCTGATTTAATACGTAGTTTGTTTTTTTCTTTTCCACAAACTTATCTTGTATGGCTTTCTTTAACCAAATCCTGACCTGACCTACGCCAACATCTATTAGGTCAGCAACTTCTTTATCTCCTTTCGGTTCACTTAAATGATGTAGAAGCAAGGGTAGAACAGCTTCATAGGCATCCTTAGGTAAATTTGGCGTGTGTTCCTTATCTTGATGGTTAACATTATTTGATTGAATCTCTGGTTGGGTCACTTCGCTCAAATCTAATTGCTTTGCAGTATTTTTTTGAGCTTCGATCCTATGGAACTGTTCAGCTTCTTCTAGCAAATTTAGTATGCTGCGATTCCAAGGTTCAAGCGGAAAAGGTATAGCCCCTAGCCGAATCAGTTGATGATTTCCCTGTGGAATGTCCCCTTCTAATCGAACCCAAACAGGGATTTTACTTTCTTTCATTAATTCTTCTTTAGCTCCAGCCCAAGTTCCACCTTTTTCATAAGAAGAATTTACAACTAAAGCATGGTCGGCTAAAGCGTAAACATGCTTGTTACGGTTCATTGCATTTCCAGCATTAAATCCAGCAGAGGGATCATAGGGTGAGATTAAAGCAACTCGCCCTTGACGAAGCCCCTCACGATACTTCATTGATACCGCTGCCTTGATCAAGCTATCTGCTAAAACTCCAACCGATTTACCACCAACAGAAATAGCCGCTAGCATAGCAGTCTGATCAACGCCGCGTGCCCCGCCTGATACAATCTGGATACCTTGTTCAGCACACTTTTCAGCTATTCGTTGGGTATATCCAAGACCCTCATCATCAATGTCACGGGAACCAACTATAGCTAAACCTCCCTCTGACAGTAAATCTGGATTTCCTACTCCATATAGAATTGGAGGAGATAAGTGTTTCAATTTCCGCTTTAATCTTTGTGGATAAGTCTCATCACTACGACTTAGGATCCACAACCCCTTATTCGTCCAATCTTCAACAGCAACTGCCAGCATAGCCCCTCGCTCTAGGAGACGAACTATTCTTTGAGGGTTAAGACTTCCGTTGATCTCATCGAAAACCCAATTTTTTCCATCTGTTGCTAGTAAATCAGCAGGCCGTAGATGCTCCTGTTGTAGCTTCTGTGCCAGAATATTGTACTCACTCAGGCTTAGAGGCATCGGCTCAGCTTGGCGCGACTGACCAAACCCTGCACATAGAAGCAGAATAGCCTGCGTGTCAGGTTGTAATACGTGTTGTAATACGTGTGTAAGTACTGCCATCTATTCTCCCTGATTAAGCGAGTTAAGGGTTAAAGCTAATGGAAACACTTTACCACTGCCTGACTGACGTAACAAAGCAGCGACAACTGTGAACGTCCAGCGAGAATCCACCATATCGTCAATCAAGAAGACAGAGCCTACCATTCCTTCCCAACTACTAACCTCAAACACGCCATCTAAGTTCTGAGCCTGTTGAGAGCTATTCCTCATTTCTTTTTGTGGACGGTTTTGACTTGTTTTCCTAACACAGGCAACAAAAGGAACATTTAACTTGCGAGCTAAACGTTCTGAAAAGCTTGGAACTAGTTCAGGACGAGTAAGCGAAGGTACACAAGTTACCCACGTTGGAAAGGGATCGGGCTGCCAATGCTGAATTAATTCATATACTGCATCTACCAGCGCATCACTAAAATAATTATTTGAATATTTGCCTTGCTTGACTAGGCTTCCCCAACCCGCGTCTCCCCAAAGTGATAATGCACGACCAGTCTCAGCTCTGCGATCCTGGCTAATTCTGGAATTACCCCTCCAACCGTAAGCCAATAGACCACTGGATGCCCATTGCTTTCTTGGCTCAATCGTGTGGTCACTTCTACGCAAAAAAGATATAGCATCTTGGGCTTTTTCCAGAGAGTATGTTTCTGGAATAAGAGCTTGAGCTAAGCAAACGGAACAGCGTCCACATTCTGTCGTAGTATTATCGTCTAATTCCTCAGCTAAGAACATCATCAGACAACTATGTGTATTAAGGTAATCCAACATGCGAGCTTGTTCACGTTTTCTAATTTCAGTAAGCTGAGCGACCTTATCCCGGTTCACCTCATAGTTAATGGGGGTGGAATACCAGCGACTGTTGATTTTTGCGACGGGGGAAGGTGCTTCAACAGAGAGTAACTTTAAGACTTTTTCAATTTGCCCCCTTGAAAGATTTAATTTTCCTTCTAGCTGTGGAACGGATAAGCCATCTTCTTCTTGATCAAGAGTAGTTAAAATCTCTTTAATATGGCTCTCTGGAGGAAAAGCTGATTCGATAAAATAATTTGTGATTTCTTGATCTTCATCGCCACTGAGCAGTATGCCATACGCCTGAGATACCGCTCTTCCTGCACGTCCTACTTGTTGGTAGTAGTGAACTACTGAGCCTGGACGCTGATAGTGAATTACAAAGCCGAGGTCAGGTTTATCAAATCCCATACCCAGAGCAGAGGTCGCCACTAACGCTTTGATTTCATTGTTTAGTAGCCGTTGCTCTAAAATTTCACGTTGTTCGTTGGGTAGTTGACCGGAGTAGGTTTCGGCATCAATTCTTTGTGTCCTCAACCACTCTGCAACCTGTTCTGAATCTCGAATCGTCAGAGTATAAATGATTCCACTTCCTGGCAACCTCGGCAAGTGTTCGGCTAACCATGCTAACCTAGCTTCTTGACTTGGCAAAGATATATTTTGCAGGCAGAGGCTTTGCCTAGTCAGCGTTCCTCTAACTATATTCAGATTTGAACCAAGCTGGGCAAAAATATCATCTATGACACGATCATTTGCTGTTGCTGTTGTTGCAAGCACAGAAATGTTTGTAGGAAGTGCTTGCAGGATGCGTACTATTCGTCGGTAGTCGGGACGAAAGTCATGTCCCCAATCAGAGATACAATGTGCCTCGTCAACCACAAAAAACCCAATTCGAGCAGATAGCGGCAACAAAACTTGTTCCCTGAAATCCTCGTTTGCTAAACGCTCTGGCGAGACAAGAAGTATATCAATCTGATTAGACAGCAATTGTTCTTGGACGATCTCCCATTCTTCTTGATTGCTTGAATTAATAGTTGCAGCTCGGAGTCCAATCCGTTCAGCAGCAGCTATTTGATTTCGCATTAAGGCTAGGAGAGGAGATATTATTAAGGTTGGCCCCATACCTCGATTGCGTAGAAGGCGCGTAGTTAAAAAATATACTAGACTCTTTCCCCATCCGGTTCTTTGTACTACTAACAGGCGTGTACCTGGATTCAATAATTGTTCGATCGCTTCCCATTGTCCATCGCGAAAGGTGGCTGCTGGATTATTCAGTGCAGTACGGAGTAGCTGTAGGGCATTAACTTGCAAATCAGGCATTGTTTCGCTGCTTTTTAGATCACATTCTCTTTTAAGCTACTTCAAGCTACAAGTGCATGGGACAATTTGATACTTTCTTTAAGTTGATTTCAAAGGCACTTGGAGATCAAAGTTCCCAGTGAATCTGCCAAATCCCGAACAGGTCAGGGGGTGAACAGGATGCCTAACTAGTGTTTATACACACTTTTTCTTGATACCACACCGTATTTAGGCAATTATATAGAAAACTTCTTGGTAACACCACTATTTAAAGCAAATATCCAGACTTTGTCTGGGTAACATACCAATTTTGGTGAAGGTATACAGACATAATGTAAGGTAAATTACCAAGACCGATTTTCAGAGTCAGTCAAGGAGCAACGCCCTGAAAAGATTTGCAAGTGATCCTCCAGCTATTTAGCGGTGTAGAGAATAAAGTAGCCGCCTCGAAGCAAAACCATGCTTTTTCCCCGTCATATTTTCATCTCAATAAGAGGAAACTTTGCTTTGAGTAGCGCTTTTGAAGGTCTCATGATCTTCACTACTCTCATCTCACCAAAAGCAGATGGATCTGGAAGTTCAGGCAAGGGTACATCGAAAACCACTGAGTCATTGAGCGTAATTTTCTCCAAATGCTCAAAACTTAAGACCAGGGCATCAAGTCTAACTTTAAGCTTTTCTGCTACTCGCTCCGAGCACGAAATCAGGAGCGAGCGCCCAGCTAACGACCAATCGCAAAGAATGAGATACCTCTCGATGCTCTTAAACTTTAGCCTTGTATGGTTTAGTTCTTTTTGAGTCATGGAATTCTGCCGCTAGAACCTCAACAAACTCCTTGAGATCGTCGATCTCCTCTCTCAGAAGATCCTTCTCTTCCTTGAGGAGTTCGTTATCTTGCTCAAGTTTCGCGATCCGATGATTAAACTTGGCAACAAGGTCGCCAAAGTCATCTTGATTCACTGGCTCAGTTTCAGGCAGTGCTATCCAGCTCAACGTATCCTCAATGGCTTCGCCCCGATACGCCGCGATCGCCTTCAACTGCTTGCCCGTTACTGCATCAACCCTACCATAAACCCAGCGATTGATCGTGGTTGCCGTTGTCCCTAAATCCTTGGCAAACCGATTCTGACTGGTTTTGGCAGCCTCAGCCTTCGTCCAGTTCTGCAACTTCTCCTTGTCAATATTTACGCGGTGGTCATCATACATAACTGCCCTTGAAAAATACCTGAACTGATATTGACGCATATACGCAGAAAAAGTAATATTACGTGAGACCACGTTATACAACATAATATGCCGCAATCATTAAAAACCACGAAAGCGGATATCTCGGTTGAGGTACACGAATATCTCAAGAAAGTTTCCGCACAAACGGGAATACCCATACGCCGCATTATCGACGATGGCGTGCTCCCCTACGCGCAAAGGCTAGAGCAGCTATTTGCTGAGGGGGTATGAATATGAGCATTCGTATTAAACCCTTACTGCCTCTCAATCCTACGTTAAGGCAACGCGCGATCGGTGTGGCGACACGCCTGATGACCGAACTGATGAAAGGCGGTCAGTATCGCGTTCCCGTTGCCAAATACGCCTATGAGATCTGCAAGCTTTTCAGTATCCCTTTGCTCCCAGGTGAGTCTGCGGTGACGGTCGCCGCGAAAAAACTGCAAGAGTGGCGCGCCCAAGTCAGCTTCAGGATGGTTGCCGATGAGGACATCGAATCTGTCTTGCCGCAGCTCGAAATTATCTTAGGGACTATCCGCCAGGCAATCGCCTCAAAGCTCTCCAGCCGCCAGCAGCGGAAGAAAGCAAACAGCTCCCGCCAGCCCAAACATCGCCATATGCCAAGCACTCGCCCCTTAGATTTGCCACCAGCAGATCCCTACGCCGACTAATCCACAATCCCCGATCGCTAATTTTTGAATAGGAGTGTAATTTATGACCGTTGTTCATGCCATTCACAGCAACCGTTTTACCCAAATCGACAACGACATCTTGCGCGACGAGCGCTTATCCTTTCGCGCCCACGGCCTACACAGCTACTTGCTCAGCTTTCCCTCAGATTGGCATTTCGATCTGAACTGGATTGCCGATCGCGTCAAAGATGGGATCTCCGCTATCCGTTCTGCGATCGACGAGCTAATCAATTTTGGTTACGTGCGCCGCGTCATTACGCGATCGCCGTCGGGACAATTTCAATCCTGGGACTACGAAGTATATGAGCGTCCCTTACCCATTGACCCAATGCCTGAAGGTCGAAAAATTCAGCAGCACGAGCCAGTCGAACAACTCACTCTACCGCTTGCTCCAGAAGCACCTCAGCCACTTTCAGGTTTACCACAAATGGGCGAACCATTTATGGGCGATCGCACACATATAAATAATGAATTCCACGAAGAAGAATTTAAAAAAGATCTCTCTCTGTCTGTGCCCACAAAAAATGTGGAGAGAGAGAATCTTGAAAATTTTTCAAATAACGCAGAGCCACCAGATAAAACCTCTGTAGAACCGAGAAACAAAGACAAATCTCGCCGCGCCGCCAGTGCCTGGACAAACCTGGATGACACCCTCAAAAATTTCTGCTGGCAGCAAGTAGACAAGCTACCCAATCGCCCCGCCGATCCGATCGCCTGGATACTCTCGCGCCTCGAACACCTGGAAGCCGAGTACGAAAGGCTCTACCCGCAAACTGCCTCACCAGACAGTAGATATGCCGAGTGGCAGGCGATCCTCGATGACCCCATGCGCGGAGTTGCTTACCTCATGGCACAAGTGCCGTCTGACTGTCCCGAATACGAAGAACGCTACAACTTTGCCTTCAGGAGGTAGCTATGGAAGCTCAAGAAAACTTGCCCATAATATCAGCGATTCCCGCTCAGGTACGCGATCGCTCCGTCAGACCGCCGTGGAAATGCTTTTGCTGCTGTGACTCTGGCAAGGTGTCTAACCCTTACCTCCGCTGTTTTGTCCTAGGAGAGAATGGAAAGCCATTTATCTGTCAGCGACCAGACTGTGAGGAAGGGAAAAAATACCGTACTGCCTACTACCTATCTGACGCTCAACGGCAGGAATATGCCAAAAAACACGGTGGGGAAGCCATGTCAAGTCGTGAGTATCAAGCTCAGTGGGACATCCGCCTGACTACCGCTCACTGCGAACAGATGCACCTGTGGCACAAAGCGGATTGGGATACAAGAGCAGCCCAAAGATCTAAACGGCTCAACTACGGGCAAGACTTCAGTGAGTCGCGCAGTCGCACCGCAATTTCTGACCTGACGCAAAAGCTATCAATGCCCAATGGCAAGGAATCTTGATGAAGCATCTCGATTTGTTCGCTGGCATCGGCGGCTTTAGCCTCGCAGCCCAATCGCTAGGTATTGAGACCGTGCAATTTGTTGAAATCAATCCCTACTGCTGCCATGTTTTACAAAGAAACTTCCCCACTATCCCCATCCACAGAGAAATTAGAACTTTCCATGCCAAGCCTAACCAATTCGACCTCATCACGGGCGGCTCTCCCTGCCAAGACCTCAGCCTCGCTGGCAAACGGGCAGGAATTACGGGCGATCGCTCAGGACTCTGGTTCGAGATGCTTCGAGTCATCGAGGAAGCAAAGCCCAATTTCGTTATCTGGGAAAACGTCACAGGAGCCATATCAACAGGAGCATTACTCACAGTTTTGTCTGGTTTGTGCAAAGCAGGCTATCACTTTGATGCAGAAATCCTATCAGCAGCGGAAATTGGTCTTGACCACAAGCGCGAGCGGATCTTTGTCGTTGCCTACTCAGATGGCATATGGTGGGACGCACCGCCCTGGCGCGAGCAAATTGGACATCAGATTGAGGCAACTAGGCTTGCTGTCGCACAGCAAAGTATTGAACCCCCAACGTGGGGAATATCGCATGGGCTTCCCCATCGCCTGGACAGACTTGCAGCCATCGGCAACGCAGTTGTCCCTGCTTTAGCAGCCATGGCTTTGCAACAAGTTTTGTACCTAGAGGAGATCAATTGATGAAGTCTCGTTTCAACCTTACAACCGCTCAGGCATCTGCTGCTTTCGGTATCAATGAATGGGGAAAGCCAAACATCAGTACCCAAAAACTCATGCGTTTAATAAAGGCAGATAGCCTCAAAATTAAGCGGCACTTTATCCGCGCCGGGGCTACCTATCTGTTCTGTTTAGAAGCCCTCGAAGAATACTTCAGCATACCTCTTGAGCGAAGGAGGTAAGTATATCTCTGCTATGGGTTACAAAAAACTTACGATATCAAATTTCGGTCATAAAATTGGTCATAGCCACTTTTACAATCCTTGAAACAGTTGATTCTAAAAGCTTTCTTTTTATGTTAATGCGGTCAGAGAGACTCGAACTCTCACGGCTTTCGCCACCACCCCCTCAAGATGGCGTGTCTACCAGTTCCACCATGACCGCGAATTTGTCACTGTTGTTTAGCAGTTATACATAGTAGCAATAGTTAGGCTAAATTAGCAAAGAAATTCTTGAATTTTGTCAATGCAACCCCCAATGTCCCACAAAGGCAACAAGTCCCACCTACCGCATAAAATCCGCCCCACTTGCAAATGACCCTTTACCTGGCGCAAAAAATGGGTGAATTGCTGGAATGAAACTAAGTATTGTAGCGATCGCACGTTGCCAATATAAATCAGACTGCCCATAAAGTAATAGATCGTTAGCTATCCATTTCTCCGTATATAGCAGCAGTAGAGGGTGAAGATTGTCTAAGGTATTGGAAGATCCAAAACTTAAATAACCCATCTAAAAATACTGGTACAGTAGCGATGAAAGCCATAATAAAAATGCGATTTTCGTGGATACCAAAGTGATAGAACAAAGAAGTAAGTAACGCATCCCACCCTTCGCTAGAGTGAAATCCGACAAAAGTATCAGTAGAAACAATAATTAAAAAAGCTTTGGCGTTATCGCTGAGACTAAAGAGTACCTCATCGATAAAGTCCTTAATTACCAAGATTTGCTTTTTACCGGCAACAAGTATGGTGTTGAAAGCTAGTACGGCGGTAAAGTCTGCTAGCAAATTTTTCACTCCATCCAGGCTAGCATTCTTATAGAATTTAATAATATTAATTGCTTCTTCACGTAACTGATTTTCTGCTTCGGCTTCAGACAAATCTGGGTATTTCCCAATCAACCTTTCAAATTCTATTCTTTCCTTGGCCGCACTGAAGCGTTTTAGGGCTTCTTCATCAAATTCAGGACTCAACTGAATTTCAAAGGGTTTTTGGTTAGTCCAGTAGTCTACAATTGGGCTATAGATCAGGTTTTTGGAAACTACCTGTACGGCAATAGTAGCTATCACTAAAATTACACAATACCTAATCGCGGCATTTGTGCGCTTGCGTGATTGCCTTAGCTCATCAACAACATCATTTTCATAGGAACTATATGAGGGAGTAAGATTGCGTCTAACGCGATCAAATGCGCGGGTAAAAGATCCAGGCAGAATGCTTTTTTCAACTGGAGTTATGTTTCTAGAGGTATCTTTCTTTTCAGGATGCGGAAATAGGACAAATCTGTTTTTATCTTGTGGTTCCAGCGCTTCTACATCTAATAGCTGGATTGTTTCTGGCTGAGTCTTAATATTTTGGATTGGTTGGACGCGATATCTTGCCAAAATAAAGTCGATAAAAGCCAGCTTTTGGGTAATTGATGGGTTAGTATCCTGAATAATTGGGTTGCCAAGGGGGCGAGTTGCTGCTTCCACAGAATTTTGTGGTAAAAGGTAAGGAACCCTAGAACTCAATTTATATTCTGTTAGCCTGGCATCAATAGTGCTGAGGTACCGACGCAGTTGAATGTTAAAAAGGCTAAATGTATTTTCGCTATATCCAGCATTTTCAGAGATGGGATTGCCGCCAAAGTACTCTTCTTCAATCTTTTTAATGCTAACTGCGGCCTCATAAGCTCTATCGATCGCTCTTTCTGGTGTTTTGGTAAACCACTGAGTTGCCCTTGTGAAAGCTGACTGAAGCTGATTTTTGAAACTAGAAGTCATTCCGTGCCTTAGTCGTCAGAAACTAGTAATTTTTGCGATCGCGTCAAAATGTATGCACTTGTTATTTGCCTATATTAGCTGTGAGATATCATGATCGCTTAGCTAAGAATTAACGAAGCATTAGCTTAAACCAGACATATTATTAGCCTCCAGTGACCACAAAAATGTGAGCAGTAAACAGTAAATTAAATAATACCGCCTTCTAGTAAGCTCATATGCTAGCCCTTTGCTTATTCACCAGATGCTTTAGGATTGCTAAGTAGAGGTATCACACAAATGCCTATACAGTTAGAGTTATATGCCGATAATGCCGAAACTACGCAAGCAGTTGCGGAATTTTTGGCTACATTGCTAGAACCGGGCGTAATTTTGCTGCTAAAGGGTAATTTAGGTAGCGGCAAGACTACGTTTGTCCAGGGATTGGGCAAGGGGCTGGGAATTAAATCGGCAATTACAAGCCCAACATTTACGCTGATTGATGAGTATCACTGCGGACGGTTGCCCCTCTATCACATCGATCTCTACCGCTTAGAAGCTTCACAGGTGGGGTCATTGCACTTGTCGGAATATTGGCGTGGTGACGATTTCCCTCTAGGAGTTGTAGCGATCGAGTGGGCAGAAAGAATGCCTGTACCCCTCAACAACTATCTGCAAATCGAATTAATGCCAATATCTATGGATACGGATGAACGCAGGATCGAGTTTTTGGCCTGCGGTGAACTACATGCTAAGGTGCTGGGAAAATTAGCTGCTGCCTCTATACAGACAAGGGGTGAAAAAAACTAGCGTAAGGGCTTCTTGTACACAACTTTCTTGGGTAAATCTAGGGGTTCAGGTTCAGATGTGGAATAGTACTTCAGCTTGTTGAGGGCGCTACTGGCAGCTTTAACCAGCTTGGTTGATGGCTCGCGTAAAGCAGAAGTAAGTATTGGTATAACTCGATCTGATTTGATCTGACCTAGGGTGATGATCGCCTGGTAGCGGGTCTCAAGGTGGCGATCGCGACTGAGCCTCTCCAGAACTGGTATCACCTGTGGTGTATGAGCGTGCATAGCATTAGCAACGGCAATTTGACCTAGACCTGTGGCCACCTGCTCGCGCACGCTCGGATTGGGATGATTGGCATATTCTAGAAGCTGAGGAATATATCTAGGATGAGCTAACTGTCCCCATGTGGCAATTTTTGTCGTTATTTTATTGCTTTGAGTTAGTGTGACTGGTGGTGTATTTAGTGTGGCAGTTGGCGAGTTTGGTATAGTTGCAGTTAGCTCCTCGATCTCAAACGGCGGTTCGTCAAAGATTTGGGTTAGCAGTGGTTGGGCTTCTGTTATTTGCTGAGATGGCTCTTCAAGATAGGTTTCAGGTAAAAGCATCTCGGCAGTTTGTTCTGGAGAAGTAAGCGTTAAATCTTCTGAGATCTCCGGCATTAGATCAGATAGATCTACTAATAGTTCGGTTGGCAGGCTGGCTGCTGGTGAAACACCTGATTCCTCTAGCGATCGCGGCTCAGTGGTAACTGCCACCGCAGAAGGAGTTGCGATTCCCTGCGGGATGGGAGCCTCAGGAGCTGGGACTTGCATAATTGTAGGCAATAGACCTTGACTCTCTGCTGATGGTGCTGCCTGCGTATTTACTGGGGGAGGGGTATAGCTACGCTCTGCGTAATTGCGCTCTACAGACTCCACCATCTTGCGTAACGCTCTTTTGTGATCTTTTTCTAATCTATTGATGCGGTTTTCCTGCCACCAATAGACCACACCTGCTCCAATTGCAGCGCCAACTAGCACCATCAAAATTTCAAATCCGCCCATAGATAACCTCCCGATTCTTCCACTTAAGTTAGCACTAGTTAGCGCTTTCATACCATTTCCGTGCCCGCGCTAAAATATTAAGTAAAATTAAGCAAGTAATATATACGGTACAGGCAGACTTATGAAAGCTTTTGTAGCAGGCGCAACTGGCGGTACGGGGCGTCGAATTGTTGATGAACTTTTGCAGCGTGGCATTTCTGTTAGAGCAATGGTACGCAATCTGGATGCTGCTAAGGCAACTCTCCCTAACCAGGTTGAACTTGTTTTGGGCAATGTTCTAGATAAAAAAGCTATTGAGGAGGCGATCGCTGACTGTAATGTTGTACTCTGTGCGACAGGTGCTAAACCTAGCCTCGATCCCTTTGGCCCTTTGCAAGTCGATTATATGGGTACAAAGAATCTCATTGATGTTGCCAAAGCTAAAAATATCGAACATTTCGTGCTGGTCACATCGCTTTGTACATCGCTCTTCTTCCATCCCCTCAATTTATTCTGGCTGGTACTATTCTGGAAAAAACAAGCTGAAAAATATCTCAAGGCCAGCGGCATTACATACACGATTGTCCGCCCCGGTGGGTTGAAAAACGAAGAAACTGGAGGTGTTTTAGTAATGTCAGCCGCCGACACGTTATTTGGAGGTAGTATTCCGCGTGCCAAGGTTGCTCAAGTATGTGTGGATGCACTCTCTCAGCCTGATGCGCGGAATAAAGTTGTAGAGGTTGTGGCCAAGCCAGGTGCTACCGAACAGACAAGCGATCGCCTATTTGCCAGTATAAATTAATCACTACATTGGAATAGTGACCGTAAAAGTAGAGCCAATATCAACTCTACTTTCTACGCTGATATTTCCCCCATGGATATCTACAGCATTTTTCGCAATTGTCAGTCCTAGACCATAACCAGCTATATTTCTGACATTGCTCCCTCGGTAAAAAGAATCAAATAATTGATTGATGTCCTGTTTGGGAATGCCAATGCCACGATCTTTAACACGCAAAGTTGCTTTGCCCAAAGCTGGATTAAGAGAATCAGCATTGTCATTTAATGTATATTTCAAGATCAGTTCTATGTCACCTCCATCGGGACTATATTTGATCGCATTAGAGAGAAGATGCAAGAGAATAGAATACACTAGTTTCTCATCAACGTTAGCAGTTGGTATTTCTCCTTCAATTACCAAATTAATTTTTGGCCTGCCATTCGCCAATGGTTCCAGTTCTGTCACAATCTCTTGACATAATGCAACTAGATCGATCGCTTGCGGAGTAAATTCAACTTGTCCGGCTTCTACTTTGCCAACGATCGAAACATCCTCTAAAAGTTGTGTCATGCGCAGTATGCCTTGCTTGATACGCTGGAAGCGTTTATCTCGTTGTGGCTTTGTCCAGAGTGCCCAATTTTCTTCTAGCATTTCGGCAGATAGCTGGATACTGGCAAGTGGAGTGCGAAATTCATGGGAAACAACGGAGATAAATTGCGATCGTAAATCAATTAGCTCGCTCTCCATATCCTGTAGTTTCTGCTCAGTACGATGCTTATGCAGGGTGACTTCGACTGCTATACATAAATCCTCTGAAGAGCAAGGAGTGATAACATAGCTATAGGGTTCTACGATCTGAGCTGCTTCTAATAGCTGAATCTTGTCGCGATCGCTGACATAGAGAACTGGGATATTGAAGCGCTGACGTATGAGTTCTGCTGTCTGCAAGCCGCTTATGCGTCCATTTAGTTGCACCCCAATCAGGGCTAAGTCTGTCTGTAGCGGTGTTTTTAGTAGGTTTGGTATGTAGTTAAGGGCAGATTCTCCTGAATTAATCGTACCGACGATTGTATATCCATAACTAGACAGGCAATCTGAAGTGCGAAGCGGAAAGATAATCTCATCCGCCACGATTAAAATATTTGCTTTAGCTTGCATATCAATCTAGGTAAATTCCAGCTAAAATCTTTAGTCTAGTTAGGCCTCTCTCATCGCATTCGCAAATAGCTTTTGGGCTTAAGCGTTGCTACCAAAGAACTCAAGTTCTTGGCTCAAAGCTAAAGTTATCTTTAGATGACTAAGGAATGCCTCAAAACAACCTGGTGCAATAGGTTTAAGCTTTTAGCCTGCAAGTTATTGCAAGGCTTTTGCCTAAGTCCTGTAGCTCATGAACATGGGGGTGTCAGCCAAGAAGCCGAATGTTCAAATCAAGTGTTCAGCAATCCGTTTAAAAATAAACGAGAGGCTCTATAGTAAAAAGGGGGAGGATATTATCCTACCCCAAATATTAGGAGTTATGACTAGAAGTGCTGTTGGGCTTACTATAATTGTCCGTCCACTACACTGATTTAATAGTAAGCATTCCAGCTAGGTTCGTTGGCGATCGCCCTAACAGGTATTCTGTGATCTATATCACTGACAATTTTAAAATTGGTTGGTGTCTTTATTTATTCGCCACTTGTAAGAGCAACGATGTACTCACAAAGCGCGATAACTCGAACGCTATTTGAGCTATGCTCAGTTGCCTCCAGTAGATCCGAATGAACAACGGGGGGATTTCCCCTACGGTAATCACATGGGCTATGAATCTAATCTGGTCGATCGCTCACCCAGGTTAAAATATTACTCAAAGGAGTAAGGATGTCTCGTGCCCACACTATCAACACTACCTGCTGCCCTCTTCATTATTACCATTGCGGTTTTAGCAACCTGCGTGCATGAATTTGGTCATGCGATCGTTGCTTATTGGGGTGGTGATACTTCGGTTAAAGATAAAGGCTATCTGACATTTAATCCTTTAAAATACACACATCCATCTACTAGCATAGCTTTACCACTATTATTTGTCGCATTAGGCGGCATTGCCTTACCCGGTGGAGCCGTGTATATTGACGACAGTAAACTGCGAAATCGATGGTGGAATAGTGCCGTATCCGCAGCAGGTCCGATTGGCACTGTCTTAGTCATTCTATTGCTGGCCATTCCATTTTGGTTGGGTGGAGCCCAGGGAAGCGATCATTGGATCTGGCCTGCACTCTCGTTTTTGGTGGTAATTGAAATTGCCGGATTGATTCTCAATTTGCTTCCTATTCCTGGCCTAGATGGCTTTGGTATTATCGATCCCTGGGTGACCGATGCGTTGCGCAAAAAACTCCGCCCCCTCTATCAGTATGGCATCCCCATTCTATTTGGATTATTCTTTCTTTCTCCCACCGCCAGTCAAGCCCTATGGACGCCAGCCTATGCACTGAGTACCGCATTAGGCATCAATCTTGGTGATTTTGTTAATGGCTACAGGTTGTTGAAGGAATGGACTCTCCCCATAATAGGTGTCTTAGCAGCTATATACGCCGTTTATTCGCGTCTTGGAGGTAAACCTGCCGACTCCTATGAAACACTTATTACTAAAGGCGATCGCTATCGGGACGCGCTACAATACGAAAAAGCTCTAGATGCCTATGATCGAGCAATTGCCAAAGATCCCACACTAATTTCAGGCTGGTGGCAGCGTGGTAATATCCTCATTTCGATGAGACAAAACAAAGATGCTCTCTCGGCATACGATCGAGCTTTAGAATTGGCAAAGGATGATACTTCTAAACTAAGTCCCTTATATTTTAATCGCGGCCTAGCACTCTTCTATCTCAAAGAATATGAACAGGCTCTCCAATCGTTTATGTCAATTACGGAAATTGATGAAGACCCTAAACATCTTTATTGGATTGCCCTAACATTTAAGGAGATGGGAAAGTGGAAAAAATCCCTTGAATATTTGAATCGCGCGATCGCTTTACGTCCTGCTTATTTTGATGCGCTGATCGCAAGAGCAAGCGTATATGAAGTATTAAATCAACTAGATGAGGCTTTGGCGGACTGCGATCGGGCAATTTGTCTTAACCCCAAGGATATGACTCCATGGGCGACTAGCGGCAGAATTTTGTTCTACCAGAAAAGATATCAAGAAGCGATCGAGGCACATCGCCGGATCGCAAGGTTGCAGCCACAGAATTGGCTGGCATGGTACAACATTGCCTGTTGTCATGCTCACCTAAAGGAATTGCAGCCAGCACTCAAAGCTTTAGAGAAGGCGATCGCGATCGCCCCAGATGAGGCTAAAAAAAGTGCTGCTGGCGATCGCGACTTAGATAACCTGCGTACGATGCCAGAATTTCTGTATCTCCTTGAATATCTCAGGTTGCCGGATGCATAACTCAATTCACTGTCAGCCCAACTCCACCGCGATCGCTAGATCGTTTTCACCATAATCGCTAATATTTAGGAAGTTGCCAGTAACTGGTCGTCCGTTCACAATCATGGATTGAACACCGGAATTCTTGCTATTTGGATTAGTTACGTGCAATTTTAGCGTCTTATTTCGAAATTTTCTATGGGCGGTAAACTCCGGCCAGTGGGAAGGAATATGGGGATCGATAATCATACCTTCGAGGGTGGGTTTGAAGCCAATAATGTAATCGATGCCAATGCGGAGCATCCACACGGCTGTACCCGTTAACCAGGAATGGCTAGCTTGACCTTGAGTGGGGTGATCGGGACTGGTAACGTATTCGGCATAGACGTATGGCTCCACTTCATATCTGTCGATATCCTGCGCAGAGTTAATTGGCATCATGCGTTGATAGATCTCAAACGCAAAATCCACATCGCCATTAATTATACTCGCCAGCACAAACCAGGAAGAAGCATGATTGAAAATCGCACCATTTTCCTTTTTTCCAGGCACACATCGACTAATTAATCCCACATTATCTTCTACTTCAGTATAGGAGGGATAGACAATCTGCATGCCATAGGGTTTAGCCAGATACTCGCGGCAGGAAGCTAAAGCAGCATCAGCTCTATCCTGCGGCGCTAAGCCAGAAATCACCGACCAGGATTGGGCATTCAGGAAAATCTTGCCCTGCTTGTGGGCGGAAATACCAATCGGTTCGCCATTGTCGCGAAATGCTCGCAGATACCAATTCCCATCCCAACAATAGGCATTTGTAGCTTTACCCAAGCTCTCATAAACCTGCTGGAATTTGCTCAGATTCTCGCGATCGCCCCGCAACTCCAGTACAGGAAAAGTCTTTTGCAGAACGTAACCCAGGAAAAACGCACCCCATACTGTTTCGCCCTTACCCAGCGGTCCCACATGATCGAGCGTATCATTCCAGTCTCCATTGCGAATCTTGGGCATGCCATGCTCGCCCAAATTGCTAATTGCATAGTGTAAGGCGCTTACCATATGTTCGTGGACGCTACCCTCCCCTCGATCGTGATAGGCTACTACTTCATCGAGAATAGAAAAATCTCCGGTTTCATTCAGATATTCCACTAGGCCAAAGGGAATCCATAGGGGAGTATCAGAATGATTGGTGCGCTCACCCGTATTGGTTAACTTAAAGAAGTTATGTAAGGTAGAGCCATCTTGAAATTGGAACTGCAGTGCATTTAATAATCGACCGCGGACGCGATCGCGATCTACCATCACTACACCCAGAATATCCTGGAAGCGATCGCGCAGTCCCGTACCAAATAATAGGCCGCCGTGGTAATAGCCGACATTTCTCGCCATATCAAATGTAACCGCTGCCTGATATGGATTCCATACATTCAGCATGGTATTAAACTTCTGATCCGGCGTATCTACTTGCACGACATCTAAATGTTTATCCCATTTTATCTTTAATTCTGAGAAGGCGCGATCGATCGCGTCTAGATTACGTAAGTCTGCGGCATCAATGGGAGATTGGTCGTTCTCTTTGGGGGCGATCGCGCAGATTACAGCAAAGTCAACCGAGCTACTAGCAGCTAGTTCTATCTTGGACTGTAGAGCTGCAATCGGATCGCCAGCCGTAATTTCCGTATTCTGCATTCTGCCTGTTTCCACTGCTTCTGGATTAGCTTCAGAGCGCCAGCGGCCAATAAATACATCCAGACTGCTGTCAAAGCCAGAGATGGGAAGAGTTTGCGTGAAGTAGATGCGATAATTCCAATCGATATTGGGCTGTGCTACTGAAACTTTTTTATTTAATACCCAGTAGCGACGCGTGGCGATCAGAGATTGCTGGGCAGCATTGAACCCAATTTCTGTAAAGTGCTTGTCATTAGGTTGATTGATTAGATCGTTGAGGGCGTTACCCATCAGCAACTCGGTAAACGAGTAAATTTCTAAACTGCGATTAGCGCCTGACAGATCGCTCAGTTGAACGCGCCAAATTTCGGCATCGGCGTGGGCTGGCACAAAGTAGGTGATTTCGCCGCGAATCCCATTAATTTCTGTCGTAATTTTGGTGTAACCTTGGCCGTGACGGCATTCATACCTGTCGTAATGTAAATCTATAGTTGGGGCCCAACTTAGAGACCAGTACTTGCCTGTTTCTACATCCTTAACCATCACGTACCGACCCGGTCGATCCCACGGCAAGCAGTTATAGCGCATACGTGAAATGCGGCTATCGCGGGGTGAATCCAGGCAACTAAACCCACCCCCCGTATGCGAGATCAGACCCGTATAGCGATCGTTCCACATGTAGTTAAACCAGGGGCGCGGCGTGCGCGGATCGGTAATTACATATTCGCGATAGTCGTCGGAGTAGTAACCGTATTTGTTGGCTAACTTCTTGGCGGGTAGAGCGGTAGTCATGCAGTCACAGAAATTTACGATCTCTGTCAAAATATCATGCTTGTGCAAAAGTTATGAGGGATTGTCCAAATTCTCCTCTTCCTAGCTTAAACTATTGCTAAGATTAATTCTTCCATGAGGAAGCCAGTTACATTTGAATGTTTCCCCTCCCTTGATATCCAAAGCAATTACAAACTAGCACGAGATATCTGTTCCTGTTCGATCGCTTCAAATAAAGCCTGGAAATTCCCTTCGCCAAACCCCTGTGCTTGGTTGCGACGCTGGATAATTTCAAAGAAGAAGGTTGGCTGGGAGAAAATTGGTTGTGTGAAGATCTGCATTAGAGCTTTGTCGTTAGTCTCATACTGAGTATCAATTAGAATCCGTGGATCGGTTTTTAAGAACTTGACGCCGCGTGTTTCTAGCTTATCTACAGCGATCGCAATATCATGAGTATGTAGGGCTAAGTGCTGAATTCCTGCGCCGCGATTGCAATCTAAAAATTCCTGGATCTGCGAATTCGTTGTGGATGACTCATTGATCGGAATCTGGATTGTGCGATCTGCATTTTCCATTACGATACTTCTGAGCGCCGAGCGTTTTGTCTGAATTGAGAAGCGATCGCTTTCTCTTAATCCCATATGTTCGACATACCACTGTGCTGCCGCTTGCATTTGTCCAGTCGGAACGTTGAGGACGATATGGTCAATATGGCTAAAAAGATGAGAGGGCAAAGATTTTGCTAATTTCTGACTCTTGGCTTGACTGACAAAGCGATGCGTCAGATCGCCCCAAGCTTTGATCGTGATGTCTTCAGCCAAATCTGCGCTTACCGTAAAGGCAACTTCAGCAATACCAGGGGGATGATTCTCTAGGAATTTGGCGACAGGACTAGCGTTCCGCTGGGGGGAGGATAGACGGATCTGAATCGAGCCGTGCTGCAATATTTCCGTATGCACATCACAATCAACCACAGTGGCGATCGCCTGGAAATCCAAACAAGTTTCAAACCACCTGCGCCAGTAGCTGACATCCTCCAGGTAAAAATGCAAATGGTCAAACCCAATAGGCTCGAATTTGTCTCTAGTAGAAGGGATCATGTAGCATAACTAACAAATTATCAAGCAAATCTTGCCATATCTTAGCCTAACTTTGGGCTAGGAAATAATAGCCATAGCTATTGACGTAAACTAAAGCTTTTTGGGCGCGATCGCCTCTAAAATTGGCTTACTAAGCCAGTGAAAACCTACTTTAAGCTGATGTTGGAGCGTGGGCATGCGCATCAAATAAGCCAAGCGGCGAAATGCGTAGGCCGGCATACCGTCAATCGTAAATCGGCCAAATGCTGATAGAACAGCGTTATCAGTGCCCAAACTAATAAACTCGCCGAGGGCTAAGTAGCGGAAAGGCAACAGATGGCGATCGTGCAGGCTAGCCCAAATGTTATACGCAGCATACTGGGCTTGCTGAAATGCCACTTGAGCTGTTGCAGCTAGTGGGGTGCCATTTTCATCTTGACAACTGGCCAGATCGCCTACGGCAAAAATTTCTGGGTAATTTTGCACTTGCAAGGTCGGCTCCGTCAAAATATGCCCCTGTTGTGAATTATGGGGTAAGGGTAACTTGCGAATTATCTTGGATAGGCTATTACCGACAGCCCACATCACGATGTCTACGGGTAAAGTATCACTGCCACCGCTGAAGTCTAGAGTTACTTCATGCTCCATGACCTCAGATACGCTCGTCGATAAATCCAGCCAAACTCCTCTAGACAATAATGCGCGTTCGGCTGCGGCTCGATTAGCCACGGTGGAATCGGGCAAAATGTTGGCATGGCGATTAACAATACGCACTCTACCTCTGGCTTTGAGGCGATCGGCAATTTTACAGGCGAGTTCGATGCCGCTAGCCCCAGCCCCAGCAATACAGACGCGAATTTTTTCGCGATCGGACTTTTCTAAAATGCTCAGCCGTGCTTCTAGGCGATGGGCATCGGTAAGCGTGCGAAATGGGATAGCATACTCCGAAGCTCCAGGTACTAGATCTACGGGCGTTTCTCCACCGATCGCTATTAACAGGCGATCGTAGCTCATTTGAGTAGTCTCAGCCGCAATGGAGACGCTTACGTGCCGATTCGTCACATCAATGTCGGTAACTATACCCTGCACAAAGTGAATGCCAGTATCGGCTAATAGATCGACAAATGTGGGCGCAATCTCCCATTCCTGCAACTCACCCGTTATTAGCTCGTACAACAGCGGTGTGAATAAAAAGCGATCGCTTTTGTCAATCAACACGATCTCCGGCATTTCAGCCCAGGGGAGGCGAACAAGACTAAGGGCGGTATACAAACCACCAAACCCACCACCAAGAATACAGATGCGACTCATCGGGCTGCCACTTTTACTTCACTGACTCAATCTTAGCGAATTGTTAAGGACAACGCATGACAAACCCAATACACTGCGATCGTGCTGCTTTACTTTTCAATGAGTGGGTATCAAGCAGGAGCTTCATGGATCATAATCCTTAAAATCTTCCAAAGGAGCGTCAAAGTTATATACCGCATTTCCCAGATGGCATCTCGCTAAACCAACCAATAATTGAGGGATAACGGCAGATTTGTGCGGTGACAAGCAACCCTGAACTCTCGATCGCCTTTGTCCCGTCCGCATCGACGCAATGCTATGCATCTTCAAAGTCAGCCCACTCAATCCCTAGTTGTTTTATGGCTGCTCGTAATGTTCCTGGTTTTAGGTCTCGGCTACTCCAATCTGGAAGTACAGTTGCTTTCTGAGTATTTGGATTAAACCACTTCCTATGTGAACCTCCACCACGTCTTGGAATCTCTTCACATCCAAGTTTAAATAATTTCTTAGTAACTTCTCTATAGTTCATCTGGTGGAAATAATTGTTTCCATTAGGGTTGGTGAATTTTCATCTACAGATTGTAGGTTGTAAGGAAATTTTTTACCTAAATCTTCATAGGCTTCAAGAACCGCTTCAAATGCATCCTTGGCATTCATCAAAACCTCATCAATGGAGTCTCCCTCGGTTATTAGTTCTGGCAAGAGTGGGGAAGTCACAGTGAAACCACCTTCTGGTTGAGGAGTTAGTAGTAATGGAATTTTATAAAGCATAAATATATTCGTATATATAATGAGTGTAGTATGTGCAATCCTTAGCCTAAGACA
This sequence comes from Rhizobium sp. Q54, assembly GCA_943367755.1. Taxonomy (GTDB): domain Bacteria; phylum Cyanobacteriota; class Cyanobacteriia; order Pseudanabaenales; family Pseudanabaenaceae; genus PCC-6802. Next base: position 19,396 of record CALRKB020000040.1, on the reverse strand, counting down.
TCATAGGGCTTTAGAAAAAGCTTATAGCCAACAGCTAACTGCTAAATCTGCAATGCTTACCAAATCATGTCTAGGTTGAAAGTAAACCCTGGGAGGAGTTCCTCAGCAGAGAGTGTTTGGTGGTGATCGAGAATTTCAACATCCTGGCCAGACTGATAGATTTCTACTTGTTTGTTTTTGCGATTAATCAACCAACCCAAACTCGCACCATTTTCCTGGTATTCTCGCATTTTCGCCTGGGTAAGCTTCAGACTATCGCTGGGAGAGAGCAACTCCACCACAAAATCTGGACAGATCGGTGGAAATTTTTCCTGTTGTTCCGGTGTGATGGTGTGCCATCGCTCTAACTTCATCCAGGCAGCATCTGGGGAGCGATCTGCACCATTAGGTAGTTTGAAGCAAGTAGAAGAGTCAAACACTATGCCTAGTTTGGCGCGTTCGTTCCACAGCCATAGCTGTGCGTTCAATCCGGCATTGCGATTACCCGTGGTTCCGCCTGTGGGTGGCATTAGTATCAGATCTCCGTTGACACTACGCTCAAACTTCAAATCGCGATTAGCCTGACACAGTTCGTAAAACTGCTCGTCAGTCATGGCGATCGCAGGGGCAAAATTAATTGTTACAGCACTCATAATTTCACTCTAACCAGAACAGGACTGGGTAGACATTTGGCCTTATAGGGAGATTGGTAATTCTCCCTATATTCTAGCTATTCTGGATAATTAATCCACGCCTTCGATGCGGTCTTCCAGCTCTTGATAGAGATCGCGTAGCATTTGCAGGTTTTGTTCGTTGGTTTCCCAGTAGCCTCTACCATTTACCTCTAACAACGTACCGACAATCTTGCGGAAAGAGTGGGGATTGAGATTCTTGAGGCGATCGCGCATCTCAGGATCGTTGACGTAAACATCGTTCACATCCTCATACACCCAGTTATCCACGGCACCAGCGGTAGCCGACCAACCCATCGTATTTACCAGGCGCTTGGAGATCTCGCGCACGCCTTCATAGCCGTGACTGAGCATGCCTTCGTACCACTTGGGATTCAGCAATTTGGTGCGGCTATCGAGGCGCACGGTTTCACTCAGGGTGCGTACTTGCGCATTTGCTGTAGTTGTATCCGCCATGTAGGCGCTGGGTTGCTTGCCATCACTTCTAAGACTCGCTACCAGTTTGGTAGGATCGGAGTCGAAGTAGTGGCTGACATCGGTAAGACTGATTTCCGAAGAGTCCAGATTTTGGAATGTGACATCGACAGACTTCAGCGACGATTCGTACAACTGACGTTGCTGGACGTTATTCACCTCAGAACCAAACGCAAAGGATTTCCGCGCCAGATACATCTGTTGCAGGTCTGATTCGTTTTCCCATGTGCTATTCTCCACTGCCAGATTGACATTAGCGGCGTAGGAACCAGCGGCATTGCTGAATACCCGTGTCGCGGCTTGCCGCAAAGTCACACCAAATTCCTCTGCCTGGGCGATCGCGTGTTTGCGGACGAAGTTCATCTCTAACGGCTCATTAGCTTCAGCTGCCATCCGTACGGCGCGATCAAGCAAATCCATTTGATTCACGAATAAATCGCGGAATACGCCGGAGCAGTTCACGACCACATCAATGCGCGGACGACCCAATTCCTCCAAACTCATTAATTCTAAGCGGTTCACTCTACCGAGGGCATCGGGTAAGGGCTTAACGCCAACCATCCACAGCACCTGAGCCAGGGATTCCCCATAGGTTTTGATGTTGTCCGTACCCCAAAGCACGCAGGCAATAGTTTCGGGATAGTTGCCGTTATTGTCAGCTTTTTGCCGCTCTAACAACCGCTCCACAACTACCTGTGCTGCTTGTACGGCAGCGCTTGTGGGAATTGACTGCGGATCGAGAGCGTGCATATTTTTGCCTGTAGGCAGCACCCCAGGGTTGCGAATGGGGTCTCCCCCAGGGCTGGGGGAAATGTACTCGCCTTCCAAAGCGCGAATCAAGCCGCCGAGTTCGTTATCAGCGACGATTTGCTTGAGACAGAATTCCAAAAATTCAAATAGAGGTTTGATCGCTTCAATATCAATCGCACCAAAACCAGATTCCTGTAAAGATGTAATCCAGGGCTCAGTTTTACCCATGTTGAGGAAGTTGAGCACTGATACTTTGGAAATGCGTCCATCGGCATCGGATTTTGCTTTGACTAAAGCGGCTACGGCTTTAGTTGTGGCAGCGCGTAGTGTGGTAAGTAACTCTACATCTTCCAGGATGCCTTTATCACTGGACTTGTAAACCTGTTCGATATCTCTGCCAATGCTTTCGCAAATAATTCTGAGCAGAGATTTAACGCCATCTTCAGGGCGATCGAAACTGGCAATGCTGGATAGGACATCGGTAACATCTTCAATTTTGGGTGCTTCGCCTACTACATGCAGACCGCAAGGCAGTACCCGCGATTCGATCTCCATCAGTTTGTTGTATACCTGGCCGACGATATTGTCTCGATCTGACAATTCCATATCCTTGGCATCGCGATCGCCCAGAACCACATCTTTATCGAGATTGACTAATCGCACCTTGTCCATAATTGTGTTCACAATCGAAACACCGCGACTGCCCAGACGCAATTCTTTGTAAGAACCAATCAGTTCGTTCAGTTCCTTAAGGCCGCGATTGAGCCCCGCCGTTTCCGGCGCGGGAGTGATGTAACTGATCGTAGTGGCATAGCCGCGTCGCTTGGCGATTGTGCATTCCGAGGGATTATTTACCGCGTAATAGTAGATATTAGGCAATGAGCCAATCAAGTTGTCTGGGTAGCATTCACCCGACAGACCGATTTGCTTGCCAGGCATGAATTCCAAGGAACCATGTGTACCAAAGTGCAGCACGGCATCGGCTTGCCAAATTTTGTTGAGATAGGTGTAGTAGGCGGCAAATCCGTGATGGGGAGAGGCAGATTTACTGAATAGCAAGCGCATGGGGTCGCCTTCGTAGCCAAAAGTAGGCTGTACGCCCACAAATACATTGCCATAATGCTTGCCATACACCAGCAAGTTCTGCCCGTCGGAGTTAAGTTGCCCTGGTGCAGGCCCCCACTGTGCGGCAATCCCCTCGAAGTAAGATGTGTTTTCCTCATATTCCCGCACGGAAAGTTTTGCAGCAATATTTAACTCTGGACTACCAGCGATCGCATCGGGATTATGCAGGATTTGCAGCATGAGTTCGTTCCCATCAGCGGGTAGTCCTTCGACGTCGTAGCCATTATTCGCTAGCGACTGGACTACCTTATGCACTGAGGCAAATACATCCAGGTACGCAGCCGTGCCGATATTGCCCTTATCCGGTGGGAAGCTGAAGATTGTAATCGCAATTTTCTTTTGCAGGCGGGGCTTGCGACGTAGATTTGCCCACTTCAGGGCGCGACTGGCGATCATCTCAACGCGATCGCTCAGCGTAATCGAACGACCTGTCATCTCATCGCGTCCAGACAAGACGATCGGATCGACTGCCCCATCAAGTTCAGGCAAAGCCACCTGCAAAGCCACCTGCACGGGATGCAGTCCCAGGTCGCTATTCTGCCATTCCTCTGTGGTCTGGAATACCAGCGGCAAGACCACCATATAGGGGCGGTTCAGTTTTTCGAGTGTAGCGACGGCTTTGGGATGATCTTGACGGGCAGGTCCACCTACCAGCGCAAAACCCGTTAAGGAAATCACCGTATCTACTAACACGGTTTTCTGGTCTTTGTCTTTGCCTAATGACCAATTGCCGCTAGAGGTAGAGCCGTAAAAATATTCCTCTATGGGTTTGGAGAAGTCTAGCCCACCAGCAAATACGGGCAAAACTCTTGCCCCTTGGGACTCCAGTTCCTGCACGACAGCTACGTAATGGGCGTCATCGCCGGTAACCAGGTGGGTGCGTGCCAAGATCAAACCAATACAGGGTGCCAGCGGATCTTTGAGATCGTCGGAAATATCGCGACGGGAGTTGTACCAGGTAAAATATTCCTGTGTATCCTCAAACATCTTGGGCGCGATCGGATGCCAGATCCCCATGTCTGGGTAGGCGATCGGATCGCGGAAAGCGATCGCTCCTTTATTCTGCTGCACCTCTGGCAGATAATTTTGAGCGATCATCAGCAGGAAGTTTTCCAGGTTTTCCTGGGAGCCACCCAACCAGTACTGGAAGCTCAGCATAAAGTTGCGTGCATCCTGTGCCTTGTCCATTGGCATGTACTTGAGAATTTTGGGCAGGGTCTGCACGACCTTGAGCATACTGTCTTGGAAAGAACTACCCGACTTCTCCTTACGTTTGCGCATGAACTGGGCGATCGCGCTCTTGGACTGACCCAGATTTTCCATGCTGAAGCTGCCCATTTTGTTTAGTCGCATTACCTGGGGCATGGAAGGGAAAACAAGGCAGACATCAAGTTTATCCCGATAGGGCTGCACGGCGTCGACAATTTTGTTGGCCAAGTCTTCAATAAAGATCAGTGAAGCGATGAAAACGTTGGCACTAGAGACATCGCGTTGAAAAGCCTCATAGTTAACTGGATCGCGCAATTCCTCAATTAAATACCCGCTTACTTCCACGGCTAAATTAGGGTTGCGGCTATTAATTGCGGAGATCGCTGCTGACAAAGCACTTTGATACTGCGGTTCCAGCACCACATACACCACCTTCATCAACACTCGACCGTTAAGATTTGCGGGGGTAATGTGTCTAATCGTCGTGCTGGTCGGTTTGACGGGTGTGAACATGCATTCTCCTTAAGTTTTGCGACTTACATAACTAGATCCCGAAAAATTGGGACATTGAGGCACAACGATCCTCGAATGTAGCTCAAAGAATTTTAGAGCTATCCACTTTAGTTATTAACCTTACTTTTATCAAAGAATCCTTACAATAATTCACTTTCAGTACGATTTGCAACATTTTGCAATCAAATTGTTTAAACTTCGCAACATTATGTCTAAGCAATCAATCAGCCTAACTTTACATTTCTTGATTTCTGGCTTTTAACTTGCAGATTTTTAAAGCTGTTTTGCTAAAAAAGTAGCAGCGATAATCATCATCGTTAGGAATTGCCTACAGATTGGTCAAAATTTCCTGATATTCGGTCATAATCGGTTGAGTCCAAACTTAACGAGTTGCAATGCGTTTGTAAATATCTACGCCCTCAGTCAAACCGAAGCAGACAAAGTTTATTCCCTATGCGATCGCCACACTACCTTTTTATCCTCATCCTGAAACCAGTATTTTGCGCATGTAATGATCGATAAAAATCAAGAAGCCTATACAACCTCGAGTATTGTGGGGCACTACAGACAATTAAGTATGCTCCAACCTGCAGAAAAAGCAATTCTGGCTCTTTTCCAAAATCGATTATCTACTATGAAAATGTTGGATATTGGTATAGGAGGAGGACGCACAACTCACCACTTTTCCCACTTAGCAGGAGAATATACTGGCATAGATTACTCGACTGAGATGATTGCAGCTTGTCAGCAAAGATTTTCAGGCTCTCCCCTCTGCATGTCTCTAGAAGTAGGTGATGCAAGGAGTATGATTCAGTTTGCAGATAATTCCTTTGATTTTATTTTGTTCAGTTTTAATGGGATTGACTGCGTTCCCCATAGTGATCGATTGCAGATTCTGCAAGAAATCTGTCGAGTAGGAAAACCTGGCTGTCATTTTTTCTTTTCCAGCCATAATCTTCAGGGCATGGCTAGAGAGTTCAATTGTAAAACACAAATTAGTCTGAATCCGCTCAAAACCTATGTTAATCTCGTCATGCTAGGTCTGTTGAGACTATTTAACTCCTCAATCACCCGCGATCGCCTGAAAAATGCCAACCATCTTATTATCAAAGACGAATCCCACAACTTTCGTCTTCAGACCTATTATATTCGCCCCCAAGAACAGATTAAACAACTAGCATCTAACTTCGATCGTATTGAAGTCTATTCGTGGAAAACTGGATTGAGAATCCTAGACGGAAACGATCTATCTGTCAATTCTGATATGTGGCTTTATTATCTTTGCGTTGTCAATTGAAATTATGGATCGAAAGAAGGCGACAGTGGCTCAAATGAAGCTTGAGCTTGGAATGAGGGATTGTAACTGATCTGCTGTACCTGCGCAATCAATTGTTGCGTCTTTTGATAATTTGCGGCTTTTCCTTGCTGCTTATATATACCTGCGGCTCTTTGAAAATCCTCGATCGCTCCCTGGCGATCGGTTAATTCAAACCGGGCAATGCCTCGGTTAATAAACGCTTGAGCATCCTGGGTCTTTAGCTTGAGTACCTGGTTATAGTCATCAATTGCCCCATGCTTATCCCCCAGCTTAGAACGCACCACACCGCGATTGCCGTAAGCCTCCGCAAACTTAGGGTTAATTTTTAGCGATCGATTGTAGTCCTCCAGAGCTCGCTGGCTATCACCCAACCTAAAACGAGTAATGCCGCGACTATAGTAATTTTTGGCATCCTTGGGATTTAACTTGATGGCGCGATCGAAATCTTGTAGTGCACCCTGTGGGTTACCTAGTTCGGCTCGGGCAATACCTCTATTGCTGTAAGCGCTGGCAATTCTAGGATTAAGCCTCATGGCTTGCGTGAAATCCCTGACCGCGCCCTTCCTGTCGCCGCGCTTATACTTTACTACACCTCTCCTTAAGAAATCCTCTGCTCTGACTCTGGCAATGAGTACCGGTGCAGAATTTTGGCTATTGGAAGGTAGAGCGAGCGGTGGTGCGATCGCGTTGATCGCAAAGATACCGATAACAATAATACTGGTGTAGATGGGTAGCATGATCGCACGTTAGCCCCTAAACCTTACTCGTCAGTTTAAAAATCGAGATCGAAATCAAACGTTGGCTCGGAGCGTAAAGTTCCTAAGCCCAGATCCTTAGATGGGATCAGCTTTACCTCATAGTAACCCAAGATGTGATTCAGCTCAGGATTACCCCGTGACAGACCAGTTATACCCATCGCAATAATCACGGCACAGTTGCCTTTGGTATTCTTGCAGCGCTGCTTCCATTTCTTGCGGATTTGATCTAGCTCTGGATCGTCTTCATGAAATTCACCGAATAGGTGCAGATCCCCATTGCCCATGACTACTAAACCTAGCTCAGCGCGTTCTCCCAAAAAAGATTCCGCAGGATTAAAGCAAATTCCCTTAATTCCGCCAAATTTTTCAATTTCGCGGATTAGATCTAAAGCTTTGGGGCGGGAGGTTTGAATTAACAGTCCCGATAGGGCATCACCTTTTTCAGGAAAAGTAAGATCGGCAGTGTAGCGATGCGGTGCAACTGTGCGTAAGCTTTTTACACTACTCCAAGGCATGGCTAAAAGCTGAAATAAAGCTTTATCCGGCCACAGATCCTCGTGGATCAGTGGCTCATCATCTTCATGCTCTTCTTCCGCCAAGCTATGAATTTCTTCAGATAGCTCGGGCATAGTTTTCACAGTTACGCTCAGTACAGTAGTAGCTTCATGCTCTGCCGTAGTTGGAACTTGGAGGTTATATTTTCCTTGTAAAGCAGGTAATTTGCCAGATTTGAGCTTACTGCCATACTGGTTCACAAACTGATTAAAGCTTTCAATCGCAATGGTTAGCGAGATCGCCTCCTCGTCATACAGAAATGGTCTGCCACCCTCAAGCGGATGTAGCATCCCAAAAATTGGATAGTAGCTATCGTGCGCAACAGGCCAGCCCTGAGCGCGAATATAATTTAGCTCAGCTTCATCTAGAGATTCCGTTGATTCAAACAAAACAAATAGACAGTCTTGATGAAGAAATGTCTCCTCTAGATCCTCATCTGTGTCATTTGCCGCGATGCGCTGGCGAAACTGCATGAGTGACTCTTTGGTGCGGTAAAAAATTACGCCTTGCTCTAGCCCCAGACGGCCCATTACTACAGCGTAGAGCGTGCCTAGATCGCGACTATTAATCTCGATCGAGATTACCTCGTGATCCCACAAATATTCCCAAGGCGATCGGTGCAGCAGGATATCAGCTTGGTGATAAAGGGCGCGTGCCTGCTCTTCAGGTACCGCAGGAGGAGAGGTATTGGCATGCTGCACAATATTGGCAAAGATTTCATCGATCAGCGGTAACTGCTCGACATACTCAACGGTAATATCTAGGTCTTGCAGCACCCCACGCAGATAAAACTGCATGGAGCGATCGCTCAGCAAGATTTTTTGAGGCATTCCAGGTTGGGCAGGAGATTGTGGTCGCTCCATAGCTTGCAATAAAGCGCGTACAAAGGCTTCTTGGCCTACTTCTGGCTCAACAATGTCCATTGCTCGTACCATCCCCATGCTGCCATCTACCCAGATAATGCATTGAGGCTGATCTTCATCACTAACATTTTGATGAAGGGGGATCAGGTTAGTCCCATCCTGTTGGCTCCGTGCTTTTGGCAATGGGCGGCGATCGCCCTCCCATACCGTCGGGGCTTGCTTTAGTTTTTTCAGGCGACGAAGAGTGGAACTATTGAGCGTGGTCATCAAAACCTCCATGCGTACCTCTAGTCAGAAACTAGAGTGATTGAATCGGGATATGCCCAGAACCTTAGAGGAAGCTTTTCCTCAGATTTCTACTTTAAAGCACAAGTATCACCAAAATACCTTCCCGCAAGATTTTCCGAGCATTAAAAGACAATTAGCTAGTAAGTACCAGTATGCAGTTATACCTAAAATTATGACGATCGGGCTGCAAACTTTGGCTAGAAAGGCTAGCATTGTGTTGAGGAACAAAGTAATTTACCGGCAATTAATTCAGAGCAACATATGGATGAACTAAGACCAATATTACAAGAATTAGTAGGGCAACCAGTGGCATTTATGGGTGGTTTAGTGTCTGGTCTGCTACGGCTAAACCTCAATGAAGATCCCTTAAAGTCATGGTTAGAAAAGCAAGGTGCATCTCCTGCTAGCGCTACCACCAATGGTCAGAATAATAAAAATAGCGGCCCTCAGTCAATTTCAATCGATTAACAACATTAAGTAACCATTATGGGCTGAAGTTAGGCTATAATGGTTGCATCTAGGGGCCGCAACGGTTTCGACGTCTTAGTGGAAATTATCCCGTGATGCAGGTCGAGAGTGAGCATCCTCTCGCTAATCAAGGCTCAAAACAAGTACATGCGAACAACATAGTACCCTTTGCTCGTAAATCAGCTCTAGTAGCTGCCTAACAACCAATAATTCGGTTCGAGCTCTAATATGCCACTCCGTTAAGCGTATTAGATAACCCCAACGGATGCTGAGGGCGATTTTCTCTAGTAGGTCGTTCTTTCAAGAAATTACTAGAGCATCCCGCTACCTGGGATAATAGGTAGTTCCCTCCACGAGGATTAGAGTGGATAAACCTGTGAATGAATGGGGCGTTATGAGCTATTACGGACGGCAGTTCGACTCTGCCCGGTTCCATCATCGAAAAATCCAATATAGTCCGATAAAGTCCATATAAAGCTCCCTGTTGGGGGCTTTTTGCTTATTTAATGGCTTATATCGTCTAATATGGTCTATTGAAATCCGAGAGTATTTGAGGGTACTAATAAGGCTGTCTATTAGTCACAGTGAAATTCGTACCCTTATGCTTACAGAGATTGCCATAAAGAACGCGAAGCCAAGGGAAAAGCCTTATCGCCTATATGATGAGCGCCGGATGCATCTGGAGATACGGCCAAACGGCAGCAAAATATTTTGCTTGCGTTATCGTTTTGAGGGCAGAGAAAGAGTTATCAGTTTGGGAGTGTATCCCGAAACTGGCTTGAAATTAGCTAGGGAGCGGCGGGATAAGTTTCGACAGATGGTTTGGGAGGGCATCGATCCGGCGCTACACAGAAAGGCGACAAAAACGGCAGCTTTGCATGCTGTCAAGAGCGCGTTCGAGGTAGTGGCACGGGAATGGTTTCTCAAGCAGTCTCCTAATTGGGCTCCCAGCCACAGTAAAACCGTGATCGCACGACTTGAGGCGGATATATTCCCCTGGCTTGGGAAAAAGCCCATTAATGAAATCACAGCGCCAGAGTTGCTGTCAGTACTTCGCAAGGTAGAAGGTAGAGGCGCAATAGAAACAGCGCATAGGGAGCTGTCAATCTGCGGGCAAGTATTCCGTTATGCGATCCACACTACACGGGCAGAGCGCGATATTTCTGCCGATCTGCGAGGAGCATTGGCACCAGTGCGCAAGGACTCCCACCATGCAGCCATCACCGACCCCAAGCGGTTAGGCGAAATCCTGAGGATGATGGAGGGCTACCGAGGCAGCCATGTTGTGAAGTGTGCGCTAAATCTTGCCCCCTTGGTGTTTGTTCGGCCTGGAGAGCTGCGCCATGCTGTTTGGGCAGATATCGATTTGCATCAAGCTGAATGGCGGTTTGTCGTAAGTAAGACGAAGCTTCCGCATATTGTGCCGCTGAGTCGTCAGGCAGTGGAAATCCTCAAAGAACTGCACCCATTAACAGGGCACGGACATTACGTGTTCCCTAACCCGCGATCGCCACAAAGTCCCATGTCTGAGAATGGCGTTCTAGCAGCTTTGCGAAGTTTATGTATTCCCTCGGAAGAGATGTCTGGGCATGGGTTCAGAGCCACTGCCCGAACAATGCTGGATGAGGTTTTGAAGTTTCCACCACACCTGATCGAACATCAATTAGCTCATGCTGTCAAAGACCCGCTGGGCAGAAGCTACAACCGCACGCAACATCTAGATGAGCGTAAAGCAATGATGCAAAGGTGGGCAGATTACCTCGACGAGCTGCGGGGTGGTAGCCATGACAATTGATTGGACGGCTTGGGATATACAGGATGAGTTCCCGTTATTTATAGTGGCTTGCTTGTGGGCTGATAAAGAGCCATCTGATGAGCTTAGAGACAACCTTGCTATACAAGAATTGATGGAGGCGATCAAGTTTGGGGTGACGCCGTACGTTCCTAGGGTGGATGTAGATTTAATACTTTGGGTTGTAGGTGGCAGGCAAATCGTAGTGCAGGAGCAAAATCGATACCCCGAATACATTACGCGTGAAGCTGTAAAGCAACTGGCTGAAGCCAAAGGAGTAAGGCCGAAATTTCTGTTTCCAGAGGAGAGGAAAGATCGACCGACCCAAGTCGATTCAAAACCCATACAAAATGACAAGCCGAGATTTAGTGATTATCAAATTGCCCTTCAGGCGGTGCTAAGAAAATTAGACATTTACCTAAGTAAGAAACGTGTGTTTGCTGAATTTAATGCGATCGTCGAAATATCGGGATATAGAGGCTTCTCACGTAAAAAGGTTAACAAGCTACTAGATCCTCAATTCGACATGTCAAATAGGAAAGTCGATCCGAGAGAAATAAATAGTTGTCGAGTCGCCCTTCTGGCAGGGCTCGACTTAAAGCTGTTGCGCGTCAACACGGTGTTGACATAGGTAATTGCAACGGCGATGCATTTACCGAAACAGATGTCGATTCGCGTCAACACGGTGTTGACACAAATTTAGATCGCAAAGGCGAGATTTCAAAACTCACCTATATAGCAGGCGATCGCGCTGAAATTTACATCGAGGAAGATTTGGGGACAGCGATCGAGATTATTGAGCTACTAGCCGACGGGCAGTTTCTATGTATCGATCTTGCTGGCAGATGGCGATCGCCTCTGGTCTATCCCCTGGAGGAGTTGAAACCAAAAGGGAGTTTTAGACAATTGCTTTGAGAGAGCGATCGCACCAATAAATAGCGCTCCCTCAATTCGAGGGAGCGCAAGTTCAGAAGTTATTTTACTCTATGGAAATCTTGGAATCTATAAACGGTAGTCTATCAAATCCTGAAATCTGGAAACCAATCCCAGGCTTTCCAGGTTACGAAGCAAGCGATCTCGGCCAGATTAGATCCTCCGCACGCACTGTCAAACACCCACGAGCACGCGAGTTGAGGATAAGAGGTCGGGTGTTGCGCCCGCGCCTGGATAAAAGTGGCTACCAATGCGTTACACCTCGTGTTGGCGGCATTACCGTATATCGAACAGTTCACTCGCTAATTGCACTTGCTTTCTTAGGCGAAAGACCACAAGGTTTGGTAGTAAATCATATCGACCATGATCGCAGAAACAACCGCCTGACAAATTTGGAATATTGCACGATCGCACAAAACGCTCAATATTCTGCTGAGATGCGAAGAAAATTGAAGGCTCAAAATGCTTTGCAGGTAAGCGTTTGATACCCGTCCCCTAGAACAAGTTTCGCAACTTCCTCAGATCGTAGGAGGTTCGTGCTCCAAGTGGAGCAATAAGGCGAATACCAATGCTTCCACACGTTTAACCTCGAAGTTAAGTGTGTGGCGATCGCAAATAAATAGCGATCGCACTTTTCCCGATGCGATCGCCCATACAAATGATTTCTTTGTTTTCCTAGCCCCCCCAACATTCTGAGCCATGTGGGGTGAACCTGTGTATTGTAGACTAAACTCTATGCATAGCGAGCGATTCATCAAAATATGTGGCGATATCCATAGATATTTTGATGCTATTTCACCCCGTCATAGAGCAGTCTCTATGCTAGTCCAGTACTTTAGTCCAGTTCCGCAATGTGGCATCCCAAAAAGCTTTCTCAGCAGTAGTTTCAAAACCTTGACCTATTGCGTTCAGCGCAGGAGGTCAAGGTACAATAGTGGTCGTATACGGCGCGATCGCCTTCCCCATCTGTCGGTCATTTGGGCGATCGCACTTTCTTAGCCAAGGTAAACCATGTCAAAACTCTCGCAGCAAGTCTCAGAAACAAAAGCCGAAATCGCCTCGATGACCGCTCGCATTGAGGAGCTTGAGAAACCACTCGAAAAGCCCGTAGCAAAGGATTACAGCAACTCGAATGATTATCTAGTTGCCATCAGAAATCATGAAGAAGCTGAGCGCGATCGCCTGAGTCAAATAGCTGCTATCCAAGAATTCTTACCAATCCAGCAAGCGCGCTTAGAGCCACTGGAAGCTAAGTTAAAGGCTGAAGCGTCCGCATCGTGGCAGTTCTACAGAGATTTGTGCGAGAAAGCCGACGACTTTTTGGCATCATATTCGGATGCCTTTGAGAAGTATAGATCTCTGATGGAATTCTCACGGCAACGCCCTCAGGCATGGGCTGACAGGCATCCCCAACAATCCCCATTGGATGTTGTTGGAGTGCGACTGGAGAAAATTGCGCTGCTTAAGGTTGACGCGCAAGAACGGCTTATCCTCCCAGCTGGCAGCATGGCCGACTCGTATGTCGAGAACAATGCTGGCAAACTACCAGTGGCGATCGCAGGTTAAAGGAGTCTAAAAATGGCAGCAAGGAAAGGCAGAAGTTCCAAATACACACCTGAGTTGGTGGAAGAAATCGTCACGGCGATCGCGGTGCATGGCGTTGATGCCGCTGGTTGGGATGGGCGCATCAGCAAAGACACGTTTTATGAGTGGTTGAAGCATAAACCCGACTTTTCCGACATGGTAGTCGAATCAAAAAATGAGTATCGCAGGAGCCTCCCTGAAACCAAGCGTAGGCAAGCTAATCTGGCTTTCTCTCAGTATCTATATGGCGAAATGGAACGAGTGATCGTTACCACTGAACGTGGACACAGTCAGAAAGGTGGAGACTATGAGTGCGAGACAATTAAGAGAATCCCTGTTGGTGTCCCAAAGTGGTCGATAGATAGGGTTCTCGGTGCTAATATGAGCGAGATTGAAGCACTATCGGTATTGGTACAAGCTGGCTGGTTGCCTAGAGGAATTTTGAACGTCGCGATCGCAGAGGTAGATAAACTCAAAACCACGCTCCAACAAGTGTTTGCGGGGATTCTGCCAGATAAGGGTATAGATGCAAAACCAGGGCTCAGTGAGGAAATGGCGGCGGAAATCAGGATGAAGATCTTGGGCATTCAGCCGCAAGAAGAAAGCCTGCGCAGTTTAAGTGATGAGGATGCGATCACGAAACTTTTTGACCAATTAGCAAAAGTCGGTCTTGCAGATCTGGACATGGCGGCGCTCAAACCCAAAGACCAGATACAAGCTCTTAAGACCTTGTTAGATAAATTTTTCGACATAGATTTAGCCATTCAACGGTTGGATCGGCTTGGATTTGATGTGACTCCTCGTGCTGTCTTGGAGACAGTGCAGCATCAAGCGGGGCTTACCGAAGCCGTTGCTGGGGAAATTAGAAGCCGAATTCTGGGCATTGAGTCCAGCAGTACTCCGATGGATAGCTGAACAATGCGGAAGAAAATTTCGGAAGGTGAATTGATTGCGATCTCCAAGCTTCTTGACGACCATCCCTGTTTGGAGCGGATTGTTATAGGTTGGTTCAGGGCAATGCTTTGGGTGCGTGGCTATCGTACCTTTAAGCGCCCGTGATGTCGAATGCGATCGCGCCTATCGGCGAATTACCGTTGAGACAAAAACAGCAACAGTGGCACTGGCTACCAGGGAAAATGCCAGGTTGACGATCGCCTGCGTGGACTGCTGGTGATAACCAAAGCGCATACCCAGATCCCGCGCTTCCTGTCGAGAAGCTTCGATGTCTTGGGTTAGCTTTTCTATAGCGATCGCGTTCTTATCGATTAATGCCTCGATGCGATCGAGACGGGTTGGTTCGGTTTCTGGTGTTTGCATTGTTTTGCTACTGCGCTTCCAAATTGTCGATATGTCGATTGCTTGCCCTGATCTCTTGCAGCAAGATATTAAACCGTTCGTCCTGTTCTGCGTGTCGTTGCTCGGTTTTAGCAATGCGATCGACTACTTTATCGAGCAGCCAAATTACATCCCGAATATTGGTGTTGACACGTTGCTGTGCCTCAGTTAATTGGATAATGTTCTCTGTTAGGAGTACCAACATCCTGCGATTAGTCTCAGCCATGTATTGCTGATTCTCTGCGAGTTTGGCGATTACCTTCGGTATGCCTTCGGCCGCTTCTTATATAGGTTGCATATTTTTCTAGATAATCGCTCGTTGCCGAGCTGTGGGACGCTTACCGCAGTCGCGATTGCGATGATAATCGGCAAGTTGGGCATCTTTCCTTTCGCGAAAGTGGGCTTTCACAATCGTTATCATCAGGCTGTTGAGGCTGCGATCGTCTTCCTGCGCTTGGTCGATCAAGTCGTCGTACAACTCGTCTGACACTACCAGGCTTATTCTTTTTGTCATATTTTTTATGTAATTTACTTAATTCTACCGCTGTTTGGTTGTTTCTACAGAACGATCCAATTGTTTCTGAAATTCCGATTTCGTAACGTATGGCGTAATTACAATGCTTGCTACAAACAATCCACCAACTACCACAGTAGCTATCTGTGCAATCCGATAAGCAGTCAGTCCACCCGCAGGATTCCTTGCCCCACAACTTGGGCAAGTAGGTGCATTTGGAGCAACCATGTGACCGCAGGTTTTACATGCTTTGAGTTTACTCATAATGTGAGACAATGCTATGTGTACATAGACATAATATATGGCTAGACCTAAAAATATTGAAAAGACAAAACAAAACTTACAGCCGATAGTTGCCCTTGACGCACCAGGACTTACACCCGATAACTCTAAACCTGTGTCAGTACGCTTGCACATCGACGATATTGCCAAGCTAGATAAATTAGGATCGCGCTCATACCTGATTCGACAAGCTGTTAAAAAATTTCTTGAGACTAACCCTTGAACCTATGTACACATTGAAGCGCTTAAAACAGTTGCTCTTCATCGACTGCGATCTATAGTAATGAAAGCAACAAATCGAGCTGTGGTAAACCCTCAGCACTGCTTGCTGTGGGGTACTGACAGGGATACCTAAAAATCATTTGAACGCTGAACCCATTATTTTAAAAGCTATCTCAAGAGTTTTATCTATGGAGCCCGGTTCCATTAAAAAATCCCTCGGTGTTAACACCGGGGGATTTTTGTTTGCTAACTCACATGGCGCATAGTGTCCTAAGCACATCACACCACATGAGTTAATCAGCAAAACTCAAGGTTAATCCTAAAGTTAAGTTATTACTTTAGGTCGGGTGGCAGGATCACCTTATCAATGACATAAATATTGCCATTACTAGCTTTGACATCTGCTTTGAGTACTTTGGCATCATTCACCATTAAATCTTTGCCAGCCTGCTTGACATCAATTGCACTACCTTCTACAGAAGTTACCTTTCCTGGTTTGAGATCGCCAGTAGCTGTCTCACTAGAAATTACGTGATAGGTCAAAACTTTAACCAGCTTATCTTTGTTCTCTGGTTTCAGTAGGGTTTCTACCGTCCCTTTGGGCAGAGCAGCGAAAGCTTGATCCGTGGGAGCAAAGAGGGTGTAAGGGCCTTTCCCAGATAAAGTGGCATCAAGATCGGCGGCTTTAATAGCAGCAGCCAAGGTCTTGAAGGAATTACTAGAATTCACCATACCTACAACGGTGTTAGGTGCCTCAGACGCACCTGGTTGCTCCGTAGTAGATGGCTTGCCTGGTGCAGTGGGACTTTCGGAAGAAGAAGGCTTTTCGGTGCTAGATGGGCTAGTGGGCGGAGTGGTAGTTTCAGAAGCAGCAGGCTTCTCAGCAGGAGAATCAGTAGTTTCTGAAACCGTAGGTTTATCTACCACAGGCTTCCCAGCAGTGGGTTTAGCCAAAGTTGGTTTGACAGGTGAAGTGGTTTCGGAAACCGTAGGCTTCTCAACAGGGGGCTTAGCAGGCACAGCGGTGGGCTTTACCGTGCTAGCTGGCTTGGTTGAGGTAGCAGCAGGTTTTGACTCAGCACCTACTTTTTTAGAAGGTTCTGCTACAGCAGGAAGACTGGCAATAGCCATAAATCCTACTAGACCAGTTAAGCTGATAACTTTAGACAAGTAGCTTTGCACTTTCATAATCTCCATTTTCGCTATGTGAGCGGATGCTTAATTAATCTTTAAGCTTTCGGTCATTGTGGCTAAGTAATGGAACTCTCACATCTTCCTTAAGAAGTAGATAACTTCTATACAATCTTAGCTCTCTAGTGAAGTTTAAAATGGTTCTATAGCAGCGTAGAGAAGGATATACAAAGATTCCACAGAGCGATTCTCGTTACAATTCTTTACGATCGGGAATCTTTTTCGAAATAGATACGTCACTAATGGGTTGAGCTAGTTTTAGAATGTTTAATACATCATGGTTCGATTGGTATTGCTTATGTCTCATTAATTAAGTTGGTAGCGACAAGAAGGAATGTTGTTTGCTATGTAGCAGAGAACAACATCCAATTCGTTTTACCTTATCTCAAGTCTTGCAACAGTATAAGTTCAATTGGTCTGTCGATAAATTATAGGTAGTGATATGGAAGTAGTGATAGCTGTAATGGCTTTGAACAATGAGTTTGCCGATTATTCACCACCGTCAATGTCAACTAGAAATATCCCAAAAATTGCGATCACATCCGCATCCGTAGGGGGGATGCCCCCATGCCTGCCCTCCATATGTAGTAATCTAGGGTGATACACTTTAGAACAATTAATTGAATAGTTCTTGAGGATAATTGCATATTATTCAGTTGCCAATGTGGTCTGAAATTACCGAACATATATCGCGATCGACTGGCCAGAAATTCTCTAGTAGTGATGATTTTCAGCATCAGTCAGTTGGTGGTGGCAGCATTAATCAGGCATATTTGATCGGTAACAAACGACGTCAGTATTTCGTTAAAACAAATGCCGCCAGTAAAGTTGCGATGTTTGAGGCGGAGGCGATCGCCCTTACCCAAATGTACGCTACCCAAACTATCCGCGTCCCTCAACCAATCTGTTGGGGAGTAGCCAGCACTTCCGCCTACATTGTGATGGAATGGTTAGAACTTGGTAGCTCTGTTAACTGGGAGTTAATGGCACAAAATCTAGCCGCCCTGCATCGCATTACCAGTCAAACTGGATTTGGCTGGCAGCAGCAAAATACGATTGGTTCTACGCCACAAATTAATACCTGGAAGCAAAATTGGGTGGAGTTTTTAATCCAATACCGCTTAGGCTACCAACTCCAGCTAGCAAGAAGGCGAGGATTTAGCCCTAGTGTGCCTGAGCAAGAGCTATTTGATGCCATCCCACGCTTTTTTCATAACTACCAACCTCAACCTTCGATGGTGCATGGCGACTTGTGGGGAGGTAATGCTGCGTTTACTCGCGATCGCGAACCAGTAATTTTCGATCCGGCTTTGTATTTTGGCGATCGCGAAGTCGATCTGGCGATGACTGAGCTATTTGGTGGCTTTCCCACCCAATTTTACCAAGCCTACGATCACGCCTTTCCCCTAGACACTGGATACAAACAGCGCAAAACCATTTACAATCTGTATCATATTCTCAACCACTTCAATTTATTTGGTGGTAGTTACGGACAGCAGGCTAACCGAGCGATTGAACAGATATGTACGACCTCAGTTTAGAATAAATGGATATTGACCAAATATTTCAAACCTGTCTCAAGCCCATTGGTTCTGCGATCGGGGAGATCTCTCTGCCTTGCGTGCCAGCTCTGCATGAGTATTACGCAACTCATATTCTTGATGTTTTTAAACTACTGGGAGTATCCATATCAGAATCGACTGCTCTCAAGTTAAGGGAAAAAGTGGCAACAGAACTAGAGGAGGGTTTTCAAATCTCCCAACATTCAAGGCTTATAGTCAAGTACAAGCCTGCCCCACCGCCTCGCACCGGCTGTCAAATTGAGATATTGCATACTGTAGTCTCTGTAAAAGATTACTACGAAAACATCATCAGAAATTTTGTTGGCACAGATATTACCGAGCCGGAAAAATCTGTTTTCGGGAAATATCCTCATGCCAAGGTGTTGGAAGTGGCATCCAAATTGGGGGATCCTAAACTTTCGAGAATTCTCGATGTTGGAGCAGGTTTAGGGCGCAACACCATACCTCTAGGGCGTCTGGGGCATCCTGTTGATGCTGTAGAATTAGCAGACATCCTTTCTCAATCGCTTGAAGCCACTGCCAAGAAAGAATCTCTTCGCATCACACCAATCAAAGGAGACATCCTCGATCCGCTGATAGAATTTTCATTTGACAACTATCAGATTGCTATTTTGACCGAGTTATTTTGCCACTTTCGCACGCCTGAAGATGTTGGATTAGCACTACTAAAAGCTTGCAATGCCATCTTGCCGGGTGGTTTTATTGTCCCAGCACGCTAGTCCAAAACTACCCACTTTAGTGGGAGGCTTTAGCTGCTACACACTTCTATTCAGAATGTACGGGATGACAGATCGATATGTTTGCCATAAACCGACTCTTGGCAATACTGTTCGGTTAAGCCAGGGAGTTGGTAAATTAGCTATTGTCGCGCTAATCTGCTTGCCAAGCTTATGCAACTAAAAGAGTTTACCTTGACCTCTGCCGAGATTGAACCAGGAGAGGTATTCCAAGCGCTCGAAACAGTTATT
>CALRKB020000039.1:0-45168 GCA_943367755.1 Rhizobium sp. Q54 | reverse complement strand
CCGGGTGAAGGTGCTCAAGCGACGATGCTATGGCATCTTTGATGTTGATCGGATCTTTCAACGACTCACACTTGATATCAATGGCTATCAGAGATTTAGACTTGCTTGAACACTATATCTAGTGCCTCCACGGCAGTTCCGGAAGAGCCAAATTTTGCCTCCAAATTCGGTTTGCCAAGAACGTTTCAAATCATCCCATTGGAAGTTCTTGTCCCTGCTACTAATTTCAATTACAAAGCTCAATTCACTAGTCATTTTTTTACCGTCCCCTTGCCAAGTCAGCATAGATAAAAATCTCTATTCCTAAAATCACCAAGAGAATAAGCTCTATCCAACCCAGAACTTGAGCTAACCAATGCATCCGAGGCATCAGAATCCAAAAGGCAACCAAAGCCACCATCCCCGACACCACAAACGCAATCTCATCAACAATCAACTGCTCGATCTTGCGCCGCTTGCGTCGTCGATCGCTTCTGTGAGCAATCTCCCACCCAAAAATTGATTCAACTTCCTCCACACCCTCATCTGCTTTACCCGTTAGATCGCCGATCTTTTCGACCAGCGCGTAGCGAATATACCGACCGATCGCCGTAATCTTTTCATCGTTAACCAGATAAGTCCATCCAAGTACCAGACTCACCCAGGGCAGGACTAACAGAGCATAGGGACTTCCCTTCTCGCCCAAGGCAAACGCCAGAACCGTGCCGAATAAAGCCAAAGTCACATACAGTAAGTTGTCGCGGAAACCAATCCGTTGCACCTGCTCGTGCTTTAGCTTGTCATATTCTTGAAGGAACACATTCAGCATTTGCTCCTGTTCGTCTGTCATAAAACCCTCCTGCCACCGAGATTGAGTCAGGTTAAGACGATTGAAATACCAGCTCCTTCAATCAGTTCGATCGCCGCCAGTAACTTCATCCAACAATCTCACACGGGAACTTCCCATTTGCCCAGCTCAAACCCTTGTGGTCGAGCTTTCAGGTATCTACCTCACACCCCTCACCGATCTGATATCAATTCCCGAAAATTAGGCTGCAAAGACCTTCCAGCAAGGGAAAAAAGTCGCTTACTATTCCGATGTGTTGCCTTAGGGAAATAGGTATAATCACTCTTTTTCACCACGTTTTAATTTTATGAAATCTATTTTGAAAAATATCAATAAGTCACAAATATTTACTTCTCGTCATTGGGGATCGGTAAAGCACCAGAGCGCCATTGCCCCTTTACCAGATTGGCGCAAACGAAAATTTCCCAGCCAAAAATAGATTCAATAAAACTTTCCCGATTGAGGAGGGATTAACATTCTTGCGGTATAGTTCGATCTCGGCCTCAGATCGATCCACCAACAACTTTCATTATTAAAGTCGCTAAAAAGATGCTGCTAAGTCTCAATCGCACCTAAAGCTTTCAAAGCCTCCCTCTGAGACTCTGTTAGTCCTGTCGCTCCCGAGATATTCATGCCCTCATAGGGTCGCTTAGCTCTTAGCGTTCTCAGGCACTGACCTGTCCGAACATCCCATAGCTTAATGGTTTCATCCTCGCTGCCTGTGGCTAGCGTGTTACCATCCTGGCTCCAGGAGACAGACCAAACGATGCTGGTATGATCTTCTAAAGTTTGCAGGCACGCGCCTGTTGCCACATCCCACAATCGCACGGTTCGATCGAAACTGCCGGAGGCGATCGCTTCACCGTTGGGACTAAATTGGGCAGACCAGATCCGATTCGTATGATCCTCTAAAGTTAGATCGGGTTCTCTCGTTTGCAGGTGCCACAATCGGATCGTGCGATCTTCACTAGCGGATAAGAGTTTTTTTCCGTTAGGACTGAAGCGCACGGACATCACTCGGTCGGTGTGCCCCCCAAAGATATGGAGCATTTCTCCAGATCGTGCATCCCAGAGTCGCACGCTATTGTCTTCGCTGGCCGATGCCAGAACTTGTCCGTCGGGGCTAAAGGCAATCGACGTAACGCCATTTTCATGTCCCGACAGGGTTTTGAGCAGTTGCCCAGTCTGCACATTCCAAACTTTAATTGTACGATCCTGACTGCAGCTAGCTAGAATCGGCTCCACCGCGCTCCAACTAACGGAAAAGACGCGATCGCTATGCCCCTTGAGCGTGCGCAGGCTGCGACCTGTTGACACATCCCAGAGTTTGATGGTGCGGTCTTCGCTAGCAGAGGCAAGAATTTGACCGCCCGGACTCCAGGCAACCGTCCAGATGCGATTGGTATGTCCCTGTAAGGTTTTCAGTTCTTGCCCAGTTGTCGGCTCCCAAATTCGTACCAGATGGTCTTCACTCCCACTTGCTAGCAATGGTTGCCAATGACTAGCTGCGATCGCACTGCGCGGTTCGGGTTGCCAAGCGACAGACCAGATGCCATTGGAATAACCATGCACGACTTTGAGGATCTGCCCCGTTTGGGCATTCCAGATGCGCACCATCTGATCTTCACCTCCAGAAGCCAGTAGGGGTTGGCTGGGACTCCAGTTCACAGACCAAACACCATTGGTATGTCCTTGAAAAATTTGCAGCGTTTCGCCTGTTTCGGGATGCCATAGCCGTACCGTGCGATCGTCGCTCCCGCTCGCCAGCACCAGACCATCAGGACTCCACGCCACCGACCACACCCAATTACCATGCCCTTGCAGAGTCCGAACCGTATTACCCGATCGCACATCCCACAAGCAGATCGTTCTATCCTGACTGCCACTGGCGAGCCATTGTCCATCGGGACTGAACTGCACCGACCACACCCCACCTGTATGCCCGATGCAGGTTCTGAGCAGTTGACCAGTCTGCACGTCCCACAACCGCACCGTACAATCGTCTCCACTGCTGACTAGCTGCTTGCCGTCAGGACTCCAGCCGACACACCATACCCCTCGTTCGTGTCCTGCCAGAATGCGCACGGTTTCTCCTGTTTGCCCATTCCACAGGCGGATGGTGCAGTCCTCGCTACCAGTTGCCAGCAGCTTGCCATCGGGACTCCAGCTTACGGACATCACCAGGTTGGTATGCCCTGTTAACGTTTTCAATTTTTCACCTGTTTGCCCGTGCCATAGCTTGACTGTGGTGTCTATACTGACGCTAGCCAGTGTAGAACTATCGGGACTCCAAGCCACCTCCATCACCCGACCATTATGGCCATAGGCTGTCCAGAGGATGCGATCGCGAAGTTGATCCTCTGATAAATCCGCACACCGCACTTCCCCTTTACTATTGCCTGAGGCAAAGTATTTGCCATTGGGACTGAAGGCCAGCGACAAAATCGATCCGAACGATCGCGTGAACGTGGTGCCGGAAAAATCTGCTCCACTAAAATTTACCCGTAGCAGGCGCATCCCTTGTAAATACGCTTGCCAAATCGGGATGCCGGAAAAATCATAGCCGGTAAGGTCTAACTGTAACTGGCGGCAAAGGTCTAACAGATTGCCACCTGCATAGCCGGCTCGCTGACTCGTCCGTAATTCGTGAAGAATTTCTGATACCTGTCGTTCGACTGCATTGAGAGAGCCAAAATTACTCAACAGCCTGTCGGATATTGGTTTTAAAATGCAGCGTACCTGACTCTCGCGAATGTAGTCTTTGGTTGTGCCTTGAATCAGGACGTGACTCTGAAATAGAGATAACCTAACTCGGTCTGTAATCTCCCCACAGATCTCATCAATCAGGCGATCGCTTACATATTCCATCACCACGGGCTGTTGCGTGTATTTACCAGAACGCAGCTCGATTAAACTGCGCCAGCATAAAGATTCCAGTGCTTCCAGGATTTTGGCAGGAGCAGTCGCGGGAATCAAATCAGCTTGTAACGCTTTCATATCCACCCATTCCCGATGAAGCGCCAACCAAAACATGATGCTTTGTTCTAAGGAGGTGAGGCGATCGAACTGGCTGTCGAGCAAATGGCGCACGCCATTGAATACGGCTGCACCCTGCGTCAAAAAAGCGGTGGCATCGTTGCCAAACAGTTCCCGAATCGATGCAGCAACTAGTTTCAGCGCGAGTGGATTGTTCCCATAGTAGTCCCCTAATTGCATTAACTTTTCTGGGGTGCCAGCCAAACCTCTCGTTTCCAGAAGTGCCAAGCCAACCTCAGCGGAACCCTGGAGTTGCAGCGATCGCACTTTCGCTTCAGGGCCTTCCAGCAATGCCAGCGATGCTAATTTCTCGCGACTGGTAACGATCAGACAGCTTTGATGGTTTGTCTCGGCGATAACCTGAAACAGTTCGTCGTAGTCTTCGTAACCCTCCCGATATTGACCTACCGTCCCAACCTGCAGGATTGCTTCTAGATTGTCCAACACGATCGAGCAACGGGCATTACGCAAGCAAGTCATCAGGTGTTTCAGGCTCCCTTCCGTTTGTTCGCGATGGGATAGGAAAGTTACCAGTTCGTCTAGCAATGTTGAGAGGGGAGGGGCATTGCGGAGCGATCGCCAGATCGCATAGTCAAATTCACCAGCTACCTGGAGGGCTAATTTAACCGCTAAGGAAGTCTTGCCGATACCTCCCATGCCCAAAATTGCCACCCAACGGCACTGTTCGCCGACAATCCATTCCTCTAGTTGCGATAGTTCTGCCGACCTGCCATAGAAAATCGATACATCGACAGCTTCTCCCCAATCTGTCCTGGTCGCACGCGCCCTTGATGCTGGGGATTGCGGGCTTAAACTCTGTAGCAGCATGAAGCGAAAGTTGCGCTTATTGACCTTTTCTCCCAACGCCTCGGAGAGCGATCGCCACAGTTGCGAGCCGATACTCTTGACGTAATCGGGGTCATATCCCAAGATATCGGCAATTTCTGGATAATCTTTTCCTTCCCAAGCTGCCTGAAACACCTGGGCTCTCACTGTAGTTAACGTTCCTTCTGGTAGAATCTGTTGCAGCAGACTCAGAGCTTGTTCTAGTTCCATATCTCAGCCTCTGGATCGAAGAGGCGATCGCGCGATCGCAGCAACTATATAACAAAAAGTAACGCCTGCCGATGCCTTGGCAGACGCTCTATGTCACCAGGAATTAAGGCTAGGCAATTCCTGCAAGAAAGTTCGGTTAGTAAACCTGCTCTACTTCGCCAATATCTGGAATGGTTTCTCTCAGCTTGCGTTCAATGCCCATGCGCAGGGTCATGGCGGAGCTAGGGCAAGTTCCGCAGGCACCTTGCAAGCGCAATCTAACCACAGGACCTTCTACTTCTACTAGTTCAACGTTACCGCCATCTGCTAATAGGTAGGGACGCAATTCGTCTAAAACTGTTTCTACATTTTCACAGGTTAACTCTAATGCCATACTTCACCTTTGATTTAGTTCAAATTAATTAAGACTACATCTACGTTATCATTCCTACCATGGTACTTAGTCGGAACGCCATGAGATCTCTCCTACATAGTCGCCCTAGCCGAAAACTCGCTAAATTACTTTATATCGTGCTAGCAGCTACAATATGTATGGCTAGCCTCTGGGGTGACACGGACAGTAAAGCTCAGGATGCGATCACCGCAAAATACAGCGACCTACCCGCACCAAGTGCCATAATATCCCAGGCAGGTACTAGTAAAACGGTTACGGATGCGAAGCAATCGCTCAAAAGCCCACCTAATGTCGATAAGCCTACAGAAGTTGCTTTGGGATTTTACGTCCTGAATCTGAGCCACATTAATCAGGCCGACGAAACCTTCGATGTTACGGGTTTTCTGTATGTTACCTGGAAAGATACCCGACTATCCTTCGATCCTCAAGAAGTAGGGGATAAAGTAGTGCGCTACACTCCCGACCAGATTTGGGAACCGAGCTTGACGATCTTTAACTCGCAAAGTTTGCAGCAAAAAGGGCGGGTGCAGTTATCGGTTCTACCCGATGGTAGTGTGAGGTACCTGGAGTTACTCAATGTTACCGTTACCTCTAGCTTGGATTTGCAGAAGTTTCCATTTGATGCGCAAACTGTGCGAATTATTTGGGAGCCACTGTCAGGTGATGCCAAAGGTGTGGTGTTAAAAGAAAATCCGATCGCCACTGGCTATAGCAAAGACACGCATATTTCTATCTCAGAATGGGACACGCTGGGTATTGATACACAAATAAGTCTAAAAAAAGCGGAAAAAGAAGATAAGGTCTATCCGCGCTACACCTACGCCATTCATATTCGGCGGCACTTTGAGTTTTATATTTTCAAAGTGGTAATGCCGCTATTATTTATCACGATGATGGCGTGGGCAGCATTTTGGATCGATCCAGTCACTGGTTTTGCGCCACAGATGAATGTTGGGATCTTCAGCATTCTTACCTCGATCACCTTTAATTTTTCTGTATCCAATTCCCTACCGAAAGTACCTTATTTGACCATGATGGATGGGTATATATATACCTGCTATTTTTCTTCTTTTGCTGCAGTAGTGGCAACTTTAACCGTGCATCATTGGATAACCAATAATAAGCATAATCAGGAACCTGCGTTGCGTATGATGCGACGATTGCGTTATTTTTTTCCATTTGCATTTGCGATCGCTCAGGCGATCGTGCTAACAACCTTTGCGCTGCGCTAATCCTGCTCAACAGGCACTTGCACCGACGATAAACCCGCGATCGCTCTGAGATTCTGACAGCGAATTAATTCCGCAAATTCCATACTCGACCGCCCCTCTAACTTAGCGATTGCCTGCACAGCTTCTAGCAAGCTTTTTGCGGCAGCGATCTCGCTATAGCCACGGCGTTGTGCTACTCGCAGAGCTTCATTATCAGCTTCTATTTGAATTTGTGTACCTTTGCTTTTACGACGTACGTGCTCAACTGCAATGGTGGTGAGCATAATGCCGATCGCAATGCCTACCGTGTCGCCCTGTACTAATTCAACGATGCCACCAATGGTGGATAGGGCCGCGATCGCCTGATAGGTACCGGGCTTGAACCACTTTGCCTGTTGCCGCCAACTTACTTCCCTCAGTAATAAGAGATCGCGATTGGCAATGCTCAACTGCATCCAGAGTTTTTGGTTGATCGTGATTCGCGTAGTATTAGCCCAAGGTAATAGCGGTGTGCTACTAATTACTTGTTCACAATCTGATTTAGGCGTAATCTTCGTAGACATACGCCATGATGCTGGTAACAGATCCTGTAAGCGCAGTATCTCTTGATCTGATTGCATATGTAGGTTTTTGAGTAGTTTTTGGTTTAGTTTATTGAGCGAGTGTGTTGATATTAATTACTTTTTCTAAAGAAATTATGCAGTAATCCATAGATCGGTGAGTGTGTACGTCAAAATATGTGAAGCTTGCATGGTTCCTTGATATATGAAGTTGAATAGTCACGCCTCTCAATCTGAACTGGACACCAAAAGTAAAATTTTGCATTCGGCTCAGAAACTGTTTGCAAAACAGGGTTTTGATGGAACAACCACCAAAGATCTTGCTACAGATGCAGGTGTAGCCGAAGGTACCCTGTTCCGTTATTTTAATAATAAAAAGGCAATTCTCGTTGAAGTTGCAACCCAGGGATGGATTAGCATCTTGACTGACTTGCTCACAGAATTGAGTCAAATGGGCAGCTACAAAGCGATCGCGCAGATGATGTATCGCCGCATGACTAACATGCAAGACAATCTTGAGATGATGAAGGTTTGCTTCATGGAAGCCCAATTTCATCCTGAATTACGTGATCGCATCCAGTCAGAAGTAGTTGGCAAAATGACTGAGATCGCTGAGGTTTACTTTGAAGAAGCGATCGCTAAGGGAGTCTACCGTGCTTCTTTGAGCCCTAAAGTGATCGCGCGCGTATTTGTAGGCATGTTTGCTGTTGCTGGTTTTAGCAATGAAACCATGAGCAACGGCGGCTCACCGATGGAATTGAAGCAGATGGCAGAAGGTGTAGCCGATATTTTCCTCCATGGTGTGCTAGTCCAAAAAACTTGCTAGCAGATTAAACTTACGCATTTCTGAAATTGCAGTCTTGAAGAGGCGGTTTTAGCATGGAATAAAACTCACTCCTACAAGCTGCTATTTACCAAAAACTAATGACTATCGGCTTGGCAGCATGTATTCATCCACCAGGTGCATTTTCTGCAAGTGATGCGATTCCTCCACCATCAACTGACCGAAGTGCTTGAGTTTCTGAAGATCGAAGTTAGGCTTACGGAACTCAGGCGGTGCCTCTGTGCTGTTTAGTAGGCGCATAGATATGCGCTCCAGACCAACTAGATTGATAAACTGTCTTACTTGCTCGTCATAAAGGCGCGATCGCAAGGCACTAAAAAAATCAATCGATCGATCGCTAAACATATCTACTAGTTGCTCTAACTCCCAGTTTGATAGACCATCAGCCGCAAAAATACCGCTAACGATGCCAAGGCGATCGTCGCGATCGGGTTCCCAGTAAAACTTATCCATGCGTCCATCTCGCACAAGCGGAGCATACAATGTCGAGAAATCGTTGCCAGTTACAATAATTGGCACGCGATGGATCGGTGTCATGTCATAACTACCGGGCAATTGGACGTTAGTCGGATTATCCGCAATATTCATCAGCGTGGCATTTACCAACTGCGTATTCACCGTATATTGCGTTCCCGCATCCACGCGACCTGCACCGGCATCAAGGTCATTAATTAGGAGGATGCACATTCTCCCCCGTACCCTAATTAGTTCAGCGGCCTCGCGATAGCGCATGCGAATCAAGCGAGCCGGATCGCCAGCATCGGGACTTTCCAACTCACCGCCGGACATACACACAGGTTCGATGCCCATGCGTTCGAATACCAACTCACATTGAAATGATTTACCCTCACCCTTGCGTCCATGGATGCCCAAAATCAGTGGTACGTTGACCTCAGGCAATTGCATGAAGTTTTTGGTAATGTGAATCGCGAGTTTGTCTAAGAAACGCGGCGAAATGTAGAAACCCATATTAAAATTCTTAACAATCTTTTCTAGTTTTAACAATAGAGCTTTTTGTTTAATGTTTAGTTATTATTCAAGCTTGTTTGTGGCGATCTAATCCTAATTCTAGACAGTCACGCACATACACTATTTATATTCTAAAATTTGTAACAAAAACTACCAATCTGGGTATATTAAGTCTATAATTCAGATAATTAAATCACAAAAGGGAAAATAACTATGAATATTAAGCTGGAAAGAAAAATGGAAGCAGCAGCTAATCATAAAGCTAGCTTGGCAGCCTCACTAAAGCGCCGCATTGAATCTGCTAGATCTAGAAATGACGCCCAACTGATTAGCCAACTAGAACAGGAAATGAAGCAACTAGGTCTGGGCTAAAGCTGATTGCAGATGTAATTGGTTGCAAATAGTTGCAAATAAATATTTAAATATTGCCCCTGTATCTAAGTACACTAGGATACGGGGGCAATATTATGCTAGATAAATGTCCTGCCAACCTCTTAGATAAGCGCGGTGATTTTGATGTTGATAGAGTCTCCACCCAAACTCATTGGTGAAAAGCGCCTCACTTTTCGCGATCTCGATTGGCACTCCTTCAAGCAAATTCACAGGTTGCTGACTGAGCGCACTCGTGCCCGCTTTACCTATGACAATGGAGTATTAGAGATCACCATGCCCTTAGAAGGACACGAACGCTCTGCAAGACTAATTGAGCGGTTTATCTTGATTCTTGTCATAGAAATGGGCATGAAAATTAAGACTATGGGATCGACTACGTTGGATCGCGAAGACTTACTCAAAAGTGCCGAGCCAGATAATGGCTATTACATTCAAAATTACGCGCTGGTTGCAGATCACGAAGTCAATTTAAATGTCGATCCAGCACCCGATTTGGTAGTAGAAGTTGATATTACCCATACTGACCTGAATAAAAATGCGCTCTATGCCAGTATGGGAGTGTCAGAGTTTTGGCGTTTTAATGGTCGCGTCTGGCAAATTTTACAATTGGTAGATGGTGTTTATGTGGAGTGCGATCGCTCTCTCACTTTTCCTATCGTTGAGAAGATGGACTTATATCGTTTTTTAGAAGCGGCTTTACTCGACGAAGTAGAAGCAGAAACTAACTTTCGCCAATGGGTACGGCAGCAAATTCAGAATTGAGATAACTGGACAGTACGAAGTTCTTTTAACCACAAGGTCAGAGATTAAGCCCTAAGAAAGAACATTCCTATCGCTAAAGCAGCGGGAATGTTCCACACTGACTGAATTAACAACAACTTTATCCCCAGTACCACTCAACAGAAGCTGCTTGGCGCTTGTCCCCCAACCATTCTTGAAAGAGAAGATGCTGAATCATCATTTCTATGTCTGGAGTCAGAGTTGCTGCGTTACGGTTAATTACCTTAATCAATGCAAACCCCGTATCTATTTTTATAGGCTCTAAAACTTCACCTATGGAAGCAGCAAAGATCTTATCTTTGGGCAAAGGCCAATCTTGACAATATGTCCGTTGCAGCAAAGACTGCTCTATGATGTGTTGAGGATTGTCCACCAACAGTTTTTCTAGCGCCTCATAGAAGCTTACTTGCTGTTGGGTCATGCTCTCAAACATATTTTGAGCGGATTGCCAGTCAGAAAGGATAACATATACCACCTGAGCAGATTCAAATTTGGATTGATGTTGTTGAAAGTAAACTTCGACTCTTTCAGCTGTGACTTGTTTGCGCAACTTTGCAACCGATGCATAATCTTTCACGAGTGCCTCAAATCTCTCATGGGTTAATCCTCTTTCTTTCATCCATTGTTGAGTCGCATCAGCTGTGAAAAGCTGATGCATGATGCGAAAATCGTTCATAGCAGCTTGAAGTTCTGCATCTGTCAGATCGATGGGATTTTCTTGGAGCTCTTGAAATATCAGGCCTTGGTCAATTATCTGAGTTGCTAAAGCATGTTCGTTCAAAATGAAATCCATTTGAGCGATCGCATCTCCTACAGTTATTAGAAGATCGTTAACCTTGACTAGATCTTGTTCGCGAGAACTATGAACCCCACGTAATGGCCAGGGTAGAGTTTGCTCGGGGCAAAAACTCAGCGATAAGCTACCCAAACCAACTTCATGCAATAAGAGATCGTAATGTATGCTGCGATCGTAAGGCTCTTCCTGAAAGAGTAAATCCACGCTTAAGTCAGGATGATGTTCTCTTAATACGTGCAGTTGCGATCGTGCAGTATCTGGTTGAACCTTTTGAGTGACAATACTTTGGAGATAGTTGAAACCTTCAAAGAGACCTTTCTCTAGACTAACTGACATATCTTTACTCCGAATGAACTATGGGGGATAAAATTATTTTTAAAGATCGAAATTCAAAAGATTTGCTTACAAAGATTGAACTATAAATCAAGAATAAATTGCCAACTGCGGTTCCGGTTTCCCTGCAACTAGAAAATCGCAGATCGCATCACTAATCGGGAGGCCAGTCATTTTCTCAATCCATAGATACTGACCATTAGGGTTAATCTCCACAAAAACATACTTCTTCTCTGGAGTTAGTATCATATCAATTGCGCCATAACTGAGACCAAGTTTTTTAGTCAGAGATATACACTTTTCAACAACATCTTGAGGCAATTCATGAGGCCAATATTGCGTAGTGCTAAAGTCATGACGCCGCCAATCATGACGTGCATGATTGCTCTTCTGAGAGTGAATTTCAGCGGCTAAAACAGTTTTTCCAATGACTGTAATCCTCAATTCAACTAGCTTGGGAACATATGCTTGAAAAATAATAGGGCAGTATTGCACGGCATGAGCATATGTCAAATCCCGAAATGAGACTAATTCCGTAAACCGTCCGAAATCATCTCTCAGGTTTCTGAGTTGACTAGGGCCAGCCACCTTACTAATAATTTGACCTTTATTCTGATTGTAAAATTCAATAAAATCTTCAGCAGAGTTTGTAATCAAAGTTGGAGGGATATCAAAGCCAATTTCTGCCGCCACTTTCAGTTGCAATCCTTTTAAATTTGCCTTCTGAAGGATATTTGGCGGTGCAGGGAACCATAAACACTTTAAAGCAGAAAAAGCATCTTGGATAAATCCCCCACATTCTTGGCTTAAAAACTGTCTCGTGGGCTCATCTGAGAATTCAGAATGAGGGATTGGGGCGTCGGGACGTCGATTCCAAATTGTTTTGACCTTATGCAAATCAATTATGGTTTTACCAACTTTCAAACAATATTGAGCCTGTCCAGATGGTAAATAAGAGAGAGAAATGGTAGCTTCTTGAGGAAATTGAGCAGGTGAAAATCTCAAAAATTCCGCCTGTCTCTGACGCAGTTTATCCTCGACCCAGTTTGCATGGACATCCTCTGGCCCTGATAAAATAAGAATTATTTCTTGGCTCATAATAAAGACCTTTAATTTTACCGCTCATGATTGAAATTGGTATCACCCCTTACCTAGAAGATAAGAGATAAAGATTTCTCTTGTGATTTCCAGAAAGGGGTGAGTTA
This sequence comes from Rhizobium sp. Q54, assembly GCA_943367755.1. Taxonomy (GTDB): domain Bacteria; phylum Cyanobacteriota; class Cyanobacteriia; order Pseudanabaenales; family Pseudanabaenaceae; genus PCC-6802. Next base: position 32,765 of record CALRKB020000039.1, on the reverse strand, counting down.
AACACATGCTTTCAACTCGATTTGGTGGGAAATTTCTATAAGAATTAAAATTAGTCGTAATCTTCACCACCGCCCATTGCACAACTGCAAGGTTGAAGTGGCCTCTGATTTACGACAAGACCTCCTTTGACTAATTGGAGATCGGATTGGCTTAGAACAGAAGGTTGCGACGAGTCATCAACGAGATCGAGAATGTGAGTCCTTGATTTATTGCTGTGATTTTGAGACATAATTTTCTCCATATTTTTTCTAATTGATTTGCTTAAGATTTGGATGTCATCCAAATCCTCTAGGACATAACAATATACCGCTCGTTATCGTAGTTGTAATCACTACCCACTGTAAAAGAGTAAGCTTCACAGTTCTTCGACAAGAATAATCTGCACGTCGTCCCACTGTGCAAGAGCATGCTTCATCACGGCATATCGCAAACTCCAATTGCACTACGCCGTCATTACCTCCACTGACTATCAACTCACAGTTTCTCATTCTGAAAACATGAATACATAGTTATCGTAATCGACACCACCACCTGCTGCACAAGAGCAACCATCACCAACTAAGGCCCACCCTTTAAATCCTCCAGTGACTAATTGGAGATCTGACTGACTGAGAACAGAAAGTTGCGATGAGTCATCAACAAGATCGAGAATTTGAGTTTTGGGTTTGTTACTGTGATTTTGAGACATAATTTTCTCCATATTTTTTGCTATAGCGATCTACTTGAGATTTGGAAGTTGTCCAAATTTTCAAAACTCGAACTCCGTGTTATCGTAGTTGTAACCACCACCCACTGTACAAAAGCAAGCTTCACGGAGTTTCGACAAGAATAATCTGTAAGGTGCCATCGTAGTCGTAATCACCACCCACTGCACAAGAGCAAGCTTCACGGTATATCGCAAACTCCATTCGTCCTCCTTTGATTAACTGGAGATCTGACAGACTTAGAATAGAAGGTTGAGATGACTCATCAACGAGATCGTGAATTTGAGTCCTGGGTTTGTTGCTACGATCTTGAAACATAGTTTTCTCCGTATTTTTTTTCTGATTTGTATACTTAAAACTTAGATATTATTCAAATCTTCTATAAAAAATAAAACACAGAGTTATCAAAGTCGGAACCGCCACCTGCTGTACAAGAGCAAGCTTCACTGATTGTCATCGACTCCATTATTATCCATCCGCCTTTGATGAATTGGAGATCCGATTGGTTTAAAACAGAAGATTGCGATGACTCATCAACGAGATCGAAAATTTGAGTCCTTGATTTGTTGCTACAATCTTGAAACATAGTTTTCTCCATATTTTTTACTGATTGGTTACTGAGGATTCGGATGATATCCAAATTTGATTGCATCATCCAAGAAGAGACTGAGTTAGTTATTTCTATGTCTTTATTTAACTAGTAATTACTGAAAAGAGCCACACTTTTTTAGCTATTTATGTGACAGAATCACTAGAATATTGTCTTGGATTTTTTGAGCGATCGCATCACCATCCAAGAAGAGACTGAGTTAGTTATTTCTATATCTTTATTTAACTAGTGATTACTGAAAAAAATCACACTTTTATAACTATTTATGCGACAGAATCACCAGAGTATTGTCTTAGATTTTTTGGGCGATCGCATCACTTTCCATGATTTAATTGAGTTATGGTCTTGATGCTGGCAGTCGGATTTTATGAATAAACAGTATTTCAAGGCAAAGGCAACAGTTCCATTATTTCAGATGTTTTCCCTAACCTGAAACTGAGCGTAGAACAAATTTTTGATATGTTCTCACGCGGTGAATCTTAAAGCCTGTTTGTCCCATCTGTTTAACTACGCATATCGCTAATGGCGTTACGTGTCATTGTTGCGATCGCCGCATCAGTGGCCTTAGGTAAATGATAGTATTTGCCTCCAGCATGCAGCGCTAGTTCCTTAGCAAATCCTGTCGAGACAAATTTATTTTCGGTATCGATCACCAGTAATGATAGGCCGAGCGCACGGATCTTTTTAGCGATGTCGAGCAATTCCGCTTTGATATCAGGTTTGATATTAGGGTCAGCGGGTTCGCCCAGCGATCGCGAGAGAGGAATATTCCCACGACCGTCAGTAATTGCTACCAGCATTACCTGCCCTACATCACCGGATTGCTGAGCGTTAAGCCCAACTCTGACCGCCTGAGTGAGGCCATGTGCTAGGGGCGAACCACCACCACAGGGCAGCAAATCCAATCTTCTTCTCGCGGCTTCAATTGAGCGTGTTGGCGGCAACAATACTTCTGCTCGTTCCCCTCGAAAGGGGATCAGCGCAATCTGGTCGCGGTTTTGATATGCTTCTGTCAATAGCCGCAACACTGCACCTTTAGCTGACTGCATGCGATTTAGAGCCATAGAGCCGGAGGCATCGACAATGAATACGACGAGCGCACCAGCCTTACGTGCCAACCGCTTAGCCCGCATGTCCACATTTTCGACGATTACTTTGCGGCCTGGATTGCGGCTGCGCCTGGCTTTTTGATAGGGTGCGCAGGCACGTAAGGTGGCATCAACGGCAATGCGATCGCCCTTCCCTTGAGGCATGACAGGTTTGATGTACCTACCTCGTTCTTGAGAGAAAATCATGTTACGCGAGCCAGACTTACCCTGTCGTTTTAAGGATTGGGCAAAGAACATCACCTCTGGATCGAGAATCACGCCCTCGGTGTCAAATACAAATTCCTCGGGTAAGCTAGGCGGTTCTGCTTCTTCTTGCGGTTCATCTTCATCCTCTTCCTCTGGCCGATCGGGTTGCTCGGAATTCTCTGGTGGCGGCGGTGGAGGTGTTTGTGGCTGTTGCTCCGGCGGTTGCTCTTGCAGAATCGTGGCACGCGGCACGATCGCTAACTCTACGGCTTTGCGCAGATCGTCGGCATTGACGTTAGTTCTACCATCTAAAGCTGCATGGGCTTTCGCCACTCGCAGGGCAAATAGTTCGGCACGATGTCCCTGCACGCCACCGCGTATGGCTTCGCTTACTAGGTAATTCACTTGATCGGTAGTGGCTGTAACATCCTTCAGCCATTCCCGCGCCAGAATAATCTGCGTGCGCAGATTATCGATATCTTCATCAAACTGCGACAGAAACCCTTCAGGGTCGTTAGCATAAGAGATCGCCATATCCACGGCCTCAACGCGATCGTCTAGACCTAAAACGCCATCTGCTGAAAGGGTAATGGCAATACGATCTAGTAAATGTTCGCTGATCCCTCCTTCTTCAGGGTTGTAGGTAGCAATCAGTAATGGCTGGCAGGGATGTTGAAAGCTAATTCCCTCCCGCTCGATCTGGTTATAGCCCGTACTTAGAGTTGTGAGCAGCAGGTTAGAAATCTGCGTATCCAGCAAATTAACTTCGTCTACATACAAGACGCCGCGATTGGCCTCCGCCAATAAGCCAGCCTGAAATACGGTTTCGCCCTGCTGTACTGACTTACTCACATCTACCGACCCCAACAGGCGATCTTCAGTTACACCAAGAGGAATCTGTATGAAAGGTGCAGGAATTACTTTTGTGGTCATAGGTGAATCGACGAAGCGATCGCTTAAGCCATCTTCCCAAGTTTCCGGTTTGGTCGGATCGCAGTTACTGATCGAGTCAACTACAACTTCAATTGGTGGTAATAAGGCATGTAAACCCCGTGCCAGAACTGACTTAGCCGTACCTCTGCGCCCCGCGATCGCCACACCACCCAAGCCCGGATCTACCGCTGCCAAAAGTAATGCTGTTTTAATTGCCTCTTGCCCTACTACAGCAGCCAGAGGACAGGCCAAAGGGGATGTCAGAGAAGTTGTAAGTGGAGATGTCAAAGTCGCTACCATGCCATACAAATCAATTTTTAAACTTGCTCAGCCACAAGCTTATAGTGCAATTACTGAGCCTTTACAGCATAACTTAATGCGATCGCGATTGTTTGTGGATTAAGAGGGCTGAAAATGCGATCGCTTAGCTATATCGTAATGCGACCAAACCGAGCCGACTTAAGTGGGACTATTCTGACTCAGAAGATCGCGATAGAAGCCAAAGCCTACGGCATGAGCCACAGATGGATTAGTTGGGCAGGTTGTTAAGCGATCGCGACTATATATCTCTATGGATGGAGATGTAGATGGCATCTTAGTGGGCATAATTACTTAGCTTTTAGTGTATTCTGTGGCATGTGTGAGGTGTGAGTAATATGCGACTGCAATTTTCTGCTGTCTGCCAGGGTTTTCCATGAATTGGCAGCTATCTAGTCTATTAAGGGTAATCTCAATTACGCTGGTGATTGCGATTCATGCCTCGAATCGCTGGTGGTTTGGCAGTAATGGTGATACCTCTCTCGAGCGCCTGAATTTAGAAATCTTTTTTGATACAACAATCAATCAAGTAGGGCGTTTCACAGTACCTTTATTCGTGATTCTGTCAGGTTTTAGTTTAGCCAAAGCAGAAACATCTCGTCCCTTCAGTTTTAAGAGATTCTGGCAGCGGCGAGCAATCAGAATCTTACCGCCCTACATCTTCTTCTCATTAATCAATATTGCTTTCCAATTACGGTTTCAGTTGGCAGATTGGTCAGAAAAGCTAAATTATCTATGGCAAGCGTTCCAAAAAGGATCGGGTGATTACCATCTCTATTTCTTGGTAATTATTATCCAGTGCTACATTAGCTACCCACTGCTGCGCCTTTTACCCTTCACTCCTCGCAATCTGGGATTACTAGCGGCTTTCACAATAAGTATATTTACATTGCGCTGGTCGATTTCTTTATTTGGTTGGTTCGAATCCATTGCTGCCTATATACCGGACTCAAACCATTGGATTTTCTGGTTGAGCTATTTTCTGCTGGGTATTTGGCTGGCTAGAGCACCCGAATGGTTTGCCAGATGTGTACAACGCCTGCCCTCAAACATATGGGGAGGGATATGGGCGATCGCCGCTATATTCGAGTTATCAGAGTTTTACTTTGCGGCACTCAAAATTGGTTCTGCCGAGGCAGTAGGTCATTATGGGCGGCCTACCGTATTTTTGTTGACGATCTCTTTTTTGCTATGGGCAATGTCCTGGCAGTATGGCATTGAGCCATCGGGTACTGGCTCGGAGTTACCTGGCACTCAAAAAGGCTTGGGGCTAAAGATGATAGAAACTATTGGTAATGCCAGTTTCAGCGTTTTTTTGACCCATGTATGGATATTGCGATTAATCTCACCCCTAGAGTTAGTAGGTGGGTTTGCTTATCCGTTGATTGCAATTATTGCTTCCTGGGTTGTAGGGATTCTGATATGGCAACTGGTGCGATCGGTGAAGGGATTAAATTTGATTTTCGGAGCATAGCTTTCTGCCCACGCTCACTCCTTTAGGACTACCCAAAAACTTGCAAAACGAAAGAAGGAGCCGACAACTTTCCTCGTTTCGTTCGGCTCCTTTCATTCGGTTCGCTCCTCACACAGTGGTAATAATATCCTACTTTTACCAAATAGCCAAATTCTTATTGTTTCTTAATGTGGGCAGACCAGATCGCAGTAATTGGATCGGACCCATACCAGGTGCCAGATCTAGGTGAGTGGTTAACCCCATCAATCACCAAATTTTCTGCACCATCTAGATGCGCAGCTTCGATCGGGATAATGCCATCACCCCAAGTGTTGCCAATGCCGCAAGTTAACTCATAGCTACTATAGGCTAGCCATCCAGACAATTTTTTCTCGCCATAAACAGCCTTGCCTGCCACACAGACATACTTGGTGCCAGGGTGAAATGCTCCAGGATAGTTATCGTTGACAAAGTTGAGATTGCGACGAGTCCACGGTTCTAGACTGCGGTGCGGTGTCCCCAGCGTAATTAGACTGGCCACCAGAGGTTCCGCATGCCAAACGCGATCGTAGTAGGGCATCTCGCCTAGATAGATGCGTGCCACCCATCCACCTGCGGAATGGGCAATTATATTTACCTGCGGGGCATTGTAATCCTGTAAAGCCTTTTTCACAGTTGTATCTAGCCTTGCCAGAATTGGATCCATCGATCGCCCCCCCACCGTTGGCAGCCATTCCCACCACTGTAATGGCACGATCACAGTAGGCATATTTTGCTGGCTCAGGGTTTGAGCCAAGCCGAGATAGTCAGATGCGCCAGCTAAGTAGCCAGGTAAAATTACGCTAGGTAGGTACATAGATTGCTAATCAAACCGATAATGCTTCTTGACTGCTTTGAGAACTTTCCAGGTACACGACATCCCTGCAGGGAAAATAACCAGATCGCCCTTACCCATCTGTTTGGGTTGTCCTGACTCGGGAACTACAATTACATCACCCTCCAGAAAGTAGCAGGTTTCCTGGTTGTCATAGTGCCAAGGAAACTCAGATTGCTCTTTAGTCCAAATTGGCCAGTTTGTAATGCCTAACTCTTGCAGTTTCGTCTGCGATGGCTGCTTGTCTACATTGATTTCCATAGCTGTAGCTTTAGGGTACCTGGTACTTTACATGATTGGTGATGCAAATTTGACCATTACAAGGGATGATCTATATGTACCTAATGTATTAATAGCGCAACAATCTACCTCTAAATAGCTGACTGATGAGCGATCGCGAAACAGTCAGGCTTGTTACCTCAGGTTGATGTCATTGTAGCTACAATTATTAAACAATACTTAAGTATATTTCCCTATTACTCGGTTTTATGAATATGTCACCCACAATATCAGCAGAGCAGATCGATCGCATTGTTTGGAACCAACATCAAGATCCCTTTGCTGTGCTTGGACCGCATGAAATTGAGAAAAATGGTAAACCGGCATGGGTAGTGAGGGCTTATTTGCCTGATGCCGAAGCAGTGGCCGTGATTGATTCAGATAATCATCGCACCTATCCGATGCATTCCGTGCATCATCCTCATTTCTTTGAATGTACGATCGATGCTCCCCACCTGTTCAGCTATAAACTCAAAGTCACAGAAGGCGGAAGCGATCGCGTGATTCACGATCCCTATTTCTTCAAATCGCCTTTGATGACAGAGTTCGATCGCTACCTATTTGGACAGGGTACACATTATCAGATCTATGAGAAAATGGGTGCCCACATCACCGAGAGTGGTGGCGTTAGTGGTGTCTATTTTGCCGTCTGGGCACCTAACGCTCGCAATGTATCTGTAATTGGCGACTTCAATTCGTGGGATGGCCGCAAACACCAAATGCGTAGAGTCGATCCAGGCGTTTGGGAATTATTTGTGCCTGGTATCGGCGTCGGTACCAAATATAAATTTGAAATCAAAAATGATGTCGGGCATATTTATGAAAAGTCCGATCCCTATGGATTCCAGCAGGAGATTCGGCCCAAGACTGCCTCAATTGTTACCGATCTCGGTATCTACAAATGGAAAGATGAGGCTTGGCTTGAAAAGCGTCGCACTACCGATCATCTCAAGGAACCCATATCAGTCTATGAACTACATCTAGGTTCGTGGATGCATGGCGATGCCAATATCCCCCCTGCGGATGGTAATCCTGTAGTATATGCGGCAGATATGAAGCCAGGCGCTCGCTTCCTCACCTACCGTGAGTTGGCTGAAAAGCTGATTCCCTACGTCAAAGAGTTGGGCTTTACCCACATTGAAATGCTGCCTGTTGCCGAGCATCCTTTTGATGGTTCTTGGGGCTACCAGGTGATCGGACACTATGCTGCTACCTCTCGGTATGGCAAACCTGAGGACTTAATGTATTTCATCGATCAATGTCACCAAAACGGAATTGGTGTAATTGTGGACTGGGTACCTGGACACTTCCCGAAAGATGGGCATGGACTCGCCAAGTTTGATGGCACGCATCTTTACGAAAGCGCCGATCCGCGCATAGGTGAGCACAAAGGTTGGGGTACGTTAATTTTTAACTACAAGCGGAATGAGGTGAGTAATTACCTGATCGCTAATGCCCTCTTTTGGTTTGATAAGTATCACATCGACGGGATTCGCGTTGATGCCGTAGCATCGATGATCTACCGTGACTATTGCCGCGAACCCGGTGAGTGGCTGCCAAATGAGTATGGTGGACGTGAAAGTTTGGAAGCGATCGAATTTTTCCGCCACCTGCACAGCATTCTATTTGAACACTTCCCTGGCGTTCTCTCGATCGCTGAAGAGTCGACAGATTGGCCGATGGTAACTTGGCCCGCCTACTCTGGCGGCCTAGGTTTTAACTTCAAATGGAACATGGGATGGATGCACGACATGTTGGATTACTTCCACATGGACCCCTGGTTCCGCCAGTTCCATCAAAATAGCGTCACATTCAGCATCATGTATGCGTTTAGTGAAAACTTTATGCTGGCACTTTCCCATGATGAGGTTGTCCATGGCAAGAGTCCCATGACTGGCAAGATGCCTGGCTACGACTGGGATAAATTTGCCAATCTCCGTTGTCTCTATAGTTATATGTTTACGCACCCAGGCAAAAAGACCATATTTATGGGTATGGAATTTGGTGTGCGTGATGAGTGGAATGTCTGGGGCGATTTAGACTGGAATCTTCTGCAGCATGGTGCTCATCAGGGAATACACAAATTATTTGCCGATCTAAACAACCTGATCAAAGTGGAGCCAGCCTTACATGAAGTTGATTGCTCCTACGAGGGCTTCCAATGGATTGATTGCAGCGACAATCAAAACTCGGTTGTCTCCTTCTTGCGTAAAGATAAATCAGGGAATTCCGTAGTTGTAATCTGTAACTTTACACCCGTTTTGCATAGTAACTACCGCATTGGCGTGCCGAAGAAAGGATTCTATTCCGAAATCTTTAATAGCGATGCCACGGTTTACGGCGGTAGTGGTGCTGGCAACTATGGCGGTAAGCATTCCGAAAACTGGGGGTATCACAATATGCCCTTCTCGATCGATGTTTGCTTGCCATCACTTGGGACTCTTGTGTTCAAACTCACAAAAGAAGAAGTTGACGGTCAACCAGTAGAAGTCACCGCAGACGAAGTGAAAGAGAAAACTGTCTAGAGATTATTAGCTTTCAGCTTAGACCCCTCCCATCCTCCCCTTGGCAAGGGGAGGTGCCGTAGGCGGTGGGGTGAATCTGTCGGCTTGATTTGGAGAAATGGTGTTAGCTATACTAGGTTACAAGCAGCAGCACATGGCTGGCAGTGCTATGAGCAATACTTATTGCACTCACATCGAACACCTGCCTGTCCTTGGCATTAATCCCGATGAGGTTTAAGACAAACATGGTACAAACACCATCCAAAATTCTGACATTGGAGGAATTTCTGCAACAACTAGAAACGGAACCCGCCAGTGAGTACATTGATGGACAAATTATCCAGAAACCGATGCCGCAAGGTAAACACAGTATTGTGCAAGGAGAACTTGCACCTGCGATCAATGGCGTAGTGAAGCCGAAAAAGCTTGCCCGTGCATTCCCGGAGTTACGATGCACCTTTGGAGGACGCTCAACCGTTCCAGACATTGCCGTTTTTGTTTGGAGCCGAATTCCGCGCGATCGCAGTGGAGAAGTTGCTAATACATTCGCGATCGCGCCGGACTGGACGATTGAGATTCTATCTCCAGATCAGGGGCAGACGAGGGTGATAAAAAATATTTTGCATTGTCTGAAGCATGGAACTCAAATGGGTTGGTTAATCGATCCAGATGAGCAAACCGTATTTGTTTTTCGTCCCAAACAGGAAATGGAGGTATTTGATCAGCCAGATGCTTTATTACCTGTACCAGAATTTGCAGGTGAGCTAAAGCTGACGATGAAGGATTTGTTTGCTTGGTTGTTGGAGTGAATAACAGAGCGATCGCCTGTCAAATTAAAAAACTTGAGTTAAAATCAGATTAGATATCCTGGAGGCTGTCCCAATGACGATTACCCTCGAACTTCCTTCTGAAACTGAAGCCCATCTAATTGCCCAAGCTGCTGCCCGTGGCATGTCAGTGGAAAACTACCTGATGTCCCTTATCGAAGAGCAAGTGTCGACTGAGTTTGAGGATACCTTCCGTGCGGGAAGCAAAGTCCAAGATTGGGAAATTGCACTAGCACAATTGGGGCAAAGTCCATCGCTGGCAAAAGCTCCTTTCCTTTCGGATGAGGCTATCAGCCGTGAGAGCATTTACCGCGATCGCGAAGATCACCAGTTATGACCTATTTGGTTGATTCAAACATTTTAATCAGATTAGTACACCGCTCTGACCCAATGCACTCCGACGCTCAAACCGCCTACCGAACTCTTCGCCAACAAGGAGAAATGCTTTATATTGTTCCGCAGAACTTGATCGAGTTTTGGGCTGTGGCAACGCGACCAACCAACGCCAATGGATTAGGATTGACAATATCAGAGGCTTTAAATGAAAGCGTTCTCTTGAAAGATCTTTTTATCCTTCAGCCTGATACTCCAGCCATTTTCTCGGAATGGGAAAAATTAGTAGTCAAGTATCAGGTTATAGGTAAGCAGGTGCATGACACGCGATTGGTGGCAGCCATGATGGTTCACCAAATCACGCATTTGATTACTTTTAACACGGGCGATTTCAAGCGATTCGCTGAAATTATGGCGATCGATCCTCGCGATATTGCTTCAACTAACTCATAGCTGAGATAGAGAACAGGGATTTGCTTGCCTGGTTGCTGGAGTGAATAACAGAGCGATCGCTCTTTATTAGCGTTAAGTCTGTGGCAAAGTCAAATACGCCAAAGGGATATATGATTGAGACATTGCTAAGTGAGATAAATAGTTCCCTTAATGAGAATTTTGACTTATGTGTAAAGTACTTTCAGCTATTTATAGCAGAATATCATAGGGATGTAATATCTTGTAAAGAACGGGAAATCGAGTGTGAGATATATTGTCTGTTGGAAGACATGGAGTATCTCGATTTTGCGCCTTCGTTTAGTACGGTCTTTGCTGATGGCGATGTGGCACTCGATCGCGCAAATCTTGGAGATGAGGGGGATGCTTTTTTTAACAAGCAAAAGTTCATGCCAAACTGGTTTACAGAAAATGGTTATGACATTTTGGAAGAGCATTCCGAACAAGATTTGGCGAGTCAGGTTAAAAGAATTGTCTTGGACTGGTGTAATAATTCTTGGAAGGCTTCTCGCTTGGATGATAAAACCGAGCTCTACTTTACCGATCACTTCACGAACAATGTCATAACTAACCTAGAAACAAGGGAGGAGAAGATATTATTCCAATAGCATAAACAAAACAAAAAGCAGCGGCACTTTACCACTGCTATTGTGAAAACAAACGCTAATTGCCGATGATTCTATGCGCCGACGGATTCTTTGGCGGCGTAGAATACCTCAAGCGTGATTTCGCTCATGTTGCGATCGCGCGCGAATTTCTCAGTATTCCGTTTCACCTTGCCGCGCACAAAACCAGGGATTTTATTGAGCAGCTCTTTGGATTCCTTATTCCAATTCATGTCAGAATCCGCTGAGATTCCCTTCGTAATCACTTCTTTGGTGTCATGACCGCCGAAGATTTCCAATAGATGATCCTCCATTCCCAGTGTGAAGGAGTTATAGACAAGATCGCAGAGTTGGTTGGTGCCTTCGTAGCCAAGGAAGGGCTTGTAGCCAAGCGTGAAGTTCTGGATGTGGACGGGTGATGAAATCACACCGCAGGGGATGTCCAGACGCTTACCAACGTGCCGCTCCATTTGGGTGCCGAAGATTGCCGATGGTTCCACTTTCGCAATGCGATCGCCAATGTAGCCATGATCTTCGCTGATAATCACTTCATCGCAATATTCGCTAACTTCTTTACGGAACCATTCTTCATCGTTCTTACAGAATGTACCTGCCCAGACCACATGAATGCCCATTTCGCGGGTGAGGATTTTAGCCATCGCCGCAGCATGGGTAGCATCGCCGTAGACGACAGCTTTCTTGCCCGTGAGGTTTTGGCAGTCGATCGAGCGCGAGAACCAGGCAGCTTGGGATACGTGGAGGGTTTGCTCGTTGATAAACTCTTCGTAATCTACGCCTGCCCCTTGAGCATTGAGTACTTCCTGAATTTTACGAATGCATCGGGCTGTCTCCACTACACCCATCGGCGTAATGTCAACAAACGGCATACCAAACTCTTCTTGGAGATAGTTGGCTGCCATCAAACCCAGTTCTCGGTAGGGGATGAGGTTAAACCAAGCTTTGGGTAAGTTCTTTAATTCAAGCACCGACGCACCTTCAGGGATCACCTGGTTGATTTCTACACCCAAATCTGCCATCAGACGCTTGAGTTCGGTGCAGTCGTGGTGATTGTGGAAGCCTAGGGTAGAAATGCCAATAATATTAACCGAGGGCTTGGCAGTTTTACCCTCTGGCAAGTCGCCTTTCTTTTTGGCCTTCTCAATGTAGAACTTAATGATTTGCTCTAGGGTGCGATCGGCTGCTTGCAGTTCATTAACGCGGTAGTGATTTACATCCGCTAGCATCACATCGCCTTTTGAACTCATTTGGGCTTGCTCGACAAAGTTGTGCAGGTCTTCTTGCAAGATACTAGACGTGCAGGTAGGAGTTAAAACAATTAGATCGGGTGCTTCTTCGCTGTCCTTGCGGGTGATATTGTCAACCACCTTCTCGCCAGAACCGCGTGCCAACACATGGCGATCAACGACGCTAGTAGTAACTGGGGTAAAGTCGCGCTCTCTTTCCAGCATGGAACGCATGACATTAAAATAGTCATCTCCTAAAGGCGCATGCATAATGGCGTGAACATTCTTAAACGAACTAGCTACGCGCAACGTACCAATATGCGCAGGCCCCGCGTACATCCAATATGCCAACTTCATATATGTTTGCTTCTATATAGATCTAACGTATTAACCTCTAAGCCTAAATTGCCTGTAAGCAACTTGGGGCGATCGCTTAATCATTCTTTATTGTTTGATTAGCGATTATTATTGTGATGGCAGCCTACCTATGTTTAGTTTATGTCCGATCCCGAACAAATTAGTCTGTTTGACCTTGAGCCAGTTCCCCAGCCACAGCCACCGAAGCCAGAAGCAGCGATCGCCCCTGCAAGCACAGTTAGCGAAGTCAGTGCAGTCAGTAACTTAATTTATGCCAATCTTGACGAGCTAAAAGCTGAGGCAGTCAATTGTCAGAAATGTCCGCTGGCCGCTACCCGCATTAACGTGGTCGTAGAAAGGGGCAATCGTGAAGCCAAGATTATGATTATTGGTGAGGGGCCCGGACAAAATGAAGACGAACAGGGTTTGCCATTCGTAGGAAAAGCAGGGCAACTACTTGACAAAATCCTGGCATCAGTAGGGCTTGACGAGCAAGATGTCTTTATTGCCAATATTGTCAAATGCCGACCACCAGGGAATCGCGTACCTACGGATGAGGAAGTTGCCGCTTGCAAGCCATACTTATTGGAGCAAATTCGGCTTGTCGATCCCAAAATTATTTTGCTGACGGGAGCTACTGCCGTAAAGGCAATCACGGGCGATAAGCGCGGTATTACCAAAATACGCGGTCAATGGATGGAATGGGAAGGACGATTAGTCATGCCGATTTTGCATCCTGCCTATCTATTGCGTAATGCCAGCCGCGAGGAAGGAAGCCCCAAATGGCTAATGTGGCAAGATATTCAAGTGGTCAAGGCAAAGTATTTAGAATTTACAGCGACATCGCCTAGTGAAGAGGAGGAAGAATTTTAGTGAGCGATCTAAGGGCAGATTTAGCAGAGATGTTAGACCAGGCCGAGTGGGGTTGGCTAGAAGAACATGCTAAGCGTGGCAGAGTAATTGTGGTGGCACCAAATTTAGATTTAATCGAAGTTGGTGTGGCGATCGCCGAAGACAACGTTCCGACAGTACAGCAATGGATGGAAGACGGATGGATTTCTCATCCCACAGAGGCGCAAATTTCAGTATGGAATCAAGACAAGACCCAAAGTTTTCCTAGTCTAATCGTGCAGCCATTTGTTCTATTGAAAATCGGAACTTAGGTATAGATAGTCGATCCTAGATTGCGAGCTAGTAGTTTTGATGCCCCAATGGAGTCTAATGGTTCGGCAAAATAATACCCCTGACCATGCTTGCAGGCTAGGGATTTCAATGTATTCAATTGTGCAGGTGTCTCTATCCCTTCCGCTATTACTCCTATACCTAAGGCATCCGCCAACATAACGATCGCATTCACCACCGCCCATTCTTCTTGGATCACAAACGATTGATCGATCTTCAATGTATCAATGGGAAAATCATTTAAACGTTTTAAAGAAGAATAACCAGTACCAAAGTCATCTACGCACAGATTAACTCCCAAGTCTTTTAGCTGTCCCAGCACGATCGAAGTATAGTCAGGATCGGTCATTAAGGTGCTTTCTGTAATCTCTAAATTGATATTGGAGGGACTGAAATGATATTCGTGTGCCATCCTTTGGATTTGATTAGCTAGATCTGAGTTGGTTAGCTGCCTAGAGGATATGTTAATACTCATAGTCAGATGCGAAGCATGAGAGATTTGTCCTAACCAAGTACTGAGATGTTGACAAGACTGGCTAATTACCCATTCTCCAAGTACTTCTATCAATCCCATGGTCTCGGCTAAAGGGATAAAATCTAGCGGCGAAACTGCACCAAAATCAGGATGCTGCCATCGCAGTAGTGCCTCAAATCCCTTAATTCTAGAGGTTTCTAACTCAATAATTGGTTGGTAGCACAGGTTTAGTTCTTGATTTTGAATAGCCGATCTCAAGGCAGGATGCATCGATTTGTCAATTCTGCGCAGTGCCAAAATTTGACGGTGGAGGTCGCGATTCTGGTTCTCCAAAATTCTAGCCTGCTCCTGCAACTGGAGCTGAAGCGATCGCAATCTTAAATGGGTTTCTACGCGTGCTAAGACTTCTAATATTTGAAAGGGTTTGTTGATGTAGTCTAGACCACCGACGGAGAAAGCTTCAATCTTATCCAGGGGATCGTCAATCTCACTGATAAATAAAACTGGAATTTCGCTAGTTTTAGGATCGGCTTTCAGTTGATTGCAGACCGAGTAACCATCGATCTCGGGGATATAGACGGCAAGCAGGATCAGATCGGGAGGATAAGCCTGGGCCTTAGCTAAAGCATCAACACCAGTTAAGGCTTTGCGGACTTCATAGCCCTGCCTCCGCAGCAATAGCGACAAGAGTTCCAAGTCGTTTTGAGCATCATCAACGATCAGAATACTGGCATTAGGTTTATTGTCTGGATAATCTGGGCTGGCTTGCATGGAATGTTTGCGATCGCTATTAGGTCAGGCTAGCTCTATTTTAGACTCAAGACAAATTTCTGGATCTGCTCGATCTCACTTGGTCTAATTTCATGCCCCATATCATATTCAAAGTATTTAACCTTAGCACCTAAGCCGATCAGGGTGTCGCGTGCTGTTTGCGCTGCCACCAATGGTACAACCGGATCTTGCTTGCCATGCACGATTAAAATTGGTGAGATCGGCTGATTTAGTTTGGTGGCGATCTCATGCAGATAACCGCTAAGACAGACTAATCCTGCTAGGGGTAAGCTCAAACCGACATCGAGTGCCATGGCTCCACCTTGAGAAAAGCCTAGTAAGACTGTGCGTGAAAGCGGTATGCTCGTACTTTCTGGCAAAGATCTTAAAAATTCCGTCAGCATTTGGCGGCTTTCGGCTAAACCGTTTCTGTTGTTGTCCTGAAGGTCGTACCACATTTTCCCACCTGGTACATTGGGGTGGGGGAAGGGCGCTTCGGGAAATATAAACTGATAATCTGGCAAATTTACTTCAGGCGCGATCGCCACAAGATCGTTACCATTGGCTCCCCATCCATGCAAAGCCACAATTACACCTGACTTGGCTGTTCCGGTAGCAGGAATAGAGACGGATTTCAGAGGCTTATTCAAGGGCTTAGTCATAGTTGTTGAGGGTTTTAAGGGTGTTGGTTTGTTCCCATCGCGATGGGGATCTGGACTACTTGAGCTACAGGCTGCTAGTGAAAATAAAAACTGGGTTAGGAATAAACGTCGTGAGTGTTTTGCGATCGCCAATCACCTGCCCGATTAAAATAATAATTTTTTGATGAGAAGTACCAACAAATTCGTGATTTAACTAGATGCCTGAAGTTCTTGAATAATTTGTTCGGCTGCCAAACTATCCACTGGTCTAGAAATAAAATAGCCCTGCACAGATTCTTGCCCCATTGCTTCTAGGCATGCCAGTTGCTCGATCGTTTCTACTCCTTCTGCTACCACACCCATACCAATACTATGGGCAAGAGACATAATTGACTTGACAATTTCTAAGCTATTGTCATCAGTTGCAATCTTACTAATAAATGACTGATCGATTTTAAGTACATCAATTGGTAAGTCTTGCAGGTACTTAAAAGATGAATAGCCAGTACCAAAATCGTCAATATAAACTTGGACTCCTTGCTCGCGTAATTGCTCAAACTTTTTACAAGCGATCGCCATATTGTCCATAATTGTGCTTTCGGTAATCTCCAACTTCAAACATCGTGGACTAAGGCCGGTTTCTTGGAGTATTTGCTCTACTAGACCTAAAAAACTAATATGTGTAACTTGCAAACTAGAAATGTTGACACTGACGGTAAGAGCTGGCTCTATGGGGAACTGCACCTGCCATTTGATCAGTTGACGACAAGCCTCACGCATCACCCATTCACCAATGACGATAATTAGACCCGTTTCTTCGGCAAGACCGATAAAGTCCATCGGAAAGATAAAGCCACGCTCTGGATGATACCAACGCAGTAATGCTTCAAACCCCGTAATCCTTTTAGTCGCTAAAGACATAATTGGTTGGTAAAACAACCTAAATTCATTACGCTCCAACGCTTTGCGCATATCACTTTCAGATTGCAACCTCGTAATTGCTCCCGCATACATAGCTGGCTCAAATACCACATATTGGGCTTTGCCACGGGCTTTCGCTCGATACATGGCGGTGTCAGCATCACGCAGCACAGATTCCGCCTCTTCATAACCAGAGCTACTGATCACAATGCCAATACTTGCCGATGTAAAGACCTCGTAGCCGCTGAGATTAAATGGTTGGAGTAGTACTTGTTGAATGCGGTTAGCAATTGAGATCGCCTCGCTATTGTCTGATATATCCTCCAGCAAGATCGTAAATTCATCACCACCAAGACGAGCAAATGTATCAGATGAATAGAGACAGGTTTGCAAACGTTGAGCGATCGCAATCAATAGTTGATCGCCAATTGTATGCCCCAGGCCATCGTTAACGACTTTGAAGCGATCTATATCGATGAAAAGTACAGCGAATAAATGCGTATGGTGGTGCTTAGTCCGTTCAACGGCGTGCCCCAAGCGATCCATAAATAGCGCACGGTTGGGCAGGTTAGTGAGGGAATCGTGAAAAGCATTATGGAGCAATTGTGCTTCTGCTAGCTTTCGTTCTGCTAGTTCTACCTGCGATTGCTCTAGCAATGATGATTGGTGAATAGCAATCGCTAATTGAGGTGAGAACCTCTCCAGAAAATCAATTTCTGCATCCTGCCACTGCCGTATTTCCGTACAGTGGTGAATTATCATCATACCCCATAGGCTATTTCCCCTTGATATGGGTACGATGAGGTTGGATTTGACCTGAAACCGTTCTAGAAACTCAATATCCGATCGCTCCAGTCCAGCTGTATAAATATCCCCGATCGCGATCGCGTTGCCGCGAATCAGAGTATCGGTAGTAATCTTCTCGAAGTAGTCGTTGCGAATATGCACGCCCAAAAGTGACCATCGAATTGCCGATACTGACTCGATGCTAACGATGCCGTTCCAGTTTGGATCGCAGAAGTAAATAAATACGCGATCGGTCTGCAACCAGGTTCTGATTTCTAAGGTAGCGGTTTCTAGAATTTCTTCTAAATCTAGGGATTGACGCATACGCATAGAAATGAGGGCGAGCAAATAATCGCGCGCTGTCTCTTCTTGCAGACCTGAAACATTCTCTGGTTCAGATGTTTCCACATTTTTATTCAGGCTTTGCAGCAGTTCCAGCTTTTCGCGTTTGAGTGTGCCGATCTGTTGCTGCAAGTTCTCAATGAAACCGTACACAATCCCAGGTTTAAATATCTCTAGGATTGACAACTGGGTTACTATGCCAACAAGTTTTCCATGACGATTCACCACACCTAGCTGACGGATGCGTAGCCTTTGCATCATTTGATGGGCGTGCCAGAGAGAGTCATCGCGATCGAGGTGCGTGAGGCTAGTGCCCATTACCTCACGGGCAGGTAATGTTTGCAAGTCCCGATCGAGTGCTAGCGCCCGGACAATCTCTGGGGCGGCAATTATGCCGATCGCTTCCTCATCGCTAATTTCATCACTAATTACTACATAACTAACGGCCCGCTCTATCATCAACTGCGCCACTGCCTGCACGGATACGGTTGACCTGGCATAGACAACATCCGTGGTCATGAATTCGGCAACCGAGCGATATTTAAGCAGGCCAGAAGGTTCTAGGACTTGCAACAATTTTTCTAGTGTTGCCGCACCAATTAGAGTGCCCCGATCGCTGAGAATAGGCACAATATTGATCCGAGTGCGATCGCATATATCCAGAATAGAGAACACATTGCGAAAGTCTGACTCTGCGATCGTAGCGACAGGCGGAGCCATGATATCTGCTGCTCTAGCTTGGTCAATTCCTGTTGCCTGAGCGACAAATCGAATAATTTCCGACTCGGTAATGATACCGAGTAGTTCAAGATCGTGCGCTACTAAAATGTAGTTAATCCCCCGATCCCCTACTGAGTAGTTATCTTGCGCTTGCTTTAGTTCGGTTGTCTCAAGAGTGCCGCCGTTACCATTGAGTAGACTAATCATCTCTGCAAGCGGAGTATCAGGTGTAACGGTCAAGACACTGGGGTCGACTACAGCACTGAGAGATAAAAATGAGCTATACAAAGCTTTTTGTTCTCAAAGACTAAGGTATATAAGTAGTTAAAAGTATATAAGTAATTTTATATACTGCCAGATTTGAACTAGATCTAAACTGCCACATCTACCCTGGTGGTGTTTGCGTTAGCTCGCGTGGCGTAGCCAATCGATGACCAGTAAGTGATGCCTTAATAGAATCTTTAGTATTTTTGAGTATTCTGGTAGCCGTGAAATCTGCAATCCCACTTCCCGTTTCGATACGGTTGCTGGCAGAGATATTTACGCACTCTAAATTATGCTAAGCTTAAAAGCTGTGTGCAAATATTTAAAACTTGAAATCAACCTGCCATGAAAGTCCTAAGTTCGCTAAAGTCTGCAAAAACCCGCCACAAAGACTGTAAGGTGGTGCGCCGTCGTGGCAAGATTTATGTGATTTGCAAGAGCAATCCTAAGTTTAAGGCTCGTCAGGGTTAGTTTTAAGCTGTAAAAAATCCATTGTTGTAGGGGCAGGTTTTGTACAAGCGCTAGCAGTAGCAAGCAAAAATTTCTAGCTAAACCTGCCCCTACATACAGCCCATCAATGAAAAATTTACAGTTGGGTTTGTTTTCGGTTCGCCAGTCTAATGCATCTGCAAAAGTAAAAGTCCAAACCAGTGATCGGGGTCTGTCCACATTTTGACTTTGACCAGACCTCCACTTTCAAGGGTTTGGGCTATTTTATGCGAGTCAAATTTTCGTGAAATCTCAGTCATAATTGTTTCACCCTGAGCGAACTTAGCGCTCAGATCTAGCGATCGCAGGTTAACTGTCTGAGCTACTAAGCTTTGCAGATGCATTTCAATTTGCTGCTGCGACTGATTGTAAAATGCTTGATGCGCGAACTTAGTCAGGTCGAAATTGCCGTCAAATCTATGGTTGAGGTGGCGCAGCATATTCAGATTAAACTGTGCAGTTACACCCTGGGCATCATTATAGGCCGCCTCTAATATCTCTTTGGGTTTCTGTAAATCTACGCCTAACAAGAAGTATTCGCCTTTTTGCAGGGCAGCGGCAATTCTGCCAAAGAATAAATCGCACTCCCGATCGTTCAAGTTACCTAGAGTGCTACCCAAAAAGCACAGCATCCGTGCGGGTAAAAGCGGCATGCTTAAGCGTTCCAGAGCTAATTCATAGGTGCCAACTAAGCCACGCACCTTGAGTGTAGGGTAATCATTGAGCAAGGCAAAGGCACTACTTTCCAAGATGCCTGCACTAATATCAATCGGCAGATAGTGCAATGGATATTGCATCTCTTTGTAGGCATCCAACAAAATCCGCGTTTTGATCGCACTACCGCTACCTAACTCAACTAGTTCGCAGGCTCCAGTGATGCCTGCAATCTCATTGGCACAGTTACGCAAAATTAATGTTTCGGTGCGAGTCAGGTAATATTCTGGCAGATCGCAGATCTGCTCGAATAGCTCCGAGCCATGGTCATCATAAAAGTACTTAGCAGGCAGGGTTTTAGGCTGCTTACTCAAGCCACTAATCACATCTCCACCAGCAGCATAGGTTGAGTCAGTAACATTGACTAAACGCTCTAGAGAAAGGCGATCGCCGATCGCAGCCTTAGAAATTGACATGATACTCCTCAAATTGCATAGCTTTTAATATTCTGGCAGTGCTTTGTCTCAGTACAACATCTCTGTGGGCTGAAATCTCAGCTTATACGTCTTTAGCGCAGCGAAAACCCGCAAAAATCTGACGCACATGGGGATGATACCAGTTGCGGAACGATGCCCGCAAAGCCCAAGGACGGGTGGCCCAACTACCGCCTTTGAGCACGTAATGCTGGCGATCGAAATAGTTACTGGAATAACCCTCATAGGGGAAGCTGGTAAAACCTGGATAGGCTTGGAACTTGCTAGCGGTCCATTCCCAAACATTACCGAGCATGTCATCACAGCCATAGGTACTTTGTCCTTGCGGGAAAGCTCCAACCGGTGTGGTCTTACCAAAGTGCTGGTTGTAGTTGCAGGGAAGTAGGTTGGATATATCTGACGCATCGCCCCAGGGATAAAGTTGACTTTGGTTAGCCCTGGAATTCCACCTGGCGGCTTTTTCCCATTCCGCCTCTGTGGGCAGCCGTTTGCCAGAAAACCGCGCGTAAGCTTCTGCTTCATACCAGTTCACCCCACACACGGGATGCTCGTCGTTAGCTGGCCAGGATTGCCAATATAAAGGTTGTGGCGATCGCCCTTCTGATCGGTAATTCTCCAACCAATGCCAACCTGTTTCTGACCAACAGTGTTGCTGTCCGTAGCCCCCTGCGTCGATAAACTCTTGATATGCCCCACGCGTCACGGGATAGCGATCGATCCAAAAGGATGGCAAGTAGACCTGGTGCTTTCCTTGTTCGTTGTCTAGAGCGTCGATCGCATCATAGCCCTGGATAAAATTTCCAGCCGGAATTTGCACCATCTCTGAGCCGTCGATCTTGGCTTGCCTACGATCTAGATCGCTTCTGGTAAGTCTGGCAATTTGCGCTTGTCCTTGCATTTGCAACACCAAGGCGATCGTCTCGCAGTGCTGGCTTTCGTGTTGCAGCAACCAGAGCCATAGCCTTTCTTGCCTCTGTAATTCGGTTGGCGTGAGTTGTTCCAGGTAGCTGAATGCATTTTGCCGGATGCGATCGAGGTAATCGCAAATTTCCGAATAAGTTGGTAAGTTCGTGCGTTCCTGTTTGGGTAAGCGATCGGCTGCAAATAGGCGATCGTAGGTAGGTTCTACAGGTGGTAAGCCCGCACACCTGCGCAGCAACCATAAAGACTCCGTATAGCCGATATGCCCCAGGTGCCATCCCACTGGACTAAAGTCAGGATGCGCTTGCCTACAGAATATTTCGCGATCTAGCGCCGCCAATAAATCTAGGGTAGAAGCACGAGATTGGGCGAACCATTGCCGAAGTTGCTGCTTTTGCAAGGAAAATGTGTAACTTTTAACCATTAACTTCTGTTATCTTCCCTTATCCAGATTAAACCTAAAAGTCGCGATCTCTAGATTAAGCTAATGCCTATTCCAATTTGCCAGAATTTAAGTTATGCCACCGTTATCAACCCTAATTCTAGGATTATCAAGCATTAAACCCCGGCTCAATGAGGATTTCCTGAATGCAAGGTTAGATTTCGTTAGGCTTTTCTGAATAGAAGATGAGAAACTAGCTATTCACCACGGGAGCTTTCTTACATTCTCAAACAGGCTCTTGGTATTGATATTCTCTCATGGTGCTGTGGCGATCGCGGTAGACTTGAATTGTACAACCATGGTAAATGATGTTTAAAAAAGAGGTAAAGTTATGGCAAGAGTCTTTACTGGTAGAGTTGTAATTCCTGGTGACAAAATCGATCAATATTTTGCGGCGCTTGAGGCAGCAGAAATAGAAAGAGAGCCTTTCAAACAGTTACTAGAAAAGCTCAATCAGGAATTCGCAAATTTTTTGGCTGCTAAGTATGTAGCTAAAACGGTGAGAAAGCATACTGGCATTGTGGATATGTTCATTGACTTTATCTGCCGTTATACCGATGTCGAGAAAATTGCAGATATTACCAAGGGAATGGTAAATAGCCAGTTTAGAAGTTGGTATAAGCGCAAAGTATGGGATTCAGCCACAGAGAGTGACTTGCGGGTTGCGCTTAAAAAGTTCTTCCAATTTCTAGCTACGGAGAAGGGAATTATCAATCAGAAGGTTTTGGATGCTTTGAAGTAGGCTAATAGAGAAAAGAGGCCACCTGAGGTAGTCTCTTAATGTTCTTTTTTTGCTGGTGTAAGATATGGGAGTGCTAAGTGCTAGAGTAGCTGACCTGTTTCCTGCAAAGAATGGAGGCGGCGATAGATTCCCCCCTGCTGTAGGAGTTGATCGTGACTACCTACTTCGACAATCCTGCCTTGGTCGAGTACGACTATCTTGTCTGCTTCTCGCACTGTACTCAGGCGGTGAGCAATGATGATCGTAGTGCGCGTCCCTTGAATGCGTCGCATGGCGAGCTGGATCGATCGCTCCGATTCGTAATCGAGACTGGAAGTAGCTTCGTCAAACACCAGCACATCTGGTTCCATCAGCAAAGCCCTGGCGATGCCCAGTCGCTGCCTTTGTCCGCCCGATAGCCTAACTCCTCGCTCTCCGACGATCGTATTGAAACCCTGCGGTAGCATGTGTAGGAACTCATTGACTCTAGCGATCTCGCAAGCTTCTTCCACCTGCGCAAAAGTTGCAGTGCTATTGCCGTAGGTGAGATTATCTAACAGAGTCCCGTTAAAGATATCCACTTCTTGGTGCACGATCGCCAGACGACGGCGATATCCTCTAATATCGAGATTGCGAATATCCTGACCATCAATCAGGATTTTGCCTTGACTGGGTTCAAAGTAGCGAAATAGTAGCTTTACCAGCGTTGACTTACCAGAGCCAGAACGTCCCACCAAAGCCACAGTTTGATATGGCTCAATTAGCAATTGGATATTCTCCAAGACAGGGCGATCGCTTTCATAGCCAAAGCCGAGATGGTTAAACTCCACCTTGCCCGTAAATTTATAGATTGGCGATCGCTCTAGCTCTTGCTGCGAAGTAGTGGCAGCATCCTGACCATCAGCTAGATGCATAAAGTCATGGAAGCGCAGCATCGAAGCATAGCGACGGGCAAATACTTCAGCGAGATTGCTAATTGGATCTAACTCGGAATAAGCCATGCTCGAAACAGTTAGAGTCGTGACAAAATGTCCCAACGAAATCTCACCGCGCACCGCCGCCATCAGCGTTAGAGCTAGAACCATGAAAACGCAAATTTGCACGAGCGTGCGCTGTAGGGTCGCTAACTTCACATAGCCAAGATGAATGCTATATAACACCGCTTTCAGTTCGCGATTCAGTCGTTGATTCTGTCGCCCCATCTCTTCGGCTTCGGTGGCGAATGCTTTCACCGTTTTGATATTCGTGATAATTTCCGAGGTGCGACTTTCCGTATTCTCCTGATGCTTGTCCAGGATGTCTTCCTTCGCAATCAAACGCTTCAGTTTTCTAAATGTCAGGCTCAAAATTGCCACAAAGGATATCAAAAACAGCACGGCAATGCGCCATTCGATCAGCCAGATTACAATGAAAATTCCCAATACCCGAAACAGCTTTGGAATCAGTTGTCCCGCAACTTCAGGATATGTCCAGGTGTGATTGGCTAGTCCTCTCGCAACTCTTCCAGCAATGCGACCTGGATTATTCTCGTCATAGAAATCTAGGGGCAACATCAGAATTTTTGTGATCGCCTTTTGGGTCTGGTCTCTGCGTGCCCTTAGCGCAATTTCCCAGTGATACCAGGCGCCAATCCAAGGTTGAATCGGCGCTCTCACCACCGTGACAACAAAAATAATCCCCAGCAGCACGGCTAAGGACAAGTACTGATTTGGATTCTGTCCAGTGAGATGAGCTATTCCGTCGATCGCGCCTTGAATATTGCCATCTACAGGCTGCTTGGATAGCACATTCAGAATTTGCCCGATCGCATACGGTACAACTAGATCGATAATCTCAAAAATGCTGGATGCCGCAATACTGAGGATCGAGATCCGGCGATAGCGGCGATAATAGTTGAGTATATGTTTGAATGTTGCCATAATGCCTCGGGCGATCGCGTGTATTCATCCCAAACAGATAAGATTGCACAATCTGCCTACAAATGATAATACAACATACTACAAAACCTTACTACATCCACCTCACCCATTCGTATGATTAAGGCTGATTTAAGTCGCACGATCACACTGATTACGGGCGCAACTCGATCGGGCAAGAGCGAATGGGCCGAGATCTTAGCAAAGCGATCACAGAAATCTGTAATTTATATCGCTACAGCTAAAAGCGATCCTGAGGATGCGGAATGGCAGGCACGGTTAGCGAATCATCAGCAGCGTCGTCCGACCGCATGGCAGACTTTGGAAGTGCCCTACTCTTTGGCGGAGACAATTCGTCAGGCGCAGCCACACAATTATCTCCTCGTCGATGCGCTGGGAACGTGGCTAGTAAACTTTCTGGATTGCGATGAATTGAGTTGGGAACGCACGACAAGAGAACTCCTGGATGCGGTGAAATCCTGTCCATCAGATCTCGCGATCGTTTCTGAAGAGGTGGGATGGGGGGTGATCCCTGCCTATGAATCTGGACGGCGATTTCGCGATCGCTTGGGTGCGCTCAGTCGTCAATTGGGCGCGATCGCAGATGCGGTGTATCTCGTTACTGGCGGTTATGCAGTGAACTTAACGACGATTGGCGAACGGTTGCCGTAGAATATGCGATTAGCGATCCGCAAATAAATCCAGCGGAAAATGCCCGTAAGTGCCATTGTGAGCTTCCTGACCTTCGCGATCTTCAGACTGATAGGAAATTAAAACTCCCGTAAACTCGCCAGAATAGGGCGCAACGTGAAATAAGCTGCGACTAGGATTGAATTTGATATATACGGCTCCATCTTGTTTGCTCCTGATCGGCTCAAGCGCATATTCAAATGCACGGGTGTATTCTTGCAACGCCTTGAGGCCCCGTTCTAGCGAATCGGCGCAAACCCCAAAGATTTGGTAATCCGTATGGGTTTTGAGAAATAGTAAAGCCTGTCTGAGCGTCATCCTCTGCTCCTCTGAGTAGTCTGGTTTACTGCCTACATCGCTGAGGGCAATGAGGAGATTATGCGTATCTGGGACTAAATGGCTACTATCAGTAGAAAACATAGGTTTTTTGAAGGGTAGAAGGCGCAGCTAAAATTAATAAGTTAGCTCATTGTAATTGTGAATGGAACGCGGACTTCTCTGGTTGCCCCTATTAGGTCTATTTATCTGGCTTGCCTGGGCAGGCTGGAACGAATATCAGAAGGTGGAAGCATATCGCCGTTGGTCATCAGACTTTGAACGGCATAAATACGATATATATGCGATTCTCGGACAGAGTGGCGATCGCCTTGTGTGGTGCAAACCCGCACGCCAGAACCCCATAGAACTAGGTAGTATGCGCTTCGACGAGATCCAGGCGGTACATCTAAATATTAATGGGAAGCGAATTCAGGCCGCAAATTTGCCAGAGGCGATCGAAACCAGCAAAAATATCAAGACGGTGGCGATCGAGTTAGTCACTACGGCGCAGCCAGGTCAAGAGTCAGTGCAAAGTATTCCTTTTACTGATGCCGCGATCGCCCTAAACTGGTTTCGCTATCTATCAGCACAGGTGCGATCGCCAATCGCCTAACTATTTGTGATTTTGGTCTGCGACATTAACGCGTCCCGATTTGCTCAGTGGCAAGTCTGCCATTGAACGGAGGCCAACTTCATCGAAGAGGGCGCGACGCATAGTCAAAATTGCTGGATCTTGGGGTTTAGCTGCCTGGGCATTGGCGATCTCAGCTAAGGCATCATACCAAAATCCCGCTTGTGCGTAGGCGATCGCCCGCTCGTATTCCGTTTGGGTAGAGGCTAGTGTGTGGCTGAGGTTGTCGGATGGTTGCGATCGCTCGATCCAACTGCGGGCGTAAATGTTATTAGAACGCCGCACGGGATTGCATATGAGGCTGACCGACCAGCGATAATCCTTACCAGTTTTGAGTTCGGGTAAGTTTTTTGGTAGAGACAGCTTTACCACTTCTGCCTTGCTAGCAGCAATCTGCGCTACGTAGATGGGCTTAGGTACATTTGGCTCGACAAGTGTAAACTCCATTGGTACATCTGGATTACCAGATACATACCAAAAGAAGCTGGGATGACCTTGCGTAGTTTGCCCCACATGATCGTTAGGGACAAACAGGTTTAGAGATATAGGCACTGACTGTTCGCATCCCCTAGAACCGACTGAGCCCTGCGTCGTGCGAGGTGCAGCTTTTGTTGGTGGAATATACACCCTGCGTAGCTGAGCAGGTTTAATGGTTGTATCACTGCGCTCAAGATCGAGGTGATGTGCTCCGACCTGGCTGGGCAATAGGAGCAGTGATAGAAAGTAGAGAGAAGAAGCCCCAGCCAAAGCCCCCTTGCATTGATGGGGATTAGGCATAATGTGTAAGTCTGACTAAGAATGCTTATCTTGAATTCTACCAAAAAACGAGTGGAAAGCCCTGACTTCTGTGGACTTTATGTACGGGCAGGTTTAGCTAGAAGTTTTTGCTTGTTATGGGTAGCGCTTGTGCAAAACCTGCTCCTACGCCAATGAATTTTTGATAGCAACAATAATTTTTAGGAAGCGTCGCGGCAGATCGTGCTTTGCTAGAATAGAGGGCGTTGGTATTCGCTGCCAGTCTTCGTACCACAATCTACGGCCTTCCAAATTCATATCCGTCTGCCCAAGACTGGTGCCATCAACGGCAACAGACCGATTTTATTTTCAGGAGTTTCATGTCTTTTTCTAACCTCGGTCTGTCCGATAAAATTGTCCGCGCTGTTACCGCACGAGGATATACAGAACCTACGCCAATTCAATTACAAGCTATTCCTGCGATCCTATCAGGCAAGGACTTGCTAGCTGGTGCGCAAACAGGTACTGGCAAAACTGCGGGCTTTACCTTGCCCATTCTGCAACGACTATCCGGTAAAAATGCTAAAAACGAGCAAGACCTGCCCAGTCGTCCGCCAATTAGATCGCTGATTCTTACCCCTACCCGCGAACTCGCAGCACAGGTGGAAGAAAGCGTCCGCGAGTATGGCAAATATCTCAAACTAAACTCAATGACGGTGTTTGGTGGCGTCAACATCAACCCGCAAATCCAGCGGCTGAAGGGTCGTATAGATATTCTAGTTGCCACACCAGGCCGCCTACTGGATCACGTACACCAGCGCACGGTCGATCTCTCGCAGGTCGAAATCCTCGTACTAGATGAAGCGGATCGGATGCTGGATATGGGTTTCATCGCCGATATTCGTCGCATTCTGGCACTGCTGCCCCCAAAGCGGCAGAACCTGCTATTCTCTGCTACCTTCTCGAATGAGATTAAGACTCTTGCCCAAAAGATGCTCAACCGCCCAGTCCTGATCGAAGTGGAGCGCCAACAAGCCAGTGCCGAATTGATCGTACAGAAGGTTTATAAGGTAGCGCGCGATCGCAAGCCAGAACTACTCACTCACCTGATCAAAGAGCATAACTGGTACCAAGTTTTGGTGTTTACTCGCACCAAGCACGGTGCAGATCGACTGTCCAAACAGCTTACGCAGTCAGGCATTCCCGCCATGGCAATTCACGGTAACAAAAGTCAGTCTGTGCGCACCCGCACGCTCGCAAAATTTAAGGACGGTAGTTTGCAGGTGCTGGTGGCAACCGACATCGCTGCTCGTGGCATCGACATCAACGAGTTACCGCTGGTGGTCAACTTCGAGTTGCCTAATGTACCAGAAGATTACGTCCATCGCATTGGCCGCACAGGCCGGGCTGGCTCGGAAGGGGAAGCTCTATCGCTGGTGTGCGTGGATGAATACAAGTTTCTCGCAGATATTGAGAAACTGATGAAGCGATCGGTACCTCAAGAAGTAATTGCAGGCTTTGAGCCTGACCCACGCGCTAAACCCGAGCCAAGTAGGGCTGAACGCCAGCAACCTGGGCACGGGGGAGATCGGCGGAGAACGCGTTCCACTGGTAAGCCGTCCCCACGATCGCAAGATAAACCAAAGGAAAAACCTTCTGGAACTGTAAACTCTCAGATTCGTACTGGGGTTGCGATGCCTACGCGATCGGCATCAGGAAGAGAAAGACGCAATGTGAACTAGCCATTTCTCCCTGTATACGGACTTTTTAGCTGCACAGGCAGACCTACGTGTCTGCCCTGTCTGAACTAACGGAGATCGCTCATTAGACAAATCTATAAATAAGCACTTGACAGAACCCTAGCGATCTTCTAGCTCAACTAAGGAATAGCATTCCCACAGTAATCTTTTGTCATCAAGCTGGAAGTTCACAATTTCCTTGATTTTCTTCCCTTCATAGTCAGTTCCCGGTAGGGAGTTAAGCCAAGTCACTACTTCATCAGGAACGCTGCGCCTTAAACTACTAAGCTGTCCACCGCTTTCTTTCTTCAGTTGTTCTGAATAAGTGCGGCTATTCATATATAAAACTGCCCGGGTCATAAACTCAAAATTTAAATTGTTTTTTAGATCGAATGCAATTGATTAGTAGGTACAATTGCCGATCTAAACTTAACGTGATTGTATCGATTTACTAACTTTTGTTAAGGAAATTTTCAGATTTGCATGCCACAACTTGAGACACTGAATATAGTGGTTTTTGATGAATTAAATAATTTGCGGTTGAAACCTTGAAAAAGCGGTTGGATACATTATTGGTTGAATTGGGTCTGGTGCCTTCAAGGGAACAGGCGCAACGGCTAATTCGGGCTGGCGCAGTGCAGGTAGATCGTACTGTGGTTGATAAGCCAGGTACAGAAGTACAAACTACGGCGGCGATTCAGTTGAAGGAGCGATCGCCTTTTGTGTCGAGAGGCGGCGAGAAACTGGCGGGGGCGCTAGCTGTATTTGCGATCGATCTGCGCGATCGCATTTGTTTTGACGGCGGGATCTCCACAGGTGGTTTTACCGACTGCCTATTAAAAAATGGTGCTGCCCGCGTTTATGGCGTGGATGTGGGCTATGGCCAAGTAGCATGGGAAATTCGCAGCGATCCGCGCGTGGTGCTAAAGGAACGCACAAACCTGCGCTATCTCACTTCCGAAGAGCTATATCAACCCGACGATCCTCGTCCCGACTTTGCCGTGCTAGATCTATCCTTCATTTCCCTGACGAAGGTAATGCCTGCACTCTGGGAATTACTTGCACCTCCACGCGAGGTGTTCATGCTGGTTAAGCCACAATTTGAAGCGGGTAAACAACAGGTAGGCAAAAACGGAATTATCAAAGATGCCAAAGTCCGCACTGAAGCGTTTCATCGGGTAACAATCGCCGCGATCGCGCAAGGATGGCAGTTTGGTGGCATGACGCGATCGCCAATTCAAGGTAAAACTGGAAATCGCGAATACTGGCTATGGTTACGCACAGACTTACCCCAAGGTACTCTACCGCCTTTACCAACTCTGGCAGAAATTAGTGCAATGACAGAGAACGAATCAAACGTAAGCAATATAACTGGCATTGAGGTTTAACGATTGTGTACTGGCAACCACAGCGATTAGTTCATCCTGGCTACTAATTCCAGATACGCCATCTTTGTCTAGATATATGGCTGTACCGTTACCAAACCCCGCAGGTGGCGATCCAGCGACATAGCTGCCTTTTAGAGAAAGTTGAATTATGTCTTCGCTGAGATTGAAGTCAGTAATCAAAGCAACGCCGATGGCATTAGTACCTGCATCGTCGTAAAAAGACTTGCTGGCATCGCCAAGCACAAATATATCTGCGCCACTGCTACCAGTGAGTGTATCTGTTTCGCCGGTGCCAGGACTGGCATCGGTCGGATTAACTCCAATGAGGGAATCATTACCGCGATCGCTACTCAGCAAGTCGTTACCACTTCCACCGGTGATGCTGTCATTGCCTCTACCGCCAAACAGTGTATCGCTATTATCACCGCCACGAATCTGGTCAGCCCCAATATTACCGCTGACAAAATCATTGCCACCACGACCAATTAGCAAGTCATCACCTTGCCCCCCGAGGATAAAGTCATCACCATCACCGCCATCGATCGTGTCATTGCCTAGATTGCCGTTAATCGTATCTGCTCCATCCAGGCCAAAGATCGAATCATCTCCGCCGAAACCAAAAATGAGGGAGCTATCACCTAGAGGTGAAACCAGAACATCAGAGGTCTCCGTGCCTGAAAAAACTGCCATTGCTACTCCTCAACCTAAGTTAGTGCCTTTATGAGCTGAGTAAGGATAGCAGATTGCTTGCAAAAATACGCTATTAGTATAATTTTAGCGATCGCCAATCGCACCTGCTTGATAAACCTGTATGCGGTTCCTACCACTATCTTTAGCGGCATAACAGGCAGCATCAGCGGCAAGCATAACACTGGCGGTACTAGAAGTATCGTCAGAGATCGCTACCATACCGATGCTAGCCCCAATCTTAAACGATCGAGTTTGCCAGACAAAGCAGAAAGCCTGAATATTCTCAAGCAGGTTATTAGCGACACGCATTGCTTGCTCTATAGAACATTGGTGCATTAAAAGACCAAACTCATCTCCACCTAGACGCGCTAGAATATCAGTCTTGCGTACCTTGCTTTGCATCAAGGCCGTAATCTGTCGGAGTAACTCATCACCAACAAAATGCCCGCAGGTATCGTTAACAATTTTGAAGCGATCGAGGTCGATGTAACATAATACATGTTGCTGGTGCTGGGTCTGAGACATTACTAGTGCTAGTTCCAATTGTCTCTCAAATTCTCTTCGATTGATCAGATGAGTTAAGTTATCGTGACTAGCCTCCCAAGCTAATCGATCTGACAAGCTTCGCTCTTGGGTGACATCTCGAAACACCAGCACCATACCAACTTTCTCTCCATCTCTTGAGCAAATTGGTGCTGCTGACGCATCAATTGCAAATTCTAAACCGTCTTTACTGCAAAGGGTAAGATTATTGGAATTGTTTATATCCTGATTCTCTTCTATAATAGACTGGAATAGGAGGCACTCTGATTCGTGGTTATCTTCATTAAAAGCCTTAAATACCTCAGCTAGATGGTTTCCCATCGCTTCATGAGCCTTCCATCCAGTTAGCTTCTCTGCTACCGTATTTAGAGTTTCAATCTCGCCCATAGCATTTGTGGTAATTACAGCATCTCCAATTGATTGAAGGGTTACTTCAGCGAGCTCTTTAGACTGGAATAGTTCCAATTGACTGCTTTTGAGTTCGTTTAGATAATTCTCCAATTGTTTTAACAACACTTGGGTGACGTTGGTAAACATGATACCAAATATCGTTGCCACAATTGAAAGCGATATTAGTAAATAGCGCAGATTAGCTTGCCCTTGCTTGTAGATACTTCTGGGAATTTCCACTCGCAATATTAGTGCAGGTCTGCCGTAAATATCCCGCAGCATAGTATAACCAGCTACGATATCTTCGTTGAGGGCTTCTACTGGAATGGTATTCTCTTTGAGAATTGCAGTATAGGCTCGTTGGAAGTCAGGGGATAATTGCTGGCTCTCAAGAGTCTGCAACCTCACCGACACTCGACTGAATTTAGAGACATGCTCAAAGCTTTTGGGATTGAGGAAGTAAGCAAAAATTTGCGTACCTTGGCTGGGGCCCTGTTTTTTGCTATTTAAGATCGGCTGTGAGACTAGTACCAATGTACCTTCTGGCAAGAGTACAATTCCACTTGCATTTACCGTAGATGCTGGAAAGCGCTTGTTATGCAGCCGTTTTTTGGATAGCTCTTTTAACAAGCTTGTGGGGATGGGGACAAATTTTTTATCGTTTAGATCGAATCCTCTTCCAAACGCAATTTGGCCAGAAGGACGAATGAAAAGCATAAAGTTAAGTTGTAGATTGCTAAATGTATCCTCGTCAATATTTGAGGTAATAAAAGCAGGGTTACCATTTTTCATATAGGAATAGGTGTCATCCCAGTTAGCCCAATCCCCACTTGTACTTTCTAGATATTTACTTCCTTCACTTAGACTGCGTTCGACGCGCTCCACGCTCTTGCGTACATCCTGTTGTTCTAGAGGGTCGAAACCGTTGACAATAAGGCCAGAAGCAATGGCATACAACACCCCAATTGCAATACTGTTCGGTTAAGCCAGGGAGTTGGTAAATTAGCTATTGTCGCGCTAATCTGCTTGCCAAGCTTATGCAACTAAAAGAGTTTACCTTGACCTCTGCCGAGATTGAACCAGGAGAGGTATTCCAAGCGCTCGAAACAGTTATT
>CALRKB020000038.1:0-46078 GCA_943367755.1 Rhizobium sp. Q54 | reverse complement strand
CTACCCACTTTAGTGGGAGGCTTTAGCTGCTACACACTTCTATTCAGAATGTACGGGATGACAGATCGATATGTTTGCCATAAACCGACTCTTGGGACTTTTAGTCCCTTTCCAACCTCTGGACTTTCAGTCCAGAGTGGTTGAGTTTTGGCAACTTATAAAAAATACTTCGGATCAAATCAAGGAAGAAGAGAGCCTTAGGAAAGGAGTTTTTGGTAGTTAGGGTGGGATTTAATCAAAGTATGAACTGAACTTGCTCAGTGTCATGCAGCAAATGGGAGTAATTTCTGATGTTGCATAAGTGAGAGATAGACAACATCAACTTTGGTAGATGTAGTTAACTAATATCGAGAAATGTCTTGGTCTTTTGCCAAATTGGTTCCAGGACATCCCCCAAACCATGATCGCTATGCAGGAGTTCGAGCGTGACATGGGAACGGCTGTCTGCAAAAGTTTGACTCGCACTTACGGGCACCACCTCATCATCAATGCCGTGCATAATCAGAATTGGCAATTCGCGCTGTAATGACTTTTCCGTATGAGATTGGGCATCGGTAAAAAATTCATACTTGAGCTGTACAACCTGCTTGAGTCCATAGTGATAGAAATCTAGACTGCCTGTCTCTTGCCAACGCGCGATCGCTGCTTCGCCTAAACTTGTAACAAGGCGCTGACTAAAACCAAATGCAGGTGCAAGTAACACCAATTGCTCTACTTCTGTGTTGCTACTTGCCAGCAGACTTGCCAGCAAACCACCCAGGCTAGAGCCGATCGCCACTAGAGGGTTACCTGCAAAACGATCTCGCAAATATTGCAGTTGCTTGGTTAGTGTTACCGTTGCGAAGTTATCAAGATTTAGATCCGGCACATGTAAAGTAATTCCCTGCGCCTCAAAGCGCGATCGCAAAAATTGCGCCTTAGTAGATCCAGGCCCAGACGCAAATCCGTGCAAATAAACATAATTCATCTATAAAGATGCCTTCAACCCAAAAAGAAGATCGCATTGATGTAGACTTAGCTATTAAACTGTACTATAGTTAGAGACTGTGAAATTTTAAAACTTCCATGAGCGCCCAGCTAATTATTCGTGCAGTTGAAGCGAAATACCTCAAATCGGACATACCCCAAATTTATGTTGGGGATACTGTCAAGATAGGTGTCAGAATTCAAGAAGGGGGCAAAGAGCGCACTCAGCCCTATGAAGGTACAGTGATTTCTATGTCCAAAGGCAATGGCGGTATCAGCGCCACGATCACTGTGCGTAAGGTGTTTCAAGGAGTTGGAGTGGAACGGGTCTTCCTGCTTCATTCCCCCAGAATTGAAAGCATCAAGATCGTACGGCGGGGTAGTGTACGCCGTGCTAAGCTATATTACTTACGCGATCGCGTCGGTAAAGCAACCCGCGTCAAGCAGCGTTTTGACCGCGCTTTAGTTTAGTAAAATCTAATATCTAATTAAAGATATAATGTCTGGGTGGTTATGTGTGAGCTGTCACACCTAGTCCGACCAAGCTCAGAAAAATATGTGCGCTCTTAGTTCAGTTGGTAGAACGCAGGTCTCCAAAACCTGATGTCGGGGGTTCAAGTCCTCCAGGGCGCGCTCCTACATTTTAAGCGCGCGAGAATTGCGACCATGACGAAAAACGAAGTCAAAGATTTAAAAGACAAAGCTAAGGATATCCCAGCAACTGATGAGGATAAAGCTAGCTTGACTGACTTTTTCAAGCAGACTAAAGCTGAATTAGATAAGGTTGTGTGGCCGTCTCGCCAACAGCTGATCAGTGAATCAGTGGCGGTTTTGCTAATGGTGGTGGCAGCGGCAACATTGATCTACTTGATCGATGGTTTATTTGGTTGGATTGCTTTACAGGTATTTCAATAATGTTTGCAGAAGATCGAGCTCTAGAAGACATATCCGATCTGTCTGGAGAAACAGCCGGAGCGCATTGGTATGTCGTGCAGGTGGCCTCTGGTTGCGAAAAGCGCGTCAAAACTAACTTAGAGCAGCGCGTCAAAACCCTTGATGTGCAAGAAAAGATTATCCAAATTGAAATACCTCAAACTCCCACAATCAAGTTAAAGAAAGATGGTTCTCGCCAAAGTGCTCAGGAAAAGGTTTTCCCTGGGTATGTTCTGATCCGCATGCATATGGATGATGATGCTTGGCAGGTGGTAAAAAACACTCCCCATGTCATTAACTTTGTGGGTACTGAGCAAAAGCGTCATTATGGTCGCGGTCGCGGTCACGTTACTCCTCGTCCGATTGGCAATGCTGAAGCAGAGCGAATATTTCGCGTTACTGCGGAGCAAGAACCTGTGGTCAAAGTTGATATGGCAGCAGGTGACAAAATCAAAGTGTTGTCTGGGCCATTTAAAGACTTTGAGGGTGAGGTGATCGAAGTTAGCCCAGAACGTAGTAAGCTCAAAGCTCTGCTCTCTATTTTTGGTAGAGATACGCCCGTTGAGCTGGAATTCAATCAAATTGAAAAGCTGAGTTAACGGAATCAATTTATCTAGGTAAGTAATGGCAAAGAAAGTCGTAGCAATAATTAAGCTAGCGATTAATGCTGGCAAAGCCACTCCGGCACCACCAATCGGCCCTGCCCTTGGTCAGCACGGTGTGAACATTATGATGTTTTGTAAGGAATATAATGCCCGCACTGCCGAGCAGGTTGGCACAATTATCCCGGTCGAAATATCTGTATTTGAAGATCGCAGCTTCTCATTCATACTGAAGACGCCTCCTGCGTCTGTATTGATCCAAAAAGCTGCTGGGATTGAGCGGGGTTCTAGCGAACCAAATCGCAAGAAAGTGGGATCGATTACCCGCAATCAGTTACGCGAAATTGCTCAAACCAAACTGCCTGACCTCAATGCTAATGACATTGATGCTGCAA
The DNA here is from genome assembly GCA_943367755.1 of Rhizobium sp. Q54. Taxonomy (GTDB): domain Bacteria; phylum Cyanobacteriota; class Cyanobacteriia; order Pseudanabaenales; family Pseudanabaenaceae; genus PCC-6802. Next base: position 43,182 of record CALRKB020000038.1, on the reverse strand, counting down.
TGAACATTATTGAGGGTACGGCCAAAAGTATGGGTGTGACGATCGCTGGCTAAAGCAATTGCCTGCTGTGATTAATACTCATCTAGACTAGCAACATTATTGGGGAAGAGGCAGAATGCTTCGCTATGACCCCGAAGGAAAATAAATGACAAAGAAAGTATCAAAGCGTCTAAAAGAAGCACTCAGTAAGGTAGAACCTCAGGCATACCAACCTTTGGCGGCGATCGAACTACTGAAGGAAACTGCGACAGCCAAGTTTTTGGAATCCGCAGAAGCACATGTCCGTCTGGGTATCGATCCTAAGTATGCTGACCAACAGTTACGTACAACTGTAGCTTTACCCAAGGGCACCGGACAAACTGTAAGAGTGGCCGTGATTGCTCGTGGTGAGAAAGTCGCCGAAGCAACCGCAGCAGGTGCCGATCTGGCAGGCTCAGAAGAGCTAATTGACGAAATTAGCAAAGGCATGCTGGACTTCGATCTGTTAATTGCCACACCTGATGTGATGCCTCAAGTGGCTAAGTTGGGTAAATTGCTTGGTCCAAGAGGTTTAATGCCATCGCCAAAAGGTGGTACAGTGACATTTGATTTGGCCACCGCGATCGCGGAATTCAAAGGTGGTAAGATCGAATTCCGTGCCGACCGCACGGGCATCGTGCATGTATTATTTGGCAAGTCCAATTTTGACGCGCAGGATTTACTTACCAACCTCAAGGCATTGCAAGAGACTATCGATCGCAATCGTCCTTCTGGTGCTAAGGGCAAGTACTGGCGATCGCTGTATGTCTCAGCGACAATGGGGCCTTCAATTGAAGTTGACATCAACGCCCTTCGCGATATGAAGCTTGGAGAAGTCACATGAAGTAGCGGCGCTATGAGCAAAACGATCTAGAATCCAGTATTCAGACCTGATAGCGCTTACTCCAAAATCAAATAAAACCGCAGACAGTAGGTGTCTTAACTGCAGAGTTGGGCTTAATTTCCTACCGAGGTGATCTTAAAGTAATAAGTTTTCGATTGGTAAGTTTTGAACTCAAATTCAAAACAAAGCCTTGAAGCTTAAACCCTAAAGAACCTCGTCTTGCAGAGAAGTCGAGGTTTTATTTTTACCGCAAATTATTCAACAGCCCTAAACAAGGAGGTGAGACAAAATGGGAAGAAGTCTAGCAGACAAACAAGCGACTTTAGCAGAACTAGAGGCACAGCTTGCTGACACTCAAATGGTGATGGTGGTTGATTATACCGGCCTCACGGTCGCTGAAATTACTAAACTGCGCCGTCTGCTCGGTCCAACCGGCACAGTGTGCAAGGTTGCCAAAAATACACTGATGAAAAGGGCGATCGCTGCCAATACAGAATGGCAACCAATCGAACCATTTCTGAAGGGAGCATCAGCATGTCTCTTGGTCAAAGACGATATTGCGGGTGCAATCAAGGCCTATCAAGTTTTCGTCAAGGAAACTAAAAAGTCAGAACTGCGCGGCGGTGCATTGGACGGTCGTACTTTAACTCCAGCCGATCTCAAAGTGATCGCGGATCTACCATCTCGCGAAGTCCTGATGGCACAAATCGCAGGTGCAATCAATGGCGTCACCACCAAGCTAGCTATCGGTATCAAAGAAGTACCGCAATCTATGGCCAGAGCGATCAAAGCCATTCACGAGAAAGAAGCTGCTTAATTTGCAGTACGCGTCAATACGCGGTAATCCGCACTCAGTTATCTGAGCGTTAATAACTAATCACAAATCAACGAGTAAAATTATGTCTGCAACTACCGATCAAATTATCGAACAATTGAAGTCCCTAACCTTGCTAGAAGCTTCTGAGCTGGTTAAGGCGATCGAAGAAACCTTTGGCGTGTCTGCTGCTGCTCCTGTTGGTGGCATGATGATGGCTGCCCCTGCTGGTGGTGGTGCTGCTGCCGAAGAAGTCGAAGAAAAGACTGCCTTTGACCTCGTGCTGGATGAAGTGCCTGCTGACAAGAAGATTGCCGTTCTCAAGGTCGTGCGCGAAATTACTGGTCTAGGCCTCAAAGATGCTAAGGATCTAGTTGAATCTGCGCCGAAGACAATTAAAGAAGGTATGCCCAAAGCTGATGCTGATGCTGCTAAGAAGCAGGTCGAAGAAGCTGGTGGTAAGGTCTCAATCAAGTAGATCTGGAAAATTAGGGATTGGGAGCTGGGCTAATCGCTAGAATAGTCTTTTACCAATCCCTTCCCAATTCCTAAATTTAAACAACACCATGCACGACCCACTGACAGAACTATTTGCCACAATCCAGGATCGTCGGATTAACCCCAAGCCCGATTCCTATACGTGTAAATTGTTTGATGGTGGTGATAACAGGATTTTAAAAAAAATAGGGGAAGAAGCTGCCGAAGTTGTGATGGCATGTAAAGATGACGATGCCGATGCGATCGCTTCAGAAGTAGCAGACTTGCTCTATCACATGCTCGTAGCAATGGCTTACCACAATGTAAATGTGGAAAAAGTTTATGAGAAACTAGCGCAACGCCGATAAGTCCTCGTAAACTCGATTGCGAAAAAAACTAAAGAAGGTAAAATTACCTCAAATTCACCGCTTGTCAGTCTGGGTTGTATATCAACTCTACCCAAGCACAGTATTTTAGTTAAAAAGACAAACTTGAGACAACATGCCTGATGCGTATGTTTTGGGATTGGGAAAATCTGGGTTTTATGCCGCCCGCTTACTAAAAGCAAAAGGATGGCAAGTGAGAGTTAGCGATCGCGGCTCTAGCCCTGAACTGACAAAGCGTTGCGAACAACTCAAGGCCGAAGGTATTAAAGTTGAACTGGGCGATAATTTCAATTTCGATCAGATTGGCGTACATACAGATCTGCTAGTGGTGAGTCCCGGAATCGCGTGGGATCATCCCGTCCTCAATCGTGCCAGAGAACTGGGCATCGAAACAATCGGTGAAGTGGAACTAGCATGGCGTTACCTGCGCCAATACCCTTGGGTAGGTATTACCGGTACAAACGGTAAAACCACAACTACAGCACTCACAGCCGCAATTTTTCAGGGGGCAGGCCTCAACGCCCCTGCCTGCGGCAATATTGGTAAGGCAATCTGCGAACTAGCCGATGAACTGATGACTACTCCCAATTCATCATTTGACTGGATTGTTGCTGAGTTAAGTAGTTATCAAATCGAATCAGCCCCTAGCGTACAGCCACAGATTGGTATTTGGACAACCTTCACGCCAGATCACCTGAATCGCCACTACACAATCGAGGCCTATAGCAACATCAAGGCAAGCCTCCTTTTGCAATCTCAGCAGGTTGTGCTCAACGGTGACGATCCTTATCTTGCTGAAACAGGCCGCTCTCTATTCCCTAAAGCGATCTGGACGAGTTGTACAGGCAGTATTCCGGAAGCGATAGAAAGTGGTGCTTATATTAAGGATGACTGGGTGATTTTTGCCGGTGCGCCAGTGTTGCCGTTGTCAAAGTTCAAACTGCTAGGAGAGCACAACAAGCAAAATTTGCTCTTAGCTGTTGCGGCTAGCAAGTTAGCAGGGATTGATTCTGAAGCCATTGCTCAATCTGTATCTCAGTTTAAGGGTGTACCTCACCGTTTAGAACACGTATGCAATTATCAGGGCATCCATCTGATCAATGATAGCAAGGCCACCAATTATGATGCAGCGGAGGTGGGGCTAAAATCGGTCGAAAGCCCAGTCATTTTGATTGCCGGAGGGGAGTCCAAACAAGGCGACGCAAAGGCATGGCTAAATACGATCCAGCAGAAGACCGCCTATACGCTACTAATTGGGCAAGCAGCCGATGAATTTGCCCAACTGCTCAATGGGGTCGGTTATAAGAGCTATGAAGATGTGAAAACGCTGGATGTGGCAGTCCCCCAAGCCATCGATCTAGCACAAAAATTAAATGCTACAGCAGTTTTGTTCTCTCCAGCGTGTGCCAGCTTCGATCAGTACGCTAATTTTGAGCAGCGCGGCGACCATTTTCGCAGTCTAAGCTTGGCAATCTGCGAGGCTAGTGCTGATCGTCAGGTTTGATCGAGTTCATTCTAGTACTAGGACTTACGCATTGACAAATAGCAAAGAATGTGATGATGCTAATTTAATCTTGTAGCCCACAGAAATTTGTTGAGAGAGAACCGTCTAACCTGCATTATTCATGATGATTTGCAAAAATTCTCAAAAGCCCTGTTGAGAAATGAAAGCGAACAGTTAACCATCTGCCAAAGGTAACAACTTATACATAGTAATTGTAATTTTTCTTAATACAAGCTTAATAAAAGCTACAATAACGCAATAATCAAATTCGTTTCTGACAAGGAGTTTTGTGTCGCTAAACGCTACTAGTCCGAGTATTTCTACCGTAAGAGACGAGTTTTCCCGCTCAGAACAGCTATCATTCTCTATACAAGATTTACGTAACGCTATTCCAGCCCAATGTTTTGAACCATCAGCAGGGCGATCGCTATATTATTTTTTTTTGGATATTTCCATTATCGGGGGGTTATACGCGATCGCCGCTCAGGTAAATTCCTGGTGGTTCTTGCCCATCTTTTGGCTCATGCAAGGAACCATGTTTTGGGCATTATTCGTAGTTGGCCATGACTGCGGCCACGGTTCTTTTTCTAAGCACAAATGGCTAAATAACCTGATCGGCCATCTCAGTCACATTCCGATTTTGGTTCCCTTCCACGGCTGGCGCATTAGCCATCGCACCCATCATGCCAACACAGGTAATATTGATACCGATGAATCTTGGTACCCCGTTACCGAGTCTACGTATAAAGCAATGCCCTGGACAGAAAAAACGATTCGCTATGGGGTAGCCTTACTATTTGCCTTCCCTCTATATTTATTTAGACGTTCTCCAGGGAGAGAGGCAGCGTCTCACTTTAACCCTTATAGTGCTTTGTTTAAGCCATCAGAGCGATTGGGAGTCGCAATCAGCGCCGTCCTGTGGCTAGCAATGGTGGGGTTCCTGGGCTTTTTAACCTATCAGCACGGTTGGTTATTTCTGCTGAAATATTACCTCGCACCGTATATCGTGTTTGTCGTATGGCTTGATTTAGTGACATACCTCCACCATACCGAGCCAGATGTACCCTGGTATCGTGGCGATGAATGGTACTTCCTCAAGGGAGCGCTTTCTACGGTCGATCGCGATTATGGTTTCGTTAATCCGATCCATCACGATATTGGTACGCATGTAGCGCATCATGTTTTCCTGAGTATGCCGCATTATCATTTAAAGACAGCAACGGCAGCAATCAAGCCAATCCTAGGCAAATATTACCGCAAGTCAGAACAGCCAATTTGGCGAGCTTTTATCAACTCCTACCTCAAGTGCCATTTTGTGCCGAATGAGGGCAGCAAGGTATATTATCAACCACCCAAGTCTTAACCTCTTAAGACGTAATAGGTCGCAATATCAGGGCGATTAGCCTGCGATTATTATTGAAATTCGATTCATGGTATTGAAGCTAAGAAATAGGCTTCGATACCATTTTCTGTTCTTAGGAAACTTTACGTTAAACCCTAAAACCCATATTCGGCAAATATTCGATCGGGCAAGACAAATATTTAAAAAGCCTATAGGTCAAGGATTCTGCGACCAGCGCAGAGCTGAGACTCAAGATGAAATTATCTTAATATAAATAATTTTTATTTAAGGTCACACTATTGATCGTAGGTTCACTGAACTTACGATCGCTTGGTCGTAATTGTTTTTATGCTAGATAACTTGCTGAATGCAGGCTCAAATAGTGAGGAGCAGAAGGGAGAACCAAATCCTGCAAATGCCCAAAAGCCAATCCCCGTTAGTACCGATCGCTTCTTAGTTTGCGGTTTGGGCAGTCTGGGGCAATATTGCGTTGTCAACCTCAAAAAGTTCGCCTACAGAGATTTTGCCGTCAGCATTACAGCAATTGACAATTTCATTCCCGAAAGTTGGGAGATCGACGATATCATGCAATTGCTCGCAGAGCCGCTGATTGTCGATGACTGCCGCAAAGAAGCGGTTTTGGAACGAGCGGGAGTCCGCCAGTGCCGCGCGATTTTATTGGTGACCAGCGACGAGAGCACCAATATTGAAACGGCGATCGCCGCTCGGCGACTCAATCCCAACATTCACCTGGTGGTGCGCTCCTCCCGCCGCAATCTCTATCAGTTGCTCAAGCACCAACTGGGGGATATGGTCGTACTAGATCCAGCGGATTTACCAGCCGCATCCTTTGCTCTAGCAGGATTGGGTGAAGGAACTTTAGGCTTTTTCAATATTGGTGATCGCTGCTTGCGCGTAGTGGAGCACCAAGTGCAGTCGCGCGACCACCGTTTCGATCGCCTTCCTGCCTACGCACTACATAAAAAAACGCATTTGCTGTTGAGCTTTCCCGCAACTGCCAGCGATCGCTCGTTTTATCAGTGGCAACCAGATGCCAAGATCGAAGCGGGGGATTGGATCGTTTACATTGAGGAAGTTATTAGCCAGCAATCCGCAGAGAACCCCATAGAGCCCCCCCCAGAGAAAACAGCATCTCAGCGTAACAGGTTCTCTACACCTAAGTCGATTTGGTATGCTTTCCAAACGGCGCTGCGCGCAAAATTCAACCTACCGATGCAGCAGTTTTGGCAGTGGGTGCAGGAACAGAAAACTCGCCCTTTGATCGCTGCCAGTCTGGTAATCGGTATGATGCTGTGGATATTCAGTGCCGTATTGCTGAAATTTAATGTGCCGGGCATAACTTGGCAGAAAGCGATTATGTCTGGAGTTATTCTCCTGCTAGGTGGATTCGGCGATGTATTTGGTGGCTTGCAAAACGATCCTGTGCCGCTGTGGGTGCAAACGATCTGTCTGCTAGTTGCGGCTGTTGGCATTCTATTCCTATTGGGTGTACTGGGCTTAATTGCTGATAGCCTGTTGAGCTACAGGTTCGAATCGCGGAACCAGCGACCTCCTATTCCCGATCGCGATCATGTGGTATTAGTTGGTCTGGGCTCTGTGGGAGAACGGGTCGCAGCCCTGCTGCAAGACTTTAAACAATCGATGGTTGTCCTGGCCGATCGCGCCGACGATCCGCATCTCTTACCCCAGACACCTTTTGTCGTTGGTCAGATTATCAAGTCACTGGGCAAAGTAAATCTCGGCACTGCCAAAAGCATTGTCGTTGCCACAGAAGACCAGATGCTGAATTTAGAAGTGGCGCTGGTCGCTCGTGCCGAGAATCCTGAGATTGGCTTAGTCATTCGCACTTTCGATCGCTATTTCGAAGATATCCTTACAGAACTGCTACCTCAAGCTCGATCCTTGTGCGCCTATGCGCTATCTGCTGAGGCTTTTGCCGGCGCGGCTTTTGGCGAGAATATTCTGAGTTTGTTTTGCTTAAACAACCGCACGATTCTGGTCGCGGAATACTACATTGTGGCAGGCGATACGCTAACGGGCAGAATGCTAACCCAGATTGCCTATGGGTATGGCGTCGTCCCCATTTTCCTGAAGACACTCGTACCAAAACCGGATGGACGTACGGAATCGATTCTGCCTTCTGATGACGAACGCCTGCAACCGGGCGATCGCCTCTTCGTTCTGGCGACAATTTCGGGACTGCGCCGGATCGAAAGAGCGGAACTTGCCCCACCCCGGCAGTGGCAGTTATATGCCCGAGAGCTGAATGTTTCGACCGTTTCCACCAATTACTCGCAAGTTCTGCACGAGGCCGCACAAAAGCTGGAGAGCATTTCCGGTTGTCCCCGAGAACGATCTCGGGAATTTTTAAGGTACTTACCCAATTCTATGGAATTGCCACTTTACGACGCGCAAGCATACCGTCTTAGCCAAGAACTCGGCAAACTGCTAACAATTAAGTTATTCCCCGTCCAATCAACCTAAGCATTACATACCAACTATGTAACTGATGATTTGGGTAGGGAATCTTGATGGTTTCTTCGCCCCAGCTTAGTAGGATGTTTATCTTTGACAAGCAGTTTTATCGGAGATATCCCTGAGGTCAAGCCTCGGCGCACTGGTTGCGCTGAGCGGATATCAGTTAATGCTAATTCAACTTGAGATAAGATTCTGCTCAAAACCACTTTCATCTCAAATTGGGCAAACGCCATACCAATACAACGTCTGCTCCCCCCACCAAAAGGCAAATATTCAAAAGGAGAAAATTGACGATCCAAAAAACGCTCTGGGCGGAAATGCTCTGGGTCTGGGTAGACATCCTCGCGGCGATGGCTTAGATAAATCGCGCCGACCACTATAGTGCCTGGTTCCAGCAAGTGTCCCGTCACCTCAACTGGCGATCTCACAATCCGTGGGAAAGTCAACATTCCCACAGGGTAAATCCGTAGCGTTTCACAACATACCGCATTTAGATAAGGAAGGCGGGAAAGAGCGCTGGGATCGAGGGGATCGTCGAGTTCCTGAAGTTCCTGCAACAGGCGATCGCGAACTTTGGGGGATTTATGAATCCAATACAATGCCCAGGTCAGAGCGGTGGCAGTAGTTTCGTGACCTGCGAATAAAAGCGTCATTAGCTCATCGCGCAACTCCACATCCGTCATAGCCTCTCCTGCTTCATCACAGGCAGACATTAGCAAAGTGAGGATATCGTTACGATCGGCGTCTGGATGCGATCGACGCTCTGCGATTTCATCGTAGAGGATCTGGTCTACTTGTTGTCGTTTACGGATAAAGTTACCCCACGGACTCAGTGGACCTAAGTCCTGGCGGAGTATGGGGAAATAGAGGAGGCTGACACTCAAGGGGTTACTCATTTCATTGAGCATAGTTCCAAGCAGTTTCTCTAGTTGCCGATAGCGGAGTCCCTCAGCTAAGCCAAACACAGCCCCCAAGATCGTCCGCATAGAAATAGCTTGCATGGACTCCCGGACAGAAAAGGATTTACCCACAATCCACTCGCGCATCACATCTTCAGTGATGTCACTAATGAGTTGTCCGTAGGAACGCATCCGTTCTCCATGAAACGGGGGCATGAGCAACTGACGCATCCTGCGGTGGCGATCGCCACTTATCCCAATCACAGATTGCGTTCCCAAAAATGGCTCAAGGAGACTGTTTAGTTCGCCAGGAGCATCAAACACCTTGGAATCATCACTAGTCAAAATGGTTTGCATAGCTTGGGGATGACTGAAGAAAACGACGGGGGCAAATTTCTCACCCAGCTTGACTGTGAAGCAGTCGCCATAGTCCTGGGTACAGCTACGCATAAATGAAAATGGCCTCGTAATCCAGTGGAACATTTGCCAAATTGCTGGAGTATTTGGCCCATTTGGGAGCGACATAACATTTTCCTACAATAGATTTGCTTTGCTTGATGATGAAAAGGGGTAAATTTCTATAATATTTTCTTCACCTGCCAGGAAAAATATGTTTCCAGTCCAGTTCGTTCGTCCAACTGTGTCTTTTGTTCTGATGTAGGAATACTCTGAACTTCTCAACCTCACCTTTTGGGCTAATCATAACATCTGCACTCGTCTGTCTCGGGCTGCTACTACACAATGTTGGAATAGGTGGTACTCGATACATTGGGAAGCCCAAACAACCTACCCTCTCTATACAAAATGCTTTCTGTTTCGCTGTCAGTCCTTTGCTGGCGCTGATTTGAGCTATTATGCCACAGTACCAAGGATATCTATAAACCATTGCTCAAAGCGATCGCCTAGAGCTTGCAAAGAATATTGCGAATCGGCTTGACGGCGGCAGGCATTTCTACTGATACGCGGCAGAGATGCCACGGCTTCGCATAAAGCCTCAACATTATCCGGCTCCACCAGAAATCCAGTCTCACCGTGACGCACAATTTCTACAGGCCCGCCTCTGGCATAACTAATGACTGGCACACCGCAGGCCAGCGCTTCGATCGCCACATTGCCAAATGCTTCTACCCACTTAGGAGTCATTAATAACGCCTGACACTTACCCAGAATAGACTGTAGCCTTTCTGTGGGATGGAATCCCAAATAATTCAATTTAGCTTCGGGATAATCTCTCTGAACTTCCTCCCAATAATTCTCATCCTGCATTTTGCCCAATATGTTAATCTCTAAGCCCGTCTGCTCAGACACCGCCGCCGCATCTTCTAGACCTTTCTCTGGAGAGATTCGCGCCACCCATGCTAATTGGAGTTCTGGCTCGGCACAGAAATCATAGTCATCTATATCTATGCCACTATCAAGAATGCGAAAGTCGCCCAATCCTTCAAACGTATGGGCTTGGGTACGAGTGTACACACCAATCGTGCCAGGGTATGCATGGGCTACCTGGGCGATCGCCAGATCGATACAATCTAGCAAAGAACCCATACTGACAAAATGAGCGATCGGCGTGCTAAAAAATGAAGTGAGATAAAATGGCAGCCAATCGTAAGCGAAATTGACAATCAGATCGTAACTACTCTGCATAGTTCTGGCATATGCCCACATATTCGCCAGCACGGAATTACTTGGGAAACTAATCGGATCGGTGCGTGACTGATTTTGGGCAAAGCTATGCACCTCTCCAGGAATGGTAATTAGCGGAATTGTATCCGACTGAGAACCAATGCAGGCGGCAAGGTGAACTGTATGCGATCGCCGCATTAGTTCCTGAGCCACATTTTGCACGGTTAGCTCGACACCACCACCAATACCAGAGCCAAATGCCCCTACAGGCGTTGAGATAAATAGAAGTCTCATAAATTCTCTCCTCTTCTAACTACCTGTTTGAAAATTACCACTAACTATTCGTGCCGCATCTTCGGGATCGACTATCCAATAACTGGTATTGAATTCATAGTCGGCGCTGGGTCTGCCAGGTAATGTCAGTGTTTTGACGCTATTTGGTTTTAATGTCAGGCTAAACGTTGCCAAAGCCGTGATTTCATCCAAGCTAAGGTTGGTATCAACATACTGCTGCATCATCCCCACTAACTGGGGCAACCTGATTACAAGCCAGGGATCTGTCAGTTTTTTTTCGATCGCCTTTAATAAAATTTGCTGTCTGCGAATACGACCAATATCCCCTTCCTCATCGTGGCGGAATCTGGCAAAGCCCTCCGCCTGTTTGCCATTGAGGGTTTGCAGACCTGGTTGCAAATCGATACTGAGTTTTTGAGTTTTATCTTCGTAGCGCAGACGCTTCGGCACATTTACCTCAACACCGCCAAGGGCATCGATCAAAGCCACTAGTCCCGATGTATCAATCCTGACATAGCGGTCAATCTGTACACTACTGAAATTCTCCCTTACCGTGGAAATAGCAAGATTGCTGCCTCCAAACACATTCGCAGCATTGATTTTTTGCACTCCATACTGGGGAATCTGGACTTGAGTATCGCGAGGGATAGATAACAATTTTAGCGATCGCGTTTTGGGATCGAATCTGGCCAGCATGATGGTATCGCTACGACCATTAAATATTTCTGGTGAGTTGGGTGCGGCATCTAGTACGCGATCGACACCCATGATCAAAACCTGATAGGGGCGAGATAGCCTGCGCCCTAGCCCTTCCACCAGTACCTCCTGCAAACTGCGCCCTCTGACTAGTCCGCCCCAGTCAAATGAGGTCAAAGGTGCTAATCTGGCTAGCATGGCACCAGCCGTTACAGAGGTAAGGAGAGCTAAGACTAGTAGCGCTTTGCCAACACCGAAGTGGTAACGCCGTGGTGAAATGGAAGCATTAGCTTTACTATTTGCTGTTTTTTTCATCCTGATAGGGGAGCTAAAGTTTTTACAGGTGTTGGGTTTTGTAGGTTCACCTGCCAGTCTGTAGTTAGATCTGGCATTGGCACAGTCTCACATCGTCCCCCATAATCTTCTTTATAATTAATTCGCAATCATTTCGTTACCGTTAATTAACTATACCGTAGGCAACTATTATGCAAGCTGTAATCATTGCAGGTGGGAAAGGTACTCGACTCAGGCCGCTCACCTATGGCTGTCCCAAGCCAATGTTGCCTTTGCTCGATCGACCTTTCTTAGAGTGGATGATCGATCGCTGTCGTGACGCAGGCATTACCGATATCTTGCTCAACGTGCATTATCAAGCGCATCAGGTGAAATCCTATTTCGAAAGCGGCGATCGCTTTGGGGTAAAAATTCGCTACATCGAAGAGTCTACACCCCTAGATACGGCTGGAGCCATCAAGTTAGCTGAGCCATATTTTACTGGCGAATCATTGGTTGTCTTTAATGCCGATATTCTCACTGACCTGGATCTTAAAGCTGTAATTAGATCCCATCAAGATAGCGGTGCTGCCGCAACCCTTACCCTTACCCGCGTAGCTGACATCACACCGTTTGGCCTGGTAGAACTACAAGAAAATGGTCAAGTTTTGGCCTTCCGCGAAAAACCAACATCTGAGCAGGCATTGATCTTTATGGAGCAGGGTATAAATACGATTAACGCTGGCACGTATGTCTTAGAGCCAAAGGTTTTCGATCGCTATGTGGCAGGCGAACCGCTTAGTTTCGAGCGTGTGGTCTTTCCCGGCATCCTCGAACAGGGGCATAAAATGATGGGATTTGTTTGGGATGGCTACTGGTTGGATCTAGGCACGCCCGAGAAGTATTGCCAAGCACATCTCGATATCCTGACTGGGAATATGCCTTACGACTTGGCCGCTACAGCTACCTCCCCTATACCTGGCGTCTGGATTGCCAAAACAGCTACCGTCGATCCCGCTGTTAAACTTGTTGCGCCCTGTTATATTGGTGATCGCACGGCTGTTGGTGCCGATGCCCATATTCCAGCGAATACAATAGTCGGTGCTAACTCATTAGTTAATAGACCGATTAGTGCAGGTATTTATACCCCAGGGTCAATGTTGGTTTAAGCGGATCGGACATCATCAGACATCAAAGGCATCAACTCAACATGACCGAACGCCTGCAAAAAATCATTGCTCGTTTTGGCATCGCCTCGCGGCGGGAAGCGGAGAAGTTGATCCTGGCATCGCGAGTCCGTCTCAATGGGGCGATCGTTACAGGGTTGGGTATTAAAGCCGATCTCCAGTGCGATCGCATTGAGGTTGACGGTAGGCTAATTAGCCAAGATCTCCCACCAGAGAAAGTTTACCTACTGCTACATAAACCAGTAGCGGCGATCTGTAGCCGTTGCGATCCTCAGGGCAGAAAAACCGTTCTGGATTTACTGCCGACACACTATTCCCACCTCTATCCGGTGGGGCGGCTGGACTATAACAGCAGCGGTGCTTTGCTATTAACTAACGATGGCGATTTTGCTAATTGCTTAACCCACCCTCGCCATCACATACCCAAAATCTATGAAGTGTGGGTGCGAGGCCAGCCTGATCGCGAGACGTTGCAAAACTGGCGTGATGGCGTTGAGTTGGATGGCAAACTCACTCTACCCTGTCAAGTAAATGTTATGGATCGCAGAGCCGATCGCACGCAGTTACAGATCGTACTTAGAGAAGGCCGCAATCGCCAAATCCGTCGCATCGCCGAACAATTAGATTGCCTGGTTATTGCACTGCATCGCGTGGCGATCGCAGACATTAACATCAGCAACCTAGCACCAGGCAAATATCGTCACTTGAGCGAGCATGAAATTAGGAGCGCGATCGCTCTATCCCGACAAACCACAAAGATAGAGAAAAGCTTGTAGCTCCTCGCACTTAACCCTACTGAAACAGATGTTGCAGTGATATAATGAGTTGCAGGTATAGTATAGATAGACTCTAGTACCAGAATCTATATTCTCTTAAGCTGATATCCCATCCAGTCTTAGGGGCTACAACTTAGCAAATAAAAGTAGTTGTGTCAATCATAAGGTTGTCAAGTTGGCTTGATTTACTTAAAGGTTAATCGCATAGTTCGCCAGGTAAACCCGGTAAGGGTATCCGCAGCAACTAGAAGGGCGGCAAGAGCGTATTTCTAGTCAAGTTTAGGTCTAGTTTTTTAGTGAGGCTAGTTAGTGCCGTGAATATTAACAGTAATCAGTCAAGCAAGTTAGCAGAGATCGGAGCGCAACTCAAGCAAACGCGTGAGTTGAAGTTAATGTCCCTGCATCAAGTTACAGCCAAAACCTTGATCCCCGAACGCCATCTTAGAGCCATAGAAGAAGGTAACCTGGATTCACTGCCCGAACCGATTTACATTCAAGGATTTATTCGTAAATATGGCAACGCTGTAGGTCTAAATGGCTTAGCGGAAGATTTTCCCTTATCTACCGATCCTGCCCCAAAAAACTGGTCTGGTTCGCCCGCGGCGGAGCTAAGACCATTGCATCTCTATGCTCTTTACATCCTGATTATTGCTGGTGCGGTGGGTGCCCTAGCATCGTTTTTGAACCCGCTGTCTAATAATCGAGTTACTGAGGGACAAGCAAATCTCAGTCAATCCGCACGAGTTTCACCCACAACAAGTCAAGGCAAGCAGAATCCTAGCCCCAAAGAAACATTCGGCCCTATTGCGGCTAAGCCGCGATCCGTTAATCCAAAATCTCCTCAATCTAGCGACTCTTGGGCAGATTTTAGTCATTTAGTCAGCACTGCCAACTCAAATTCTAATAGTGCCAATTTCAGCTTCCCAGGCAATAAACCAGTCAATGTGGGGATTGCGATGACCAACCAGTCATGGTTACGTGTCACCGTAGATGACAAAATTGACTTTGAAGGGATTTTGTCAGAAGGTACCCGCAAGTCCTGGTCTGCTAATCAAAGCATTATCGTTCGAGCTGGCAATGCTGCTGCTGTATCCGTAACTTTTAACCAGTCACCCACAAAGACTTTAGGATCTGAAGGTGAAGTAGTACAAACGGTTTTTGATCGTAATTATCAAGCAACTGCCTCTAGCAATAACGTTGCTACTCACACTAGTGCTGACGAACCTACGCAAACTACACAAACTGCGCAATCTCCCCAATAGGATGGAGGTTGTATATCCTAAATCTGCTCTGGTGCTACTCAAGCACTAGGGCTGTTTTTTATCACTAATTACCTCTGCTTTGCCCCTTAGCAAAGTCTTCAGGATTAAGGTTAGCCAAAAACTCTCTAAAAGCACGACGCTCAGCCTCATCGGCATCCTGATCTACAGGTATTGATGCCTCTGATATCACCTCCTCAACTACCCAGATTGGGCAGTTAGCTCGTAGAGCAATGGCGATCGCATCGCTTGGTCGCGCATCAATTTCTTTAATGGACTCCCCATGCTTTACACTCAACGAAGCAAAGAAAGTACTGTTTTTGAGCGAATGGATCACTACGCGCTCTACCTTGAGCGACCAAGCATCTAGAGTATTGATCAATAGATCGTGGGTCATAGGTCGCACCGCCGGCTTGGGATCGAGAGCGGTAACAATAGCTTTGGCTTCTGCTTCTCCAATCCAAATTGGTAAGGCGCGGCGATCGCCTGCATCTCGCAGCAACACAATCGGGTTACGACTGACAGCATCAATAGCGATTCCAGCAACTCTCATCTCGATCATCGCACTTAAGCCTCTCGCAATTAGCTAGACTTGACTTCAGAGATCCCCCTCACTGACTGCAAGACACATACATTCGCATTTCTAGTTCGGGAAGAATGCTCTAGTGTTGAAAGATTATATCACCCCAAATTACCTAGCCTCATAGCCTTCTACTTTAGAGCAGCAATATCTTAGGGGATATCCTTATGCTGATTATAGCTCGGGTGGAATGGTTCTAAAATTATCGATCGATAACTGCGAAAGTCACCCTCTAGAGCACCCTGCCTATGCTAAGTTAGGAATTTACCTAGCAATAGCATTAGTTACACTAACTCACAAACCTACTGCCACAGTATTTATGCCCCACAAACCAGTGGCGATCACAACGCCACTTTATTACGTTAACGACTTGCCACACATTGGCAGCGCCTACCCAACCATAGCGGCGGACGCACTAGCGCGCTTTTATCGTCTAAAGGGGCATCCTACCCTATTTATTACCGGCACCGACGAACATGGACAGAAAATTCAACGGGCGGCGGCAAAGCAAAATCTTCAGCCTCAGGAACATTGCGATCGCGTTGTGGCAGCATTTCGCGACCTCTGGGAAAAACTAAACATTCGCTACGATCGCTTTTCTCGCACCACTGATGAACGCCATCACGCGATCGTGAATGAGTTTTTTCAGCGGGTCTATGATGCTGGCGATATTTACTCAAGCCAGCAACAGGGCTGGTACTGTGTTGGCTGTGAAGAATTTAAGGAAGAAAGAGATCTCCTGGCAGAGCGTCACTGCCCAATTCACACCAATATTAGTTGCGAATGGCGTGATGAAGCTAACTACTTTTTCAAGCTATCTAGGTATCAAGAGCAGTTGGAGCAACTTTACGATCGAAGACCTGAGTTTATTCAGCCAGAGATCAGGCGCAATGAGGTCTTAGGCTTTGTCAAACAAGGGCTAAAGGATTTTTCGATCTCTAGAGTTAACGTGGATTGGGGCTTCCCAGTACCAACCGATCCATCACATACGATCTATGTCTGGTTTGATGCTCTGCTGGGATATATTACGGCTCTATTAGAGCCTGATAGCGATCCCAGCTTAGAAAATGCGCTCAAGTACTGGTACCCGATTAACCTGCATATTATTGGTAAAGATATACTGCGATTTCATGCTGTATACTGGCCTGCCATGCTAATGTCAGCAGGGTTAAAGATACCAGAACGTGTATTTGGTCACGGATTCCTGACAAAGGACGGGCTGAAAATGGGGAAAACGCTAGGTAATACAATAGACCCATTCGACCTTGTGGATCGCTATGGCGCTGATGCAGTTCGTTATTACTTTCTTAAGGAAATCGAGTTTGGTCGAGACGGCGATTTTAATGAAGAAAGGTTTGTATCGATTCTGAATGCTGACCTAGCTAATAGTTTGGGTAATTTGCTCAACCGTAGCTTAGGTATGGCAGTTAAGTATTGCCAGCAGACAGTGCCTGTCTATTGTGCCAGCGATTTATCCGATTTGATTGAGCCAGTGATTCAACTCGCTGCTAGCTTGGGCGATCGCGTGGCGAGAGCCTATATCAGCTTGGATTTTCGTAAAGTGTGTGAAGAAATCCTATCACTTGTTTGGGGCTGCAATAAGCTGATAGATGATGCTGCTCCCTGGCAGCTTTATAAAGCTGGCAAACAAGCTGAAGTTAATGCTTTGATTTACACGTTACTGGAGGCTATCCGTACAACTGCTTTTTTAATATCACCAATCACGCCAGGTTTGAGCAAAGAAGTCTATCGCCAGCTAGGGCTAGGGTTTGAGGAATCTCAACCACCTGGATGGGATCACTCTAAATGGGGAATACTTATATCTGGTAACCCATTACTGAAACCAACGCCCGTTTTTGCTCGTATAGAACTTGCCCCAACTAGCTAATTAAATGTGCTACTGTTTTAAGTACATATACTTAAAATATAATTTATAAAATAACAAACTATCGGTTATCCATGTCTAGTGGGGTTAACTCTTAAAGCTAATTACTTAGGTAAAGCCGCACCAAAAACTAAAAATACTGATAGATTGCAATTTCCGAGATCGGCTTCTATGTCGATCGAGGCAATTATTCAGAATCTACATAACACATACGCTGGCTGACATTCTAAATGTTTTCGAGTAGTTAACTATAACCAAACTTTTTATAGAAAAAACAATGTTAAATTTTGATAATGATTCAGCGTTTACACCCGAACAGGTAATTGAAAACCGAGGGCGAGTGGCCATCTTTATTGATGGCTCTAATTTGTTTTATGCAGCTTTGCAACTAGGTATAGAAATTGATTACACAAAGCTCTTGTGGAGACTAACTGAGGGTTCCAGGCTGCTCAGAGCATTTTTTTATACTGGTGTCGATCGCACAAACGAAAAGCAACAGGGCTTCTTACTCTGGATGCGCCGCAATGGCTATCGCGTGATCTCAAAGGAGCTTGTCCAGCTACCTGATGGGTCGAAAAAGGCGAACCTGGATGTCGAGATCGCTGTGGATATGATGGCCTTGGCAGGTTCCTATGACACTGCAGTTTTAGTCAGTGGCGATGGCGATCTAGCTTATGCCGTAGATGCTGCAAGTTACAGAGGCGTGCGTGTAGAGGTGGTTAGCTTGAGATCGATGACCAGCGATCACCTGATCAATGTTTCTGATCGCTATGTTGACCTAGAAACAATCAAGGAAGACATCCAGAAAATCTCTAGACCAAACAACTATTCCTACAGGGCTATGTCTGGATTGGCTTCGCATGATAGCGATGGCTAATTTGATAACTAGACCGTAGAAATTTCCTTTTCTTTCTCCGCCAAGATTTTGTCTATATTCTTTACGTATTTGTCCGTAAGTTTATCGATTTGATCTTGGATTGTTTTGGCCTCATCTTCAGATATTTCTTTAGATTTCTCTTGCTTGCGGGTTGAGTCTACTGCATCGCGCCGCACGTTGCGAATCGCGACTTTGCCTTCTTCTGCTAGCTTGGAAACGGTTTTAACTAGTTCTTTGCGGCGATCTGCAGTCAAAGGGGGAATATTTAAGCGAATACTACTGCCATCGTTATTGGGGGTTAAGCCCACATCGGACTCAGCGATCGCGCGTTCGATCAGTGCCATACTACCGCGATCGAATGGTTGAATCATGATCGTCGAAGCATCAGGTGCAGTAATGTTGGCCAGGGATTTAAGGGGAGTGGGTGAACCGTAATACTCCACCGCGATCCGATCTAGCAAAGATGTGCTGGCGCGACCAGTGCGAATAGTATTAAAGTTTTGCTGCGTGGCTTCGACTGCCTTCTGCATGCGTGACTCAACATCAGTTAACTTCACAGGAACCTCCAACATATGTACCAATAGATTCTCCCATGACAGCGCGGCGAATGTTACCGGGAACACAAAGATCGAAGACGACGATGGGAATACTATTTTCCTTGCAAAGCGTAAAAGCCGTAATATCCATAACCCTTAGGTCATTTGCTAAAACATGATCGTAGGTTAAGGTATTGTAGCGTTTTGCTTGAGGATTAAGCATGGGATCGGCATCATAAATGCCATCGACTCTGGTGGCTTTAAAGATCACCTCAGCATTAATTTCGGCACCGCGAAGGGCGGCTGTCGTATCTGTTGTAAAGAACGGATTACCTGAGCCAGCTCCGAAAATCACAACTAGCTTGTTTTCAAGATGGCGGATCGCACGACGGCGGATGTAAGGCTCGGCTATTTCTTGCATGGCGATCGCCGTCATTACTCTTGTCTGGATCGGATCTTCGAGATGCTCTAGCGCATCTTGGAGGGTTAGAGCATTCATGACTGTGGCAATCATGCCGATGTAGTCTGCTGTAGCTCTGTCCATACCCGCCGCCGCACCCTGCATTCCTCGGAAAATATTACCGCCACCAACGACGATCGCTACCTCCACACCATTACGTACAATTTCTGCTATCTCTAGACCAATAGACTGCACAATGGCGGGATCGATACCAAAGGTGCGATCGCCCATTAATGCTTCACCACTGAGCTTAAGCAGAATACGCTTATATTTTACGTTCATCGTGATTTGAAGATTTGCCCATAATAGATTAGCACCTGCAAGGTTAGCCTTGTAGAAATTAGCCTGACTGCTTGAGTTAAGACCAGATAAATCTCAGGTATAAATTCTAGTTGGTGTGTATTACAAATTACTATTTGCGATTTTGGGGCATGATAGTTGTGTAATAAAAGAGAAAATACATCGTACCTAATGCCAAAATCCAGCGCCAGTGAGTGTTTAGGCAAAGTGTATCTAGTGGGAGCCGGGCCTGGAGATCCTGGGCTGATGACGCTTAAAGGCAAAGGTATCTTAGAACTTTGTGATGTGGCGGTTTATGATGCGCTTGTAAGCGCGGGGATTTTGGCTATGATCAATCCTGCGGCAGAGAAAATTAATGCGGGGAAGCGGCGCGGTCATCACTCGATGCTGCAAGCGGAAACCACACAGTTACTGATTGAAAAAGCTAAACAACATGCGATTGTGGTCAGGCTCAAAGGTGGCGATCCCTTTATCTTTGGTCGTGGCGGCGAGGAAATGGGCGATCTAGTTGCAGCGGGCATTCCAGTAGAAGTTGTGCCTGGAATTACGTCTGGTATTGCTGCCCCTGCCTATGCTGGCATTCCCCTCACCCATCGCGATTTCAGCTCATCAGTGACGTTTGTGACAGGTCATGAGTCGGTGGGAAAGTACCGTTCTCACATCAACTGGGAGGCGATCGCGCAAGGATCGGAGACCATTGTGGTCTACATGGGTCTACATAACCTAGCCGAAATCGTTAAGAATTTAATTAACGCTGGCCTATCGTCCGCTACGCCGATCGCGCTGGTGCGCCAGGGTACCCGTGCCGATCAAAGCGAGTTAATTGGCAATTTGGGTAATATTTTGGCACTAATTGCGGCAACTAATTTCGATCCGCCCGCGATCGCGGTGATTGGCAATGTGGTCAACCTGAGGGATTCACTTAGCTAAGCTTTGTATTTGAGCTAGTAACGACTAAATTTTTAAGCTTTTGTAAGATCCAAGTAAAATAGTAGATCTTGCATGACAATTATGCGTGCTAGTTTTACACACTGAATTCTCTACTCTCTACATAAAGGAGTGTAACCACTACGAACCCCACCTACGTTTTGTACCATGCTAATTGTTTTGATGGTTTCGGTGCGGCTTGGGCGGCGTGGAAAGCGTTAGGCGATCGCGCTATATACATTCCAGTTAAACACGGCAATCCTCCCCCGGAGATACCAGCCGATGCAAAGGTTTTTATCCTCGATTTTGCCTATCCTAAAAGCATTCTGCTCGACCTCAAGCAACGAGTTGCCCACTTAACCCTACTAGATCACCATAAAACCGCCCAAGAGGATCTAAATGGGCTAGATTTTGCGATCTTTGATATGCATAAATCTGGTGCAGCATTAGCATGGGAGTTTTGGCATCCCCAGGCTCCCTTGTCAGATTTGGTTGCCTATATTAGCGATCGCGACCTGTGGCAATTTGAACTACCAGAAAGCCGTGAAGTATTTGCTGCAATCTGCTCGTACCCTATGGATTTCCAAGTATGGGATGAGTTTGATATTCCCACGCTTAAACAAGAGGGGGCAATCATTCTGCGCCTCCAGAAACAATTAATCAGCAGTATGTGCGATCAAGTAATGTTTAAGGACATTGCGGGCTATCGCGTGCCAGTGGCTAACGCTACTACCTTCTTTTCGGATGTCCCCCACGAACTATGTTTGAGATATCCTGATGCCCCATTCGCCGCTTATTACTTCGATCGCGGTGATGGTAAGCGCCAGTGGGGGCTAAGATCGATTGGGGATTTTGACGTTAGCGCCATTGCCAAAAAGTTTGGTGGTGGTGGTCATCTTAATTCCGCCGGATTTGTGGAAGGTTAGCGATCGCAAGAGTGTTAACTAATTTATTTGCTGTTGATTGAGAGTATATGGGTAATTCTTTTGGACATTTATTTCGGATCACCACCTATGGGGAGTCCCATGGCGGGGGCGTAGGTGTAATTATTGATGGCTGTCCACCGCGCATCGAGATTAGTGAAGCCGAAATTCAGGTCGATCTCGATCGCCGCAAACCGGGGCAAAGCAAAATTACCACACCACGCAAGGAAGAAGATCGCTGCGAAATTTTATCCGGTGTATTTGAGGGCAAAACCCTGGGCACGCCCATTTCGATCCTGGTCAGAAACAAAGATGCTCGCAGCCAGGACTACAGCGAGATGGCCGAGAAATTTCGTCCGTCTCATGCGGATGCAACGTATCAAGCTAAGTACGGCATTCGCAACTGGCAGGGCGGGGGACGCGCCTCAGCCCGAGAAACGATTGGCCGCGTTGCCGCCGGGGCGATCGCCAAGAAAATTTTGCACCAGATCGCAGGTGTGGAGATTGTCGCCTATGTCAAGCGCATTAAGGATTTAGAGGCGGCTGTCGATGCTGATACGGTGACTTTAGAACAGGTAGAAAGTAATATTGTCCGCTGCCCCGACACTGATATGGCGGAAAAGATGATCGAAGCGATCGAGTTAATTCGTCGTGATGGCAACTCGGTAGGCGGCACGATTGAATGCGTGGCGCGCAATGTGCCTGTGGGGTTAGGTGCGCCTGTATTTGACAAGCTAGAAGCAGATCTAGCCAAGGCCGTGATGTCTTTGCCCGCCACTAAAGGTTTTGAGATTGGCTCTGGGTTTGCAGGCACATTTTTGACAGGGCGCGAACACAATGATGAATTTTATATGGAAGGAGAACGCATCCGCACCCACACCAATCGTTCCGGCGGCATTCAGGGCGGCATTTCCAACGGCGAAAATATCACGATTCGTGTGGCGTTTAAGCCCACAGCCACGATCGCGCAGGAACAGAAAACCGTGAGCGTTGACGGCGAAGATACAACTCTAATTGCCAGAGGTCGTCACGATCCCTGCGTATTACCCCGTGCTGTTCCTATGGTTGAAGCGATGGTTGCATTAGTATTGTGCGATCATCTACTAAGGCAAAGGGCAATAAGTGATTAATTCTGTTTCCCGATCTTCATTGTGAGCGCGTGGACAAAAGTCAAGATAAGTTTTTCGATTTAAAATGGAGTATGGCTTGAATAGAGGACTCCTATGAGTATAAGTCTTACGCCTGACCAAGAACGCTTGATTCAAACTAAGCTTCAAGCAGGGAAATACCGATCCGCAGAGGAAGCAATTGAAATTGCCCTAAGGTTGCTGGACGAGTACGATCGCGCTGACACAGAATGGGTCGATGATATTCGTGAGAAAATTAACGCAGCGATCTCAGCTTCAGAGCATACACCGCCAATTGATGGTGAAACTTTTGTCAGTCAAATTCTAGAGCGATTCCAGCAAGTACGACAGGTATAAGCATGAGCCGCTACCTTAAAAACAGAGAACTATCTAAGCCGTGGCAATCCCCGACCACTGGATCTGCGGACGGCTGGGTGGAGTGTCAGGATTTTCCAGGCAATTGCGGCGGTAGGAGAAAAAATGATCCTTATCCCTGAGCGTGCAGTAAGGGGCGATCGCAATTTGTTCAGATTTAATCCCCATTTCAACTAACTGTTGTTGCTGTACGATTCTGAGATCGAGACGGCAGCGATCTGGCTGCGGATCGCTCGATACACCTTGCGGATGCACAATCGTACTCAAAACCCGATCTGCGACTTCCTGCGTTACCTGGTAGGCATCACCGGAAATTGCTGGCCCTAGAGCCACACACAAATCAGAAGCGCTACTACCTCGTTCTAGGAATTTGGCGATCGCTACTGCCAAAATTTTGGCGGCAGTACCGCGCCAACCGGCATGAACAGCCGCCACGCTACCAAGGTGGCGATCCCCAATCAGCACAGGCACACAGTCCGCAGTACATACCCAAACTGACTGATTCGTCATAGTTTCCTTAATCGCACAAACCCCATCTGCCTCTGGTAATGGATCGAGATCGATTTCTGTACTGCTCAATACGCGATCGCCATGTACCTGTTTAGCTCGATAAGCCCTACCTTCAGCCCGAATCAGTTGCTTTAATTGATCGGGAGTTTCAGGTGAGTGCGATCGCGTAAAAAAGCCATGCTGCCAGTTAGAAAGTAAGTCACAGACTAAAACTCCCTCTTGCCATTGCCAATCATTCATAATGCCTCGTTTTGTCCAGTTTGTCTTGCGAGTCACTTAAAATTAATTAAGAAATATTTTTGGATATAGTAGCTACGAATTTAGCCATGGTTTGGTTTGCTTATATCATCTTGTCTTAAGACTAGTTAATCCTAGACACGGTTCAGATGCCTTTCACGAAGGTGTAATAAGTTATGCTTCATCATGTACACCAGTTATTAACCGACTAGGGCTATTCTAGAGAACTATATAATGGTGCTTTTACCTAGAAGCTAACTTACATTTGACCTAAATAGTAGTTAAATTAGATAGCTTCCTGGTTGACTTTGCAATTTAACTTCTGTCTATGCCGCAACTTATCTCACATACACAACTGCAAGAATTTCTGGCACAAACTCCGCCTTTCGATCGCCTTAGCGCTGAATCTCTGAAGTCAGTTGTATCGAAGTGTCAGTTTTTGCAGTACCGCATGGGGCAGACGATTCTATTACACGAAGCTCTACCAAACCAGGTAACGATTATTTACCAGGGACAGGCCAGACTATTAGGCTATGGCAGTTCTAGTAACGTGCCAGTTAGTTTAGGTGCGATCAACCCAGGTGAAATCTTAGGTTGGACTAGTTTAATTCGTGGTGTCCCATGCGAGACCGCGATCGCCTCGATTGAAACAGTAGTTGCCACGTTGTCAGCGAAAGACTTTTTCGAACTTTTAGGCAAAGAGCCAGCCTTCAAGCAAGCTTTCCAGGATCGCTGCTCGATTAGCGAGGTATTTGAATTAGTGGTAGCTGAACTAAAGCGTCGTGCTAATGCCACCACCGATCCGAAGGAGCTAGCCACAAAAATTAGCCAGGAAGCGGCAATCCTCAACTTGCCTAAGGGCAAATTCGATCCCAGCAAGCTCGATCCCAATCTGATCTGGTTGGTCAGTAGCGGCGAAGTCACAAACTACCCGGTTGGGAGTCGCATCAACCTAGCTGATACGGGTCTGTCGATCGAAAGCAAGCAAGGAGTGCGATTACTTGGCTTTCGCGAGCTAGAAGCAGTTACTAGCAGTCAAGCCCTCACTAGCGTCACTGACAAAGGTACTGACGAAATTCCCTTTGCGCCGGATCGTCCTCCCGCTCCTGTAGCAGACGATGAAATCAATGGGGAGGTCATGCGCAGCTACCCCTATGTGCGCGGGAGGGGGCCAGCCGATGGTTTGCTAGCCTGTTTGCAGATGCTGAGCAAGCACTTAGATGGCACCTTTAAGCGCGACATCTTAGACAGGGTGCTGGAAAACCAAATTGCTAAAGTTGGTAGCATTCCCTTACAGCTCTGTGGTGCGCTGGTGGAGATGATTGGCTTGACTGGACAGTTAATCCAAATCCCATCAATTGCGATCAATCGCATCAAAGGGCCGGCATTAATCCAGTGGCAAGATAGTTTTGCGGTGATCTATAAAATCACGCCTACTGAAATTGTAATTGCATCACCAGAATCGGGGGGAGTAAGGCGACAAAAAGTAGAGGCATTCATCAGACAATGCCCCGAACAAATGCAACTTGTTCTGGTTAAGGCAAGACTGCGCGATCGCACCGAAAGGTTTGGTCTGAACTCTTTCATTCCTTACCTGAAGATGCACACTGGCATCATGGTGCAGGTACTGATCGCTTCCTGCTTCATCCTGCTATTCAGTTTAGCCAACCCCCTCATTACCCAGATCATCATTGATAAGGTGCTGGTGCAAAACAGCATCGATACGCTAGATATTTTGGGCTGGCTGCTGATTGGGGTAGCTCTCTTTGAAGCACTATTAACAGCTTTGCGTACCTACTTATTTGTCGATACAACCAACCGTATTGACATGAGTCTCGGCTCAGAAATTATCGATCACATGCTGCGCCTGCCACTATCCTACTTCGATCGGCGACGCGTAGGTGAGTTATCGACTCGCATTAACGAGTTGGAGAATATCCGCAACTTCATGACAGGAACAGCACTGACAGTTGTGCTGGATGCTGTCTTTTCCGTAATCTATATTGTGATCATGCTGTTCTACAGCGTGCAACTGACGTTTTGGGCGCTGGTCACAATACCATTCTTTATAGTACTGGCTGTGATTGCTTCACCAATTATTCGCAAACAGTTGCGGGTGAAAGCTGAGCGTCATGCTGATACCCAATCCTATTTGGTAGAGGTACTTTCTGGTATCCAGACCGTAAAGGCGCAAAATATCGAACTAAAAGCGCGCTGGGATTGGCAGGAAAAGTACGCTCGGTATGTCAATGCAGGGTTTCAGACCGTGTTGACATCCAGTTGGGCGGGTTCGATTAGTGGTTTTTTAAATAAGTTGTCTGGACTGATCCTGTTGTGGGTAGGAGCGCATTTGGTGCTACTGCCACAGAGCGATGCATCTCATATTACGCTGGGACAACTGATTGCGTTTAGAATCATTGCCAGCTATGTCACCAGTCCGTTGCTACGCTTGGCCCAGTTATGGCAAAACTTCCAGGAGATCGGTCTGTCAATCGAGCGCTTAAGTGACATTATTGATGCAGAGCAAGAAGTACCCGAAAGCAATCGCACCAACATTCCCATGCCAGAGATCGATGGGGCGGTCAAGTTTGAGGATGTATCTTTCCGGTTTAACACCACTGGCCCCTTACAGCTTGCCAATATTAATTTAGAGCTTCCTGCTGGCAGTTTTGTTGGTATTGTCGGGCAGAGCGGTTCTGGCAAAAGTACGCTAACTAAGCTAATTTCTCGACTCTACGAACCACTAAGCGGACGAGTGCAGATTGATGGTTACGACATCAACAAGGTGGAGCTTTATTCTCTGCGTCGTCAAATTGGTACGGTGCTGCAAGACACATTGCTATTTAACGGTACCGTGCAGGAAAATATTGCCCTCACTCATCCTGATGCCACGTCAGATGACATTATTAAAGCGGCTAAAATCGCTGCTGCTCACGAATTTATCATGACTTTACCGAATGGCTACAATACGGTTGTAGGTGAGCGAGGCTCAGGGTTATCAGGTGGACAGAAACAACGAATTGCGATCGCGCGTACAGTGCTTCAGTCACCTCGACTATTGATTCTCGACGAAGCAACCAGCGCCCTCGATTACGATTCCGAACGGCAGGTTTGCAACAATTTGGCTGAATCATTCCGCGATCGCACGGTGCTTTTTATCACCCACCGCTTGAATACGATCAAAAATGCCGACATCATTTTAATGATGGATCAAGGAGCCATTGTTGAGCAAGGATCGCATGCAGAACTGATGCAGATGCGCGGGCGCTACTACTGTCTGTACCAGCAGCAAGAGTCACAAACCTAGTAGGGGGAGGTTTAGCTGTTCTATCTAGTTAACGACAAGCGCTCAAATAAAACCTGTCCCTCACAATTGCTGATAACTGAGTCACTAAAACACTATGAAATCCCTGAAAAAAAACGATAAACCCGCCCTGAAGTCCTCTGAGCAGCCAGTAATTCTCGAAAGATCGATTTTTTGGTCTAGTGCATTTGTGTGGCTGATTATTGGCTTGACAGTTACTGCTGTGACCTGGGCATGCCTTGCCGAAATTGAAGAGGCCGTCCCTGCGGCTGGCAAGCTAGAACCTGAAGGTGCGACTAAGGAGATCCAGGCTCCCTCCGGCGGTGTGGTTACCTCTATAGACGTTAAAGAAGGGCAGCGCGTCAAACAAGGCGATATCTTGATGACCCTAGATCCAACAGGCCCCAAAGCTGACATTGAGTCGCTAACCAGAACAAGATCTGCACTTTTGCAGGAGAATCGCTTTTACGAGGCTCAGGTAAATGGGTTTAAACTGCGCCGTACAAATGAATCTGATGCCACTGAAGACTTTATGCTTAATCAAGAGCAGCTCTTGGTGGCGAGTCGCGCCGAGTTTAGATCGCGTGTGGCGGCGGCTCAACTAGAAGTGTCACAACTGCAGACGCAGCTAGCACAGGCGCAAAAACAACTTGCTAGTGCTCAGAGTGTGCTTGAGTCGAATCGGGGCATTCTCGAGCAAAGCAAGCAGATTCGCGACACTAACCAAAAAATTCTTACGGATATGAAGCCCGTGGCGGACTCGGGTGCCCTATCGCGGTTGCAATACAGACAACAGGAGCAAAGATACCAATCGGCGGAGTCAGACATTCTGAGCCGCGAGTCTGCGATTGCTACAGCTTCGGGTGATGTGGAAAGATTCACGAAAGAGCAACAACGTCTGTCTGAACTGATTTCGCAGGCACAGGAAAGACTCAATAATACGATATCGCTTACCGCTAAGGACATTTTAGCCAAAATTGCGGAAAACCAGAAAAAAATCTCAGAGATTGATGCTCAGATCAGCAAAGCTAAGTTGGCATTAAGTTATCAGGAGATTAGATCGCCAATTGATGGCACAGTTTTTAATGTCAAAGCTACAGGCCCTGGCTACGTAATTTCTGGTAACACGACCACTCAGCCCTTAATGACGGTTGTACCCAATGGCAAACTAGTTGCCAAAGTTTATATCACAAATAGGGATATTGGCTTTGTGCGAGAAGGGATGCCAGTCGAAATCAAAATCGATACTTTCCCAAACCTGGAATTTGGTAGCATCAAAGGTAAGTTGATTAATATTGGCTCTGATGCGCTGGCTCCAACGCAAGAAAGACCTTTTTATGCTTTCCCTGCCAAAATTGAGATGGATACTCAAGTTTTTGATATTGGCGGTCGGAAGATTCCACTGCAAGCAGGTATGTCTGTCAGTACTAGCATCCTAGTGCGCAAGCGTACGGTAATGACTATCTTCTTGAGCCAATTTTCTAGTAAGACAGAAAGCTTGAAGTACGTGAGATAGTCCAGTTGATCTACTTCTTGACCGTTAACTACTATTCATCTGAGTTGATTAGCAGGCTAGCTAGTTCTATTCAACAAGGCGATCGCTGCGATTACAGATTAGTTATTGTCAATAATGCGATTGATGATACCGCGATCGCGCTTTTAGAGAATGAGTACACAACGGTAATCCATGCGAATGATAACTTGGGATTTGGACGTGCGTGTAATCTCGGGTTGAGTTGGATTTACGATCGCGATCCATTAACAACTGTCTGGATAATCAATCCTGATGCTTATTTAGACAATGGAGTGATCGCACAGCTAAATTGCCTGCTGCAAGCGCATCGGGAAATTGCCATTCTGGGAACGGCAGTCTACGATACTTCAGGTCAACTCTGTTTTGCTGGCGGTAAGTTTACACCTCATAATGGTGCGATTTGGGAGGAGAAAGATACGGGTGTAAACTCATTGACTTCCAAGGATATTGCTTATCGCAAAACTGATTGGGTGAGCGCTTGTAGCATGGTGCTTAACCTCCAACATTTCTCTGCATGTCCTTACTTCGATCCAGACTATTTTCTATATTACGAAGATTTTGATTTTTGTCGGCGCTATGCCGCCCAGGGTTATGCGATCTACTTCAGCTATCGCCCACGTGTAATTCATCAAACTTCGTCAATCACCAGTCGCAATCTCGATCTCAAAATCGCGCATGAAATTTACAGCTACTTACTCAGCTTAGAGAAACATGCCAGTAAGCTAGTTCTGGGCTTCAGGTTAATTCGCATTGTGATCGTTTTAGGCGGTCAAATGCTTTGCCGCCAACCGCAAGCCATAGGGAAGCTAACGGGAGTGCGAATGTACTGTCAAAGGATATTGAGAAAACCAATTCTTACGAAGATCTAAGCTGTGACTAATTCAACTAATGCACTATTAATTAACCTTGCTTTTCTCAGTCAAAAACCGACGGGTCTAACGGTCTACGCACAAAATATATGCCCGTATCTAGCCGATCTGCAACCTACTTTACTCACTTCTCATCCCATTCTCGACTATGACTGCTATGAGATCGCAGAGAATCTCAACTCCGATTATGGCGCTAAGGGACATCTCAGACGTTTGATCTGGACGCAATTTCGATTAGGCCATATCCATCGCCAGTTAAACTCCAGCCTACTTTTTTCACCCATTCCCGAAGCACCACTTTTTTCCAACTGTCGCTATATTGTCACTGTCCACGATTTGATTCCTTTGCGATTTGGTAAACCATTCTCACGTCTGACTACCTATTTTCGCTATTATATCCCTCAGGTTTTGCATCAGGCCGAACACATCATCTGTAATTCTGAAAGTACGAAGCAGGAAGTGATGACATATTTTGGGATCGGTGAGCAGAAAATCACATCAACTCTGCTGGCTTATGATCGCAACCATTTTCGCAATCTAAATCTACCTGAAGGTAATTACTTCCTGTATATTGGCCGCCACGATCGCCACAAAAATCTGCATCGCTTAATCAAAGCTTTCTCAACTTTAGCGCCTCACCAGGACTGCAAATTATATCTGGCTGGCCCCGCTGACGATCGCTATACGCCTGACCTGAAGGTTCTAGTCAAAGAGTTAGGGATAGAACGACGGGTGCAGTTCCTCGACTATATCCCTTATACCGATCTGCCTGCTTTGATTAATCGAGCGATCGCTTTAGTTCTTCCCAGCCTATGGGAGGGATTCGGTTTGCCAGCACTGGAGGCGATGGCCTGTGGCGCTCCCGTGATTACATCGAACCTTTCGGCTTTGCCAGAAGTAACGGGGGATGCAGCGTTGCTAGTCGATCCCTATGATGTGGAAGCGATCGCCAATGCTATGCGAGCGGTAGTAGATTCATCTCAACTACGCACAAAGATGCGTGCGGCTGGATTGGAAAGAGCTGTATTATTTAGCTGGGAGGGAACTGGTAAAGCTACGGCTGAGATTCTGGCAAAATATGTTTAATGAATCTCTTGTTCGATCAGTGCTATTATAACAATCCAAAATGAGGAATAACGACTAATCTAGAGTATTCACGAGAGATCCTAAATCAGCAGGCACAATCAAAACTTTATTGCTGAAAGAAGGCGATCGCTCCCTGGAACAAATTCGTTTCGACCAAACTGTAGGCTTTTAAAGACTACCCTGCACCACCAAATACTTCGATATTCTCGAACAGGCATACAGGTGAAGCGTGACCGACGCGAATTACCTGATTGGGTTCGCCTTTGCCGCAGAATGGCGAGCCGTAAGCTTCCACCGTAGAGCGATCGCCTACATTGGTTAAACTCCGCCAAAACTGATTGGTGATGCCGCGATAGTTAGGATTGCGAAGAGTTTTAGTGATTTTGCCATTCTCAATCAGTTGAGCATACTCGCAGCCAAATTGGAACTTGTTGCGATAGTCGTCAATCGACCAGGAGCGATTGGATTGCATATAAACGCCGTGCTCAACAGAACCAATGATATCGTCGAGCGTACTTGTCTGCGGTTCCAGGTTGATATTCGCCATGCGATCGATCGCTGGACGATTCCACGAACAAGCTCTGGCATTAGCAACACCTGCGATTTGCGATCGCGTCTGGCTCTCATAGCTACCCAAACCGCGCAGTAATTTGCCATCCTTAATTAAGTATTCCTTTGTAGCGGCCATCCCCACATCATCAAAAGCATAGCTAGCATATTCTCCCGCCACGGTAGGGTCAAAAGTAATATTCATCAACTCCGAGCCATACTGCAACGTGCCGAAGTCTGAGAGTTTTACAAAACTACTGCCGGCATAGTTGCGCTCGTCACCCAAAATGCGATCGATTTCCAGGGGATGACCGATGCTTTCATGAATTTGCAGCAGCATTTGATCCGGTGCCAATACCAATGCTGTGGTTGTATTGGGGCATTCCTCAGCGGTTAGCAGTGCGATCGCCTCCTCACCCACTTGTCGGGCGCGGCCTAACACGATTTGTGCATCTAGCAGTTCCATTCCCGCTTGATTGCAACGGGCAAGTTGACCGTTATCTCCACGCCTCTGAATGATGCTGCCATCCTGTGCAGTAGCAGCAAAGTCTGTGGCAATCAGCAGAAATGTCTGATAAACATCCGAGCCATTACTACTGACAAATCTTGATTCGGTCTCTGTGGTGACGGTATAAGCGCTGGTTTTGACAATTTTGTCAGAGACTTTGAGCGTATGGCAAATTTCGATCAGCAGATCGTTAATTTCCTTAGCTGTCATTGCCGTGACAGGCATTAAAAATGGCGAATGATAATTCCCCACTGCCTTGGGTCTTTGGGCGGTGGTAAATTTGTGTACTGACCAGTTTGAAGCAGCGATCGCTTGTTGGCAGGCGCGATCGGCGGCAGCTTGAATACTTGACTGGTCGAGGCAGTTGGTACTAGCATAGCCGAATTGACCGTTTGCCAGCACTTCCACCATCACACCGTGGGTATGACTGCGACTATTAGACTGCGGTTTACCATCTCTGATGTAGCGATTGGTATCGGTTTCCTGGACTTCACGCAAACCTATCCACTCAACCGCTTGGTTACCTGATAAATTAATTGCTTCCAGTGCTTGCTTTGGATCGAACTTCATTGGCTACTACCTAGACCTGAATACTTAAAAATTGGCTTTTACATTCATACTTATTAATGAGTATAGTCTGAGCAGTTTGAGCGGGAGAAAGGAATAAAGTTAGCTCAGGGGGCATTTGAATTTGCTAACAAGACAAATAGTCAAATTATCAATGCCAACATGAATTACTCCCAAAAGTCCACATCGAGTATGACATCAAGAGTTTGTGGGAATTCCCATGAACTAGGAAAGACAACGGATTTATATTCTTTTCTAACTTCAGACAGGGCAAATTGCCAAGCTGTATCGAATGTGTCATCCCACCTTGTTTTTAGGCTAGGCAATTGATGTAGCAAGAGCTTTAATTCTCTGCGTTGATTCCGAATCGTCTGCTCCCAACCAATGATGGAAGATGAGTCAGCCCAATAGTCAAAGAAGTAATATAGAAGAGCAAACCCAAATCATCTTTTGCTATTTTAGCCCTCAAGCTAAGATCGACTGACAAGGTTGTCAACTCAAATTTTGTGACAATTGTTCCTAACGATGCTGATTTGGATTACGATCCGAGGAGCATTGTTTGCTTGTCGCCATATCCAGATTGGAACTATTCGCTCAAATCGATACCCATCCCCAAATCCTAAACTTACGCCAAATTCATTTGGCTTACTTAGAATGGGCTGTAAGAGAAGAGCCTTTGAGCCTGCAGTATGGTCTAGCCAATTGCAGGGCAGTTTGGGTGAGGAACAGGTGATGGATCTTTCAGTGATATTCAGATTGGCGATCGCCCTTGCATTGGGCCTGATTATCGGCATGGAACGAGGCTGGCAGAGCCGAGATAGTCCTGAAGGCTTACGCAGTGCGGGATTTAGAAGTTTTGGTTTTGTGGGACTGTTTGGCGGCGTTTCGGTACTTCTAGCTGAGAAATTTGGAGTCAGTATTCTTGTTGCCGCCTTTTTGGGACTGATCTTACTGGTGGTGATCTCTTACGTACTTACGGCAAGACAAAGCAAAGACTTTGGCATCACCACGGAGCTTTGCTTGCTGATCACCTTTATCCTGGGAGCTTTAGCGGGGAAAGGACTTGAAGCTGAAGCACTTGCGGCGGCAGTAATCGCAGCAGGGTTACTCGGATTCAAGCAGGAGCTACATCAATCTTTAGAGCGGTTGGATCGTCGAGAACTCATTGCCACGCTGCAACTTCTAATCGTCGCAGCCGTAGCTCTGCCCTTACTGCCAAACCGCAACCTTGGCCCATGGGAATCTCTAAACCCAAGAACAATCGGACTTATGGTATCGCTGATTGCGGGGGTATCCTATGTTGGCTATTTTGCGATTCGACTATTCGGCAGCCGCGTGGGACTTCTCGCTACAGGTGTACTTGGCGGTCTCGCATCCTCTACGGCAGTAACCGTCTCCCTCGCGCGCATGGCGCGTCAGAAGCAAGCATCTATTGCGTTGATCGCGGCGGCGATTTCCCTGGCATCGGGTACGATGGTTCCCCGCCTTCTGGTGTTAATTGCTGCGATCGCTCCATCCTTGCTGCCCTTAATTGTTATACCACTGGGGTTATTAGCTGTTGTCCCTCTGTTAGCTGCCTTTGCGATCGCTGCTAGGGTGGGATCGCCTGCATCTTTAGCTCAGCTAGAGTTAAAAAATCCGATTGAATTGGGGGCAGCGCTCTTCTACGGAGTAATTCTGACAGTTTTGTTCGTTCTCGTGCGTGCGATAGAAGCCTGGTTTGGCAATGCAGGAGTCTATACACTTGCGACAATTTCCGGCCTCGCCGATGTTGATGCTGTAAGTATTTCCCTTGCTCAAGCGACGAAAGGAAACCTCTCTCTATCAGTAGCAGCAAATGGAATTATCATTGCCGCAATAGCGAATACAGTGATGAAAGCACTACTTGCAGGAGCGATCGGGGGGTGGAAGCTAGCCCGATGGTGCGGAACAATTTTGCTAATTGCGGTATGTATGAGTCTAGGTGCAATCATTATGGTCAATGTTTGAACTTCCCTCAAATACGCTTCGATATCAGCATTCTCATTATGAAATTTCAACTGCTGTTGGGTGGGAGATCAGGGTACGCAATACTGCATATTCTGAACAGATTCTCGGAAATCAAAGCGGGTGGAGGGAATCGAACCCTCAACATCTGCTTGGAAGGCAGGAGTTTTACCACTAAACTACACCCGCACGCTAAATGGGCGCGAGATCTGAGTGTAACATTTGTTGCTACACTTCGGTAAGTAAGTTTTATTTTTTCTTTGGCAAATGGGAAATTTAGCAGGGCAGGTCGCCGTTGTCACTGGCGCTTCAAGGGGTATCGGACGCGCGATCGCGCTTAGTTTGGCCAGTGAAGGTGCCAAGGTAGTTGTGAATTACGCTAGTTCCAGTGCGGCGGCTGATGCCATTGTCCAGGATATTGAGACTAAAGGTGGTGAGGCGATCGCCCTGCAAGCAAATGTATCCCAAGCCGACCAGGTGGATATGCTGATCAAAGCAGCCATGGATAAATGGGGACGGGTTGATATTTTGGTAAATAATGCGGGGATTACCAAAGATACGCTGCTGCTACGCATGAAGCCGGAAGACTGGCAAGCCGTAATTGACCTCAACCTCACGGGTGTATTTTTATGCACTCGCGCCGTTGCCAAGATCATGCTGAAGCAAAAGTCTGGACGGATTGTCAACATTGCTTCCGTGGCAGGGCAGATGGGCAATCCTGGTCAGGCAAATTATAGCGCCGCTAAAGCAGGCGTAATTGGCTTTACTAAAACCGTTGCCAAAGAGCTAGCCAGTCGCGGCATCACCGTCAATGCAGTTTCCCCTGGTTTCATTGCCACTGACATGACCGCTGACTTAGCGGCAGAAGGCATATTACAGTTTATTCCCCTAGGTCGCTATGGCAAGCCTGAAGAGGTGGCAGGTATGGTGCGCTTTCTCGCCGCCGATCCAGCCGCCTCATATATCACGGGGCAAGTATTCAACGTTGATGGTGGCATGGTGATGGCCTAGGAACTGGCACGCTTTGAGTCCTAATCCAGATGCCTAAATAAAGCGGTGAATATAAAGTCAATATTCTGGGTAACCTTTAGCTTAGGGAAGTAAGTGCTTAGACTGGAAAGACAATCAGACAAAATCGTCAAGACTGAGTCTTATCAAGGCTTTGTGTCACAATCGATCCTGATATCTTCCCAATAGATCTAGGTATTTCTAAGTATTGGTGTTGTTTACCGGAATCCGCGATTTAGGCATGAAATTTGCAGGCTCCCATGGGAAATGTGCTTCCACCTCAGGAAGAACTGAATGCTCTGCATATACGAGCATTTCCCCTATCAAGTTACCGATCGCTGGCAAGCTGCGATCGCCTGTTGCCATGCTGTTGGCATGCAGCTTAGCTGGCTGTACAGCTATTCCAGACTCCGAATCACCTCAAGTATCTGCTTCCCCCTCATCAATAGAAGTCATCAAAGTTTCAGGTTCGGGTACGTCTCTACCAGTCGTGCAGAAACTGGCTGAGGCCTACACGCAGAAACACCCCAATACGCAATTGCAGTTTGAATCAGGCACTAACTCGGGTGGAGCAATTCAAGGCGTGGTGAAAGGTAATCTGGATTTAGCAGTCGTTAACCGTCCTTTGTCCAAGAGTGAAGCTAAGGAAGCTCTGGCCTATAATCCTTTTGCCCGCGATCGCTTTGTGTTTGTCGTTCATAAACCCAGTCCAGTTCAGGATTTATCTGAGGCGCAAGTTCGCGATATCTACAGTGGCAAGTTGACTAACTGGCAGCAATTAGGTGGGTCATCAGCTCCAATTTTGGTGCTCGATCACGATCCAGATGAATCTGCCCGTAAATTAGGTTTGATCCCATTCATGCAAGGGCGCGAGGTAAAAGCACAAACCATTGTCCTAGCAAAAGCAAAGGAAATGGTGAAAGCCCTAGAAAGTACTCCTAATTCTTTGGGTTACTCCTCACGGGGTCTGCTAAAGACTATGCAAGCTCAAGAGATTGAGATCCTCCGCCTGAATAGCAATACATCCAGTCGTAGCGCGATCTCCTCGGATTCTGATGCCTGGCATCTTACCTTGGGTCTGGTGCACCGCCGCCAACCTTCATCATCTTTACAGGGCTTTGTCAATTTCGCACTCAGCCAGGAAGGTCGCCAAATTTTAGGGAAGTATGGATATGAAGGACTGGAAGACAAAGCTTCTCCCTAATAGCTTACGGGCTCAATTACTAACCCCGATAATCTTTCTGGTGATCGTGGTTTCA
Organism: Rhizobium sp. Q54; assembly: GCA_943367755.1. Taxonomy (GTDB): domain Bacteria; phylum Cyanobacteriota; class Cyanobacteriia; order Pseudanabaenales; family Pseudanabaenaceae; genus PCC-6802. The sequence continues at coordinate 6,884 of CALRKB020000038.1, read as the reverse complement.
GTGGGTATGGGTGCGATCGAGGAAATTGCTTCTCGTACGCAAATGAAAGCTTTGCTCGATCGGCAAGGTGCTGTAGCCTTGACGGGAATTAATAAACGCTTGCAGGATAAACAACGGGACAATCAGATCTTTGCGCAATTACTCGCAGAGCACAACGGCATCGCCAAACTAGTAGGGCAAAATCAAAAGGTAGGCTTAGCCCAGAAGCTTGTACCATTGAAGACCAGGTTAGGTATTGACTGCATTGAGATCCACACTAAAGAAAGTCGAGAATTACTAGACTTGGGTCTTAATGATGAAGTCTCCCATGACGTTTTAATAAGTAATGCCTTATCTGGGCTGAGCAAATCCGATGTAGTTGTCAGTCATGAAGGTCTAACAGTATTTGCCTCCGCGCCAATTAAAAGTTCGCAGGGGATAGTAGGAGCGATCATCGTAGGCACAAGGCTGCAAGGAGAGGCTCTAAAATCCTTGCAGGATAACGATACGGTTGAATTGGCTGTATTCCAGAATAACCAATTAGTTAGCACCACAACTAGCAATCTGGAGTTAGTAAACTTACTAAGGAATTTCAAATATAGCTCCAACGAGTTAAATCAGCTCAACCAAACTCTAGAGCGCTTAAATTTACATGCCACAGTTCAACCAATTGAAAATGGTGGTTCCTTACTAGCTCTGATTTCGACAAGAGAGCTATTTCTGGCTGCTAAACAGCGTGAGGCGATTAAGTTAATCGGTACGCTAGGAATGGTGGTAGGGATATTGTTGGTGGGGATCTTGCTAACGCGGAAGATTGCTAAGCCCTTAGAAATCATGGTCGATGCTACTAGGCATATCATGTATGGCAACTACAGTCTCCAGATGCCACATGTTTTTGCAATTAGGGAGTTGAGCGATCTAGCAAAAGCGATTAACTATTTAGCACAGGAATTACAAGTTCAAATTTCTAAGCTTACGTATCAGGCATTTCACGATCCGCTCACAAGCTTACCCAATCGCCCCCTGTTTGAAGATCGCCTGCAACATGCACTGGTGCGTGCTAAGCGCAGTCAGGATGGGATCGCAGTGCTGTTTCTAGATCTAGATAACTTTAAGCTGATTAACGACAGCTTTGGGCATAAAGCTGGAGACCAACTGCTCATTGCTGTCGGCCAACGTTTAGAAGCATGCTTACGGAATGACGATACCCTAGCGCGTTTGGGTGGCGATGAGTTTACGATTTTGCTGGAAAATATCCTGAGTATGGAGGAAGCCACGGCGATCGCCAAGCGTATTGCCGAGCAGCTAGAGGCACCTTTTAGTTTGGAAGGGCATGAAATATTTGTCACCGCAAGCATTGGCATTGCCATAGGTGCGCTCACGCAGGATCGACCAGAAGACTTTCTGCGTAATGCTGATGCCGCAATGTATGAAGTCAAGAAAAGCGGTAAGGCTCACCATCAAGTATTCAACCTGAATATGGCTTCTCAAGCTCGGCAGCAATTGATCTTAGAAGCTGAACTGCGGCGCGCGATCGAACATGAAGAATTCAGAGTTTACTATCAGCCAGTAGTGCAATTAGATACGGGCAAGATTGTAGAGTTAGAAGCGCTTGTGCGATGGCAGCATCCCCAGCGTGGCTTAGTACAACCATTAGAGTTTATCTCTTTAGCAGAGGAAACTGGACTTATTATTCCGATCGGACAATGGGTATTCCAGTCAGCCTGCCAACAGTTGCAGGAGTGGCATTTAAAGTATCCCAGCGACCCACCTTTAATTATGAGTGTCAACCTTTCCACTAAACAGTTTCAGCAACCCCAAATCGCAGAAAAAATAGCCATAACTCTGCAAGAATATAACCTGGAGCCATATTGCTTAAAAATGGAGATTACAGAGAGTATCCTGCTGAAGAATACGGCAGTTAACCTGGACATCATGCAAAGACTGAAAGATTTGGGAGTTCACTTAGCCATTGATGACTTTGGTACGGGGTTTTCAGCCCTGAATTATCTCAAGCAATTTCCCATAGATACTCTCAAGATCGATCGCGCCTTCACTAACGGATTGGGGGGAAATGTGCAGGATACCGCAATCGTTCACGCCATTGTTGCGTTTGCTAAAGCTTTGAACCTGAGTATTACGGCAGAGGGGATTGAAACTGTCGACCAATTAGCCTTGCTACAAGAACTCAAGTGCGATCGCGGTCAAGGCTATTATTTTGCTGAACCCTTGACAAGTGAGGCACTAAGCCAGTTGCTTGCTGAATCTGGGGTCAATCTCTTGGCGCTGCCTATAGCTTAATGTTCGTTTTTGATTTTTCACTTTCGCAACAGTGTATGCTCAATAAGCACACTGTGATTAGCAAACCTGCGGGGAAAGCTTGGCGTAAGTCCAACACTGTGCCGCAGCCGTAACAGTCGGAACGCCCATAGGATTTTGCTTTATCACTCTATTTCCTGCGTCACACAGGAAAGGAGTCATCGTATTATGTTAGAAAATTCCACACTTCAGGCATCTGTACCAGCTTCTGAGATCCAGAACCAAATCCAGCTATTACCCCTATTATTAATTGGGCATGGTACGAGAGATAACGAAGGCAGGCAGGCCTTTCTAGACTTTGCTGCCGCTTACCAAGATTTCGATCGCAGTCGTCCCGTAATTCCCTGTTTTCTGGAGCTAACCGAACCAACGATTGCCCAAGGGGTAGAGCAATGCCTTGCAGCAGGATATACGGAAATGACGGCACTGCCGTTACTGTTGTTTGCTGCCCGTCATAGCAAGTTTGATGTCACCAACGAACTCGATCGCATTCGCCAGCAACATCCCGAGGTGAAATATCACTACGGTAGACATTTAGGTATTACACCTTTGCTGATCGATCTATGGCGCGATCGCCTCGCTACCTTCGATCACCCCGAACATAATCCCCACAATATTAGCCGCGAAGATACGGTGATTCTCTTTGTCGGTCGTGGTTCCAGCGACCCTGATGCCAACAGCGATGTCTGCAAGTTTGCCCGCATTCTCTGGGAAGGCAGTGGCTATAAAACCGCAGAAGTTTGTTTTATCGGCATCACCCATCCCCGGCTCGAAGAAGGCTTCCGCCGCGCCATGTTCTATCAACCCAAGCGTATTATCGTTCTGCCATACTTCCTATTTACGGGGGCATTGGTGAAAAAGATATTTACCGTCTCCGAGCAGATCCGCCGAGAGTACATCCCAAATTCCGATTTAGTCGAAATTGTTAACCTAAATGAGATTGGCATCGATCCGGTTTTGTATGAGATATTGCGCGATCGCGAAACAGAAGCGATTCAAGGCGAAGTCAAAATGAACTGTGAAATGTGCAAGTTCCGCCTTGCCGCCCTTTCTAGCGATCCTAATCACAGTCATGGCCACGGCCATTCTCATGACGATTCTCATTCCCACTCCCATAACGCTGAAAATGGGCATAGTCATCACGATCTCGATCGCGATCATGCATCACAAATTCACGAGCATCATGGCAACCACTCTCATGCCGTGCATTCTCATGCTGCCCACTCACATTCCCATCACGATCGTGATGGCGATGATGCAGGTATTATGTGGCAGGACACATATACACATCCCGATGATTACCATGCCAGAGCTTGGCAAGTTCCCTAGCCGAGATCTTAGTAGACATCGCATTTACGACATATTGAAATATGGCAACTATTAACAACAATTACCTCAAACTCAAAGCTGGCTACCTATTCCCTGAAATTGCGCGACGGGTGAATGCCTTTGCCGATGCCAATCCTGATGCCAAGATTATCCGACTGGGTATTGGTGATGTGACGGAACCGCTACCCGCAGCTTGCCGCACCGCCATGATTAAAGCTGTGGAAGATATGGGCGATCGCGACACATTTAAAGGCTACGGGCCAGAGCAGGGCTATGCCTGGTTGCGCGAAAAAATTGCTGCCCATGATTTCCAAGCACGGGGATGCAATGTCGATGCTTCTGAGATTTTTATCTCCGATGGTTCTAAGTGCGACTGTGGCAATATCCTCGATATCTTTGGCGATCGCAATACAATTGCCGTTACCGACCCAGTTTATCCGGTTTACGTTGATACCAACGTGATGGCAGGACATACGGGAGATGCCAGCGATCGCGGCGAGTATGAGGGGCTGATCTATTTGCCAATTACCGCCGAAAATAACTTCACAGCCCAGATTCCTTCCCAACCAGTCGATTTAATCTATCTCTGCTTCCCAAATAATCCCACAGGGGCTACCGCCACCAGAGAGCATTTGAAAGCATGGGTAGATTATGCTAGAGCCAATGGTTCCATTATCTTCTTTGATGCTGCTTACGAAGCTTTCATTACCGATCCTAGTATTCCCCACTCGATCTATGAGATTGAAGGAGCCAGAGATTGCGCGATCGAGTTTCGTTCCTTCTCCAAGAATGCTGGCTTTACCGGAACGCGCTGCGCCTTAACGGTTGTGCCTAAGACCCTGACCGCAAAAGCTGCTGATGGCTCGGATGTGGAACTATGGAAGCTATGGAATCGCCGTCAATCCACCAAGTTCAATGGAGTCTCTTACATCGTGCAACGCGGTGCCGAGGCAGTCTATTCTGAGGAAGGGCAAGCGCAAGTTAAAGAACTGATTGACTTCTATATGGAAAATGCCAGAATTATCCGTGAGAAACTCACAGCAGCGGGATTAGCAGTCTACGGTGGTGTCAATGCCCCCTACGTTTGGGTGAAAACACCAAGCGGTCTATCTAGTTGGGATTTCTTCGATCGACTTTTAAACACTTGCAACGTAGTGGGAACACCTGGTTCTGGCTTTGGCGCTGCTGGTGAAGGCTACTTCCGCATTTCAGCATTTAACAGCCGCGAAAATGTTGAGTCAGCGATGCAGCGGATTACTGAAAAATTTAAGGTATAAAATAATGCATGACTTACGCAAAAGCTTTGCAATCAATTACAGGCTAATTGCAGGAATTTCTTAGTCCGCTTTAGCTGACTTTAGCTTTGAGCCAAGAACTTGAGTTCTTGGCTAGTGGTGCGTAAGTTCTAGAAGTAAAGAAGCAAATTTGATCATGGGAAAATTAGATCCGAAAGAAATAGAGAAGTCAGATATTGAGGAATATTTAAACAAATATTCAGACTTCAGCTTTGAGCTTAAAGTTTTAGAGAAGTTTAATGCACTAGGTTTTCGGTGCGATCATAGTGGTACATATGAAGATCCAATCACTGGAATTACTAGACAGTTCGATATACGAGCTCTTCACGAAAGAAAGCTAATATCAGTTAATTTGTGGGCAAGAAATTATTTGAGTGTGGAATGCAAAAATCTCCAAGGCAACTTTCCTTTATTAGTACATAGCTTAAAGCGCAAAAGAGATGAGAGCTTCCACGATGTAATTTTCACTTCTAGAGATTCTTCACCAGGACTAAAACTTGAGAAAAGGAAAATAACTGATGATAGAAGCCTGTATTCTATGGGGCAATATGTTGCTAAAGCAACCGATCAAATAGGTCGTCATGCTAGTACTGGCGAAATTCTTTCAAATGATAGTGATTTATTTGCAAAGATAAGCCAAGCGATTAACTCTGCAAAGGACTTAATACAGGAATGTTTGCTGACACCAAAACCTAGTGAAAGAGTTTTGAGTTTTATCTGCCCAGTTGTCATTATTCCAGATGATACTCTATGGGAGGTAAAATATAAAGTTGATGGTTACCCTGAAGAGCCTAAAAAATGCGAAAGAGCATCTCTTTACATTGGCAAAGAGTGGACTGTTAATACACCTCTTCAATATCCACAACTAACATACAATATGTCGCACTTAGAGATAGTAACAACTTCCGGAATACCTGACTTTATTAAGGATCTGCTTGAAAATGATTTATGGTTGGAGTTTTGAGGACTAGATGATAGCTCAAACCATAATCTCTGGAAATCTCGTTGTTAAACCAATTAGCCAGATGCAACTAGCTCCTGGCAGTGTAGCGACTATCCCAAATGTGAGTTGGCAAGAATTTGAAGCTATTTTAGAGGAACTAGGAGAAAAGCGATCTTCACGAATTGCCTACAGCAAAGGAACTTTGGAAATTATGGTTCCCCTGCCCGAACATAAAGTCCTCAAAGATCGGATTTCCGATATTGTGAAAACTTTGCTAAGAGCTTCAGGTAGGCGATATCAGGCATTTGGCTCTACTACCTTCAAGAAAACAGGTGTTGCAGGTATTGAACCAGATGCTTGCTTTTACATCCTGAATTATCAATGTATGATTGGTCGGCGACTGAAGTGGACCCAATCGACTGAACAACTTTGAGGGATCTCTAAGCTCTGAGAAATTGAGATCTCTATTTTCCTCATCAGGTGGTTTTAGGGAATGATGCTCCTGTGGAGACACTACCTGAAAGCCTTTCCCAGTAAACAAGTTCTGGGGTGCGATAATCCAATGCCTGATGCGGACGCTCCTGATTATACCAATTAAACCATTTTCGCACCTCCTTATTCAAATGAATTCCATCTTCGAATGCCATTAAGTAAATCAACTCGTACTTCAGCGATCGCCACAACCGTTCGATAAAAATGTTGTCGTAAAACCGCCCGCGCCCATCCATACTGATTTGCACTCCAGAGCTTTTAAGACATCCTGTAAAGGCATTTGCGGTAAACTGGCTACCTTGATCCGAGTTAAAGATCTCAGGACTGCCATACTGAGTGATTGCCTCTTGCAAGGCTTCAATGCAAAACCTTACTTCTAAGGTGTTTGAAATCCGCCAAGACAAGACTTTACGGCTGTACCAGTCCATCATTGCCACGAGATAGAAATGTCCTTTCAGTACTGGCAAATAGGTGATATCAGTACACCAGACCTGATTGGCGGTATTAATGGCTAAACCGCGTAGTAG
>CALRKB020000037.1:0-47800 GCA_943367755.1 Rhizobium sp. Q54 | reverse complement strand
AAGATTCAGTTGCTAACGTGTCTCAAGTTTTAACGGCTGATAAAACATTTTTAGTAGAGCGTATTGGAATGCTACCGGAACACTTACAAGAGTTAGTAGATGAAGGGCTACGAACAATTCTATATCTTTAGCAGTACACGCAGGCTAACTTCGTTGGAGCGGAACGGGGGTTCACGCTATCGGTTATGATTGAAAATGCAAAGCCGTCCGCTCAACTCAAGGCCGTTGTGCCGCTTGCGTTCTCGATGGTAGTGCAGTCGCAATCTCAGTTACTGATAAATTTGAGGTAGACTGAGGACTGTCTGTATCGCCTTGAATATGTTGATTCCGAATGCAAAAAATGCAATCGTCGATATTCGTAAACTGCGCGGCTACTGCTTGAATACAGAGCACGACGACGGAAAGCATAAAGCTCGGCTTTTTTCATCAATTCTTGGCATGACGGCTGATGACGCTGAAGAGTTACGCCAAATTTTGCTAGAAGTTGTCACAATTCATGAAGCTCAGATAGGGCGGCAAGATGAATTTGGGCAACGCTATACTCTGGATTTCACGATTGAATGGCACAATAGAAGTGCAACTCTTCGGAGTGGTTGGATTATCGAGCATGGCTCGGAAATTCCAAGATTAACAACCTGCTATCCTCTGTAGTACTTGGAGGTGATACGAGTGACGAAGAACACAGCTAAATTGCTAGATGTCATAGCCTTGACAGTTGATTTGCCCGAATACAACCTTTGGTGTGGACAAGTCGGAACTATAGTTGAGCTACTGGCTGATGGTGCAGCGTTTGAGGTTGAATTTAGCGATCGGGATGGACGAACGTTTGAGTCTATCGGATTGCGCCCAGAGCAATTCATGGTGTTGCATTTTGAGCCAGCATCACCTGATTTGAAGCCTGAAATGGTTACAGCATAGCGCAGCACAACAACGCTGTGGCAACGGACGGTATCAACACTCTGTAGAGGACTCAAAAACTCTGGCCGCCGCTGAACAGCAAACGTTATACGGTCGCGCAAAAGTAGGGTGAGTGAAACAGGTTAAGGTTAGTGACTGGCTCGAAGAAAGGGCTGTAGTTCAGATTTTGGTGAAGACCGTTTATTGCCATTTTAGTCGTTTCAAAAACCTCAACTCAAAGACTTTGTAGATGGCTGCTTCAGCCATCAGAGAATGCAAGGAGCTATGGAAGTTGTGAAACGCTTGGAGATTTGGGACGAGGCGATCGGCGATGGGTGGGGAACTCATGCGCTGTATTGGTATGGTGAGAGCAAAAGCTCAGATTGGACTACGCAATTTGGTCTACAACATGCATAGATTTGTGTTTCTTTGTCAACGCAATCCCGCTATTACCTAAAACCAAGGAGGTAATCCCTCCTCTCCATCTTAATTTGCTGTGATATCGACCGAAAAAGCGAGAAAAATGGGACTTAGCTTCTCTTTTCTGTCAATTTATCCACTTCTTTCCCTTTTTGCCCATATTTGACTAGTTATTAGAGGTGCCCTTAAGTCAGTTAAAGAACCTGACCAAGGGCCTTATATTTGCAAGGTAACCCATTTTCATGAAGTCGAGTTTCACCTGCTTCCCAATATGAGCGAATCACTGCCACATGCGGGGTGATGTGGGGACTGGGGGAAGAAATCCCTGGCTACTCGATTGGGAGGCTTTCTAAAGCAGATCATCTACTACCGGAGATCTATTTCCCTGTATAAGGTAGTGATGAGTGGTGCAGAATGATGCGTAGCTTTCCACTATCATCCTTAAAGAACTGCCAAGTCTTGTCCACTATAGTGATATTGCCGTCTTTATCGGTGATAATCACGTTGCCCATCGTACTAGCCGTATTGCCAGAAATGAAGATCGCTGCATTCTTAATCTCTACTTTGCGCCAGCCCTTCAACGCAAAACCCTTGTCCATGGGGAAAGCAGGATCATCCCCTACAAAGTAGGATAAAGCTCCTGCGCGGGTGGTACGGAAAGTCTGCGCACCAATGGTAAGTGTTGGATTGAAAAGGACAGGACCAAATTGATAACCGTAGGCTTCGTCAATTACTTTTTCAGCCAACGCTTTGGCCGCCTTTAAGCCCTTCCTTTCATATGTTGTAGAAATAGCGACCAATGCGTCTCCCCAAGCCCTTTGAGCCGCCAACACCTCGCTCTCGGAGATCGCTCTATTGACAATTGGGGTCTTGAGACTTGAAGGAGCTACCACTGTGCTACTGGAGTCTGCAACGGATGTTTGGACAATAATTAGAGAGCCAGAGACAAATGTGACCGCAGCAAATAATGCTGAAATACTAGTTTTTGAGAGCTTCATAAGTAGATGTTCAAATTTCTGCTTTCTTATCTTCTCATAAATTGTAGATTCAAATAGCACTAAGCGAATTGACCCATCAGCGCTGTGTTCTGCAGCAGCATTCTCACTGACACATTGCCAGTGATAGCGCCCTTAATAGCAATTTTTTAGTCCGCCCAACTAGTGTTTATACAGACTTTGTCTGGGCAACACCCTTTTATAGGGTGATTATATAGATTTTGTCTGGGTAACACAACATCAGGGGAGATATACAGAATTTCTCTGGGTAACTTACCGATATAGGTGAGTTATGCAGACAAATGGTAATAGATCGGGACTAATTCTTGGAGTCAGTACACCTAAGATATCCCAAAAAGATTAAAGAGACAATGGGTAAAATAGTATTACACAGGTTCGTTTAAAGGCATTTATCGTGCTACTGGCAGAGCAGGTATTACAGGAAGGATCGCGATCAGCTTGCTTAAGTAGCAACTAGGACTGTACTGGTATAGCTTGAGACTTTTAACAACAGGCTGTTTATCTAGTCAAATTATCTAGTCTAACCTCGTGTTGATCGCATCAGTCGCTGGAGCTGCCGACTTTCGAGTTCTAGAACCCGATGGGCAAAATCAGGGTCATCGGCAAGGAGGTCATCAAAGGCATCAACAGAGATTGCCAAAATACGAGTCCTTTCGCTATCTGCGAGAATGGTATTTTCAAGATTGCTGTGCGTCAAAACCTCCAATTCATCTAACAGTTGCCCGGGATGAAGCCTTTCCACTCGAACTCCATCGGCAGACTGGTAGTGAATTTTGACCTCCCCTTCGAGCGACAGTAGCAACTCCCGACAGGTATCCCCTGCTTCTGTAATCACATCGTCTAATGAGTAGGTTCTTATTTCAGCGCGATCGCCAAGCGCCATCAAGGTTTCGGTTCGCACAAGATGAAAGAAATCGTTGTTAAACAGATAAACCAATTTCTCTAGCTTGGGAAAGGCTATGAGAGGAGGTGACGGCGGCAAAACAAGTAGATGTTTGGCAGTTTCTTGGACAAGCAATGGATGTGGCTCGTGTCGCAGATCGCGGGCCAGCCCCTGAGCGAGTTCTGTATCCAATTGAGCGATCGCATAAAGCGCAGTCGCCTGTATCAGAGGATTGTCGTGCTGTCGTAAGAGTTCTAAATAGCTCAACGTATCTTGAGTAGAAGATTCTGGGTCGCTGGGAATCGGGAATTCTGCTGACTGCGCCAACGTTTGAATAATCTCAGGATGCAGGTGATTTTGCCAATGTTCGAGGTTCACCCGTTCTGTGACAACTTTGGGAGCACGCTGTTTCAGAGATTGCGCGATCGCCAATGCAGGTGGACTATCCTGCAGCGTTATGAGGATTCTCAAAATCGATTGCACGATTAGCTTTTGTTTGCGATCTACGCTGTCATGCAACAGTGTTACCACCGCTGGCTGCCTCTGAAGACTGGGGTGATGCAAGGCGCGATCGCAAGCAATCCATTCAGTTAATTGAGCCAGTAAAAACTCAGCTTTTTGAACGATACCTGCATTGGGAGAAAGCCCTCTCAAAATCCCTTCTTCTTCTTCTTCTAAAATTCCATACTCGCGTTGCAGAGAACGAATTTTTATCGAATCTTGCTGAGATGGGTCAAACGTTGCCAGATCGGGTTGTCTTTGTTGTAGCCTCATCAACCGTTCCAGGGATTTTTGGTAGCCGCTTAAGCGAATCTGATTTTCTAGCGTCCGCTGACGTTGTGGGTTGAGTAATTCTGGGTCTTCGATACCCAATTCTTCTAGCACTTCGCGGTGTTCATCATTGGAAATGCCCAACTCCTGGCGCATTTGCTGCAAAACCTCCAGACTGTTGGAGTAGTTAACGTGGCCTTCTTCTAAGGCTTCTTGCAACACGCCTTTATATGCTTCGTGTCGCTTTTCACGGGTAAAGCCAGGCAGCACTTTTGCCAGCACATACACTTCATTAGCATTGAGATCCGCAAGAGAACGGCCCTCTAAAAACTGGGAAACGTCCAGTTGCAATTTCTCCAATTGTTTGCGAAATCGACTGGCCAGATTCTCACGAGAATAGAGATCTCGACTTCGCCGCCAGGTTTTTTGCAGCCAAAGGGTACTGAGGAAGACAAGACTGACATCAAACCCATATTGCACCCACAACGGCAGTAATTGGATGAGGGGACGGCCCGCAAAGAAGAAGAAGAAGTTGAAAATGCCAAAGGTACATATGGCAAACAGGCGATGTCGAATTAGTTCTGGAGCCAGATTTAGATGATACCGTCGGCGATTGGATATTGCATAGTTTTCAATCGATCGCCCCACGAGAACCCCAATTGCCGTAAATCCGCCCAGCACCAACGGAACCGCGAACAATTTGGGGATGTTGATGGCCTGACCGAATAGATAGAGTCCGGGATTCATCAGGGAGGCAAGTTGATTGGGGTCGCGATTCCAAGCGCCGGAAAAGTAATAATCCCAGTTGCCGGCGTATAAATAGTAATAAACAAAATAGCCAATCACTAAGCCCACGTAGCCGTATCGCACCAGAGATTCTTCCGGCTTGTTCAAGCCATCCCAATAGGCTCGTTCGGAATCAATATCAAAACAAGGACTTTGACAGGCCACACAAGCACTTTGTTCTGTGCCATCCGGCAGAACCGTGCGGCACATAGATTGGGTAATCTTTTGGTCGCTCGTGTGCGCCTTGCTCCCCAATAAACTACTCGGTTGGCTAAAAATCGTTTGCACGGGTGCCATCGGGCAGAAATACTGACACCAGGACTTACCCCCATAAAAGTAGCCAACCGCAATCGCCACTGCGATCGTAAACGAGATCCACAACGCCAGCACGAGGCGATCGGCGTTAAAAAACAAAATCCGCCCGCATATTCCCACAAACAGCCAGCCAAATTGCACGTAGAGAGAGTTTCTGCCCAGCCAGGATTCGGGGTTAACTTTTGCCAGTTCGTAGCGCACTTTCCCGGTTTGTTTGTTCTCCCGTTTGAATTGTCGTTGCCAACCCAGAGCGCGGGGGATTTGGGATAGAAACGATAAGGGACAGATCCGCCGCCACAATTCATGACCAAACACCAGCAAAATAAAGATTCCCGACGGGACGATCGCTCCCCAGAAGAGAGTGGCTCCCAAGGGATAGGGTTGTTCTGTCAGACATTCACCCTGCACCCGCACGCATACATCGGTGAGTCGCAAGGGACTCCAGGGATGATCTGGCTTGGTTAATGCCGATGTCCAGGGATCGTAAAATAAAGAAGCAACGATTGAGAGCCACCCGCACGTTACTATCCAGCGAATCCAGTGCATCCGTCGCTCATGCATGTGAGAAAACATAAATATGATTTTCCTGGGTAACTGTAACTAAGCCTCTAAGCTGAAATGCTCTCTCAGCTTAGCTTCCTCCTCATTGGACAAATTCGACTGAATCAGTTCGGCAGTCATCTCTCCAAAAGCCTCTTTTACTTTGTCAAGAGTTACGTCACCAGTAAACAAAAAGAGCGCCGATGTCCCTTCAGTTACTTTGCTCTTGACATCGTTAATAAAGTCGTCATTGATACCATAATCACCCATAGACCCTCCTAATGCTCCCATAGATGCCCCAACAGCTATGCCAAAAATGGGACAGAAAAAGATCAGTCCAAAGAGTAATCCCCAGAATGCACCATCCAAAGCCCCCAGACCAGCTAAATTGATAGCCTGTTTCGTTTTAGGCTTCTTTTTGCCCTCAGCCCAAGAAACGGTTGCGGCATCTTTAATTTCGATGATGTGCTCCCTTTGTAACTGAGCTAATTTAGTCAATGCTGCTTCGGCTCCCTCTGCGGAGTTGAATTTCCAAACGGTGAGCGTTGTCATGATTCGATATTCTCCTTCTTTAGTTTTCGAATTGTAACAATTTTATGATAAAAGCATTAACTCTCAGCCTTTGTTCCGCTTTGCTTACTGCTCTTCCAGTCGTAGCCGCCAAGTCAATTATTTTCATTCATTTATGGCTCTTGGATCGGTTAGAGTTGATTCTTTAGAAAACTTTGCTAGAGACAGCACAATTAACAGCAATACTCGATAGCAATCACATTACCATAAATATCACTTTTTTTTGAGGTTCATATTGCTAATAATACTCAATTCTGTTCTTATTTAACCTCTGCTTATGGTGAATATCTTCTAAGTACAGGACAAAAAGGTGAGAGCCTTAGAGAAGGCAGCAGCATTGAGTTCAAGGTCAAGGAAGTTATGACGAAGGAAGTCTAGACCAAATCGAAAGATACTCTTAGCCATACGACCATACTTTTTAATTTTGATAGGATTGAGAAAATTAAGCCAACTACCAGTTAGGAGCGCCCAACACATAGCGAGAGAAAGCAAAGCAATGAGTTTGCTCAAACGTTCAGGGTGATTGAAATGGGTAGATTCTACGCAGAAGCCGCGAGTTTTAAAGCAGCCAAAAAGTGTTTCGATGCCCCAACGCTTGGCATAGTCAGAGATTGCCGACTCAGGAGCGTGAGAGGTCGCTACAATTAGAAACTCGCCATCATCAAGACGCAATGCCACAATATAAAGCCAATGTCCCCAAATGCGACGACGTTTGGTCAGAATTTTAGTTTGCCCAGGCTGGAGGTCTTGAAAACACACGTTTGCTCTCAAATCCCGATAACCATCATGTAGTAAGGTATTCTTACGAATGCGTATCCGAAACGGAGTATACGGTTGATGTCGCAAGTAGCCAAACCACTCGCCGCCCACAAATTCGCGGTCGGCAGTCAGACAGTCTATCTTGCGGTCACCAAATAACTTCAAAAAGCGGTTGAATAATTGACTGCTTTCTAGGGTATTGGAATTACCCTCCTTATCCAGCAATGTCCATACTAAAGGCATTGCTACTCCCTGATACACCACTCCCAACATCAGAATATTGAAAGTCGTATCACCATATTGCCATTCCGTGCGGTCACAACTCAGCACCCATAGTTCAGGTATATTCATCAGTTTCACAACCGTTTTGGCAATCTTGTCATAGTTTACTTCAAACTCTTGGAAAAATCTCTGCAGGCGTTTGTAGTGTGATTCGGTTGCTGCTTTCCCTCTGAATCCTACCGCTAACTCGCTCAGGTTAACCGTCTTGACCCGAAACAGTGCGATTAGGAATGTTGCCACAAATGCTAATCTTGCTCCATGTCATCCTAAATGTGGACGTAATGTTTCTCGCAGTAGGATAATTGCTTCCATGGGGTTTCTTGGTTGTGTTGTTATTTCCTATGAAACCCCTTCCCTTAACCTTTTGCAAGCTTTTGTCCTGTACTGAGGATTTCTAGCATAATTCGGTAGTTCAAGAATTGTCCTAAAGCTGTATGAAAGTCACTGATGGCAGATGTCCCGATAAAGCTTTTGATTTCAACGGCAATTTTTTCCTCTCCGCGTTCGGCAGCAATCAATCGTTCTGCGCCTAGGTCGATCTTGACGGTAATTTCTTCCAATTCCAGTTCTAACGGATCGTCAGTGACTGGCATCATAATAGATACTTTATACTTGCTGGATTTCGAACATTACCCACAAGAATGATTCCTTAAGGATATGGCAGTCAGCAAGGTGAAGAAGTGTGATTATATAATTTGAGGAAATTTAAGAAGTATTAAGCAAAAAATGTTTTATCTGTTCTGAGGTTTTGCCTACATTCGTCTGCGATCGCTTGGGGCTGAGAAATTGCAAGCCATCCGCAAAAAAACTTTGTTCTTATCATTGACTACTACAGAAATTTAACCTCTGGTGGGGCATTAAGTATTCAGGGCGGGGGCTTTTTGTAAAACCTGACGAGCGATCGCACCATAATCTACAAAACTAGCGATCGCCCACATGAGGGGCTTTTAGTTTCCCAGATGTTTTATGCACGCACAGTTCATTAATCTATAGTTAGTTCGGTGCGCTCTTGCTAAGGCGGCGGCGCTTTTTTTGTGGCAGCAGATGATTTAGTGGGGATTTGGGGTAGTGCGGCAATGATCGCATCTAGTACTTTGTTCACTGGGACAATCTCTAACCCATAGTCCTGCATAACTTGAGTATTGGGAACGATCGCACGTTTAAAGCCTAATTTAGCTGCTTCCTTGAGACGCAAATCGAGCTGTGATACTGGTCTAACCTGACCACCCAAACCAACTTCCCCAATTAAAACGGTGCGCGGATCGACAATGCGATCGCGGAAACTCGCGGCCACGGCGATCGCCACACCCAAATCCACAGCAGGCTCTGCGACATTAATGCCGCCAGCGGAGGCCACATAGGCATCCAGCTTGGAGAGAGGAATACCAATACGTTTCTCCAGTACGGCCAGAATTTGTAAAAAACGATTGCTTTCGATTCCTGTCGTAGTACGCCGGGGTGAACTATAGCTAGTGGGGCTTACTAATGCCTGTAGCTCCACCAGCAAAGGTCGTGTCCCTTCACAGGCAACGATTGTAGCGGTGCCGGGTGCGGGTTCGTCGCGATTGCCTAGGAATAATTCTGAAGGGTTACTTACTTCTAGCAGACCGCCTTCTGCCATCTCAAAGATGCCAATTTCTTGGGTAGGCCCAAAGCGATTCTTGACCGATCGCAACAGTCGATGGGTGGCAAAGCGATCGCCTTCAAAATATAAGACTGTATCGACGAGATGTTCTAGTACCTTAGGGCCCGCGATCGCCCCTTCTTTAGTCACATGCCCCACAATAAACAGCGTAATGTTTTCCCGCTTGGCGATGCGCATTAGTACCGATGTACATTCCCGCACCTGCGATACCGATCCAGGTGCGGCGTTGAGGCTAGCAAAATACAGTGCTTGAATGCTGTCAATCACGGCCACAGGCGGTCGCAGGGAGTGGAGTTCCTGCACAATTGTTTCTAGATCCGTTTCTGGCATTAAGTAAAGATTGCCAGAATTACTTTCATTTAGCCCCAGGCGTTGCGATCGCAATTTCACCTGTTGGGCTGACTCCTCCGCACAGACATACAGAGTTGGGTACTGAATCATTAATCGCTGCGCCACACCTAACAGCAAAGTGCTTTTGCCGATGCCAGGTTCGCCCCCAATCAGTACGAGCGAGCCTGGCACAATGCCACCACCAAGGACGCGATCTAATTCGGCATAGCCAGAGGTGAGACGGGTTTGATGCGCATCATCGATCTGAGCCAGGGTAAGAGCTTGACGCGGAGTTGCGGGAGCAGATGTTTTGCGCTGCGCCAGGCGACTAGCTAAAATATTGGTATTTCCGGTCGCGATCGCTTCGACAACCTGCTCTTGAACGGAACCCCAACTACCACAATCGGGGCAACGCCCATACATTTGAGGGAAGTCGGAACCGCATTGGGTACATACATATCGCACTTTTGTCTTGGCCATGCTGGAGTGTCGATCATATATCTTTGTCGATGCTTGCGGTAGGCATCAGCATTATCACCAAAATGCTAACATTATGACTATAATTATGTTGCTATTATTCGAGCATGTTGCAACCAGGGAAAACTGTAGCAAGCGGGCTAGCTATTGCAAAGTATTTACTACCTTGCCTTCTACAGCCGTAGGGTGGAAGTTCTTTTAATACTATTTTATGTTATGTGCGCGAACCTATGAGTGCCCCCCAACCGAGTGACCCTAAATCCAATGCCCCTCAACAAGAAAGTGGTAATCCTCTAGTTAGTAATCTATTAAGTACTCTGCGACGCCGATGGTTACCCGCAATCATTGTATTTGCTAGTGTCTTTGGCATTTCAGCTTATTTAACATTTCGGCAAAAGCCTCTCTATGAAGCGAGCGGCGAGCTAATCTTTAAAACAGATAAAGCGGCACGATTAACTGGTATAGGGAATGAGGGAGATCAGTCAGGTACTTTTGGGAATGAATCAAGTCGACTGCAAACCGAAGCTCAAGTTCTCCGTTCTGGTACAGTCGTAGACCGAGCGCTCAAATCCCTTGCTCTCCCTTTAAAGCGCAATGACATTTTGGCAGGGTTTAAAGTAGATACGGTTCAAGGGTCAGATGTTCTGAAGGTCTCTTATAGAAGCCGCAATGCAGAAGAGGCTGCGGCTGTAGTCAATGAAATGATGAAAAGTTACATCTACAATGATGTACAGGCAAATCGAGCAGATTCTGTAATGGCTAGAGAATTCATTGACTCTCAATTGCCACAAGTGCAGAAAGATTTAACAAAGTCAGAACTCGCCCTACGTAACTTTAAGGAACAAAATAGAATAACTTCGCTGCAGGCGGAGTCAGCAGCCTCTATGTCAGCCATAGCAGATCTAGAACGGCAAATTACAGCAGGTAAAGCCCAACTTTCTAGCCTCGAGGGATCTTCTAGGGACTTGCGCAAGCGGCTGGGCAGCAATTCAGAACGAGCGGAGATCCTCAGCAAGCTCAATCAGTCAGACTCTGTGAAGCAAGCTTTGCTAGAGTTCCAGAAGATAGAAGGGCAATTAGCGATCCAGCGCACGCAGTATCAGTCCGATCATCCCTCGATCAGGAGGTTGCAACGGCAACAAGATAATTTGCAATCCCTACTGCGATCTCGAATTACTGAGGTAGTTGGTAGTGACAGATCTATTCCTATTAGCGATTTGCAGGTAGGCGAACTAGAACTTTCTATTGTTAACGATTTAGTCAAATCGGAAACTAATATTAGTGGCTTACAGCAACAAATAACAACCCTCAACAATACGCTTAATACCTATACAAATCGTCTGCAGGTTATCCCTAAACTAGAACAGCAACAGCAAGTGCTAGAGCGCACGCTTGCGATTGATCGTGCTACCTATGAAAGTCTAGTCAAAAAAATGCAAGATATACGGTTAGCGGAGAATCAAAAAGTCGGTAATGCGCGCATACTCTCATCGTCCGTCACACCAACCGAGCCGATCTCGCCACGATTGGCAATTAGCCTAACAGCGGGAGGAGTATTAGGATTATTATTGGCGATCGCTACAATGATGACTCTGGAGGCTATGAATTCCTCGCTGAGAACTACAGATGAGTTAAAGCGGTTATTCGGCTATACTTTGCTAGGCGTCCTGCCTAATTTTGGGAAGAAATGGTCGGACGGGCCATCAGTGTTTGTGCGAGCTAATCCACGCTCGCCAATTAGTGAGGCTTATCGGATGTTGCACACAAACTTACGATTTCTTAGCCTCGCTCACCCTATTAAGTCGATCGTAGTTACGAGTTCTATTCCAGAAGAAGGAAAGTCAACCGTAGCTGCAAATCTTGCTGCTACGGCAGCCCAGCTAGGAAAGCGAACCCTACTTGTAGACTCTGACATGCGACGTCCATCGCAACAATTGATGTGGAACGTGGCTAATGGGCTGGGGCTAGCCGAGCTATTAACTGGGCAAGCCACCGGAGAACGGGCTATCCAAACTGTTATGCCTAACTTAAGTCTATTGCTAACAGGGGCTTCACCATCCAACCCATTATCATTATTGGACTCAAAGCGCATGTCTGCTTTAATACAGGAATGGGCTCAGGCCTACGATTGCGTAATTATTGATGCCCCACCTCTATTAGCTGTAGCCGACGCTTTGGTCTTGGGTAATTTAGTGGATGGTTTATTATTTGTGGTCAGGCCGGAAAAACTCAATTCTGGTGATGCGATCAGAGCTAAATCGCTTTTAGAGCAATCTGGTATAAATGTACTGGGAATGGTAGCTAATGGCGCAACCCCTGACGACAAAGGCTATTATAAATACCACCATTACTACACTAACCAGGAAGAACCGTCATCAACGCCTCTTGTTGGCTATGCTTCGTATAAGCAATCGGATATTAAGTAATTGATACCTGCTTTAATTTTTGGCACGACGCGTGTAAGGAGTTTTATGATCGTGATGCATTGGAATCGTCATTATTTATCATCTGTTGCGCTCATCCTATCAATGATGTCTGGATTACTAGTAGCAGCAAGGGTAGATGCGCAAACATCATCAGTTCCACTAACCAAAGGAACTAGCAGAGTACTACGTGTACAGCCTGTAAAAAAAATTAATATCTTACCGCGAATATCACCAACCCAAGAGTCTAATACAGCGACACCTGCATTAACGGATCAAGAAACTAAGATAGTCTCCCCATCACCTCAGGCAATTAGTAATCCAGACAATGAGTTTAGTGCAGTGTCTGCCTACCTCCTAGGCCCAGGAGATGAACTAGATCTGCGGGTGTTTGGCTACGATGAATATACTGGTTCGCAAATAATCTTACCCGATGGCACAATTACCCTGCCGATTATTGGCAAAGTAGTTGCAGAAAAGCAAACCCCCGAACAGCTTACTCAAGAAATTACTGCCCGCCTCCAAGCTCTGCTAGTCGAGCCAATTGTAACGGTGAGGGTGTCACGGTTACGCCCCTTATTGGTAAATATAACTGGAGAGGTGCAGCGTCCGGGGCCGATCCAACTACAGGGGCTAAGTGGCGCGGGAACTACAACAACAACTGGCGGCAGTGTCCAGAGTACTGGTTCTATTCCCACGGTGAGCACGGCGATCGCTTCGGTGGGAGGAATAACAAAGGATGCTGATATTAGAGCTGTGGTGCTAAAGCGGTTAAAACCGTCAGGTGAAACTGTATCAATTACGCTTAACCTCTGGGAGGCGATTCGATCCGCCAATAGTACTCCAGATGTACTACTGCGCGATGGAGATACGTTGTTTGTGCCTAAGGCAACAGAGCTTGGTGAGATCGATACCAAATTGCTCAGCCGCTCTACCCTTGCACCAAAAACCGTGCGCGTTACGGTTTTTGGTGAAGTTAAGTCGCCGGGTGAACATCAAGTAGCTCCTGACAGTAATATCTCTAAGGCAGTAGGAGTAGCAGGTGGACCAACTAATGTAGCCAATCTTGCAGCGGTTGCATATGTACGACTGACTGCGAATGGCACGATCCAAAAGCAAGGTGTCGATCTCAGCAATTTGAGCGATAACGTACAAGTACAGGATGGCGATGTAGTGATCGTACCGAAGACCGATGTTTCCTCTTTTACAGATCTCCTGCAAACCGTCACTAACATTTTGAATCCATTTCTCATCTATCGCGCATTCCAATAACCATCAGGGTTTGTGAGTGCTTACTGATAGGGATCACTTGCATTTCATGGTGAAAGTAATTTGTATTTACCCCTTTTATCTGACGGTCTAAACAGGCGATTTTTTGGCTTTAGCCTTCGGATAACCAGATAGTTATATTGGTGAATCTAGCATAAAAGTTAATTGCACAACTTAGAAGGCTATTTTAAAAATCCCCAAAAACTGGTGCTTCAGCTAGCTACTTTAGCAACAATCTCCAAATAAGTGCTGGCTTTCATGCAGGATCGTTTTTGTTCGCTAACCTCCCCAATGTCAATTGAATAAGCAACAGATCGAAATTTGAGTTCCGCGCTACGCGCGGTCTTTCAAAAAAGCTGCGTCGCAGCTTTTTTGAAAATGGTATTACACCAGATATCTGCCATTTTTAACGGAAAGGGGAGTTTTCTTCCCTGGTTTTTCACTATCTCGATCTAGGATTGTTACTGATGAACACCTAGGGAGGAAACAAGTAAAAATAAAATTTCTGCGGCTAGTTGATTTTGCCCAGCAACCTAAACTTGAGCACACATGGAACCATTGCTTTAGTCGAAGATTATCAGGTTTAGTATTGACTTGAGGAAGATTGAGGTTTAGTTAAACTTCCCAACAAATAATCTCAAGTAATTAATAAAAACTTAAGGATTGTTGTACTGCTCCAAGTCTCTCCCTAGGTTCAGGTTGATGCTTAAAACTGCTAGTTCGAAAACATCTTCCGCAGTCGTAATATTGCAGGATATTTAGAACCGCTTTTCTCTTCTCAAAAGTTTCTCAATTTTGAAACCCCCAAATGAGGATAGATGGAGTTCTTGAAGCATTCTTAGCTGATCTGAGTTTGTTTAGTGATTGCAATCGCATTTGTGGTGACAGAAATCATCACTCTGAGATTTTACCCCCCTACGCTGTGGACCTATCCTTATCCGGCAACTGTTCAAAGTGATTGGATCTAACTTCTGATGGGAATTTTTAATCGAGTTATATAGATTGCTTTACTAAATGATAACTATCGAGGGCTACACCTCTTTGAAAAATTAAATATTGACGGGGATTATAAATTATGAAGTACATTACTAAAGTCTTGTTGAGATTGCAAAATCGTCATTTTCTCCTCATTGACGCAATAATATTTTCAGTCACAGCGGTCTTAGCTCTCGAACTTCGTTTAGATGGATCAATTGATTTCGCCCAATACCAATTTGGTTTGATCTTAGCAACAGTGCTTTTCTTATCAGTTAAGTTGCTCGTGCTTCGTAGCTTTGGATTCTACAAACGATATTGGCGCTATGCCGGTATTGATGAACTGCTACAAGTGACTGGCGTCATGACAACCGCAATAATCCTACAAAGTATTGTATTTGCAGGATTATATGGGCTAACTGATTTGCCTATCAGAGAGTTGCCACGATCGCTACCGGTACTTGATGGATTGCTTAGTATTATTTTTGTAGGTGGAATTCGCTTTAGTATTCAAGCGATCGACAGATTAAAACAAAAAAGACGCATAGCATCCGTATCTACCGAACCCGTTCTCATAGTAGGTGCTGGTAGTGCGGGCATTTCCCTAGCCCAAAAGATGCAGCAGAGTACGAGACTGGGTCTTCGTCCTGTTGCTTTCATTGATGACGATCCCGAAAAACTTAACTTGCGCATTCAAGGACTGCTTGTAGTCGGTAATCGCCACAAAATTCCCCAAATCGTTCGTTCCCTAGGGATTCGTAGAATTATCATTGCCATACCGATAGCTTCTGGCAAAGTGATCCGGGAAATTTTAAGTATTTGTCAAACTACCGAAGCTCAAACCAGTACTTTGCCAGGGATACATGAAATCCTCAGCGGTCGAGCGAAGTTAGAAAGCATTCGAGATATTCAAATTGAAGATCTGCTTAGACGCGAACCCATACAAACAAATTTTCAAAGGGTTTCCCAATCATTAGGCGGAAAAAGAGTCCTGATTACAGGAGCAGGAGGATCGATTGGCAGCGAACTTTGTCGCCAAATTTTAAAGTGCCACCCTGCTGAAATAATACTTCTGGGCAAAGGCGAAAATTCCATATTTAACATCGAACAAGAATTGGAACGAACTGTGCAGGGGATTAAAAAAGAAGGTGAAGCTCAAGGATACACACCCAAACTTACTACCTTCATTTGCGATATTAGACATCTATCCAGACTAGAGCATGCTTTTGACCGATTCAGGCCTGAGGTAGTTTTCCATGCCGCTGCTCATAAACATGTGCCTCTGATGGAATTAAATCCACCGGAAGCAATGACAAATAATATCCTCGGTACAAAGAATTTACTCGATCTAGCCTTGGAATATGATGTCGAGCGATTTGTCATGATTTCCACGGATAAAGCAGTTAACCCAACCAACGTGATGGGAGCAAGTAAACGAGTTGCTGAAATGTTGGTGTTGCAAGCTGCTCAAACGAGTGGAAGATATTTTGCTGTGGTACGCTTTGGCAATGTGCTTGGCAGTAGGGGTAGCGTTGTTCCTACTTTCAAACAGCAAATAGCTGCTGGTGGCCCGATCACTGTTACCCACCCAGATATTCGCCGTTATTTTATGACAATTCCTGAGGCAGTCCAACTGACCTTACAAGCCTCAGTTCTCAGTCGCGGTGGCGAAGTGTTTATGTTGGACATGGGACAACCAGTCAAAATCGTTGACTTGGCAAAGGATCTCATTAATCTCTCAGGCTATGAGGTAGGTAAAGACATTGAAATTGCTTTTACTGGGCTTAGACCAGGAGAAAAATTGTTTGAAGAACTGTTTCTGCCTGGAGAGCAATACGAACGTACTCAGCATGAAAAAATTATTATCGTGGGCAATGCCAGTAGCAATCTGCCGGAAAATCTTATTGCAAAGGTAGAAGCACTGAGTAAAGCAGCTGCTAAAAATGATGCTGGTTTGATCGTATTTTTACTGGAAAAGCTGGTATTGGGCTATACTCCCTGCTACTCACACGCTAGAATCCCATCTACCATTGCTAAACCCAATGTAGCTGTATTGGAAAAGTTATATAACGACTCGTGTGATGCTAAAGATCTACAACTAGCATTAGATCGTCAGGAATTTCGACTTTATTACCAACCCATAGTACTTCTAGAAACTGGAGATGTTACTGGTTTTGAAGCTCTACTGCGCTGGCAACATCCCGTGCAAGGTCTAATTGCTCCAGCAGAGTTTATACCAGTGGCAGAAGAAACTGGATTGATTATTCCAATAGGTTCGTGGGCGATCAGTGAAGCTTGCCGTCAGATGAATGAGTGGCAGAAGCAATCGCATTCTGAAACTCTTATGACCATCAGCGTAAACCTTTCTAGCAGACAGTTGTTTCAACCAGATTTAGTTACGCAGATCGACAGAATTCTCCAGGAAGTTAACCTGGCTCCTTCCAGCTTGAGGCTAGAGATTTCGGAAAGCATTATTAGGGGAAATCCCGATCCTAAGTCAACGATTTCAGTGCTCTCTCAACTCAAAGCCTTAGGGCTTACACTGCAAATGGACAATTTTGGTATTGACTACGCATCTTTGAATGGCCTACAACAGCTGCAAGGTTCGATCCATGGCAAGTTTGACAGCTTAAAGTTCGATCGCTCTTTCGTCAGTCATTTAAATGCTAACAGTACCGACCTCGAATTCATTCAGGCAGTTATAAAAACAGCTCGCGACCTAGGCATAGATATAACTGCGGCAGGAGTGGAAACATTAGGACAAACTGCTCAACTCAAAACGCTGAAATTCAAATATGGACAGGGCTTCTTTTTCTCAAAACCAGTAGAAGGAGAAGATGTGAAAACATTGTTCCTTCTACCATCAGTTTTAGTGATTTAATATAGTTACTTGCTTCTGCCTTACCCCGAAGATGATTTACATCGAACTGAATTTTAAACTGTGAGTAAACAAAAATCGGTTCTTCAGAACATATGAGAAACCTCAAGCCATTGACGCTGCGCCGCAACTTTTCTTGGACGTTCACTGGCAATCTCGTCTATGCAGCTTGCCAGTGGGGTATGTTGGTGGTGATAGCGAAACTTGGTAGCCCTGAAATGGTCGGTCAGTTTACACTGGGGTTTGCGGTGACATCACCCATCATGATGTTTACAAATCTCGCACTGCGAGATATCCTGGTGACTGATGCCAAGCACCAGTATCTATTTGGTGATTACTTGGGCTTGCGAACTGTTTCAACCAGCATAGCGCTTCTAATTATCGTAGCAGTTACGTTTGCAGCAGGATACCGTTGGGAGACTTCATTAGTTATCTTGCTAGTAGGTTTGGCCAAGGCATTTGAGTCGATCGGTGATGTGTTTTATGGACTGCTTCAGCAGAATGAACGCATGGATCGCATTGCCATCTCGCTAATGATTAAAGGTCCTCTGTCGTTGCTTCTGCTTGGTATAGGGGTTTACCTATCCGGTGGTGTTGTATGGGGAGCAGTGGGGTTAGCAGTTGCTTGGGCTTTGGTAGTTTTTGGTTATGACCTGCGTAGCGGCATTTGGGCAATCGATCGCCTCCAAACTTCCCAGTTTAGTGGTTCGAGAAAACGCACCCTAGACGCGCTGCAACCTCGATGGCATCTCCAAACTATGAAGAAGTTGTCATTGCTAGCTTTGCCAATGGGTTTCGTGATGATGCTAGTTTCGTTAAACGCGAATATCCCTCGCTATTTTATTGAGCGATATTTGGGTGAGAGAGAATTGGGCATCTTTTCTGCCCTAGCTTATCTAATGACGGCAGGTTTGATGGTTGTCAGTCCACTGGCGCAGTCTGCCAATCCACGGCTAGCGAAATACTACGCAGCAGGAAATAGAAGCACTTTTCGTACGCTTCTTCTCAAATTAGTTGGAATTGGCGCTTTGTTGGGGATCGCTGGTCTGTTAATATCTCTTGTTGCTGGACGGGAACTCTTGACGCTTCTCTATGGCATTGAATATGCCCAACATCAAGATTTGTTGGTCTATCTGATGGTAGCTGCAGCAGTGAACTATATGTCAGCCTTCCTGGGTTATGGAATGACAGCAACCAGATACTTCCTAGTCCAGTTGCCTTTATATGCATCAGTTGCCACTATCGTAGCTATAGCTTGCCTCTGGTTAGTTCCAAGTCGGGGGTTGCAAGGGGCGGCGATCGCACTGATTATTTCAGCCTTTGTATACACGTGCTTGAGTTTTGGAGTTATTGTCAATGCGCTCTACGGAAACAGATATTCAGGTGGCGAAGAACCATAGGTTGACTAATCAGAAGTCAATTCGCATTCTCCACGTTGCTCACGTCATGAATCGAGGTGGTATTGAAACGTGGTTGCTGGACATCCTACGCCAGATCGATCGCGAATCCTTTCAAATGGACTTTCTGGTCCACACCCCGCAGCCCGGTGCTTACAGTGAAGAATTTCGCACCCTTGGAAGTAGAATTATTCCCTGCCTCGATCTATCACGGCCTTGGCAGTATGCTGCCAATTTTAAACAGATTTTGCGCGAATACGGTCCCTTTGATGTTGTTCACAGCCACGTCCATCACTTTAGCGGTTACGTTCTCCGCTTAGCAAAGCAAGCAGGTGTACCTATCCGGATTGCCCACAGCCATACCGATACTTCTCAGCTTCTCTCTAATAAAGGATTGTATCGACGCTTCTATCTAGCTTTAATGAAATGGTGGATCGCTCGCTATGCGACAACTGGCCTGGCATGTAGCCGTCAGGCAGCAGTAGATCTATTCGGCTCAGCCTGGCAGAGCGATTCGCGTTGGCAGCTTCTTTACTGTGGCATCGATCTGAATCTATTTCGGGATTATATCGATCCAGTTGCCGTTCGCTCAGAATTAGGTATACCTGCGGATGCTTTTGTAATAGGTCACGTTGGCAGATTTCACGAGCAAAAAAATCACAGTTTTCTCTTGGATATTGCGGCAGAAGTTGCCAGACGAGAACCCAGGATGTGCCTTTTATTGGTGGGTGATGGTTCCCTACGTCGAAATATTGAGGATAAGATTGCTCAGATGGGGTTAACTAACCATGTCATCTTTGCAGGTTCCCGACCGGATGTCCAAAAATTGATGCAGGGTGCGATGGATATATTCCTCCTCCCTTCTCTCTACGAAGGGTTGCCTCTGGTGTTGCTTGAGGCACAGGCAGCAGGACTATCTTGTATTTTTTCTGATGTTGTGACAGAGGAAGCGGATGTAGTCAAACCTCTAGTACGACGAGTAAGCCTATCGCAATCGGCTTCAAAGTGGGCTGAGGTGCTTTTGACTCAGCGTAGCGCAGTGTCTGCTACTACTCAGTCTGAGGCTTTATCAGTCGTGGAGTTAAGTCCATTCAACATTAAGATATCTGTAAAACAATACATGAATTTAATTCTGGAAAACGTGGGATTAAGTGTAGGTGTATAGCATGGAACCACTTGTTAGTATTGGTATGGCCGTCCTGAATTGCGAAAAAACGTTAGGCTCCGCAATCCGCTCGATCTTGAATCAAACTTACAGTAACTGGGAATTAATTATGATTGATGATGGTTCTACAGATAGGACATTACTTATTGCTCAGAGCTTTAAAGACCCGCGGATCAAGGTTGTTTCTGATGGTTTGCATATGAATCTTCCTTGTCGCTTAAATCAGGCTATTGATATGAGTAGCGGGAAATATTTTGCGCGAATGGATGGTGATGACATTTCTTACCCAGAACGATTACAAGTTCAGATAGATTATTTGGAGGCAAATCAAGACATCGATCTTTTGGCAACAGGACTGATTGTATTTGACGCATGCGGTAATCCCAAGGGTAAGAGTTCCTTAACAGATATAAGAGGTCATGCCGAGATATGTCGACGTCCTTGGTCAGGCTTCCCTATGATGTCACATCCGACATGGGTGGGTAAGATTGAGTGGTTTCGTACTCATCAATATCGAGTAAATGCAATTAGAATGGAAGATTATGATTTGTTGCTTCGAACCTATGAAACTAGTCGATTTGCCTGCCTACCTGACATCTTGTTTGGGTATCGCATCGCATCTTTATCGCTTAAAAAGACCCTAAGCGGCAGATATCATCAATCTTTTGCTATACTTGAGAGGGCTTTTGTTGAAAACGATTATTTATTTGCTTTTGGGGTAGTAGAGCAGGCAGCAAAAGCTTTCTTAGACATATTTGCTATTACTACAGGGTTGAATTTTAAGATTCTGAGGCATCGCTTGGGCGTTCCGTTGGATGCTGTAAATCTAAGTCAATGGAGGCGAGTTTGGTCTGAATGTAGCAGTAAAGATGCTAGCTGTTTTAACGCATTAGAGAAATGCGGAGATGTTTAAAACCTATCAAGTGAACAGATGGTAGCAACGAATAACTGGGAGATGCTCTGGATAGCAGCGGGAATTGTGCTCACAACCGCATCCAAACTACGACCTGCAGGCTTCCCCCTCGGTCCGGGAGAGGCTATTTTGTCTGTCTGGATCCTAATTGCAAGCATCAGACTATGGCTTTCTGGCCGTTACTTAATAACACCAATTACTAGGGCAATTTTCCTGTTTTGGATCGCTTCTTTCATCTGTCTGGCATTGGGTCTTTTGATCGGAGAGTTCAGTGGGATAGCTTCTGCTAATTCTTATTACGATGCAATTGCTTTTTTGCTTTCCTTTGTGTTTTTTATATTGTTGAGTATCTCCATAGACTTAAAAAAACACCTAAACAGAATTATTCTATTTGTTCTTTCGTTGAGTATAGTTCCTTTAGCGATCTTGTTCGCGTTTCCTCAACTCACTCCATTTATTAATCCTTGGTACGGCGGTATCAGGTTCTCAGGTTGGTCTACTAATCCAAATCAAATAGCACTGTTAGTTAGTGCGGTTCCTTTTTTAGCTTTACACTTACTAAATCAGACTAATAAAAGTAGTCTGAAGCTGTGGTGTGCATTTCTAATAGCCGGCTCTTTGATAATTGGTATATCTACGGATTCTGATGCTCTAATGCTGGGTTGGGCAACGGGAGGTATCCTGATTGTGGTTTTTAATATTTATAAGCTTGCTTATAAATATTTATTTGTGGAAAGTGCGACTCAATCTTTAACAGCTATTAACAAAGTCGCTTTATTTATATTTGTGACTTGTATAATGTTACTAGTTGGCGTTCTTTTTTACGGGCAATTAAGGGCTGATGTATCTAGTTCCTATGACAAAGGCGCTCAGGGATCTGGTCGTGTTAAAGTTTGGATAAATGGAGCAGAAGCGATATTCCGATCTCCCCTTTTTGGTGTTGGTCCTGGTTCTCATTCAGGTTTAGATGGGCCGTTTTTAGATTTTGAGTCGCACAATACTTTTATTGACTGGGGGGGAAGTGCTGGAATTATTGGATTAATAGCCTTCTTTGCTTTATTGGCATGGATAGGTTGGAATGCTTGGCGAAGCAGGTCGTTTATTCCACTTTCTGCCCTTATTGGTTTAATAGCCTTTTGTAGCTTTCATTATGTTTTACGCCATCCTATTTTTTGGTTTTATTTGGTGTCGCTAGCTGGCTTGAGCATACAACGATTGCCAGGAAGATATCCTGCCAATCGTCCCATTAGCCAGACAGAAAAATTCATCCGAAATTCCTGAGGTACTAACAAAATGTGCGGTCTAGCTGGTTTTATTGATGCCTCTCGGCAAATGTCGGTCGAACAGATGAAAGCGGTTGTCCAAAATATGTCCAATACCCTTCATCATCGCGGACCAGATGATGGGGGCTCGTGGGTAGATACCCAAAATCATGTTGCATTGGGGCATCGACGGTTGGCGATTATTGATATCTCGCCTGAGGGGCATCAGCCGATGTTGTCTGCAAACGATCGCTACGTACTCGTGTTTAATGGAGAGCTTTACAACTTTTTAGAGTTGCGACGCGAGTTGGAAAGGTTGGGGTATCGCTTTCGGGGACACTCCGACACTGAGGTGATGCTGGCTAGCTTTAGCGAATGGGGACTGGAGCGATCTGTCAAACGCTTCAATGGTATGTTTGCCTTTGCGCTCTGGGATCGGCAGGAGCGATTATTGCATTTAGGGCGCGATCGGATAGGTGAAAAGCCTCTCTATTATGGCTGGATGGGGCAAATTTTTCTGTTTGGCTCCGAGTTAAAAGCCCTGAGAGCTTGCCCTTATTTCCGAGCTGAAATCGACCGAAATGCTTTGACGCTGTTTCTTCGGTTTAACTGCATCCCAGCCCCTTATTCGATCTACAAAAATATTTACAAGTTACCTCCTGGCACAGTCCTCACTTGGAACAGCCAAGATGCTCGTCCAGTGCCCGTACCCTACTGGTCTGTCAAGGAAGCAGCAGAATCGGGTGTTGCTGAACCATTTTTGGGGGGAGAAACTGAAGCAGTAACGCAAATGGAGGGGCTACTTCGAGAGGCGGTGGGCCTTCGAATGGTTGCTGATGTGCCGTTGGGTGCTTTCCTGTCGGGTGGTATTGATTCCTCCACAGTGGTAGCTTTGATGCAGGCTCAAAGCAGCCAACCAGTAAAGACGTTTACCATTGGTCTGTATGAAGATGTATACAATGAAGCACAATATGCCAAGGAGGTGGCTCGGCACTTGGGTACAGACCACACAGAACTTTACGTGACCCCAGCAGAGGCTCTTGCTGTCATTCCCAAACTACCAACCCTGTACGATGAACCTTTTTCAGATTCCTCCCAAGTACCTACTTTTTTAGTGTCTCAGTTAGCTAAGCAGCATGTAACGGTTAGTCTTTCAGGCGATGGCGGCGACGAAATCTTTGCTGGATACAATCGCTATTTTTGGGGACGTAGGATTTGGCAGAAGACAAGTTGGATACCCGCGATGCTTCGAGAGACTGCAGCGCGAGGCATAACGAGCATATCACCGCCAACTTGGGATCGTCTTTTTAATAGCCTCAATACTTTCCTCCCAAGCAAACTTAAACAATCCATTCCTGGCAACAACTTGCATAAACTTGCCGAGGTTTTTGGAGTTCCCAATCCCGATGCTATGTACGAGGGTCTGGTTTCCCACTGGAAAGATCCAGCAGCGGTAGTAGTAGGTGGAGTGGAGCCTCCGACAACTGTCAGTGATCGCCACAAATGGGCGCAATTATCTGACTTTACCGAACGCATGATGTATCTGGACACGGTAACTTACTTGCCTGACGATATTCTTGCCAAAGTAGATCGAGCCAGTATGGGTGTAAGTTTGGAAGGTCGAATGCCATTACTAGATCATCGCATTATAGAATTTGCCTGGAAAATGCCTCTATCTATGAAAATTCGCGACGGCCAGGGTAAATGGCTATTGCGTCAGATTTTGTACAAGTACGTACCAGAAAACTTGATCGAGCGTCCCAAGGCGGGATTCGGTATTCCTATAGAAAGCTGGCTACGTGGCCCTTTGCGGGACTGGGCAGAGTCACTTCTAGATGAGGGACGGTTGCGCAGAGAAGGATTTTTTAATCCACTGCCCATTCGCCAGAAGTGGGCAGAGCATCTTTCAGGTGATCGCAACTGGCAATACCATTTGTGGGATGTGCTGATGTTCCAGGCATGGTTAGAAAAAAACGGGTAATGCTCCAGATCTGTGGACAGGACCTCTGCAAAGCAACCAGCACAACTTTCGCGAAAGCTTGATCTACAGGTTTGGGACACCACCAAAAAAAACGATGCTATTATACCAGAATTATCTGCTACGCATAAAGGATAAATAAAGCTATAGGGACAGTAATTCTATCTATGGCTAAGAAGCCAAGTGCTTACAAAAGTCAATGTCCAGCAAGTCGAAAGGTAAACACTTTAAAAATCAAAAAGATCGAAGTAAAAACTATTGTGGATGAGTTATGAGTGAATACATTGCAATTATTGGGCTTGGTTACGTTGGTCTACCCGTTGCCTTGGCATTTGCACGAAAATTCCCTAACGTCATTGGTTTTGATATCAATGTAGAGAAAGTTGAAAGTTTGAAACAAGGGATCGATCGTACGGGTGAAGTCTCCACTGATGAGTTGAAATCTACTCGCCTTAAGATCGTTTCAGATCCGAACGATCTAGCAGATGCAAGTTTTTTTGTCGTTGCCGTACCAACTCCAATTGACCGCAATCACAGCCCCGATCTTACCATCCTGATTAAAGCATCCGAACTAATTGGGAAAGTGCTAAAACCTGGCGCGATCGTGGTGTATGAATCTACAGTCTACCCAGGGGTGACAGAGGATATCTGCGGGCCAGTTTTGGCAAAGACTTCAGGTTTGCGGCAGGGTACCGATTTTAAACTGGGTTACTCTCCAGAGCGAATTAACCCAGGTGATAAGGAGCATACTCTAGAAAAAATTGTCAAAGTGGTTGCAGGTGAGGATGCTGAGACCTTAGAACGAGTTGCCGGAGTTTATGCCACTATTGTCGATGCCGGTGTCTATCGCGCCCAATCTATTAAAGTGGCGGAGACTGCTAAAGCTATTGAGAATACCCAGCGAGACTTAAACATCGCTCTAATGAATGAAATAGCTCTTATCTGCGATCGCCTTGACATACGCACGCGCGATGTTTTAGCAGCGGCAAACACCAAATGGAATTTCTTGCCTTTCACCCCAGGACTTGTTGGGGGGCATTGCATTGGTGTCGATCCATATTATCTAACTACCAAGGCAGAAGAACTGAGGTATTATCCTGAAGTTATTTTAGCTGGTCGTCGAATTAATGATGGCATGGGAGCTTACATCGGTCAGCGCATGGTTAAGCTATTGGTGGAAGCTAACTTACCGATTAAGAAGGCACGAATAGGTATTTTGGGACTAACATTTAAGGAAAACGTACCGGACATACGTAATAGTCGCGTACCAGATATCGTAACGGAATTGAATCAATACAGCATTAGTCCTCTAGTACACGATCCATTAGCAGACAATCATGAGGCACAAGAGGAATACGGGATTCAGTTGGGAGACTGGCAGGATCTATCCAATCTTGACGGAGTTATCCTTGCTGTTAGTCATCGAGATTACTTAGACATGCCCTGCGAGCAATTGCTTGCTTGCTTACGTCCTGGCGGAGTACTGATGGATATAAAATCCATTCTTGCTCCCGCAACAATACCACCAAATATTCACTATTGGAGCTTATAGTACGGTATGGCTAAAGTTTTAGTGACAGGCACTGCAGGTTTCATCGGTTTTCACCTCAGCCAACGACTACTGAGTAGAGGTGATGAGGTCTTCGGACTGGATAACCTGAATGATTACTATGATGTCTCTCTCAAAAAAAACCGCTTAGTTCAATTAGAAGGAAAACCAACCTTCAATTTTTGCAAATTAGATCTAGCGGACTCTGCAGGTATAGCACGTCTGTTTGCCGAGCAACACTTCGATGTAGTGGTTAACTTAGCAGCCCAAGCTGGCGTCCGTTACTCATTAGAGAACCCCCATGCTTATGTTGATAGCAACCTAGTTGGTTTTGTCAATGTTCTAGAAGGTTGCCGTCACTCGGCAGTAAAGCACCTGGTTTTTGCTTCTTCAAGTTCGGTCTACGGTGCTAACACCAAGACTCCGTTTTCCGTTCATGATAATGTAGACCATCCAGTCAGTCTGTATGCTGCCACCAAAAAAGCTAACGAACTAATGGCGCATAACTACAGCCATTTATATGGCCTGCCAACTACTGGACTGCGTTTCTTCACTGTTTATGGTCCTTGGGGGCGTCCGGATATGGCGCTATTCCTGTTTACCAAGGCAATTTTAGAAAATCAACCAATTAATGTCTTTAATTACGGAAAAATGAAGCGGGATTTTACCTATATTGATGACATTGTAGAAGGCGTTGTCCGTGTAATGGATAAAATCCCTGAGCCCAATCCTACCTGGTCAGGCCATGTGCCAGATCCAGCTACTAGTAGTAGTCCGTATAAAATTTACAATATTGGGAACAATCAACCCGTTGAATTGATGCGCTTTATTCAGGTGCTAGAAGATTGTTTAGGCATTGCAGCACAAAAAAATATGCTGCCAATTCAACCAGGTGATGTACCTATTACCTATGCCGATGTTGACGATCTCGTCAAGGATGTAGGCTTCAAACCCAACACACCTATAGAGATTGGGATTGAACGCTTTGTCAAATGGTATCGGTCTTATTACCAGATCTAACGTTACGGAATTTAAAACTTGCTCGCGAACGCTAACAGGAAAAAATTAAACTGCTACCTAATCATATGGCTGAGTATCCCCAAATAGTAAAACTACTGCATATCACAACAGTATCTGAAACACTTGGTTTTCTTACTGGGCAGGTTAGATACATGAAATTAATGGGTTTTGAAGTGCATGCTCTATCCTCTCCAGGGGAATTCTTACTGAAATTTTCTGACCGCGAGCAAGTGAACGTTCATGCTGTCGAAATGCCCCGACGGATTACTCCCGTACAAGATTTGTTCTCCATATTTCAAATCTGGCAATATCTGAGGCAAATCGAGCCACAGATAGTTCACGCTAGCACTCCAAAGGGAGGACTGTTAGGAACAATAGGTGCATGGCTAGCTGGATCGCCAGTTCGTATCTATCACATACGTGGTTTGCCCTTCATGACCGCCTCCGGTTTCAAACGCTTACTGCTCTGGTGGAGTGAAAAAGTAGCGTGCTTGCTGGCTCACCAAGTCTATTGTGTCAGTCACTCCATTCGAGAGGTAGCGATTTCTGAAGGGCTTTGCCCAGCATCGAAAATTAAAGTGTTGCTTGGAGGAAGTAGCAATGGTGTGGATGCTACCAGTCGATTTAATCCAGACCATATTGGAGCGCATGTCCGAGAGGAAATACGCAGGAAATATGGAATTCCCAATGATGCTGTGGTTGTTGGCTTTGTCGGTCGTATCGTTCGCGATAAGGGTATAGCTGAACTGATAGGAGCATGGGAAACTCTACGGCAAGAGTTTCCCATGCTCCACCTGTTAATAGTTGGCCCCTTTGAACCACAAGATCCAGTACCACAGGATGTAGAGCATTTACTCAGAGGAGATTCTCGTATTCATCTGGCTGGTATGGATTGGGACACGCCACCTCTCTATACAGCTATGGACATCTTGACCCTACCCACCTATCGTGAGGGTTTTCCAAACACTCCGTTAGAAGCCGCAGCGATGCAGTTGCCGGTTGTAGCCACACTCATCCCTGGCTGTATTGATGCAGTGCAAGACGATGTTACGGGAATACTTGTGCCACCCCGTGATGCACAGGCATTGGCAAAAGCAATTCGGACATATTTGCACGATCCAGAGTTGCGACAGCAACACGGGCAGGCAGGGCGCGATCGCGTTCTTCGGGAATTTCGACAAGAAGCTATCTGGGAAGCTTTTTATCAAGAGTACGTGAAGCTTTTAGCAGAAAAAAGATTATCGGTTCCTAATCCTGCATCAGATATTAGGGAAGCAGGGTCACAAGCAAACATCTAGCGCAAGTTATCTAACGGTAATGTTACGTAATAGAAAACACAACAATACTCATCGTCTTTTCCAGGCTATGGTTTTGCTTCCCTTAGTTTTTTTGGGTGTAATAGTTACTCAATGCATGCATGCACAGCCAGCTATAGTTCATCCTCATGTCAGAGTGTCATTTGAGTTACGTGCTGCTAGCGGTAACGAAACAGTTTCCACGGCCAACTTGACTGTGAAACTGAATGCTCCTTCTAGTCAAACGGTAACTTTAGAGTACGCAGTAACTAAGGATAGTACGGCCAGCGATACAGACCTCGGTAGTGGTGCGGACTACATTCTTCCTCCTACTATGCTAACTTTTGAACCAGGTGAGATCGCTAAGAATATTTCCATCTCGATTGTTGATGATGCCATCAACGAAGTTGATGAAACCATTCAGATTCAGCTATTAAATCCAAATAATGCAACTCTCGGCGAGAATTCCTTATTCACTTATACAATTGTTGACAATGATCGCAAATCTATAATTAATGTAAAAGATGTTGGAGCAATTGGCGATGGCACTACCGACGACACAATAGCTATACAGAAAGCAATTAATACAATTTATAGCCGAGGAGGTGGGGTGATTTTATTCCCTCCCGGTGTATATATAGTCACCTCAGTGGATATTAGAGAAAATATTACCTATCAGGGCTACGGAGCAACTATCAAAAGACCCGCAAATCAAGGTAAATGGACGAGAACCTTCACTACTGATAGAAGTATGTATGCTGGCGAACTTGACTCTCCCCCCTTAATAATTAAGGGACTAGTTTTTGATGGCAACAGCCAACATCAAGGTGGATATAAAAAATTCGAATTAGAGCAAGCACATTTATTGTTTTTGGTAGGCAACTCAAAATTACCAGGAAGACTACAAGCCTTCGTTGAAGATTGCACCTTCCAAAATGGGGTTGCGGATGGAATTTCCATATATACTAATGTAGATATTAAGGCATATAACAATCAAGCCATTAACGTTTTTCGCGGCGGTTTTGTCTTGACGGGAGGATATACATCTGCCAAAGTAACTAAGCTACAAACAAGTGGCAAAAACGATCCCACTGGAATTGATATTGAGGTGGATGCTAAGGGGTATGGAGATACATATAAAGTCGATCTAAAGTTTGAGGAACTTAGTTTGATTGATGGGAAGTTTGACGTTGGAGTGTTAGATGGCTCAACTGTTATTGGCGACAATATTTCAGCAGATGCACCTTTCAATCTTTTTAGCTTGAATTCAACTATGAAATTTAGCAACTCTACGTTCAAAGTTGGTGGAGCTGATACTTTTAGTAATAGAATAGTATTTCCATCTGATATTACTTTTGAAAACTGCGATATTTATGTGACTAGAAAGGAAACTGACAATCCATCTCAATTTTTTGGCCTCGATATTTGGTGGCAGCATCCAATCGCTGGCACTCAACGCAACCAGTCATTAGTTTTCAATAATTGTCGTTTCAAGGTCGATACTAACATCCAAAGCTCAGATCTAACGTATGCAATATACTTGCGACCCGATTCTCAAGAAAACAATAATATTCTACAAATTAATGGAGGATCTATTTCAACAGAATTCAAAGTTAGTGTATTTAAGCAATAATCCGAATCTTACATGTCGCAAGTTCTAACGCAGTTTGAGTTTCTCAACTAAGTGAAATAAAATGAAGTCCAAAGATTAGGACAAGGAGGATGTCTCCGGTGTCAGAATGCAAAAGGCGAGGTACTGTGCCCAATAAAACGATTTGGTTGCCGATTGCTGAGGGCATTAAGCGACCACCTTTTCTAATAATTAGTTTGGTGCTAGTCGGACTTCTGTTGCGTTTACTTAGTCTCTACCTAGGTCTGTGGAGGGATGAAGCATCTACTTATTTTGATGCGCTTCCAACCGATTTGGGGGAAATGATTAAGACTGTTATCTACAGTGAACTTAATCCTCCCGGATTTTACTTGATTATGCACCAGTGGATACAGTGGTTTGGAGCACAGGAAGTATTATTTAAAGTGCCAGCGTTATTCTTTGGATTATTGCTAATTCCTGCTTCCTATGCCTTAGGCAGATTAGCTGGCTCACTTAGAGTGGGAGTGATTGCTGCTACTATCGCTACGTTTGCACCAGATGCCGTTTATTATTCTCAGGAGGCTCGACCATATACCCTAGCAGCTTTACTATGTTGCTTAGTGGTACTTCTATATTGTAAAGCTCTTACTAGTAAATACCAGACCTGGTATTTACTAGGGTTTGTACTTTGTGCGGATCTGCTACTTTATGTCCAGTACACAGGGTTGTTGCTGGTTGGTAGCTTGGCCATAATTACTCTGTATTTGCTGTGGTATCATGCGGTAAATATCCAACTGATGCCATTTGCGATAGCCTTTGGAATCATCTTTTTGCTATTTACTCCATGGTTGCAAGTTTTCTTGACACATCTGTATACTGGCACTCCTTGGATAGACAAACAACCTTGGTGGATGAGACCTAAATTATTATTTGAAAATATTGCTTATACACTACCCTTCCAGATGGGAGCGCACGAAAAAATATACCTTCTTTTGTTTGTTTTGTTAGGCTTGGGTTTCAAAATAAAAAAACTCTATGCTTACGCTAGGCAATCCTTTTGTAAATGGAACACACTCCCCAAGATATATACATTTATCTTGGGTGTGAGCTTAATATTGCTCGCCGGCATCCTAGCAGCCCTTGGCTACGGCTATGGAGGTTATATATTTCCCTTTACACCTATTGCCTGGGCGTTCTACGGTAGTTGCTTGATTGCTCTGTTCCAGTATATCGATCGCCGGTGGACTGGTCAGTGGAATCGGTTTATGCGATGGGCAACGCTGATATTGCTTGTTATCTTACTTGTTTTACCTAGTACAAAATTCGCTTTTTCCCTAGGAAATATCAATAAATCTGGAATAAGGTCACTGGTTGCTGATATGGAAAGTAAACATCAGGAAAAGACCTTATATATCCTTAGTCCTGATTATTTTGGTCCTACATTCGGTTATTACTTGACACAGCAACCGGTTCAATTCTACGGATTGGCAGAGCAACCGGTTCAATTCCACGGATTTGCTCGTTGGCATAAGCCAGAGATATTCAGCCCTAGAAACTATGCAGAAATATGGGCGAATCCAAGATTGATATTAGATACAGAACAACGTATTCAAGATGAGATCCAGAAAGGTTACCGAAAATTGGCTCTTATTCAAGCGAGTCAAACCATAAGTGATGTGGGAAGCATGAGATTCAGCCTCACTAATAAGTTTTTGTCTAGATTAAAGCAAAAATATGCACTGCTAGAAAAAATTGACTACCCCGGTAGGAGTGAATCTGTTACTCTTTATTTATTTGCACTCAGCTCTAGTGATTGATATATCCGAGATCTCGCAGATCTTGCACCAGTCAACGATAAATCAAGGGTTTGAAGCTTAGTTGATTGCAATAAATCAGGTTGCTGATCATGGTGCAAGATCTCAGCTAACCAATTTAAATCCAATAGCTCTAGTTTTACGTACTAACATAAGTCTGTTGCTATATTTAGTGCGGGTAAAGCGACCTCATAGGTATAGCAGTACAAATCAGCACAGTTAGTTAGTTAGAAGGTATGCGCAAGTATGTGAAAACTGCAATAACAGTTGAATTCTGGAATTTGGATGGATCGGTAATTATTGGGAAGGCTGCAACTCAAACGATCTTTCCTTTGGAATATTGAGACTCTGAAAATATGAAGTGCATAATTCCTGACTATAAATAGTGCCAATAATTTTGTGAAAAAGTATGGAAAACTTTGAAATAAACTCTTCTAACCTTCCAGGCATGATAGATACGTATCAAACTGTAGACCCAACACAACTAACCTTAAGTCAGCTAAGCGATCGCATGATAATGGCGGCGGTTAACTTTGCTCCGCTTTTACCTAACGAATCACTGCCAACCTCTGAGATTCCCAGTCCAAGCATTTCTAATATGGCAGCTTTGGGGTTGGTTGAAGACAATCGCACTAATAGCAATGGTAGCGATCCAATTACAGGTATTGCTACGGCAAGTCCTTTAGTAACTCCCGAATTTGGAGATCCATTAACAGCAGCATCTCGTACGTTGGCAGTTGATGGTGAACCAACCGTAGCATCAGTTAATGTCAGAGATTTTGGTGCTGTTGGCGATGGCATTGCTGACGATACCCAAGCTATCCAGCGGGCGATTGACGCAACATATAGCGGAGGGGGGGGAGTGGTTTTATTCTCTCCCGGCACGTATGTGGTTACATCAGTTAATATAAGGGATAATATTACCTATCAGGGTTATGGGGCAACCATCAAAAGACCCGCAAATCAGGATAAATGGACGAGAACTTTCACAACTCTGTACACAGGGGAGCAAGACTCAGGACCATTAGTTATCAAGGGTTTGACATTTGATGGGAACAGCCAGAATCAAGGTTCTTATCAAAACCATGAATTGGAGCAGGCGCATTTATTGTTCTTGGCGGGCAACCCGGCTACTCCTGGAAAGTTAAAAGCAGTCGTTGAAGATTCCACCTTCCTAAATGGGGTTGCGGATGGAATCTCTGTATATACCAACGTAGATGTTAGGGCAAATAACAACCAGGCTATAAATGTTTTCCGTGGGGGCTTTGTGCTAACTGGAGGAAATTCATCTGCTGAGGTGACTAATCTTACAACCAGTGGTAGTATCGATCCTACGGGGATTGATATTGAGACGGATGGGCAAGGCTATGGTGGTACGTGGAAGGTTGACGTGAAGCTGGATGGTCTGAATATTGGTGGAAAGTTTGATATTGCAGTGCGAGGTGGATCGACTGTCTTTGGCAATAACATTTTTGCAGATGCACCATTTAATCTTTTCGACCGGAATTCAGCCATGAAATTTACCAACTCAACCTTCAAAGTTGGTGGAGCAGATACCTATAGCAATAGGATTTTATTCCCGAATGATATTACTTTTGAGAACTGCGATATTTATGTGACTAGAAAAGAGTCCAGCAATCCATCTCAATTTCTTGGTCTAGATGTTTGGTGGCAGTTTAATAGTAATAAACGCGACCAAACTCTGAGATTTATCAACAGTAATTTCAAGGTAGATGGCAATGTCAT
The DNA here is from genome assembly GCA_943367755.1 of Rhizobium sp. Q54. GTDB lineage: Bacteria > Cyanobacteriota > Cyanobacteriia > Pseudanabaenales > Pseudanabaenaceae > PCC-6802. Next base: position 14,834 of record CALRKB020000037.1, on the reverse strand, counting down.
TCCATCTGATACGACTTATGCAATTTATTTAAGAAGAGACGATCCAGCTAATAACAACAATTTAGTGATTACTGGAGGAAGCATTTCCAGCGATTTTGATGCTGCAATATTCAGGGAATGATCGGCAAGTCTCTCGTATCGGGAAGCAGTGAGACTCAAGTCCATGCTAACGCGCGCATCTTGTAACCATAAGGTTCTCGATTGATTCATTTAATTAGATTCACCTATTAGCCTAGATTGGCGAACTATTTACCCCAATGAACAAGTTTGAAATTCTTAAGTCTAAGAAGACGTTAATAGTCATAGGAGTCACCGGTGCGATCGCAATTGCTAGTATCATTCCTATTCGCTTAGCAATTGCCTTTAATCAAAACCCAGAGCCTCAGGCGATCATGCTCCTCTGCGGTGGGAGACAAGACAGAGTCGATTTTGCCATTAATTTCTGGAAATCCCATCCAGATTTAAAGATTTGGTATTCTGGAGCCTGCAGCCTAAGGTTCAAGCCTATTTTTCAACAGGCAGGAGTTCCTGACGCGAAAGTTATATTCGATTTACGCGCAACGGATACGGTGACACACTTCACGACCCTTGTTGACGATCTAGCAGCTCAACGTATTCAACATGTTTACCTAGTTACTAATGAGTTTCACATGACTAGATCGCGGGCGATCGCATCTGTAGTCTTTGGCAGTAGAGGAATTACTACAACCCCGGTTGGTGTACCTTCCGGCGATTCCCCAGAGTCGCCGCTAAAAACTATCCGTGACTCCCTGCGTTCAGTGCTTTGGCTCGCGACTGGAGAAACTGGAGCAGGTTTAAACCCTCACTTAAACGAAGCTAATTAATCCGGTAAAATAACAACTAAAGTAGTTCTCAAGTTAACTCGATCGGGACTTAGGCAACGTGAAAGAGAATACCCATTTGTGACTTGCTGCTGGTTATACATCTCAGGATTTCAGCTCTACCTACCAAGACAAAATTTAGGATAAAATTTAGTTATCTTTGTCAATCAACTTTTAAGTTTCATGTCAGATGAAATATCATAATGAATGCTAAGTTTCCTTCTAGAAGTCTTTTCACTAGAGCTAGCAAAATAATTAAATATATATTAGACAGATTCATCGCAGCGATCGCGGCGATCACTTTTTCCCCCCTGCTGCTAGTTGCGGCAATTGCCGTATATACCAGGATGGGTGCGCCGATCGTTTTCACCCAACCACGCCCTGGCAAAGGGGGGCGCATTTTTAACTTCTACAAATTTCGCACTATGACTGGTGAATGCGATGTTGATGGTAATCTCTTACCTGACGAACAGCGCCTCACAGCTGTTGGGATATTTCTGCGCAAAACCAGCCTGGATGAACTGCCTCAACTTTGGAATGTTTTAAAGGGAGATATGAGCTTGGTCGGACCAAGACCATTGGTACCGAGATATTTACCTTACTACTCTGAGCGAGAATTAAAGCGTCACGACGTGCTACCAGGCATTACAGGACTGGCACAGGTTAACGGTAGAAATGAACTTGCTTGGAATGAAAGGTTAGCTTTAGATGTTTTTTACGTTGAAAATTGGTCTTTATGGTTAGATTTTCAAATATTGCTCAAGACCGTCTATAAAGTTGTACTCAGAGAGTCAATTGCGGTGGCACCTAGCACGATCATGATGGACTTAGATGATGAAAGACGACAAAGCGATCACCAGGAAAAATTAAATGCTTAAAAAATAATATCCATCTTTGGCAAGAAAGCTATAGAGGTACTCTAAATGACAGATGCAGGTATAGAGACAACAGAACAGCCAGTCAAGAAGGATGATTTAGAAGCATATTGGCTTCAAAAGCTTGGTGACGAGCTGCCTGTACTGGATATTAAATTAGATCGCTCGCATTTAGGAGCTGGGACTAGCTCATCTAGCAGAGTTGGTATCAAGAAATCTGCATCAATCCAACTGGAAAAGGGACTGCACTCAAAACTAGCAGGCTTTGTTTCTCATAAAGTTTCTCATGAAGCATATCAGCATAATCATAAGGTGAGGTTACCCATAGAAATTCGCGGATGGTTGGCTATAGTTGTATCAAAGAATTCAAATTTGCTTCCAGAGTACTTCTTGCAAAAAAAGAATTCACCATTAGGGGTGCACATCTGTGTGCCTCTTAAGTGTTAAAGAGATATGTAGAGCATTGAGGCCAGAAGCTTATGTACAATTCAGCAGACAACAGAGTGTCTATCTATGTCAGTCAGTCAAATCGTGATCGAGAGAGTCCTGCGTTAGAGCCAGTGTCTCCGTTCACCCTTGTGATCGCAGCGACGTTCACCGCAGAGCCAGTGCAGGAGTCTCTCCGGTTTTGGGCGGATCGACTCGATCACCCATTAAGTATAGAGTTTGCGCCGTATAGTCAAGTCTTCCAACAATTACTCGATCCCACCAGCTTGCTGTTGCAAAATCAAAAGGGCATCAATGTGGTGCTGGTGCGCTTAGAAGATTGGGAGCCGAATGCTGACAGGAGAACGGAGGTGAAGTCACCGCTTTCGGAAGCGGCGAAACAGGGGATTGAGAGAAATATCCAGGAACTGGCGATCGCGTTTCACTCAGCCACGGAACGATCCTCAATCCCCTACTTGGTCTGTATCTGTCCCGCGTCTGAAGCCGCGATGCAGGATTCGCAGTGGCAGGCTTTCTTGCAGGCGATGGAAGCCGCGATCAAGATCGCCTTAGAACCTATCAGTAGCGTTTATCTCGTGACCGCTGCCGAAATCTCGACCATTTATCCCGTAACCGACTACGACGATCCCTACAGAAACAAGGTTGGTCACGTTCCTTACACCCCTATGTTCTACACAGCCCTAGGGACGATCGTCACTCGCAAGATCAGTGCGATTTTGAGGCAGCCGTATAAAGTTATTGCCCTCGACTGCGATCGCACCCTGTGGAACGGGGTTTGTGGAGAAGATGGAGCCTTGGGCATTACCCTCGATCCTCCTTGGCAAGCCCTTCAAAAATTTATGGTGGCACAGCACGAGGCGGGGATGCTCCTGTGCCTGTGCAGTAAAAATAGTGAAGCCGATGTGATCGAAGTTTTTGATCGCCGCAGCGATATGCCTCTGCACCGGGAACACATCGTCTCCTGGCGCATCAACTGGCAGAGCAAAGCGGATAACCTCAAGGCGCTGGCGCAAGAACTCAATCTAGGGCTGGATAGCTTCATTTTTATCGATGACAACCCTGTAGAATGTGCAGAGGTGCAGGCAAACTGCCCAGAAGTCCTCACCCTCCAACTGCCAGATCGGCCAGAGGACATCCCTCAGTTTCTGCGCCACGTTTGGGCATTCGATCGCCTAAAGATCACGCGAGAAGACAAACAGCGTACTGAACTCTACAAGCAAAACGTCCAAAGGGAACAGTTACGAACCTCCTTTCTCACCCTAGAATCGTTTCTGGAAAGCTTGAACTTAGACGTTCAGATCGCAGAACCCACTCCCGAACAGCTTGCCAGAGTGGCTCAACTGACCCAGCGGACAAATCAATTTAACGTCACAACCATCCGACGCTCTGAGAGTGAAATTCAACAACTCTGTCAGTCTGAACAATTAACCTGCCGTATCGTTGAGGTCAAGGATCGCTTCGGCGATTACGGATTAGTGGGATTGATGCTCTTTACCACGGCTGAGAAGGAGCTGGCAGTCGACACCTTCTTGCTCAGTTGCCGTACTCTCGGACGGGGAGTTGAGTATCGGATGCTGGCACAACTGGGCGCGATCTCGATCAAACACGGTTGTACTCATGTCGTTATTCCCTACCAACCCACTCAGAAGAATGAACCTGCCCTCAACTTTCTCCATGGTGTCGGGGCGATCTACCAACACCCTGATGGCGAGGGCTTTCGCTTTAGTTTTCCCACCCAGGTAGCAGCAGACCTGACCTACCAGCCCCGTCCTGAGCAGCCTGATGCCCATCAACTCCATCAAGAATCGGGAATTTCAGGAAAACCTAAAGCAAAAACGGATGTCAACTACTCAAAACGCGAGCCTTTTCTGCGCATTGCTACAGAATTAAACACCCCAGCAGAAATTTTCCAGTGTATCGACTCCCAGAAACAACGGACGAGAACGAGCCATTCCACTGCTTACATTGCCCCTCAAACCCACTTAGAGCAAGCCTTGGCCGAAATCTGGAGGCGAGCGATCGGCATTGACCGAGTTGGCATCCATGACAATTTCTTTGAGTTGGGCGGACATTCCCTACTTGCAACTCAAGTATTTACAGATATTGATAAAGAGTTTCGCAAAAATTTGCCCCTGACAGTAATTTTTCAAGCACCGACGATCGCACAACTTGCAGAAGTTCTGCTTGCAGATGCTACTGGAACTGATACTTCAATGGATGCACGCAGCAATCGTAATGGGGCGATCGCTTCTAGATCTGCATTAGTGGAGATTCAACCCAACGGCTCTAAGCGACCGATCTTTTGTAGCGTACCAGCGGGATCGGTTCAGTATGCTTCCTTAGCACGAATATTGGGATCGGATTGTCCCTTTTACGTGTTGAGACAACCCGGCCTGGATATCAAGCAGGCTGCTGCTTACAATAGAGTTGAGGACCTAGCCGCCCACTATCTGCGTGAAATTCGCAGCATTCAACCTGAAGGCCCCTACTTGCTGCTGGGTTATTGTCTTGGCGGATCTGTTGCATTTGAGATGGCCCAGCAACTCCGCTCTCAAGGACAGAAGGTGGCAATGCTAGCACTAGTAAATAGCATCGATCCCAAACGCTTGTCGCATAGCGCATCTACAGGAAATAAGTTGACATCTCTACAGAAAAAGCTGATTTTCCATTGGCAAAAATCATCTACTTTGAGTCCCGGTCAGATGATAGTTCGCACCATAGGACTGACAAAAGCAGTACTCAATCGTCTTTACTATAAAATTTACCCACAGGGTAAGTTGTTGCCGCATGCTCTTCAGTACTATCACGCGATGAAACTTAGCAGTCAACTTGTTAGCAGCTACGTACCATCAGTCTATGCTGGTAAATCGATCTTATTCCGTTCCAGTGCGGGCGTAGAAGATCCCAGTCCCGATCTAGGTTGGAATAGTTTATTTGCCGAGGGCTTAGAAGTCAATACACTACCTGGTCATCTTTTGGACGTGCTGAACGAGCCATCTGTGAGAGTTTTGGCAGAGCAGCTAGAGAGTTATATAAATAGGATGGACTTAGATGATGAAAGACGACAAAGCGATCGCCAGGAAAAGTTTAATACTTGAAAAATAATATTCATCTTTATTAAGAAAACTATTGAGGTAACCTAAATGTCAGATATAGGCATAGAGACAACAGAACAGCTAGCCAAAAAGGATAATCTTGGCGATCTAGAAGCGTACTGGCTTCGGAGACTGGATGGTGAGTTGCCTGTACTGGATATTAAATTAGATCGCTCGCATTTAGGTACTGAAACCAGCTCATCTACCAAGAAGAGTGTTAAGAAATCTGCATCGATCGAACTTGAAAAGGAACTGCACTCAAAACTAGCAGACTTTATCTCTCATGAAGTTTCTCATGAAACATATCAGAATGATCCTACATTCGTTACTCTACTAGCGGTATTCAAGGCCGTTCTATTTCGATATACAGGCCAGGAAGATATGATTGTTGGTTGCTTGGCAAAAAATGTCAGGAGCGATCGAGAAAGCATTAATGGAGCCGGAGATTTAAACTGGTCAGTTAACCCAATCCCACTCAGAACTAGCATGAAAGGTAATCCAACTGCTAGAGAGCTGTTAGAACGAGTTTCTGCCACTGTTGAGGAAGCCTCACACCATCAAGACTATCCCTTTAAACGATTAGTTGAATTGATCAGTGGAAGTGATAATAGTTCTCAAGCTGGAGACAATTCGCCAATTTTTCAGGTCATGTTTGTTATGCGCGATCTCCCCAATTGCCTCTCAGATTCACCTTGTTCGCAAGCAGATTTGTTTAGTATTGCGGATCTTACTGCAAAGTGCGATCTCTTGACAATAGTCTCTCCAAAGGCGGAAACTCTAGAAGTGCAGTGTGAATACGATCCTGACTCATTTGAGCCGACAACAATTCAGCGATTTCTCGACCATTTTCAAACAATGCTGGCAGGCATCGTTACCAATTCAGAGCAGAAGTTATTTGAGTTACCCCTTTTAACAGCTTCCGAGCAGCAACAATTAGCAGATTGGAATGATACTCAGGTAAATTACCCCCAAGATGCGTGTTTGCATAAACTATTCGAGGATCGAGTCAAGCAAATACCTAATGCGATCGCCCTGGACTTTGAAGGCAACCAATTGACATATCGCGAGCTAAATAGCAGAGCGAATCAGCTGGCACGATATTTGCAGACCATCGGTGTAAAGGCAGAAGTGCCCGTCGGCATTTTCATGGAGCGATCGCTAGAGATGGTCGTAGCCATCTACGGTATTCTCAAGGCTGGCGGAGCCTACGTGCCTTTAGATCCAGAGTATCCAATCGATCGCTTAACGTTCATGTTAGAGGATACGCAATTACCCGCAATCCTAACCCAACAAAGACTAGCTACCAAACTGCCAGAGTATCAAGCTGAGACGATCTGCCTGGACTCTAGCTGGTCGACAATTGCAGAAGAGAGCGGCGCAGATCTCGATAGCGGTGTCGTAGCCGATAACCTGGCTTATATCATCTACACTTCCGGCTCCACTGGTAAACCTAAAGGGGTGATGAATACACATAAAGGTATCTGCAACCGTCTGCTCTGGATGCAAGATGCCTATCAACTCATCGAGACGGATAGAGTACTACAGAAAACTCCTTTTAGCTTTGATGTTTCCGTCTGGGAATTTTTCTGGCCTCTACTGGTTGGGGCCAGACTGGTTGTAGCCAAACCAGGCGGTCATAGGGATACGAGCTATCTCGTAAACCTGATCGTGCAGCAGGGAATTACGACACTTCATTTTGTTCCCTCAATGCTCCAGATATTTCTCGAACATAAGGATGTGAGCCAATGTAGAAGTTTACAACGCGTTATCTGTAGTGGTGAAGCTTTGCCCTACGAACTGCAAGAAAGCTTTTTTAATTGTCTGGATACGGAGTTACATAATCTCTATGGCCCGACCGAGGCAGCAGTTGACGTGACCTATTGGCAATGTCAGCCGCATAGCGATTTGCACGTAGTACCAATTGGTCGACCTGTTGCCAATACCCAAATGTACGTATTAGATGCGTACATGCAACCAGTACCGATCGGAATTACGGGCGAACTGCACATTGGTGGCGTACAGGTGGCGCGAGGCTACCTCAATCGTTCCAGTCTAACTGCTGAAAAGTTTATACCCAATCCCTTTAGCGATCGCCCGAATGCACGATTATACAAAACAGGAGATTTGGCACGTTATTTGAAGGATGGCAGTATCGAATACTTAGGTCGTATCGACCATCAGGTGAAAATTCGAGGATTCCGGGTCGAACTGGGAGAGATTGAAGCTGTTTTGATTCAGCATCCCAACGTGCAGAAGAGCTTAGTTGTAGTGCGCGAGGATCGTCCTGGTGATAAGCGTTTAGTTGCTTATGTTGTCCCTCCCTCACCAGAGCAAGTACCGACACCTACAGAACTTCGACAATTCTTGAAGGATAGACTGCCCGAGCATATGGTTCCCACAGCCTGCGTTCTGCTGGAAGAGATTCCCTTAACTGCTAGTGGTAAGGCCGATCGCCGCGCTTTGCCAGCACCAAACTATGCGACCCAGGCCGATGCAGATACCTACGTTGTACCTCGAAATGAAGTAGAGCTAAAACTGACAAAAATCTGGGAAAGGATTCTAGGTACCCAACCTATTGGTATTAGGGATAACTTCTTCGAGCTAGGTGGATATTCACTGTTAGCCATCCGTTTGTTTACAGATATTGATAAAGAGCTACACAAAAATTTGCCGCTGACAATAATTTTTCAAGCACCGACGATCGCACAACTTGCCGAAATTCTGCTGGCAGATGCGGCTGGAACTGATACTCGCAACAATCGCAATGGCGCGATCGCCCCTAGATCCGCGTTAGTGGAAATCCAGCCCAAGGGTTCTAAGCGACCGATCTTTTGCTGCGTACCAGCGGGATCGGTTCAGTATGCTTCCTTGGCACGACTATTAGGGTCAGATCGTCCCTTTTACGTATTGAGGCAACCAGGTCTGGATATCAAGCAGGCTGGCGCTTACAACAGAGTTGAGGATCTAGCCGTTCACTATCTGCGTGAAATTCGCAGCATTCAACCAGAAGGCCCCTACTTGCTTCTGGGTTACTGTCTTGGCGGATCTGTGGCATTTGAGATGGCCCAGCAACTTCGCGCTCAAGGACAGAAAGTGGAGATGCTAGCATTAGTAAATAGCATTGCTCCCAAACGCTTGTCGCATAGCACATCTAAAGGAAATAAATTTGCAGCTCTACGCAAGAAGTTGGTTTTCCATTGGCAGAAATTATCTACTCTTAGCCCTGGTCAGATGATAGTTCGCATCATAGGACTGACAAAAGCAATACTCAATCGTCTTTACTATAAAATTTACCCACATGGGAAGCTGTTACCACACGCCCTTCAGTACTATCACGCGCTCAAACTTAGCAGTCAACTTGCTAGCAGCTACCTACCGTCAGTCTATGCTGGTAAATCGATCTTGTTTCGTTCTAGTGCGGGTGTAGGAGATACCAACTCCGATCTGGGTTGGAATAGTTTATTTGCTGAGGGGTTAGAAGTCTATACCCTACCTGGACATCTTTTGGATGTGTTGAACGAGCCGTCTGTGAGAATCCTAGCAAAACAGTTAGAGAATTGTATCGCAGAAATCGAATCGACTCCAAAATAATTACCAGAAAGCAAGTCAATGAGAGATCTAGTAGATTTAGATGATAGAGAACAGCAAGGTAATTATTAGAAAAGCTATATCCTCTGAAAGTGAGGTTATAGAACGATTGCATAGAAGAGCTTTTCTTAGCGACCCCCATGAGTATCTCTCGGGTTCTATATTTGTTAGTGCCAAAATATCAAAGTACCTGAGTAAGGTTATAGAAGGAAACTTGTATCATCATGAATGCGATGGAAATCTGTTTTTAGTTGCCTATTTTGCTGACACTTTAGCAGGGTATTTAAGTGGCAGATTCTTGTCCCAATCTTTTCACATAAATTACATTGCTGTAGATCCTGAATTCCAAGGCAAAGGCGTAGCGCGATCGCTTTTAACTCATTTAGAAGAATATTGCCACCATATTCTAAATGTTAATAGCCTGAGCTTAGATATGCATATCAGTAGCGATGCAGCTTTCAGACTATACAAGAAGTGGGGATTTGTCGCTAAATATTCTACCTATGTTTATCCAGCGTCAATCGAATCCTGTACTCTTCAGGAGTGCTCTTTCGAAATTGTCAACTGGCTTGATGCGGAGGCATGGCAGCATACCTACGGGTTCTCTAAGGTCAGGCTATCTTTAAATAATTCTGAAGTTCTAAATGTTGGTAGGCTGGGTGATGATTATTGGCGCATAGATGCAACGACGTATCTGCAGCATTCTGGTTTACCATATGCTCTAAAGGCTATTGATGCTAACAGAAGTAAAATATTAATAAGTTCTGAGAAAATAATTGCAAATTTTCCCCAACCTGAAGTAACGGTTCTGCGCATGGAAAAACTTTTGTGAGCAAAATATATCAAAATTATCTGGAGCATATTATTAGTTTGTTGATGTTTTAGCAAAAGGTTTTAATCGATGAAGACTAAATCTTCATCTGGCAGTTTTTCTACCAGATTTAGCAGATTAGTTAAAGATATATTAGACAGGTTAGTAGCAGCCTTCGTCGCAATTCTCTTCTCTCCTATCTTATTAGTTGTTGCGATCGCAATCTATATGCGTATGGGTAGCCCGGTGGTTTTTACTCAACCCCGACCTGGTAAAAATAGTAAAATCTTTAATTTTTATAAATTCCGCACCATGACCGATACCTGCGACGCCGATGGTAATTTACTGCCGGACGAACAGCGGCTCACAGTCCTAGGGCAGTTTCTACGTCAAACCAGCCTGGATGAACTTCCTCAGCTCTGGAACGTACTTAAAGGCGATATGAGCTTTGTGGGGCCTCGTCCGTTATTGGTCAAATATTTGCAATTATACAGCCCCGAGCAAGCGCGTCGCCATGAAGTTAAACCTGGAATTACAGGTTGGGCGCAAGTCAACGGTCGTCGAGTACTCGACAGTTTTTGGGAAGAGAAGCTCAAATTGGATGTTTGGTATGTCGATCGCTGGAGTTTGGGGCTTGATTTAAAGATTCTATTCATGACCGTGGGACAAGTATTGCGGAGAGAGGGGATTTCCCAGCAAGGTCATGCAACATCGGAAGAATTCAAAGGACAAGGTAATGAAAAATTCAAAGATTTGCCCTGAAGGATTGATTGCTGTAAAAAATCCATTGGCGTAGGGGCAGGTTTTGTCCAAGCGCTATCAGTAACAGGCAAAAAATTCTAACTAAACCTGCCCTTACATGGAGCATATCAGTGAAAAATTTACAGGTGGAAGGTTTTATAGGGCGATCGCGTTGAAATATTGGCTATGAATAGCTTTGCTTGCCAAAATCCTAACCGGATTGGATTTGAGCATATAGGTCAACCGCAAATTCGTGCTGAGTGATATACTGTCAAACAGTAGCCACTGGTTACAATCTATTTTAGTGCTGGCTTCGTATTGATTGCATATTCCCCATTTATGCATTTACAAGTCATGGAGATAATTAAGAGGAAAATTGTGGCTGGTATTGCTCCCCAAACTATCTGTTGCGATCGCCAACAATTTAATTATAGAGAATTGCATGAGTGCGCAAGTAATTGACTCGACAAACCCATTGTGGCTGCAGACCCTGCAAAAGCTGCGCTATGATATTTACCATTTACCAGAGTACGCAATCTTAGAAGCAGAGAGAGTCAAAGCAACTCCAGAAGCTATTCTAATTGTTGAGAACGAAAAAACTTTTTTTGTCCCCTACTTGCTGCGATCGTGTAGCGACATATTTAATGGAGCGCCAGGAACGCAAGATGTCTTCGACGTTGTATCTCCCTACGGCTATCCTGGAATTTTATTGAGCGAGGCAGCTGTTAACATACCCGAGTTTTTGCAATCAGCCATGGCTCAACTAATCGCTGTTTTACGAGTAAGGGGGGTATGCTCAGTGTTTCTTCGACTTCACCCCATCCTCAACCATGAACTATGCAAAGTCTTACCATCTAGCATTTGCAAAGTCAGTGGCGAAACTGTCTCCGTAGACTTAAAACTCTCCGCCACGGAAATTTGGCATCAAACTAGATCCGAGCATCGTAATAAGATCAACCGGTTGAAACGTTCTGGATTTATAGCAAGCATGGCTCGACTTGAGGATCGTATTGATGATTTTATTGAACTTTATAGCGAAACGATGCTTCGTGTAGGAGCGAATCCATTGTATTTTTTTAATTATAATTACTTTTTGCAGCTTGCAAATTTAGGTAGAAATCTGCACCTGTGCCTTGTGAAATGGGAAAATCAGCTTACATGTGCAGGTGTGTTTACAGAGTGTAGTGGGATAGTTGAATACCATCTTGGGGGTACAAAAAATGAGTTTTTAAAGCAAGCCCCTAGTAAGCTAATGTTTGATTATGTGCGTTTCTGGGCAAAAGAACGTGGAAATGAATTTCTTCACTTAGGCGGGGGAGTTGGAGGTTCAACAGATAGTCTTTTCCATTTTAAAGCAGGTTTTTCTAAGCAAAGGCATATCTTTCATACGTTGCAACTAATTATAGATGAAGAGAAATATCAATTTTTAGCCAATTTACAGGCAAAATCTCTAAACATGCAGACCGCAGATCTAATTGAATCGCAGTTTTTTCCTGCCTATCGTGCCTCTGCATGAAGATAAAAAGTTGAATTATTCATGCGAAATACCTACAATATAAAGGTATAGGATTTTACAGGCTTTCGCTCTGATGAGTTTTTAAGGAACAATATGAACCTTCAAGTAATCGATTTGTCAAATTCTCTCTGGATGGATTCCCTTGGGAAATTGCGTCATGATATCTACCATTTGCCCAAATATGTGTCTTTAGAGGCTAGTAGGACAAAAACAGTTCCTGAGGCAGTTTTGATCGTTGATGGAGAAAAGATTTTCTTCGCACCTTACTTGCTGCGTCAGTGTGATGGCATGTCAGAGACTAATGATGTTGTCTCGCCCTATGGCTATCCTGGAATTTTATTGAATGAAGCAGCTATAAATGCACCAGGGTTCCCAGATTATGCCATGAATGAGCTAAAGCAAGTGTTAAAGTCAAAAGGTGTATGTTCAGCCTTTTTTCGATTTCATCCTATACTCAACCATAACTTCGCCGAGATTTTTCAGCCTGACACTTTTGTACTTGAAGGGCAAACAGTTACTATCGATCTGAGGCTTCCCGAACCTGAAATCTGGAGCAGCACAAAATCTAGTCGGCGCAAACAAATTAACGAATGTAAGCGGGTAGGCTTGACGGCAAGGATAGTACCTTTCAAGGATTATATTGACAAATTCACTGAGATTTATAAGGAGACGATGGCGCGGGTAGGAGCTAAAAATGTATATTTTTCCTTTGATTATGAGTATTTTATGCAGCTAGAAAATGTGCTGGGAGATAAAGTACATCTATGTATTGTCGAGATTGAAGATCGAATTGCATGTGCTGGGATATATACGGAGTGCTGTGGCATTGTGCAGAGTGTTTTAGGTGGTACGATAGATGAATTTGTCGATTTATCTCCTCGTAGTTTAGAAATGGATTATGCTCGCTTTTGGGCTAAGGAACGCGGTAACGAATTTTTGCATCTAGGAGGGGGTGTAGGAGCAACAATAGATAAGGTATATTCCTTCAAAGCCAGTTTCTCAAAGCTAAGACATACTTATCTAACACAACGGCTTATTATAGATGAGGAAAAATACAACCATCTAGTCGATCTGCGAGCTAAACATTTGAATATTCAAGCTTCCGAACTGTTGGAATCAAACTTCTTCCCTGCATATCGATCTTCTAAAGCAAGCTAGAGTTAACCACTTATTGCCAGGTTAATAGGTGGAGGAAAACAAAATGGGTAAGGTAATTCTTCAGCGCATCCCTCTTTCTGGTGTGCGCCTGCATTTGCCTGGTGACTGTCAGGAATTTCCTAGCTAATGTGTACAACCAAGAGTTTTAACTATAATCAATATATGTGGATGAATGCTCCTGAAATAGGTAAATTGAAACCCTTGTAAGCTTGGTGCGTAAATCTCCTCGGGTTATCTTTACGCAAACGCGCTTTCTGAGTCATTCATGTGAGCAGAATATAGTTAAGTGCAAAACATCATGGGAGTAAAACAATGACAAATTTTTTATCGCGATTTTTCCATAATTCCAAAAATTTTGCGAGTATGGAAACAGCCAATATCGCTGCTTACGAGCAAGCCGATCTGGTTCAAAAATTTTATAGAGATAAAGGTTTACACAAACCCGAGCAAACAATCCTAGACTATTTAAGAGCGGATTTAAAAAACATGCGAATGCTTGACATAGGAGTCGGAGCAGGACGCACAACATTTTATTTCGCCGAACTAGTTAAGGAGTATGTAGGTATAGATGCTGCCAGTCATATGATCGACGCATGCAAAGAGAGATTTGCCAATACTGGAAAGAATATTTCCTTTGAGGTTTGTAATGTCAGAAATATGGCAATATTCGAAGACAATTATTTTGACTTCATATTATTTAGTTATAATGGCCTTGATTTGCTAAATCATGCAGGAAGACTAGAAGCCTTTCGTGAGATTAGAAGAGTATGCAAACAAGGTGGATTATTTTATTTTTCTTCTCATAATCTTTACAGTGTAAAACGAACATTCACCGTCAAATGGTCTGCAATTCTCAAGGATCCAAAAGCTATATTGTATCTACTAAAGCTTCCAATTATCAGGCTACTGAATCCTTCTCCTGAGGAATTAGAAAAAATGGACTATGCCATAATCAAGGATGGAGGTCATAGATTTAGGATAATACTGTATTACATCAAGCCTGAAAAACAGATAGAGCAGCTAACCGAACTAGGTTTTGCAAATATTAAAATCTTCTCTTTAGAGGATGGTAAAGAAGTAGATATAAGTTCAGACCCGAGTTCTGTAAAAGATTTTTGGTTGCATTATTCTTGTAATAAATAACCTTTCACTCAACCACTCTGCACTGCAAGTGCAGAGGTTGGGCAGGACTGAAAGTCCAAGTTAACTCACTCTATCAAAAAGTTATCTCGTTCTTGATTCGATGGATTTCGGTGATGCTCTAAGTATTCCGCTACCAACTCCTCAGTCAAGTTCCCAGTACTCCAAGCCCCATACCCAATTGCCCAAAAATGCTTGCCCCAGTAGCGCTTCTGTAACTCTGGAAACTCCTGCTGCAAAAGACGGGATGTTCTGCCTTTGAGACGTTTCACAATATCACTGATCGACTTGGATGGAGGATACTCTATGTGCATATGTACATGATCCTTGCTCACTAACCCTTTAAGTATCTTGATGTCCTCAGCATCACTGATCTGTATGATCAACTCCCGGCATCGTTTTTGTATTTCTCCTTGTAGCACATGATAACGATACTTCGTAACCCAAACGATATGAACGGTCAACCGTGTGATTGTGTGACTGCCTTTGCGTTGCTCTACCATGACGTTTTACATCTAAGCTAACACCTCTTTACCTTCTGACAGTAACCTTAGAAATGTGTAGCAGCTAAAGCCTCCCACTAAAGTGGGTAGTTTTGGACTAGCGCGCTGGGACAATAAA
>CALRKB020000036.1:0-48848 GCA_943367755.1 Rhizobium sp. Q54 | reverse complement strand
TTGTACGTGTAGTTGCGAAATCTCTCAAGGTTCTCCAAACTGGTCATGATGAAGCTGTTAAATTTGTATTCTTTTCAGCTTCCATCATCGAGCGGTTAGTCTGCAATGGCTGACCGCTTTTTACCTCTTTTTAGTCTAAACTCCAGTTATTTAGTCAAAGGGCAAGTCAATGGTAATATGCTCGTACGCTCTATGCGGTACGCGATCGAACGCAAACAGGCAGAACAGGCACTTAAACGGCAAATCGAACGGGAAAGACTGGTAACGGCGATCGCCCTGCGCATTCGTCAATCGCTCGATCTTGATGAAATTCTCAATACAACTGTAGCAGAAGTGCGCCAGTTTCTCCAAAGCGATCGCGTCCTAATTTTTCGCGTCTGGGCAAATGGGACCGGCAAAACCATTACTGAAGCAGTTCTCCCAGAATGGCCGAGCATTTTGGGAATGACATTCCCTGAAGAAGTCTTTCCCCAGGAATATCATCAGCTATATCGCAAAGGTAGAATCCGAACCATTAGTGATGTCATGGCAAAGGATGCTGAGTTAACTCCATGCTTACTTGAATTTGTCGAGCAATGGGGTGTCAGAGCGAAGCTAGTTGTACCAATTCTTGTGAGCGAGTCACTTTGGGGTCTGCTGATTGCTCATCAGTGCAGCCAGCCTCGACAGTGGCAGCCACTGGAGATCGAGTTACTCCAGCAATTAGCAACTCAAGTAGGAATTGCAGTTCAGCAATCCGAGCTTTATCAGCAGGCACAGGTCGAACTCCGCGATCGCAAACTGGCAGAGCAGAAAATCCGTCAGCAGGCAGCCCTGCTAGAGATTGCTACAGACGCGATTTTTGTTCGCGATCTAGAGCATCGCATCCGTTTTTGGAATCGAGGGGCTGAACGTTTGTACGGCTGGCGAGCAGAGGATGTCATGCTTAAAAACGCCAACAAAATTCTGTATAGAGAAGTTTCACAGGAGCTGCAAGCTGCTCTAAAGGTTGTTGTCGAGGAAGGCGAATGGCAGGGGGAATTACATAAAGTTACCAAAGCTGGTAAAACCATCATTGTGGCAAGCCGATGGTCGCTGGCACGTGATGCAGCAGGAGAGCCGAAAGCAATTCTGACTGTCGATACTGATATCACAGAAAAGAAACAAATTGAAGCCCAGTTTCTCCGCGCTCAGCGATTGGAAAGCCTTGGTACTCTGGCTGGTGGTATTACCCACGATTTAAATAATATGCTGACGCCAATTTTGGCATCATCTGAACTACTCCAGATGCGAATTCCGAAAGATGACGCTTTGAGCCAAAAATTGCTAAAGATTATCGAAACTAGCGCTGATCGCGGTGCGGATTTGGTGCGACAGGTACTATCGTTTGCAAAAGGGATAGAAGGTCAACGCACGAATTTATCAGTCAAACAACTGATCGCTGAAATCAAACAGATTATCAGCCAAACATTCCCAAAGTCGATCGAATTTACATCCAATATATCGGCAGATCTTTGGGCTATATCTGGTGATACTACTCAATTACACCAGGTGTTGATCAACCTGGCAGTCAATGCCCGTGATGCCATGCCCAATGGTGGAAAGCTGAAGATCTCTGCATCCAATTTGGTGGTTGACGAAACCTTTACCCGTACCCACCTTGAGGCGAGAGTTGGACAATATGTTGGAATCACTGTCTCCGATACTGGTATAGGCATCTCACCGGAAGTAATAGAGAGAATTTTTGAACCGTTTTTTACCACTAAAGAGATTGGTAAAGGCACAGGGTTAGGGCTTTCAACTGCGATCGGCATTATCAAAAGTCATAATGGGTTTGTTACTGTGTCTAGCCAGGTGGGAAAAGGTACACAGTTTATGTTATTCTTACCCGCAGTGTTGGAAATCGAACTACCATCCACAAAAGAGCTAGAGCTACCGATGGGGAATGGGGAATTAATCTTAATCGTTGATGATGAACCTAATATTCGCGAAACCACCCAAATTTCTCTGGAAACCTACAACTATAAAACCATTATCGCCTGCGATGGTATTGAAGCGATCGCCCAGTATGCCGAACATCAACACGAAGTTGCACTTGTCCTCATGGATATGATGATGCCGTCAATGGGGGGAGCTACAGCTATCCGCACCTTACAGAAAATTAATCCACAGGTTCAGATCGTAGCCATTAGCGGTGTGGCTTCAACTGAAACACTGGCTCAGACTGCTGGCAATGGAGTTCAAGCATTTTTATCCAAACCCTGCACTTCTCAAGAATTGCTGACTACCTTACGTAATATTCTCAGTATGCAAAAAAGATAAATTTATGACTAACACCATTGCCCTAATCGCCCACGATCGCAAAAAAGACGACATAGTGGCCTTCACCCAAGAGTATAAATCGATCTTGATGAAATATCAGTTGATTGCCACCGGTACAACTGGAATTCGCATTCAGGAAGGTTCTGGACTATCTGTAACATGTATGTTGTCTGGCCCCCTTGGGGGTGATGCGCAGATTGCCGCTCAAGTTTTGACTGGAGATGTGATGGCAGTAATCTTTCTTGTCGATCCTCTCTATGCCCAACCCCACGAACCAGACATCAAAGCTCTGATCAGGATTTGCGAGGTTTACAACATCCCACTTGCGACTAATCTTGCTACAGCAAAGGCAATCATCCATAGTCTATCTAAATCCTCATTGCACCCTTAACTTCCCTAGTATGTTGATATAGTTATTGAGCCTGATACCATTGCTTAAACTTCGTTAAAACGATTAAATGTAGCTGCCAGGGGAATCATAAATAGAACGAAAAATATTAGGTTGAAGACTGCATTTTGCCAGTATCCTGCTGAGATTGAAACCCCGCTATCGAGCAGAAACCAAACTACGATCGATCCTGTCATGGCATACCATCCATTACGTTCCCCTCTGCGAAACGATCCTGCAAGGATAAATAGCAAAGAAATCATCCAACCAATCATCACGGCACCAAGTACACGGTATGTAAACAAGATGTATGAAACTGCTGTATTACTCAAGATGGTTTGCATCTGAGCAGATGAGAAAAACATGGCATCAAACAATTTCTCCTGCACCAAGTTTGGGGCAATGACCATCCCAAGACTAAAGGTAATAACGCTACAGGCAACAAAAATTAGCCAATACCACCAAATCAGCATGGGTTTCTCCTGGGAATTAATAGGATATTTCTGTGAAGCATGAAGACGAAGGGTTTAGCTGTGCCAAAATCCTGAAAAAACTTGGTTGTGCCATCATTAGTCTCAATCAGCGATCGCCTGGATCGACTTGTATGCGTAAGTCCTATTCGGCTACGTCATCATGGTTTCTTGTCGATGACATTTCTACAATCTCCCCATTTACAAATTCATAATTACCTTCATCTGGGCAAACCTCAAGAAATTGGGCAAAGGTTAATTTTTGTTGTGTTGTAGTAACCATAACTATCTAACCTCCCTGGCATCAATCAACACTTTCTTGACTAAGTCTATACTACTCCCTTCCTACCCAAAGGGTTCTTCCTTCTTCCTTCATCATACTGCTTTCAATAAAACTTCCTATCACACATCCAACTAAACTATTGACAAACGCTCTACAAATTTGATTGAGATAAATCGAGACAAATTGAAATGAATTGAAATGAATTGAGATAAATCAAAACGATGATTAGAGGTAATATCGTTTTGAGAACAGTTGCCTTGGGTTCCCCAAATTATCAGGTGATTGCTCCATAAGTCGATAAATTTAAGGCAGAAATATGATTGAAACTTGGCAAAGCTTTGCACAGGTATTCTGGTCAGATATGTCGATTTTGCCAGAGATACAGGTACAGAAAAATTTTTCCATACTTATAGCACAAACTACTCCTCCATCCGATGGCTTAAGTAGTTTTCTTGCTTCAATTGGTATCAGCCCTAATAGCCCCGTGATGAGTATTATCATGGCGGTTGCAACGCTGGTAATCGGTTGGGTGATCGCTTTGATTGCAGGTAGTACTGTGGGTAAGCTTTTAAAGCGAACGGATGCTGATAACCGACTCGCAAGATGGTTTTCTAGCAGTATTACTGGAACTTCGACTCCAACAAGGCAGATCCAAACTGAGAAATGGATTGCCAGAATCGTATTCTGGCTGGTCATGGCTTTTGTAGTAGTAGCTTTTTTGCAGGTTCTGGGGTTGACCACTGTTGCCGCTCCGATCAATAAATTCTTAGAGCAACTCTCAACTTACTCTCTGAAAATAGGTGCGGCCCTGATCCTGCTAGGAATTGCCTGGCTATTAGCTACCGTCAGCAAATCGTTAGTAATGCGCTCCTTGCAGTCATTTCAACTCGAAGAGCGTTTGAACGAGCATATGAATGCAAGCGAGAGTCGGGTCAATTTGAGTGAGACCTTGGCAACAGCTCTGTACTGGTTGATCTTTTTGCTATTCTTGCCGCTAATTCTTGAAGCTTTGGACCTAAAGCAAACTCTTGCTCCCGTCCAGAATTTGGCAGGTCAGTTCCTTGATGCCTTGCCCAAAATTGTCAAGGCGATCGCAATTGGTGGCATCGGTTGGTTAATCGCAGTAGTTGTGCGTCAATTAGTGACGAACCTATTATCTGCGACAGGCATAGATAGTTTGGGCAGAAGGTTTGGGCTATCTCAAACTGCTGGAACCTCTGCTCCTTCTAGCGTGATTGGCACAATTGTCTATGCTCTCATCCTGATTCCGGTGGCGATTTCGGTGCTTGAATCTTTAGAGCTTAAGGCAGTTTCTGCACCTGCAGCCCAAATGCTGCAACAGGCATTAACTACCTTGCCACAGATTTTCATGGGTATTGCGATCGTGGCGATCGCCTACTTGATTGGGCAGTTTGTCAATCAAATGACGACAAATATTCTGACTGGTCTTGGCTTTAATGGCATCTTGTCAGTGCTGGGGCTGCCGCCAATTGCCAGAACTGCGGAGCCAAATCTTGAATCTGTTGCGGATACTCAGGGTGCAGATCGCGAAACGCGCACACCCTCAGAGATTGTTGGAATTATCGCTTTTGTGGCGATCGTGCTATTTGGCGCGATTACTGCCACAAATGTCTTGGGAATTCCGGCACTAACATCCTTATTACGCAGTATTTTAGATACTTCTGGTCAAATTCTAGGTGGGCTGATTGTATTTGCAATCGGCTTATATTTAGCAAACCTGGCATTCAATTTAGTCAATAGTACTGGTACTCGTCAGTCGCGGATCCTAGGGCACACGGCCCGCATTTGCATCATTGCCTTCTCTGGTGCATTGGGGTTACGGCAAATGGGCATTGCCACTGACATAGTCGCCCTGGCATTTGGGTTATTGCTAGGCGCGATCGCTGTGGCGATTGCGATCGCTTTTGGTCTGGGTGGTCGCGATATTGCTGCTGAACAGATTCGAGAGTGGCTATCTGCTTTTAAGGCAAGGGATTAGAGTAATTGAATATTAATTTGTTACTATAAAAATCCATTGGGTTAGGGGCAGGTTTTGTCAGAGCGTTATCGGTAACGCTCAAAAAATTCTAGCCAAACTTGCCTGTACATAAAGCGCATCAATGGAAAATTTACATGGGTATTAATTTTGAGGAGGAGGCATTTTGCCTCCTCCTTCATTTAAGAAGCAATTATGAAGCGATCGCTTTAGCTAGAGCGACATCCATCGCTGCCCTCTGTTCGGCATCGTATGCCCATTTATTTAAGAATTCAGCGTATGCTCCCTCACCCGTTTGGGCAGATTTTTGCATTTGGGAGGCAATGCGTTTGACCTCATCTAAATTTAGTAATTGAATTAGCGCTGTACTGCGAGCGGCCACTCGATCCGATCCCTGAGCTTGAGTTTCATTTCCCGTGCGTCGATGGGCGATCGCCATTGCTGTCGACATGGCTAAATTCTTGACTATCAGTTCAGAGGCGGGAATGGGAACAGATTTTAATGCCTTGACTACAGCCTCTGTTTGCCGATCTCCGATCGCCCAATCCTGCGTGAGATAGCTGACAAAGAATCCCCTAGTACCATTGGTAGTAGTAATTAAATCGGCAATTACCTGCTGAAATTCGAGATCGGTAAGTTCGTCAACGCTCTGGAGCAATTTCTCCGTGTAGGCGATCACCGCTTCAAATGAGATAGATTCTAGTTCGGTCTTAGAGAGTAGATATGGGAAAGTCATGGGAGAGATTAATCCATTTCTTCAAGACGAATGCGCGGATCGACAGCTTTGAGCATTAGATCTGCGAGTAAGTTGCCAATTACCAGCATGACTGCGCCCAGCATTAAACCTGCCATTACCAGATTGACATCCTTTTCCAAAGTTCCTTGCAATAGCAACTTACCTAACCCAGGCCAATTGAAAAAATATTCGGTGATAAATGCACCGCTGAGCAAACTGGCAAATTCAAATCCCAAAAGCGTGATCATGGGATTAATTGCATTGCGCAGGGCGTGCACATAGATCACCTTATTTTCGGGTAAGCCCTTAGCCCGTGCTGTTTTGATATAGTCTTGCCGCAGCACATCTAGTAAATTACCCCGCATCAGTCGTTGCAAACCAGCAAAGCCAATGATCGTCAAAGTCATCGTTGGCAAAATTAAGTGGTAGCCAACATCTAGGATTTTGCCCCACCAACTTAAGTCTGAGTGGTTAATACTGGTCATGCCACCCACTGGGAATAGCGACGTATTTTGCGCCACCATCAGGAAGATAATTGCCAATACAAAACTAGGGAAAGCCTGGGTCGTATAGCTCATCACCTGTACGCTCCGATCCACCCAAGTATTTTGCCTCACCGCACAAAAAATGCCCAATGGAATTGCGATCGCCCAGGTAGCGATCAGCGAAGCGATCGACATAATTAAAGTGTTACCTGCCCGTTCCAAAATTAAGGGCGTTACAGGAGAGAAGCCTTGGCAACGAGAGCCTAAGTTACCTTGTAATGTATTGCCCAACCAGAAGAAATATTGCTCAAACAAAGGTTTGTTATAGCCCAACCTCTCTCTAATCTGGGTGACGACTTTCTTGGGTGTGCTGGGATTGGCTAATAACTCTGTGAAACAGTCTCCAGGTGAAATTTTGAGTATAATGAAGCTCAAAATTGACACCAGAAAAATGACAATTAATGCCTGTCCCAAACGCTTGATCACAAAGGCAAATGTGTCATTAGTGAGAATAGCCTGAACGGGTGATATTTCTTTTGTAGCCATAGCTAAAGTTCAAGGTTCTCCTGTGATGAATGCCAAAAACGAGCAATACTAACGCGCTTTTTGTCCTCTTCGACTCGGTAAACAACTCGGTATGGTTTTAGAATTAGTTGTCGAATGTTGGGACTATTAAACTCAGGCACCTTCTTCCCTTTGAATGGAAACTGACTCAACTCCTTCGTCTTTTCAAGGAGACTTTGCCCTACTTTTTTTGCAGCACTTGGATTTGCCAAAGAAATATACCGAACAATTGTTTCTAAATCTCCAACTGCTTTTGGAGAGAGGATTACTGTGTAGCCCATGTTTCCATCATTTTCTCGACGGCTTCGACTGACACCCACTGTCCTCGATCGATCTCATTCAGCCCTTCTTTGACTGCCGCAATGAACTCGATCTCTCGCAAGATTTCACGAAGCGATACTTCAGATGGAAGGCGCTTTACAAGTTCGATGACTGCTTCTTTGTCGCTCATTGCAGTTCTTATATCAAATTGGTGTATGCCTGAGATTTTAACTCATTTCCCCCACAGATGATGCGAGAATTTCAATTGCGACAGAGAAGCAATTCTCTTAGATAACTCTACTTTTTTGCCCTGACAGACAGGTTGAGCCGCATAATTAATAACTAACTAGTGAAACTATAGGTACATCGGGAAGCGATCGCCGACCTTGCAAGGCCAATAGCTCTACCATAAACCCAAATCCTACTAAACTACCGCCTGCTAGCTCGACAAGCTTGGCGGTAGCAGCAGCAGTTCCTCCTGTGGCAATCACATCATCAATAATTAAAACTGCGCCACCTGAGGCGATCGCATCTTTGTGGATTTCCAAGCTATCGGTACCATATTCCAGTGCATACTCAACCTGATGTACGGCTGCGGGTAACTTACCTGGTTTGCGCACGGGGATAAAGCCACAACCAATAATTTGGGCAACTGGGGCACCAATAATAAACCCGCGTGATTCGATCCCGATGACATAATCAATTGTCAGGTTGCCAAAAGCTCCGGCAATACCTTTCGCAATAGCATGCAAGCCTTGAGGATTTGCTAACACAGGAGTGATATCTCGGAATACAATTCCAGGTTTAGGAAAATCGGGAATATCGCGAATGTTTGCTTTGAAATCCATTAAATCCATGATGGGAATAAGAAAATTATGTGATCTAATATAGAGCTACTGACTACTTGCAGGAAAATATTGTTTGTATTAATCGCTCTAAAGCGCTATTAATACGGGTGCAGCAGGGCATCTCCCGTGTCGCGATCGAACAGGTATAGCTTGTTGCAATCCAAACTCCATGAGGATTGTTCGCCGATCGCATAGGTGAGATCGGCTGAAACTTTGGCGTTTAAATATAAACCATCGACATTCACCGCTACGTTAGTTTCCGAACCTAAAGCCTCTACCAACTGAACTAGCCCATGCAGATGTGCTGAGTTGCGATCGGTGCTCTGGACATGCTCGGGGCGAATACCGAGTGTGAGTGCCTGTTGTGGGGCAAGTTGTGGTGCAATGTGTTGCCTTTGTGCAGCACTTAATGCAATCCCCTGCACAAGATACTCACTTCTGAGATAGCCGTCGACATCTGCAATCACGGGGATAAAGTTCATAGGTGGAGAACCCAGAAAGCTTGCCACAAATTGGTTAGCTGGTTTGCGGTAAAGATGTAATGGCGTATCTACCTGCTGTATTTTGCCATCTTTCAGTACGGCAATGCGGTGCCCCATGGTCATTGCCTCAGTTTGATCGTGGGTGACATAAATCGTAGTGGTTTGCAGTTGTTGTTGCAATTGCACGATCTGACCTCTGGTCTCGCAGCGCAGTTGCGCATCTAGATTAGACAGTGGTTCATCCATCAAGAAAACCTGGGGATTGCGGGCGATCGCCCTACCTAGTGCCACCCTTTGCTTTTGCCCACCGGATAGCTCTTTGGGCTTGCGATCGAGCAATGCTTCAATTTGTAACGACTCTGCCACCTGTTGCACCCGCCGATCGATTGGCAGCGAATGCGGTTGACTCAAGGCTGCGAATATACCTCGTTTCTTGCTCTGATGGCGGCGCAGGCCAAAGGCAATATTGTCATAAACATTCATGTGGGGATAGAGGGCATAGCTCTGAAACACCATGGCAATATCCCTTGCCTTGGGGGGCAAGCCATCGATCGCGCGATCGCCCAGGTAAATCGAGCCACTGGTGACCGTCTCTAGACCGGCAATCAGTCTCAGCAGCGTACTTTTACCACAACCCGATGGCCCAACCAGCACCATAAATTCTCGATCTGCTACCGTTAGGTCGATATCTTTCAGAACTATGTTTTGTCCAAAAGCTTTGGACACACCACACAAGCGGACAGTCGCCATGAGAACACTTTAAAATTATCCAGACTTCACTGTAGTTGATTTAGTAGATATTAAAAAGCCAGTTGAAAGACTGACTTACATCTCTAATCCATATAGAGGCCGATCGAGCCAGGATGAATGTAGCAGCTAAAACCGTTAGGATGTTATTTAAGCAATTGCTGATAAACCTTTACTCAGGTCTATGAAAAACTACTAGAATGAAGGCAAAACTAACCCGCAGCCAAGAACGAGTTCTGCACCTACTGCAGAAAATGAATCAGGCAATTTCGGCTCAAAGTATCTATACAGAGTTGAGGGGCGATCGCCAGACAATTGGTTTGGCAACTGTTTATCGTTCCTTGGAAGTGCTCAAGCTTCAGGGTTTGGTTAAGTCTTTAACTCTACCGAATGGCGAAGCTGTCTATAGTGTTATGCCCACCGATAGGCATCATCTGAATTGCCTCAACTGTGGTGTTTCTTTGCCAATCGACAGTTGCCCGATCCATGAATTAGGTGCTCAGTTACATCAGGCGCATAATTTCCAGATTTACTACCATACTTTAGAATTCTTTGGGCTTTGCCCTCTTTGTCAAAATCAGGATCGACCTGAACAAGATCGAGTCCAGGAAGTAGATTCAGAGGGCGATCGCCACACATGTTCTAACTGTTAAGTGTGAGTACTTACTTTTTACCTCGCGATGGCAATATATAATCGACGGGGTAATTGTTGGGGGTAGATGAGGAGTGTGTAATGCAAAAATCGAAGCTTAGTTTATGCCTGTTACTGGCTGTCGCTGGGATAACATCAACTGTTGACAGGCTAGAAGCGCAGGAGTCATCTTGCTTTATGGTTACGCCTTCGGGTAACTACATGGATCTAAGTAGCCTGTGTAAAAAGAGTCCACTGCCCCAGAAACCCAAACCACGAATAGCGGCGAAGGCTCGTAATTCTAAACACTCGTCGCCTGTATATCCGGCTTTATCCTTTCCAGCAGAGGTTAATCTTCAGGCTTTTCTGAGGGTAATTCGTTATGCTGAAGGTACCTCCAGTGAAGATGGATATAACATCCAGTTTACCGGTACCAGATTCGGTAGCTTTGCCGATCATCCGCGTCGGGTGATCTGTAGTTACTACAGTGGCAGGCAGCTATGCTCTTCGGCGGCTGGTGCCTATCAATTTCTTGAGACTACCTGGGATGATGTTGCTGGTAGCATTGGTGCGGGAGATTTCAGACCAGAATGGCAAGATCGAGGGGCGATCGAATTGATCCGTCGGGCTGGAGCATTGGATGATGTGCTAGCAGGACGGGTAGAAGAAGCTATTTCTAAAGTTGCACCGGTATGGGCAAGTTTCCCCCGTTGGTATGGGGACTCCTATGGAGAATACGGTCAGTCAGTTGTACCTATGGACGAACTTATCCAGGAATTTCGCAGGCAGCAACAATATATTGCCTCTATTGCGCGCGGCAGTAGGGTGTCTAATCGTTGACGCTACAGGATACTAATTTGCCGTCGTTTCCAACCTGAGGTTGACTCTAAGCCACATTGGCTTTGCTCGATCTGACGCCGCTGCAAGATTGTAGAAGCTGTATCAGTTAAGTTGGGGTCGCGGTATGGCACGGACGATCGCGTCTGGAGAATTTCCTGCTCTGCTTGAGGTAGAGGGGAGAAAGATGTGGGGGGTAAAGCAGCGATCGTACCTGGAGATCGCCTGCCTACGGGTGTTGTGGAGCTAACCTCCAGACCATTTGCTAGAATTGCGGTACGTACGGCAGCGGCGCAGGAATAGGTGACGATATAGCCATCGGGTTTGAGGCACCTAGCGAGCAAAGCTATGAATTCTACTGTCCATAGTTGCGGGCAGCGGGGTGGGGAAAAGGGGTCGAGAAAGATGGCATCAGCCCAGTCTGTGGGAATATTTTTCGCAGTTTGGCGAGCATCCCCAATCAGCAATTGCATATCGAGATTGGGAGCTTGTACCTGACCTACAATTGCTAATTCTCGTAATTTTTCTACAACTGGTTGTGGCCAGATATCTAGGAGTCCATTGGCGATCGCTTGCTGCGGTACCTGGGGATTATTTTCTAAGGCGATAATTTGCAGCCGAGCTGCATTGGCATCTAAATCTGCGATACAGGTGATCGCAGCGGCGGAGTTATAGCCTAGCCCATAGCAGACATCCAGAATATTCACACAGTTTTGCTGCTTTGCCTTGTCACGAATGCGTGTGGGAATAACAAACTTAGCTTCTGCCTCCTGCTTGGCACCGTGGATACTGTGAAAAGCTTCGCCAAAAGTATCGCTAAAAAAAGTTGTCGATCCGTCAGCCGTAATCACCTCAGTTAAATCGTCTTTGGGGGTGCATAAAGGTCTGTTCACACTATGCTCGATCGAATTATTTTTCAGTTTCTGCAAGCAATTGCTCTAAGGTTTCGGGAAAGTCGCCATTACGAACCATGCGCGAAAAAACTTCATAGCAGTCATTTTTATTCCCTTCTTTACGCGGGAATCCCAGCCAGATAACGATTAAGACCTTGCGATCTTCGGCTGCAAACGCCCGAAAGAATAGTGTTATCCTAGCAGCTTTTTTTAGGAATTTAGGGCTAGCTTTTTGCTTGCTGAGTGAGAGATTTTGCTAGCAGTTGGTTAACTTCGGCATCGGTTGTTTGGGAGAAATTTTCGTACCAATAGCTAATTGAGTAGAGAGGCTCAGGTTTTTTGAGGCATATTACCTTGTCGACTACTGATAGAAGCTCGGTGCAGGTTGACTCAGGGGCAACGGGAACTGCCACAATAATTTGAGCTGGATCGCTTTGGCGAATGGCGCTAATGGCAGCGCGGAGAGTTGCGCCTGTCGCAATACCATCGTCAATCAGAATTACGGTGCGATCGCGCAAACTAGGAAAGGGGCGGTCTCCCCGGTACATGCGATCGCGTCTTGCTAATTCTTGTTTCTCTATGGCGATCGCCCGATCGATAGTGTCACGACTGATGTTTAGCTTCTCTACGATGCTGTGATTAATTACTAAAACATCATGCATCGCAATGGCTCCCATCGCTAATTCCTGATGATCGGGGACGCCTAGCTTTCGCACTAGACAAATATCTAGCGGCACTTGCAGCGCTTTGGCAACTTCAAATGCGACCGGAACGCCACCACGCGGTAGTGCCAAGATTGTGACATCAGCTCTAGCGTATATGGCAAGCATAGAAGCCAGCATTTGTCCTGCTTCTGTGCGGTTACGAAATTTTGCTGTCATAACACTCACCTCCTTTGCCTGCAACGTCGAAATTACCCGCGATCGCCATAGACTAGGTCAATCGCATAGTTGCTTAGGTAGCAGCCACAGGTTGGATGTGGAGATCGACCTGATGTACTGATATTCACTTACAATTCAATTTTATGACTAAACCTACACCTATAGAACGCAAAGACAATCTCACAATTGTTTGGCACCGTCGCGATCTGCGTGTTGACGATCACCCTGCCCTTAACGCCGCAGTACAACAGGGGGGCTTAGTTTTTGGCATATTCATTTTCGATCCAGGCATTCTTAAAAACAGCGAAACCAGTGGCGGCAAGGTAGATTTCATGCTGGGCTGCCTGCGCGAACTGGAGGAAAGTTATCGCCAGCTTGGCAGCGAGTTGCTCTGCTTTTATGGCGAACCAGTTAAAACTCTGCGACATGTAGCTGAGGTATTCCAAGCAAATCAAGTATTTTTTAACTGCGATGTAGAGCCATATGCTCGCCAACGAGATCGGGCTGCACGCGATGCGCTTAAAGAAATTGGCGTTGAGCTGAAAGGCTTTATTGATATTGGCCTGCACGATCCAGGCGCGATCGCGACAAAATCTAGCAACGAACCCTATAAGGTCTATACTCCCTTCTGGCGCAATTGGCTTAGCCTTGCCAAACCAGATCCCTGCGATCGCCCTTCCCAACTCACAGGTGCGCTTGTAAATTCCAACAACTATGCACAAACTTATCTGCAATCCGGCGCGATCGCTTTACCCACACTGACAGAGTTAGGATTTAGTCATAGCCAGACTTTGCCCGCATCGGGTGAGAGTGCCGCCCAAGAGCTTTTGCAGACTTTTTGCGACTCCGATCTAATTCTACGCTACAAAGAAGGACGCGATTTGCCATCCCAAGCTGGCACTTCCATGCTCAGTCCGCATCTGCGCTTTGGCACGATCGGAATTCGGCGGGTGTGGCAAAGTGCGATCGCGGCCCAAGAGCGAGCTCGTAGTGAGGAAGAATTCACTAGCATTCAAACCTGGCAGCAAGAGTTAGCCTGGCGAGAATTTTATCAACACGTACTGTTTCACTTTCCAGAACTAGCAACCTCAGCCTATCGACCGCAAATGCAGAGGTTCAAGTGGGATGACAACCGCGCATATTTTGAGGCTTGGTGCCAAGGACTAACGGGCTATCCGATCGTTGATGCTGCCATGCGACAGCTTAATCAAACTGGTTGGATGCACAATCGCTGCCGCATGATCGTTGCTAGCTTTCTGACAAAGGATCTTTTGCTGAATTGGCAGTGGGGAGAGCTATATTTCATGCAGCAACTTGTGGATGGCGATCTAGCTGCCAACAACGGTGGTTGGCAATGGAGTGCCTCTAGCGGCATGGACCCTAAACCATTACGGATCTTTAATCCAACGACCCAAGCCCGCAAATTCGATCCTGAAGCAGAATATATTTTGCAGTGGTTACCTGAGTTGCGCGGTTTAACCGTTGCTGAACTGATGAGTGGGAACATTCCGCCGCAGCAATGCCAGAGACGCAATTATCCCACTCCTATTGTCGATCATGCCCAGCAACAAAGGATATTCAAAGCCCGCTACCAGAGGTGCAAAGATTAACAACCCAAGTAGCTTATGGACATCACAATCTTTTTTCGAAAACTCGATCTACAGATCTGGGACACCACTCAACTTAGGTTAATTATTCGTAGATAGCTTTTTGAGATCGGTCAGGTTAAATATAAAGGGTACTCCAGCGGATTCTTTACCAATTACCAACACATTTGGCATTTGCGCTCCACCCTCACGCCATGCCTGAATCGCTTCTTTTTGCAGTACCAACTCACCACCTTGAGCTTTAAGTGTCTCTGCTAATAGTCTTTGTGCCTCTGCTCTACCTTGAGCGCGATTAATATCTGCTTGCGCTTCTTGTTGGGCTTCCTGGGCGATATAGACGGCTTTTTGGGCGCGTTGTTCGGCAATCTGTTTGTCTTCTACCGCTTTGGCAAATTCTGGCGAAAAGTTGAGATCGATCACACTGGTATCGAGCACGATCACGGCATACTTTTGTAGACGTTGGCTCAGCGCTGCATCAAAGTCCTGCTTGAGTTCATTCCTTTTTGTGATTGACTCTTCTGCCGTTCTGAGTGCCGCCGCCACTTTGAATGACTCTTGGGTTTGCGGCGCAATCACTTTATTTACCAAGTTTTGCAGTGAGCCTTGCTTTCTTCTAATCGCCACTACTTGTTCAGGATCGAGACGAAAGTTAATTGCAAATCTGGCACTCAGGTCTTGCAGATCCTTAGTCGCACTTTGGGCAGGCACT
Organism: Rhizobium sp. Q54; assembly: GCA_943367755.1. GTDB lineage: Bacteria > Cyanobacteriota > Cyanobacteriia > Pseudanabaenales > Pseudanabaenaceae > PCC-6802. The sequence goes on along the minus strand of CALRKB020000036.1, from coordinate 33,729 downwards.
TCAAACTTCTGCACAGTGACATCATAAACATCAACGGTGGAAATGAATGGTGGTTTCAGATGAATGCCTTCTTGTAGTGCAATATCTTGAGCTTTACCCAAAATACTCAATACACCTGCTTCGCCAGGATTGATGATCGTGAATGAACTCAGAGCGATCGCGGCGAATATAGCCAGCACAACTCCAATCAGGACTGTTTGTATTCCTTCTGATTGCCTCATCTGCAAAGTTTAATCTCCTTAGTAGTTCTGTCTAATATGCTATGGTTCCATAGCCTTCTCTTCTGCGGCCACCTTAGCAGAAAATTCATATACTTTCATAGTGCTGGCCTAATAGTACCGCGCAAGTGCTTTGCGCCATCTTGTGGCTATGGTAGACCAAAGAATTTGTTGATGACAGGTAAGGTAGTGTTCTAACAGATTACATCCCTTCCTCCAAAACCTCAAGTCCTGACCGTTTAAGGTATAAATGACGATTGGCTTATCTACTGCTGCAAATGATTCTATTACTCCGTGAAGCATCAAAAGTCAGCTAATAATCTGGCTTTTCTGAGCATAAACTGTAATGCAGTTTCTTCCTTAGAAATGATATCAATCCTACCTTCCATCCCAAACTGAATTTTGCATTGGCGATCGCCTTCACCCAATGTCAGCTTTTCTGGCTGAATAGTTACTTCGTAGAAACGATTAACAGCATCTATCCCAGTAACTTGGGTGCTATTAGTTGCTGGCCCGATCGCATCGGGAGAAATTGCCTTCACCCGGCCTTTAAGCGTACCAAAGTCGGGATAAGGGCAGGCAGATACCCGCATTTGTGCCTTCTGTCCAATTTCGACCTTACTGATATCCTGAGCTGCAACCATAGCTTTAACCACTAACTTGGTATTGCTAGGAACGATTTGGGCGATTTCCTCACCTGAACGAACGGGTTGATTCGAGTTGCGCAGGTTGAGTTTGAGGATTGTGCCATCGGTGGGAGAGACAATCTGAGTTTGGCTGATGCTTTGCTGGACTTGCTGCAACTCACGTCGATCGCGTTGGAGTTATTTTTGAATCTCTAAACTTTGTTGAATCAGAGCTTCGCGTTCTTTACTGATATTCGCCAGGGCGGAAGCACCCATGGCTTGTTCCTTGGCAATGCGTTCAGTGGTGATCGCAATTTCAGCTTGACTGGGATTGATAGCAGCTTTGGTTCGTTCCCATTTAGCAGTGGCAGTTTTCAAAGCAGCCTCTTTCGTATTGATTTGTCCCTCAGCGATCGCACCAGTATTGGCTAAGCTCTGAAATCTGATTAAATCTTTTTTAGCTAATTCCTGCATGGAGGGTGTTCAGCTTTTTGTGTAAATCGGATTCCGAAGGACATATTTGCGATGCTTTAGAGGTTCTAGACACAAAGTTCCGATCGGCTCCGAAATAGTCAGGTGCATAGTGGCTGGCTGAAAATGTTCCGCAAGTCCTTGCCCAGCATTCTGCCTATCTCAATGATTTAATCTCTCAATCAAGTGACATGCTCCCAACTGATACAGGCTGGATTGGTTGGCCCATCATTTGCTCGATCGCCTCTGGTTGCATGGTCTGCAAATATTGGGGTAAAAACTCCGGCAGGAAAAATTCAAACAGTAGGCGATTTTCCACCCAAAACTCGATCGCACTAAAGGGGACGACATCTCCCTGTTTGCGAGTCAGGACGCGCCACTCTTCTCTCTGTCCAATCTGCTCAATTTGCTGAAGGGTAGTGGGAACTGAAATCGCGACATGGGAAGATACATAATTAACAGGTGCAGTTTGGCGTATCTTAGCGGATTCGGTATCTGCACCTGGAGCCCATACATCACCTTCTTGAAACACCACAATGTGAGTGCCATAGTTGTCATAGGGCATCACGAGGTAACTTCCAGGAACTAGGAATTTGTATACCTTGCCGTTTAAGATTTCTGCGAGAGCGCTAGCAACTCGCAATGGATTACGAGCATCGATTGAAATGTGGTGAATCATGAGATTAACTCCATCTTTATTTGAACTTTTTCTGACTGAAACAAAACACTGCGGTAGTAATCAACAGTTTTGCAAATAGCGTCATAGTGATCGGCAAATTGATAATTTCCCAAAATCTGTTGAAAATGCTTGGTATCCATTATTTTTTTGGCAGCACCATCGGGATAGTCAGTGCGAAAGACTAACTCTCCCCGAAAACCAACAGCTTGAGCGATCGCCTCAGCAGACTTGCGAATTGTATATCCCTTACCTTGGGCTAGATTTAGAGGCTCTGACAACCTTAGATTGCGATCGATGGCTAGAGCGAGCAGTCTTGCGACATCCTCGACATAAATCCATTCGCGAATTGGTGTACCGCTTCCCCAAATCTCAAAGGTTGGCTGTTGCTCCTTCTGTGCCTTCAACATCCTAATAATCATGCCATTGAGTGCGTGAACCTTAACTGCATCAGTAGAATCGCCAGGACCAAATGCATTCGGAATGAAAAAATGACGAGTATCGATACCAAACTGCATTTGGTAGTTGGACGCTAGGGCATAGATAAATCGCTTGGCATTGCCATAGGAATAAACACTAGGATGAACGTCGCCATTTAGCCAATCTGACTCGGTATAAATTTCTGCCTGTCCTGGATAGCAACAGTTGGAAAGCGGATTAACGATCGCACTTTCCGGACAAGCTTCCTGAATGGCACGATATAAGTTAAGTGCCATTTGCGTGTTATCGGAAAAAATGACAGCATGTCTTTCCGCCACATAGGGCAATCCACCAACATGGGCAGCGAGATTGACAACTACATCTGGTCGATACCGCTTCAGAAAGTACTTTGTGCAATCGTAGCGGGTTAAATCTAATCCGTTCCTTCTCGACAGAGCGATCGCATCATGGTTTGAGTTGCTAAGTACATTCATGAGGCTTTTACCGATGAAACCATGTCCACCTAATACGAGAATCCTTTGAGTCATTGCAGTGTCCTCTGGTTGAAGTGTCTGGCATAGTGCAGAAGCTCGTGCGTCCATGCTTCAAATAGTGCAAAGACTTGATCGACGAGCAATAGGCAACGTACTTGAATTGATTCATCCAGCGGGATTTCTGCGATCTCAAGGTGATCGCTGCCGACCGAATGCCCAGACTCTAGACTGAAATGAAACTCACCGCAGTAACGCAGTTGAATGCCACGCCTGGATTCAATTGCCTTTGCTAAATTAAGCATGGTACTGAAGAGTACATTCCCAGTCTCCTCAATTGCCTCAATAATGGCAATACGTTCTACTGCACTTGCATTTGCGATGAGCGCCGCTAGTCGATAGGTCAGGATGCGATTTTGGTGCGTTTCATTGCTCCAGAGAAACTGCATCCATGAGGTTGGACTACACAGGCGATCGAAACCAAGCTTAGTGAAGTCCTCCAGATACCAGGGCCAGTGATGGTCGTCCTCATAGGTGTGAATATTGACTCGCTTTTGGTATGCATTGGTTGCTGGCTCCTCTCGTAGCATATACTTGTTGATATCACCAAAGCTCAGAATGAAGTGTGCCATGCAAGGATAGAAAGCAAGTCGCTCCTCTTCAGTCAAGCTAGAGTCGCGCATAAATTGGAATAGGGGTAAATTAGAGTAGGTTTGCTTCTTCTCTAAGATTTTTTTCATTACATGCTTCATAATTTTCTCGTCTGTCTCAGCTCAATGTATAGACCGATAAATTTCTCTTTCTTGTGGATTTTGATTTTGAACCTTTGCCTGACTGAACTCATCATTACCGAGATATCAGAGAAAGAGTGCGATCTCTATCCCAAGGATTGTGTGATCTCGATCGCAATCTAGGCTAAGCACTAAACCTATTTTCCCAGAGATGCTTGACTAAATTGCCTCCAGTTCTAAGCTCCCTCAATCTACGGCTGTCTCCGTCTAAAGCGGTGCGTTCTTCAATCTCACCATTTGTTGTGGCCAGGGTGCGATCGCCAATCATCTGATAATGATAGATAGCAGGCGGACTATTATCCGTAATGCCTTGATTGGTAAACACGAGACAGGACTGAGCCGCATCGACACACCACACCGTCTGACCGACATCGGATTTTGTCTGATACTCCCAAGCCATCCTCACCCCAAACTCCGGTTGCTCTAGTGCATGGATTTGCTGGAATGTCTGGAGTTCTTGTTCATCCAAAAAGCGGAGAGTAACCTTCGCCAATTTAGATAACCAGAGTCCCTGCGATCGCCACCAGAATTGATAGAGATTACAGTGCTTAAAGGAGCGATCAATGGGAAAAGATATGGAAAGGTTGTTCATAAGACTCTTCCTCAAGTCATTTGGTATTGAACAAAGGTTGGGGCGATTCCCTGCTGGATGCGTCCCGCCACAGGCTAATTTCTGGGAAAGCAAGGGGAAGCGGAATGGCTGTAAACCTGCTAGGATAAGGTAGACAACTTATTTTTGGATCGCGAGCAATGAAAGCCCCAACTAATCAACGGCAACATTTGATTGAGATCGTTAGTACTCTTCCAGAAGAGACATTGACTGAGCTTGCCAATTTTGTTGACTATCTTGCTTACAAATCAAGTCAGTATAGAAAACCAGCGAGTGATAGTTCTGCTTTTTTGCTTTCCATTGCGGGGTTAGGAACTTCTACTAAAACCAACATCTCGGAGCGAGATGAGGAGATTTTACAGAGTGAAGTCGATCCTATTCGGGGCTGGAGTCTTAGGTCGGACGATCTGACATGACAGCTATCCTTGATACCAGCTTCCTATTTGCTCTAACCGATCTGAGTGATCGCAATCACGACCGTGTTTTGTCTGTTGCTCAAACCATCAACTCCTGTACAGGATTTCATCTAGGGATCGGGCGATCGCTTTTTTGATATCGCACTTACAAATAGGCGATCGCTAACTGAATGTCATTAGAAATGGTCTTGAAGGAAGGGCTTGTAACTCTTCCCATCTCAGCTTTTGCTTATTCCTAATAGAAAAGGCAAGAAAAGTTTTATGGGCATGCCCCTCGACCAATTTGCCAACTGTCTCCTGCTCCAAGTGAACCTAGCTGCGCTCTAAGAATTCTTTCGGCCTCATCATAGTTGGTTGCTGTCACTGTTCTAGTTTGAGGAGGATTAAAGACTGAGCTTACGCAAAATTTGAACTGTTGTAGTGGAGTTGGAGTTGGTGTAGGTGTTGGAGTTGGTGTAGGTGTAGGTGTAGGTGTAGGTGTAGGTGTAGGTGCTTTTGCCACCACTGTAACGGACTTTGTTGCTTCGGCATAACCATTACTGCCGATGCCTTTGAATGTCGCTTCAACGGTGTAAGTCCCAGGTTCAGAAAACGTGTGTGCGACTTGACCAAGTACATTAGGATATACAGCTACTTGTTGTCCACTACGCAAAACCCGCCAGCGAATCTCAAGAAAAAAGCCTTTTGTACCTGTAACCTGCATCCCGATTGTGAAAGGAACAATCCCACTCGTGGGTGCTACGGATACTGATTCAATCGAGACGGGAGCAAGCGCATTATCAAATATTGAGGTAAGCTCTCGCAAAGAAAGAAGGTTAGGGTTAATTCCCAACTTTAGATAATCTAGGAGCGCGCGTGGGCTAATGGGATCATTTGGTTTACCCACAAACTGGGCAAATTCTCGGAGTGTTTTCATGATTAATGACCTCCATTTCGCTGCTTCAACGTGTTCATCTCTGACGCTAGTTCTGTAATTGTTCTCTGCTGTTCCTGCACAGCTTTAGTGAGAACGGCAATCAGATCCATGGGACTGAGGCGATCGCGCTCCGAATTTGCCACCAAATCAGGGACTTCTTCCGCAATGAAGCCAATATGCTGCTCTTTTTGACTATCGGCTTTGTAGTTGTATTTGACCGCATTCAAGCCTTGCAATGCCGCCATTGCTTCTTGCCCGGAAAGTGCGGCAACATTTTCCTTGAGCGCGATCGAGGAAGCTTGAGCTAAAGCACCAGTTGTCTGAACATTGCCTTCAATCTTGACTCCATCTTTGTAGCTACCTTGATAGTTAATAACCAATGCGTCTTTCTTGGGCTGAGACGGTAAATTGACGAAGTCATGAAACAATGCAAATCTAGGATCTACTTGTTGCTTATGCAAATGAATAGCATCTGCCGAGCAAACAACTGCTCGGATCTTCTGAGGTCCAAGTTCACGCCCGGTGAGGTTGTAAGCTTGACAGCCACTGAGCCTGCCCTGAAAATCGCCAGATGTTTGGATGTCATTTTCGACATGGAGACGCCCTTTCAGTTCTGTACGCCATGAACTGACATTACGATGCACCGTCAACACATCCTCGCCAGACCAAAGGTGTGCATCTTCATCCTGGGCATACCAAACCCATCGCTCACCTTTTGAAGGATTATCTACAAGTCCAGGTTTACTGCGATCGCTGAAGGAAAAGCCTGCGCCAGATCCACCACTATGAATTTCGTTGCCCTCGACATGCAGAGGACGAACAGGATTATTGGTGCCAATACCAACATTTCCTTCGAGAATGACGCTATTGCCATTTAATTTGATATCGCTTGCCATGCTATTTCTCCTTAATATTTGTATTGTAGAAATTGAATTTTGGGCGATCGCCATTTCATTAATCAGTATGTAAAGGGGCGATCACTTTACTTAGAAAATGACGTATTTTGCCACTGCCGCTAAGTTCATTACTTTGTAGGTAAGCTCTGCACCTACCCGATTAATAAAGTGTCCTCGACTGTGGGACTTGATCGCCACAGCTTCAAAATTCTGTAGCTCCCGATCCCCTAATTTCACTGGTGGCAAAACTAACGTGAAGTCCAACTGACCCGCACCTGCATCTGGTTGCAAAGTGACAGTGATCAGCAGACCGAGGTGGCTTTGTTGTTGATCGATTTCACTACCAATGAATGTCAACTTACCTTCTGATCCTTCATAATCCAGTTGAGCTTCTCCCAGCGATCGCGATGTTGCAGTTCGAGGAAAGAAGACAATTCGCGTACTGTTTGTACTATCTGTGAAGATGAATTGGTTTGCTGGTCGGCTGAGTTGAACCGTACTGCCTGATTTTTGCTGCATCATAAATAAAATCCTCCAAATTAAATGGTTATTTGTGGTGCATGATTCCTCGGAATTAGAGAGAGCTGCATTATTGCCATGACATATGGCGATCGCGACCAATGCGTTTTTTGTAAATCCCTAAACCTTTGACCGACTTACCTCAAATGTTCCGATCAGGTTCTTAAAGACGTTAAGTCGGTACGTTTTTAGAATAGGAAAAATTTTCGTTGTTGTCAGTCGGAAAAGTTCAGGAAAGATCAGGTCTGATGATCGGAAAAGATCGGATCTCACAGTTTTTTTGTCTAGACATTACAGGGGTAACCAGGAAGTATAAATTTCCTTGGAGTTATGATTGTGCTGTCGGGCGATTCCCTGCGGGATGCGTACCACCACCTATCGCTGTGTTAATTCATGGAAGGGCGATCGCTCTTTGGCAAATCGCATCGAAGCGATCGCTTTATTTAGAAATTGATTGCTCTGCTTGTGTAGCGATCACCTATCGCTGAGGAAATTCAGAAAAGGGCGATCGCCTTACTGCTTTAGAAGTCGATCCTACTTACCTAGTTGCTGTTTGGACATCTAAACTCATCAGAGTACAAAAGCATTAAGCCCAACCAAGGTATAGCCTTGAGCCTGTAACTCAGCTTGACGTTTATCAAAATCAACCCGAGCCCAGCCCCATACCGCAGGTCTTTCCTCAGTGTTTTTACGCCAAATTGCGTTGAAGCGCTCTCCCTGGCCGTTGGGCAATACAAATGCATTCAGCTCTTCGAGACGGTAACCTTGAGATTGCAATTCCGCTTGACGTTTATCGAAATCAACCCGAGCCCAGCCCCATACGGCAGGCCTTTCCTCAGTGCTTTTACGCCAGATTGCGTTGAAGCGCTCTCCCTGGCCGTTTGGCAGTACAAATGCATTCAGCTCTTCGAGACGGTAACCTTGAGATTGCAATTCTGCTTGACGTTTATCGAAATCAGCTCGTGCCCAGCCCCATACCGCAGGTCTTTCCTCAGTGGTTTTACGCCAGATTGCGTTGAAGCGTTCCGGTGTATTTACGATCACTGTATGCTTGCGGTTACCATTGACAAGGGCATTACGCATCCGTTGCGCTTGACTCGATGAGAAGTGTTGATTGAAATTTAAACAGCCCTTAAAGTAGCTCATCACCAAACTACGGTCTGGCTTATAACCTACAGGTGAGCCATTGTTCAGCGTCAAATTCACCTCACCCACAAGACCGCACGCATCCCCACCGTTAGCAACTCGGTTGAGGTAATGCAGCAACTCACCACTGTCATCCGGCGGTGTATCAGAAACAACCGCTGAGTCAGCATCAAGGATTTTGACTACCTTGTCTGCTGGGACGCCATTAGCAAGTTCTCTATTGAGTACATCTGTGACACGCTGAGTCAGGATGTCTACTTTCTGCTGGTCGGTGAGGGCACGGTTTCCATTCTCCGCCCCTGTGAGGGAAATTTGGTAGAAAGGGTGCCACAAATGCATATAGTGACCTACTTCATGGGATAGAAATGTTGCATACCCCTCAGCGTCAACATCGGAGTTACCAACACCTGCTGAGAGTTTCACAAACTCCAAGTCTTCCCAGGAGAATCCCCCCCCAGATGGTGAAGAGATCACCCAGTGCTGATTGCTTGCGTTAAAGAATCGGGTAGTGCCCTCAGCAAACAGAAGTACCATTTTCCCTTGATATTTGCGAGCCACATCATTGCGATAGGTGGTTGTGGAATTCTTGTTGCAAAGGGCATCAACTTCAGCCTCGGTTAGTGGAGGTTGTTGTGTCAGCTTTCCTTGTTCTGAAGCCGGAATAACGAAATCTTGATTGAGTCGAGTGTCGTTACGGATTTCTAGATCAGCAGCAGGATTGAAAAACAATTCGATGTTTGTGCCATGGAAAATCTCGTTAGCATAATCGACGGCTCTGGCGATCGCTTCTCCCAATTCCTGGCGACTTTGCCCTGGGCTCCCATTAGAGAGAAGGCCATTATCATTGCGGCAAGCAAGAGCCTGTACATGAACGCGCAGAAGGGGGCCGAGGGCTTGAACTTGGCGTTGTTTATCTGCTGGGCTGACAGATTCGGGTTCAACTGCCTGTCGGGTCTTGCTTAACGAACGGACAGGAGAGGTTCTGACGGTGAGTCCCAAAGCAGTACGCTGCTCGGTGGTCAGCGTCATCAGTTCCATTCCTGGGTCATGGCTGTCATCGGCATGGGCAGGTGCTCCCAGGCTGGGTCGTGAGGGTAGCGATCGCAAAACATCAAGCAGTTGTGTTTCCGTAACTTCACCTTGTAATCCCTTTTGATTCATAACTTCACGGATTTGGTCGATTCGATTCATAATTTTCTCCTTTTATGTCGAATGGATGGTTGTTGTTGATTAGATTGATTGCTCTGCTTGTTTAGCGATCGCCTATCTCTGAGGTATTTTCATTGAAGGGCGATCGCTTTACTGCTTTAGAAGTCGATCTGGTTAGCTGTTCCAGACAGATTAACCGTCATGAATGTCTGCGATTGCCCTGCAAGTTTTACCTGTGGCGATCGCAAACTAAAAATCGCGATCGTCTGCATCGGGGCTGTTTTAGTTGTTGAAAGCACAGCAATCTCGGGAATAAGTAAGGTCAGGGTTTCAACTGTGCTAACGGCTTTCTGATTATCGCTCAAGCGAACGGTTACCATCTGACCCAGTTGAGTATTTTCTGCTTGAATCTCTTCACCACTGAAATTTAGAGTTTGCCCCTGGCGAGTGAATGAAAATCGAGGAGTCCCAGTAAAGCTGGTGGTCTCGTAAGAGATCCCGATGTCATAGCCTCCAAGTAGAAATTGATTTGGTTGGACTAGAACTGGTTGTGATTGTAATGAAGTCATGATTTTTACCTTTTAATTTGTAAAGTTGAAATTGTTGAGGTGAATGTGATCGCCCTTTTGATATCGCATATGAGCTAATCAGATATTCAGGAGTTCAGAAATCTTAGGTCGGTATGTTTTTAGAATAGGAAACTTCCTTGCTGTTGTCAGTCGGAAAAGTTCAGAAAAGATCAGGTTATAAAGATCGGAAAAGATCGGATCGTACTAAATTCCTCTGTGCAAATAGCAAAAATAAGTGAGACTGCGATCGCCTCGCTTGATTGATCGCAATGCATCGTTGATGCAAGATATGGCGATAGAACACGCCATGAGTCACAAAGAATCAAACGATCGCGAATAAGCTTTGCGATCGTTTGAGTTGCTAGTACATATCCTCAAGAATTGTCTGAACCTCTGGCATCGAGCTTCTTTGAGATCTAGTCAAGGAGGGGTGGGCATTGCCCACCCGACGATATTTTCTGACAAAGATAAGGATTCTTAAGGCGTGAAGAAGATATCTACATTCGGGTCAAAGGCAGTACGGCTCTGCAAGTTTACAAAATGAGTGTTGAGAAAGAACAACTCGCCAGTGTCTTTGTTATAGCTAAATTGATTAGCCGAAGATGCTCCAAATCCACTCCGAGAAATTTGGAGTTTATCCCCCTGACTGTGATTAAAGTCCGTGATAAAATCAAGGCCCTCAAAGGCAGAATTGAAAATGAACCTATCTGATCCAGGCCCCCCAGAGAGGTTGTCAAAGCCCGCACCGCCGGAGAGAGTATCACTTGCGAAGTCACCACCTGCAATGAGGACATCGTCGCCACCATTTCCAAAAAGCTGATCGCTATCCTGTTGCCCATCCATAAAGTCGGCACCTTCGCCACCAAACATGCTGTCGCGGCCCAGCCAGCCAAAGAGAGTATCGTTGTTAAACCCGCCATCCATGATGTCGTTGCCAACGTCACCATCGAGGAAATCGTCGCCAATGCCGCCTTGGAGGAAGTCGTTGCCCTCCCTGCCTAAGAGTCTATCATTGTCAGCCCCGCCGTTGAGGTCATCATCACCAGGGCCAGCATCGAGGTAGTCATTGCCAAAGTCGCCGCTGAGGAAGTCACGAGCAATGTCACCGCCAGCAAAGAGAGTATCGTTGCCATTCCCTCCGCGAAGATCGTCACTTTCCTGTTGTGCATTGAGGAGGTCGTCACCTTCGCCACCAATCAGGGTATCTCTGCCCAGCCAGCCAAAGAGAGTATCGTTGTTAGGCCCGCCATCCATGAAGTCGTTACCAATGTCACCATCTAGCAAATCATCGCCAAAGAGACCAAAGAGAGTGTCGGCGCCAGCTTTGCCGAAGAGGCTATCATTGAAGTTCGAACCCACCAAAGAATCGTTGCCTGTTCCACCTGTAAAAATTGCCATTGAATTTTTTCCTTAATTTTTCGGATTGTGTGCTTGTTTTTTTTGTTCTAATGAACTTTGTGATTGCTGCGTCTGGTTTTAGCGCAGCTAATGGACTGCATTGGGCGATAGAGCACATCGCGATGCACGAAGAACCTATCAGTAAATTGGGAATGAGATTTGCGAGCGATCGCAGAGCGATCAAACAGATACAAAATCAATTTCTAGAGCCCTGTAGAAACTATTGGATTTGTTCGCTAACCAGTTACGCGCGTTTGGCTTGCTTTTCGTATCTCTGTAATTAGTACGCAATCCATCGCAACCTGGATCGAATTGGATGATTTTTCTGGGAGATTTTTTTGTAACCAGGCTGAGAAAGTATGCTGGTAGCGCGATCGCTCAAATTAAAATTTATAGAACTTACGCATAGTTAACTCGACTTTAGCCAATTAAGCAGTCTCGGTAAGACAATTCAACAGAATTGCTGGCATCTCTCTTCCTTGAGATGCCGAATTAGGATATAGCGGTACAACTCCCATTTAGGGCCTTCTTTCTAATGCTGCCAATATAGCGTTTCAAGGTGTTTGATTGGCGTGAGTTTAGAATAGATAATTCTTCCGTTGCTGTCACTCAGAAAAGTTGGGGAAAGATCGGATCTAGAAGATCGCGAAAGATCGGGTTTTGCTAATTGGATCGGGTGTAAAATGAAATATCAACGCGAGCGATGGCTTTTAATCATGACTCCTGAAGAAGCCTTAACCCTACTTGATACCCTCCTGCAAGGGCCAAAGCTTAAAGATACCCAGGAATTGGTCTTTTGCTATTCTTGGCAGGGATGGACCTACCCTCAAATTGCGCAACACCTTAATTACGATCTCAGCTACATTCGTGATGTTGGTTACGAATTGTGGCGACAACTTTCTCAGGAATTTGGCGAGCAGGTTACCAAAAAAAATGTGCAAACGGTGTTGCGACGACAAGTTTTGCTGAGGCAAAACACTGCCGAATCACTTAGCAGATCTGAGAATATATCAGCAGCGATCGCCACTGAATCACCAATAGCCCAAACTGAAGATACTCCTACTAACATCACCGTAACCAATAGAACATCTATTGTAACTACAGGTTCTAATAGAGATAGTACTGGCAAGTATTGGGGAGAAATTATTGATGTCTCATCCTTCTATGGGCGCAATTCGGAATTTACGCAGCTACAGCAGTGGATTGTTACAGACCATTGTCGGCTGATCGCAGTGGTGGGGATGGGAGGCATTGGTAAAACTACCTTGGCAGCGAAACTGGCTGAGCAAACCCAGGATGAATTTGACTTCCTGATTTGGCAATCTTTACGCAATGCCCCCCCAATTACCGAAGTATTGATAACCTCGATTCAGGTTCTCTCTAGACAGCAGGCAACTGCATCCCAAACTTCGGTTAATGCTCTTATTTCTCAACTGATTGAGTATTTCCGCTCCTACCGCTGTTTGTTAATATTAGATAATTTTGATGTGGTTTTAGGGAGTACCGAAGGATCTTTATCATCGCAAATGATACAATCGGGTCAATATAGAGAGGGCTATGAAGGATATGAGACATTGCTCAGGAGGGTAGGTAGTGAACTTCATTCTAGTTGTTTGCTCTTGACTAGTCGAGAGAAGCCCAAAATACTGATTCCTTTAGAAGGGAGTACCCTACCGGTACGAACCTTATTTTTAACAGGTTTAAGAATTAATGAGATTCAAGATATTTTCAGCATTGATGGCTGTTTCTCAACGTCAGAAACCGATTGGCAACGCTTGCTAGAAAGCTATGCTGGCAATCCCCTATCGCTCAAAATTGTTTCAACTACAGTACGAGATATATTTGATGGCAGTATCTCAGATTTTTTAGAACATGGAGCGATCGCGTTTGGGGACATTAATTTGCTGCTTGACGAACAATTTCGTCGATTGTCGGATTTGGAAAAGCACGTGATGTACTGGCTAGCCATTAATCGCGAGTGGTTAACACTTGCAGAGTTGCGTGAGGATTTTGTTCCCAGCCCACCACAGCATAATCTACTAGAGGCTTTGCTGTCATTGGTACGGCGATCGCTAATTGAGAAAAGTGCTGGCAGCTTTACCCTACAACCTGTAGTGATGGAATATGTAGCTGAATTCTTATTGGAACAAATTTGCGAAGAATTGGGAACCCAAGAGCTAAATCTATTCATCAGTCATGCTCTAATAAAAGCTCAAGCGAAGGATTACATTCGCGCTTCCCAGATCCGCCTCATTCTAGCGCCACTCGTCGAACGCTTAATCTGCCAATTTCGATCTAAGAAAGAAGTTGAATATCAACTGCAAGGGGTTTTGTTTAAGCTGCGATCAGAATTCCCCACTACTGTGGGATATGCTGGGGGTAATACGATCAATCTGTTGCGCCAGCTCCAAATTAACTTGAGTGGCTACGATTTCTCGCATTTGAGTATCAGGCAAGCTCATCTTCAGGATCTCAATCTACACCATGTTAATCTTGCCTATTCCGAACTCATAAAATCAACCTTCACTCAAACTTTTGGCAGTATTTTATCAATAGCATTTAGTCCCGATGATCGCCTGTTGGCAGCCGCAGGAGTTAATGCTAATGTCTATCTGTGGCATGTTATTGATAGCCAACAAGCTCTCACATTAAAGGGGCATACAAATTGGGTCTTGTCCGTTGCCTTTAGTCCCGATGGGTTATTGCTTGCAAGTTGTGGTGAAGATTGCACGATTAAACTATGGGACGTTTCTACTGGTATATGTTCGATCTCATTACAAGGCCATACTGACTATGTACATTCTGTCACCTTTAGCCCTGATGGACGGTTTCTTGCCAGCAGCAGCATTGACCAGACACTAAAACTTTGGGATGTGCAGACTGGATATTGTCTCAAAACCTTTCACGGGCATACGAGTTGGATAGAGCGAGTTGTTTTCAACTCCAGCGGTCAAATGCTTGCCAGTAGTAGTAACGATCGCACCATCAAGCTCTGGAGTGTGAATACTAGTGAATGCGAAAAAACTTTGCATGGGCACAGCGAACAAGTCAGTTCTGTTGCCTTTAGCCCCGATGACAAAACCCTCGCAAGTGGGAGCGGAGATCGCACCATCAAGATTTGGGATGCAGTCACAGGACAATGCCTTAATACCTTAAATGGACATAGCAGCCAAATCTGGTCAGTTGCTTTCAGTGCTGATGGCAATTTGCTTGCCAGTGGTTCGCACGATCGCACCATCAAGCTTTGGGATGCAATTTCAGGAGAATGCCTCAAAACTTTTCATGGTCATGCCAGCCAGGTGCGATCGATTGCCTTCAACGCTAACAGCTCCATCCTTGCCAGTGGCGGTGGAGACCAAACTATCAGGTTTTGGGATGTCAATACCGGACAGAGGCTTAAAACCTGGCAGGGCTATAACAACGGCATTTGGGCGATCGCTTTCAATACTGATGGGACACTGCTTGCTAGCGGTTCCTACGATTGCCTTGTCAGAGTGTGGGATGTCAATACGGGAGAATGCCTGAGAACGTTGCATGGACATAGCAGTTGGGTGCGCACTGTTGCTTTTAGCCCCGATAACAGAACTATTGCCAGTGGCAGCGGAGACCAAACTGTAAAACTTTGGGATGCTAATACGGGAGAATGCCTGAGAACGTTACATGGACATAGCAGTTGGATTCGTTCAATTGCATTTAGTCCCGATGGTGTCATGCTTGTCAGTGCTTCCCATGATCGCACTTTGCGGTTATGGAATCTCAATACTTATCAGAGCGATCGGGTTCTATCGGTAAACACAAGCTGGACTAGAGGAGTTGCCTTTATGCCGCAACGAAGTACTAACAGTGATGAAAGTCTCCTTGTTGGTTGTCTGGATGAAACCACAATGGGGCTGTGGGATGTGAGTACAGGCGAACTTTTGAGAACCTTTGAAGGACACACGGCGCAAATCTGGTCTGCCGCTTTCAGCCCAAATGGGCAAATCCTAGCCAGTAGTAGTCGAGACCAAACTGTAAAACTTTGGGATACGAATACCGGACAATGTATGCGAACTTTAGAGGGGCATACCAGAGATGTCTGGTCGGCAGCTTTCAGTACTGATGGCCTTAGCCTTGCTACTGGTGGCGATGATCGCACGGTGAGGATTTGGGATGTAAGTACGGGGCGATTGCAGGCGATTCTAGAAGGACATGATGGTTCTATCCAATCTGTGGTTTATAGCCCAGATGCTTGCATATTGGCGAGTGGCAGTGAAGATGAGACAATCAAAATTTGGGATATCCAAACAACTCAATGTCTAAGGATATTAAGATCCCAGCGCCCGTATGAAGACATGGACATTACTGGTGTTACAGGATTAACCGAAGCTCAAAAAATGACATTGATTGCTTTAGGAGCGATCGAGCATAGTGAAGCTGGTTAAGATTCTGGCAAGACTTGCCGCGACGATCGAATCAAGAGTTGACGCGATCGCTCAGCGAATCTTTCTTGACTGCCTATCTGAAGCTAAAACACCAAGATTGGAAGCCACATTAGACCGTTAGCAAACATCGATATTGACAAAAATAACTCCAAATAGTGAGAGTTAGTAACTTCTAGAAATTACTAACTCTCACTCACCTATTTAACAAACTTTAGTGCTATTCAAGCATTAGTTTATGCAGGAAGCAATACGGTATCGATGATGTGAATAACGCCATTATCAGCAGCAACATCGGCTGTTGTAACTGTAGAATCGTTCACCTTGACGCCATTGGAAGCATCAATTTTTACATTTGAACCTTCAACTGTTTTTGCTGATTTCATTTTGACTACTTCAGCCGCCATCACCTTGCCAGAAACAACGTGATAGGTCAGAATCTTCTTGAGTTTAGGAAGGTCTTTGAGCAAACCTTCAACAGTACCCTCTGGAAGTTTAGCAAATGCTTCATCAGTAGGTGCAAAAACGGTAAAGGGGCCAGCGCCCTTAAGCGTTTCTACTAGACCAGCAGCTTTAATTGCAGTAACGAGAGTGCTGAAAGAACCAGCGTTAACGGCAGTATCAATTACATCAGCCATGTGTTTACCTGGTTAATTTTTGTGTGGACAACTGTAATATAACCTATTTTTAACGGAAGCACGTTTCCTATAAATTAAATTAATTAATGAAGTACAGAGTCCACTACCCCATTTAGCCTGTCAGGCGATCCTCTAGACATGATGTTCTCACCTACGAGAAGTAGATTTGGCAGGCATCTTCAAATTTGGTAACAACACATTTGAAACACTACCGAGATCGCATTTGTCACCTCGCAGGTTAGCTAGTCAACTTAGATCCAGCTGTTAAACCATATAAGTAATTGCTGGTGAAATGCTGTAATTGGTAGCCCCATATAAATTGGCAACCAAAACATAAAAGCCAGCGAGATCGCCAGCACAATATATTTACTTATCTTTGGTAGCTCTGTCATGGTTTGAGTGCTGCCCCAGGCAGTCACATAGGCGATCGCCATAAACGCAAATACGGAAGCAGGCATGTAGTGATATAAAAATATGCAGCGGCGGCTCAGGCTCCAGGGTAAATAGTGTCCGACAAAGCTGGATAGCAGATACAAGGGAATATAAATGGGAAATTGCTGCGAATTTAATTTCCCCCCAACCCAGGAATCTTGCCCCCAACCGCGAACCCACCAATTGTTCAACTGGTAGAGGCACACAATCAGGCACAGCAGGATGGCGATCGCCCCCAGCCAGTAGAGGATTGGATTACCCATGGCATTGATATAGTTAATCGTGCCATCAGCGTGAGTTTTGTAATAATAAGCGATTGGACGCAGCATCAAAGGCCAACTCCACCAGGCAGAGCAATAGGGATGTACTGGTTCTGCCTTACCTGCACCCAGGTTTTGATGAAATCCTAAGATCTGAGCGTGTAGCTCCAGGAGGTTAGTAGAAGAATTAATTAATAAATGCGGCAGCCATATTAACAGATAGGTAGCTATAGGCACTTCAAGTAACCCAACGCGAAGCTGCAATCTCGTTAATCTTTGTCCGTAGCGCCACCACACAATTAAGGCGATCGCGCCTATCCCAACTAGATAAGCTAGCCCATTCCACTTCACACTACAGGCAGCACCTAGCATTATCCCTGTGGCGATCGTCCAAAACCATCGTCGCCGTTGCAGCTTGAGTGCTAGCACCATGCAGAGTTGACTGAGCATACCAAATAGCACGATGAAGATGTTAATCAAACCAAGACGCGACTCTACCAGCAGCAAGCCATCCAGTGCCGTAAACCATCCTGCTAATAATGCCCAAGTTGTAGTTGATGAATTCTTCGGCAGTAACCCTGTAGTACTGAGTTGGTAAGTAAGTAAACAGGTGACGATGGGTATGAGGGAACCAGCGATCGCATTAAAAAAACGATAACCAAACGGGTTATAGCCAAATAACTGAATACCGAGGGCAATGATGTATTTGCCCAGCGGTGGATGCGCATCAAATAAGGGATGCCCCTGTAAGTAATCCAGGGCGAATTTGGGGTAATAAGCCTCATCGAAGACCAACTCATTTAAGGCATCCAAACGCCAGAAATGAGCTGCCAACGACACTATACCCATCCCAGCCACATGCAACCAAAACTGTCGCTGGGGATGAGCTTTCCAATACTGCTTAATCACCAACAGCATCAATTACTTGCTGGCTGACTGCACCTTAGTCAGTACTTCTTCCATCTCGGATAACTCTAAAGCGCCAGCGAAACCAACACCATTCATAAAGAAAGTGGGTGTGCTATTTACTCCCAAAGATTTGGCCAGCTCAACGTCTTTATCGATCGCAGCTTTAGCCGCCGCACTTTGTCGATCCTTATTGAATTTTTCCAGATCCAGGCCCAGCTCTGTTGCTTTAGAAACGTATAACTTTTCGCCTAATTGTGCTTGATTCGAGAATAAAGCATCGTGATATTCCCAAAACTTACCCTGTTGTAAAGCTGCCCAGGATGCTAGTGCCGCAGGCATTGCCTCGGAGTGAATTTCTACAAGGGGGAAATGCTTATAGACCAGGGTAACTTTATCCTGATGCTTAGCCATGAACTGCTTGACCGTAGTATGTGCCTTGCTACAGAAAGGACATTGGAAATCAGAAAACTCGGCCATCACAATCTTTTGGCTAGTCGCACCAGTGACGGGTGAGCTACGAATAATTAAGCGTGGTTCGGCACTAAGCTGCTGGAAAACCTTATTACGTGCTTCTTCCTGTTGCTTTTTCTGGCTCTGCTGATAAGCCTGCACAGATTCTAAAATTACCTGCGGATTTTTGCGAATTACCTCTAGCACTTTAGCTTCAAATTCTGGGTCAGCAGGAGTGGCCTTGGCAACCTGGTCGGGGGAACCCGCACAGCTAGTTAGCCACAGTCCTACGCCAACGGTTACCAAAAATATCAGCACGCGGCTGACCGCATTTCTAAAAGCCGATCGCCTGGTGAATTGGTGCGCGGTGGGACGAATCCTGCAAGGAATCGCTGACAGGACTACGGGCAAAATAATCATATATTTGGGTAATTTTGATAAATGTCTGAACTTGACTGTTTAAAAGGTGGACAAACCTTTTTCACATAGTCGCACCCATAGATGGTGGGTTCCTGCCAACCAAGCGGGATCTCTAGTAAGTCTCGTACTCCAGTCATAGCTTGTCCAAGAAATAGCAAGAGGGCAATGCTGTTGAGCACAGTATGTACTACACGCCAGCGGTTAGAGCGATCTTGATAAATATCCTGAATAATTGCCAGGGAAAATATCATTAACATAGTAGCCGCAATCCCAGAATAGAAGTGAGAGACAAACCACTCATCATCGCGGCGAAATATAGCACCAAAGCCTTGACGCTTAAAAACAATATCTTGAAGTCCCAGAATTACCACACCCATACCCGTCAGCGTGGCAAATATACCGCGCCATAACTTTTGTCTAGCTTGGTATAAGAACACAAATGAAGCAATTGTGGCAATTAACAATAAGGTAATGCTAATGACTTGAAATGAATCTTTAGCCCATAGATCGTTTTTGATCATGTACTTGATCGTGGGATGGGTAATGCCAAGCAGGCAAATACCTACAACAGCACCAGCTAAGGCGCGACCGAGTTTAAGGTGTTCGGGCCCCACTACGGGTGGGATCTTGCTTTTACTGCCTTCGACTGTCTGTAAGCGCCGTTGGCGGGTTTGCCATGCCATATGAATCGTCATACCGATGAGCGGGAAAACGACGGCGACAGCGATCGCGGGGTGAATGAGTCTAAGAGCATCTGCTAAGTCGATCATGGAGTGTTCCTCTCTTGCCAGTCCTGTTAGGGGATGGGCAGGTAAATCTGTATTACTTGCTAGTACGCACGATCCTAGCAATTGGATGTTACACAGTTTGAAGATTTAATGTGAAATTAACCTAAAAGTAGGAGCATCAATCCAAAATAGTCACATCTTGTCATACTTAACTAATCTGTAATTAATCTATCCTGTGATTGGGTAAAGAATTGAGTCAGGATCTGCACCAAGATCTAAACTGTGTAAGGATTATCTCCACATGCGTGCATACAACTAGCTATGCCGATGCCTGCGATCGCATTCAGGCTTGGGTTGCGGCAAAACGATCTTGTTATATTGTTGCCGCCAACGTTCATGTGGTTATGACTGCCTATTGGAGTCGTTCGTATCACAAGGTATTAGAGAGTGCAGCTTTGGTCACTCCTGATGGTATGCCTCTGGTGTGGGGCTTGCGGCTCTTGGGGCAATCTAGGCAGCAAAGAGTGTACGGCCCCGATCTGATGCTAGCCTGGTGCGATCGCGCTGCTTCCCTAGATTTACCGATTTATCTTTATGGCAGTACGGACAGCATACTAGAACGCTTACAAGTAAAACTCAAACAGCAATTTCCTCAACTTGCGATCGCTGGTAGTTATGCGCCACCTTATATAGATCCTGATACTTTAGAGCGGGAAAGCGAGGATTTACCTGCATGGTTAGCATCCGATATAGATCGCATTCACGCTTCCGGTGCTAGGGTAGTATTTGTCGGTTTGGGTTGCCCGAAACAGGAATATTGGATGGCTAAAGCCCAGAGTAAGTTGGATTGCGTAGCGATCGGCGTAGGTGCAGCGTTTGACTTTCATAGCGGACAGGTATCACAGGCTCCACGTTGGATGATGAAGATTGGCTTGGAGTGGTTGTATCGATTCAGCCAGGAGCCAGGTAGATTATGGCAGCGATATCTGATTAATAATCCCGCATTTGTGATTCTGTTTCTGTGGCAGCTTCTTCAAAACTTGTGGCATAGAAAAAATCCTCTTGACCATGCTTGAATCGGTGAGGTCTCCTACAAGGAAAAATGCGATCGCTTGGTATCTCCTACGCATAGATCGTTTATCGCTTTTTGCTCATGCGTTTAGATAAAGATTGCAGCAAAGTCACGGGAATTCCTAAAACTATAAATGTCGAAAATTGATATTTTCCTTGACAGATACAACGCTTAATTTCTTTAGAATAAATCTGAATTTCTTCTTGATTGTTGAGCCATTTGCTTCCTAAAAGTAATAGTTCATAAGCTCGATAAGTTAAGCCCAAGTCTTGATATATTGAAAAATACTTGGTGGCAATCCGATACCAAGACATTGGTGTAACACGCTTACTATTGCTGCCTAGGTACTTACGCCAAGTGTAAATAACCTCTGGTATATATGTGTAATTGCAGCCAGAAGCGATCACCCGTATCCAAAATTCGACATCATGCAAATCATCTGCGCCAAATTCTGGATCGTAACCACCAATAGCTTGCCAAAGCGATCGCTTTAAGGGAGTTGTGCCGATCAATTGCCAATTGGAACTGAGTGAGAATTTTTTTGCTCGCAGCATATTCTGAAGCGAAATATCATCGGGAGCGATCTCTATACACTCTGCATTAGCGGGATCTTGCCTCAGATAGTTGCCATAAACAAAACCAGCATCGGGATGCTTGGCAAAAGTCTGTGATATCGATGCCAAAGCATTGATAGGCAGAATATCATCAGCATCCAGTGGCACAAGAATTTCACCACGCGCAGCGGCAAATCCATCTTCTCGCGCGGCTGATGGGCCTCCATTATGCGATCGCCAAATGACTTTAATTATCGGGTTTTGGGCCAATTCACGGCAAACCTGATTTGTCACCTCGTCCATAGAAGCATCATTCACAATCACAATTTCTAAAGCTGGCAGTGATTGCTGCATAACACTATGCACCGCATCAAAAATTAACTTGCCTTCCCGATAGCAAGTCATTACAACACTAATTTTGTCCTCGGCTAATTGCATTCTAATTGCATTCTAATTGCATTCTGCTAGCCTTATAGCAAAGACCTCTGCGTCCATAATGCTTTTCAGTCTTATGTTCTCCCCACAGACTTTGGTTTTACCTTTCCGCAAGGCTTGCAGTATCCTCAGAATTGTACCACGAAGAATAAATTCTCTCTCAGCGCTTCCCTTTTAGCTCTAAAGAGACCAAGCTTCTCATACCCCATATTAACTTCCATGCAGAGAAAAATTAACTTAGAACTCCCGAAATTCAAGCATCAGGAACTTTTACTCCAAGCACTAACCCATACCTCGTATTTGAATGAACATCCTGAAGACAAGGAGGATAATCAACGATTAGAATTTCTGGGGGATTGCACTCTAGGTTTCTTAGTGGGAGCTATGTTATATGAGCATTTCCCTGATATGCAGGAAGGAGAATTGACCCGTCGCCGTTCTACTTTAGTTGATGAGCCTAGCTTGGCAAGTTTAGCGACAGAATTGGGGATTGGCAATAACCTGCGGATTGGCAGAGGAGCTGAACGCGATGGTGGACGCAAATCACCATCTATTCTCTGCGATGCTTTTGAGGCTTTAATTGGTGCCTATTTCCTGGATTCTGGTATTGATGCTGTTGAGCAATATCTGCGGCGGATTTTCTTGCCATTAATAGAAGATTCCAGTGATCGCAACATGCGGGTAGATGCTAAGTCTCATTTGCAACAATGGGTGCAAGCTAATTGTAATGGGGCATTGCCCGAGTATCGTGTTGTTAGCATATCAGGGCCAGATCACGCTAAAAAATTTACTGTGGAGGTATGGATAGAAGGGAAATGTTATGGTGTTAGTGAGGGACGCAGTAAGAGGGATGCCGAAAAGCAAGCCGCAACGGCTGCGCTAAACCGCATGGAATTAATCTAGGAATAACTCATAGTAAACCTTTAGCTAGCCCCATATAATAATTTAGGGATGAATTAGGTATGAATCGCCTTAACTCCAGTTATTTCAAATTCTATATAATTGCAACTTCCAGTGTTGTTTTGCTGTTTAGTGTCGTTACTGCCTATGGCGAGAAAAATCTTAATCCTCCTCCCAAGATTGGTGGTTCGTACAAGATCGAGTCTACGAATCTAACCGATTGTCTTAAAGATCGACCACTGCAACTGATGATGCAGCAATCTGGCATTTACATTAGTGGTTCTTTACAAGAGAATCAGGGCAGTAATGCAAATAAATCTACATCAGAAAAAAATCTACCCTTAAAAGGGAGATGGCAAGATGGAAAATTTTCTGTTACAGGGGCTGTAACCGAGGTTGAAGGGTGCGATCGCACCCAACCCTTGACAATTACCGCAACAGTAAAAGACAAGAGATTAGAGGGCAAGATTGCCTTCTTAATCAACACGTCCGACTTTACTGCCCAACTCCAGGAACCCGATCAAAAACCAACCGTCAATCATTAAAATCATTAATTAATCATCAAAATACATACAACAAATTGCCGATCAAGACCTGTAGAAATAAAAACTTACACCAAGGTTTAACTGGATTTGTGTAATTGTTAATGTATTTTTTTGTAGGCATAAGATATAATGCCAGCGTTAGTTTGTCGCTTATTTATCTGCCCCAATATATTTAAGCTGCCAGACTTATTCGACGTTTCAGTAGGAAGTAATCGGTGCGAATTTCTTTAGACCTCTACCGCATACTAGGACTACCACCACAGGCTACCCTGGAGCAAATTCAGCTGGCGTATCGCGATCGCTCCTTTTCGCTACCGCGTCGGGAGTATTCTGATGCGGCAATTGCTGCCCGCAGGCGGATTATCGACACGGCTTATAGCATCCTTACTGCCCCCGTAGACGCCCCTACAGCCCCTACAGTTGATCGGGAAGTAGCACTTCAGGAGCAAGATCGAGATAACGATCTGCTGACAGAGACACAACCTGAAGACCCAGAAGCCTCTGAGATTGAGGTGGCACCCCAAACTGTCCAAACCATAGAAGTATCAGACCGAGATATTACAGGTGTCCTTTTACTACTCTACGAGTTGGGTGAATACGAGCAAGTTCTAGAAACTAATCAGTCCTACACTGAGGCCAATAGAGTTTCTGCACCACTCAAACAATCAGATGATAACGAAGATATTGTTTTGACTGTCGCGCTGGCGCATCTAGAAATTGGACGAGATCTTTGGAAGGAAGGTCAATATGACGCAGCAGCAAGGGCATTAGAGACCAGTCAAGCAATGCTCTTGCGTGAAGGTTTATTCATTAGCATTCGCAGTGAAATTCAAGCCGATCTCTTCAAGCTCAGACCCTATCGCATTCTGGAATTATTGGCGATCGATGACGATCTAACACCAGAACATAAACTGGGCTTGACCCTTCTACAGGAAATGCTAGAAGCACGTCGAGGGATTGATGGTACTGGGAATGACTATTCCGGCCTTGATATTGATGATTTCCTGCGCTTTATGCAGCAACTGCGGACTTACATGACTACAAACGAGCAGCAGCAGCTATTTGAGGAAGAATCACGCCGGCCTTCCCCTGTTGCCAGCTATCTGGCCGTTTATGCCCTAATTGCGCGGGGATTTTCACAGCGACAACCAGCATTGATTCGTCGTGCTAAGGGGTTGCTAGTAAAACTTGGCGGTAAGCAAGACGTACATTTAGAGCAGGCCGTTTGTGCGCTGCTGCTCGGTCAAGCTGAAGAGGCTGGCAAAACGCTAGAACAAAGTGGTGAAACAGATAAGCTAGATTTTATCCGCGATTGTTCTAAAGGTGAGCCTGACCTACTGCCTGGATTGTGCTCATATTGTCAAAGTTGGCTACAGGAGGAGGTTTATCCCTATTTCCGCGATTTACGTGATCGCTTTGCTGACTTAAAAGAATATTTTGCCGATGACCGAGTGGAAACCTACTTAGAGGAGTTGTCTAGCACCAATGGTGCTGTTGGTTCAGAATGGACTCCAGCATCTACATCAGCTAAAACTACCTCACCAGTCGTGTCAGTTGCGGAGACTGGCAGTAGTTTTACGCCTAGAACGGTTGCTAGTAGCGATATGGAAGATCTGAGGTCAGCCTTTATCTCTGAGCCAAATGCATACTCTGGTTCCAGCAGGGTACCCGTATTAGAACGGCCTGTTGACTGGGATAGTGGCAATAGTGAGGGGAGAAATGCGACATCACCAACTAGAACACGTCAGAAAACTAGAGATAAAGAGCGCAAAGGATCGTCGCCTCACAAACCCAAAGTTCGCTCTAAACTGCAAGTCAGTCGTCTGCTAATCCTCCTATTTGCATCGATTAGTTTGGTAGCGAGTGTTGGTGCAGCACTGGTCTGGGGATGGCGATCTCTTAATAGTTCTGCCAAACCAGAGGCATTAACAACCATTGAACAGCCCGTTGCCGTATTACTAGATACAAGAAAGAGCGTGCCAACTAGCATTCCGGCTCAACCAGGGCCGCTCAGCAAAGAGAACGCAACGAAGCTAGTGGAGTCATGGCAAGTAGCTAAGTCAAAAGCGCTGGGTAGCAACCATGATATCGCTCTGCTCGATAGTATCCTGGCCGAACCAGCATTATCTGACTGGCGATCGCGTGCTAAAGATCTTAAAGCTAGCAATGCCTATTTACAGTACATACCCAAGTCAATGGTAATTAAGAAATTCATCCCGAATGGTAATAATAAAGCCAGTGCGATCGCCCAGGTTGAGGAAACGAGAAATTATTTTAGCAACGGCAGCTTAGATGCTAGCTCATCCCATCCTGACACTAGCTACGAAGTAGAGTATGTGTTAGTGAAGGTATCAGATAAATGGCTGATTGCAGACATGTTAGTGGCAAAGTAAATGAAATTTAGTGAGTTGCTGGCAAAGCTAGGCATTGACACGAAAGCGCCTGGTGTATTTCTTGATTGTGGCGATCCCGAAATTTCTGGTGTGGCAAACCTCAAAGAAGCAGGTTCCCATGACCTCGGTTTTATGGACAGTAGCCGTTTCTTTGCTCAGCTAGCTGAGACTAAGGCGGGAGCGTTACTGCTCAATGAGGATCAAGAAGTAATTGACTTAGTTAAGTCTAAAGGTATTCCCTATATAGCTCTGCCACAGCCTAAGCTGTTATTTGCGCAGGCAGTTGCAATCTTCTATCAGCCAACTCATCCTCAGCCAGGTATTCACCCTAGTGCGGCGATCGCTGATGATGTCCATATCGGTAAGGATGTCTATATTGGACCACATGTGGCGATCGCTTCCGGCAGCCAAATAGGCGATCGCACGGTCATTTACCCTAACGTCACAATCTATGACGGCGTTACGATCGGCGATCGCACGATTTTACATGCTAACTGTGTGATTCACGAGCGTAGCGCGATCGGCAATGATTGCACGATCCATAGTGGTGCGGTAATTGGCGCAGAGGGATTTGGCTTTGTGCCCAGCCCTGATGGTACGTGGGTAAAAATGCATCAGGCTGGACGCACGGTCTTAGAAGATGGCGTAGAAGTTGGCTGTAACGCAGCAATCGATCGAGGTTCGGTCGGCGATACCCGCATCGGTCGCGGTACTAAAATCGATAACCTTGTTCAGATTGGTCACGGTTGCCGTACGGGGGAAAACTGTATTTTGGCCGGCCAAGCTGGGATGGCAGGTGGGGCAGAACTAGGCAAAAACGTGATCCTAGCAGGTCAAGTAGGAGTTGCTAATCATGTCAAAATCGGCGATCGCGTCGTCGCTGCTGCCCAAAGCGGGATTCCCCAAGACATTGCTGCAGATTCACAGGTAATCGGCGCACCAGCCATTCCCGTCAAAACATTTATGCGTGCTTCTGCCCTGTTTCGGCGATTGCCAGAAATCTATAAAACAATCAAGGAAATCCAGAAAAAACTGGGGGATAATGAACAGTGAAAAATGTTTGATTTAGGCGTAGGGGCATTGCCTCCGTGCCTGCCCTAAACATATTGGGGCAATCCCCCTGTGGTTGCCCCTACAGTAATTGATCATTAATAGTTGATTGTTGACGACATGACTACAGAAACTGCCGAAGATTTATTTAACCAGGGACTAGAACGCTACAAAGCCGGTGAAGATGCCGCCAGCCTGATTCCTACATTCGAGAAGGTATGCGATCGCCAACCCAAGATTGCCAGCAGTTGGATCTGTTTATCGTGGTTGTACCTACTGGACGAGAAATCTAACCAAGCACTGAAGGCTGCCCAAAAAGCCGTGAAATTAAGTCCTGAAGACCCACAGGCAAGAATTAATCTCGCGATCGCCATGTTGGAAACATCGCAAAAAGGCATACGCGAGCATATTGAGGCAGCACAGAATTGGTTGATGGTAATGTCAGATTTAAAAGAAGAAATTGTTGAGAATTTTGAAGAAGGAATTCGGCGTAGACCAAATTGGTCTAACCTGGAAAAGGTTAGAAATTGGGTATTTGAGCAAAACACCTAATTGGGTATGACTAATATTTCTTAATATAAATTGCTAATTCTGTAGTAAAAGCAATCTAAATTTATACAACTTTAGAATCACCTGAGCATAGCGCAGGAAAACTTAACGCAACATCTTAGATCGGGATGCTAGTCTAACGAAATAACACATATATTTATAGCGATCCTTTTTAAAATTTGAATGGGGTGCAGAGATAGAAATCTCTGATTCCCTACTTATAAAATATTTGTGAACGCTATAGTTTGCGATTTAAGATAAGGAGTTTAAGATGGTTGAAAATGTAAGAGTCAGGCCCGATACTCGTAATCACAAAGGCTTTTTCGTTCTAGAATCTTCCTACAAACTGATTGATATCAATCAAAATGGTTGGGCATTAATCTGTCTGGATGATGCTACATGTCATTATGTCGATCCTGACGACCTTAAAATGCCCAAAGGTTGGAAAAAGGCTGAAAGCGGACAATATGCCTCTGCATAGAAATGATGCCAGTAAAGATTTTCTACCCAACTTTTGTGGTTTGATCCTTAATCAAGCCACAAATTTTTTTTAAGGGTTAAACTGCATCTCCAGTCCTGCAAAAATAGCAAAGAATTTCTAAATTTTTCGATCTGATCGAGAAATTGCCGTAATAAATATCACAATCAATGCTAAAGTTGCCACAACAAACTTGGTTTTTTGCGGTCGCATATGCAAACTAATTCTGCAAAGCAGTCTCAGTCACCTCAAGGTAACTACCAACCCTCTGTACCGATATCGCTATACAAGGAACTCGCAGCAGAGTTGCAATCAGCACAGGGGAAAGTGACATCTTTGCAGGTGCAAAATGAACAGCTCCTAAAACAAAACCAGACTTTAATTCGGGAGTTTACCAAAGAATTTGAAGCGATCGCCAACTCTAGCCAGCAACTATTGCAGCTACTTAAGAATTTGGGGCCAGAGATCCAAGCACAGGCAGAAGTTGTAAAGCAGCAAGAAGACAATAGGAGAGAATATAGGCAGCCTGTTGCACCATCACCTTCTGAACCACTTTCTGAACTGCCTTCTGAACCGACTAAGGTAACTGAGACAGGATCTAAATCCAAACCCGTCAATTACTTGCAAGAAATTGCCCCTCGAGTGCAAGATACCAAGCCAAAGCCGAGTGCTAATGGTTTAGAACCAGAGCAGGGTGAACAGCGAGAACAGCGCGTGCGGCGATCGCCAGAGGCAGCCGCAAAACCTAAGCAGGGGAATGCTCCATTGCCGCAATTGCCAAAGAAACAGGTAGCAGTTAAAAACGCAGCACCTTCACAGACTTCAGCAGCAGTAACCCCACAGTCAATCCAAGTACCAGCTTTACCTAAAGTCAAAACTAATGAGGGAGAGGCATCTACTTTACCTGCTGATTTAGAATCAACTGCCGAGGAGGCAGGTATGAACAACTGGTGGTTGGCACTAACAATCATCCTGATCGTCATCACCTCCTTTGGTGCTGGCTACTTCCTAATGCGTCCATTTATCAACTCTAAGTAGGCGACAAGGCTAGGTGGCGCGTTGAATGGGATCGAGTTTGGGATTGATGATTTTTCGTCCCATTTTCGGAAACTTCACGGCGATAAATTTCTTTTCACCTTCACCAAATATATGGGTGACTTCACCTTCACCAAAAGATTCATGCACAAGGCGATCGCCTACTTGCCATTTCTCTGCTGGTTGCGATCGCTTAGTTTGACTAGATGACTTTGCTGTCTTCTCTAAATCATCTAAGTTACTTATAGAACCAATCCGCCTGTAGGTCGGCAACTTATTCGCTCCGGTGCCGCTGAGCAGTTCTTTGGGCAATTCTGCTAGAAACTGCGAAGGGCTGGCAGGTTCGCGATTGCCATATAAGCGACGCTCCTGTGCGTGGGTGATAAATAATTTCTCTTGGGCGCGGGTAATTCCCACATATAGCAATCGACGTTCTTCTTCTAGCTGCATAGGATCGGCAAGCGATCGAAATCCTGGAAATAGCCCCTGTTCTAGTCCCACCAGAAATACGACTGGGAATTCTAACCCTTTGGCAGAGTGAAGTGTCATCAGCGTTACTCTCTGACTATCTTCTGTCGAATCATCCAAACTAGAAGCAAGCGCTGCGTTTGCCAAGAAAGCATCTAATGAGCTGTCTTCATTTTCTTCCGCATATTGGATGGCAGCATTTACCAGTTCTTGTAAGTTAGATAACCGATCAGAAGCTTCATCCGTGCCCTGAGCTTGCAGTTCAGCCGCATAGCCGGATTCTGTAATAATACCCTGAATCACTTCTGTGGCAGACATGGAACTCCCTGCTCCTATCCACTTCTGCATCAACTCAGTGAATGCTAACACCGCCTTGGAAGATCGACCTGCTACAGTTTTGACCGTGGCTTCATCTGTCAAAACCTGGAATAGAGGGATATTAAGGGCTTGGGCTGCCTCTACCAGGCGATCAATGGTGGAAGCGCCAATACCGCGTCGGGGTGTATTGATTACACGTAGCAGACTAACGGTGTCCGCCGGATTAGAAAGTACGCGCAGATAGCCGATTAAATCCTTGATCTCGCGGCGATCGTAGAAACGCAGGCCACCAACGATATGATATGGGATATTCCAGCGCACCAGCATATCTTCAAAGGGGCGCGATTGGGCATTGGTGCGATAGAGAATGGCAAAATGCCCAAAATGGCAGTCAGGGATTTCGGTCTGGACGGTACGAATGCGATCGGTGACGTATTGCGCTTCATCGATTTCATCGCTAACTCGATGCAGAGTAATCTTATCTCCCTCTGGACGAGTTGGTCGTAATGTTTTCTCAATCCGCTGTGTATTATTCTCAATTAACTGATTCGCGACTTCGAGGATATTGGCAACAGAGCGATAGTTCTCCTCTAGCTTAATCATGGTTTGAGTTTGTTCATCTGGCAGGCGATCGCCAAATGTCTCTTGAAACTCCATCAGAATCGTAAAATCAGCGAGTCGGAATGAGTAGATGGACTGGTCAGCATCGCCAACCACAAACGCAGAGCGCCCTTGCCAATTGTGATCTTGTCGGCCTAAGCCATTGGTGGCGAGCAAGCGAATCAGGTCGTATTGGGTGCGATTTGTATCTTGATACTCATCCACAAGGATGTGATGGAAGCGACGATGCCAGTAGTTCAGCACTTCGGGATTATGCCGAAATAACTGCACAGGGATAAAAATTAGATCGTCAAAGTCTAGGGCATTGTTGCTAGCTAAGCGATCTTGATAGATTTCGTAGACTTGTGCGATCGTGCGGCTGCGCAGTCCTGGCTCATTTGCTTCAAGTTCCTGCGGTGTCCAACCGCGATTTTTGGCATTACCGATCGCAAAGCGCACCGAACGTGGTTCGTACTTTTTATCATCCAGGTTTAGTTGCTTTGTCACGATCTCTTTGACTAGAGATTGAGCATCAGAGTCATCAAAGATAGAGAAATTCTTTTGCCATACCCGCCCTTTGCTATCGGCAAACTTATCGATATCGAAACGTAAAATGCGCGCACATAAGCTGTGAAACGTGCCGATCCATAAATCTTTGGTATAAGTGTGATAAATGTATGATTTTAATTTCCTTTGCTCGAATTCCCCCAATTCAGCAAACATACATCCATGTTTCGCTAACGCCTGCTCCTGGGCAAACAGTACCTCAATGCGTTCCTTCATCTCGCGGGCAGCTTTATTGGTAAAGGTAACCGCCAAAATATTGGTGGGATCGACACCATGGTGCAAAATTAGGTTGGCAATGCGATAGGTGAGCGTGCGAGTTTTGCCCGATCCGGCTCCTGCTACTACTAACAGAGGCCCTTGCGTATGGCTAGCTGCCCTTTGCTGCGAAGGGTTGAGATGGTTTAAAAAGTTGGAACTCATGGTGTAACTGGTGCTTGGAACTGCTGGCTTCTAGGCATACTATAACCATAGTGACACAATCCTACACTGCCCTACAACAAGAGAGCTGATAACAAACTCAGCTCAGTAAATTTCAGTCGCTAGATATAGCCGGTAATGCTCCAGATCTGTGGACAACACCTCTGCAAAGCAAACAGCACAATTTTTTTCGAAAACTTGATCTACAGATCTGGGACACCACCTAATTGACAATATCAGTGGTGCGATCGCAAGGGACATGGTAATGACTCGAAAAGATATGATCGGATAGAGTCATGAGGTCACTTATGTTTTGGCGACGATTTCTAAAATTCTTTCTGATATTAGTCATGACCCTCACTGCATTCTTGCCTTTAGGAATAGGTCATGCTCAGGTTGAAACTGAAACGGGTAGCGGGCGCATCGAACGCAAAGCCGTTCATACTAAGAAGTACATGGTAGTGGCAGCCAACCCGATCGCCGCATCAGTGGGTAGCGACATTCTCAAACGCGGAGGGAATGCCATTGACGCAGCGATCGCCGTGCAATTAGTACTGGGATTAGTTGAGCCACATGCCTCAGGTATCGGGGGGGGCGGTTTTCTGGTTTATTATGATGCGAAAAGTAAACAGATTCACACCTACGATGGTCGAGAAACTGCACCGGCAGCGGCAAAACCCAATCGCTTTTTGGATGAGAATGGCAAGCCATTAAAATTCTATGATGCGGTTGTGGGAGGGAAATCTGTAGGCGTGCCTGGTACAGTTCGCATGCTGGAAATGGCTCATCAGGCATATGGTAAGCTACCCTGGCAGCAACTGCTTCAACCAGCAATCCAACTCGCGCAAAAAGGCTTTCCCGTCTCACCGCGTTTGCATCTGCTTGTCAGTCAGGACAAATATCTAAGAATACAAGCAGCATCTAGGAAATACTTTTATCAATTGGATGGTAGTCCCAAGCCCGTAGGCACAATTCTTGTCAATCGTCCCTATGCAGAAGTACTGCAACAAATTTCTGATTCTGGTGCCAAAGCCTTTTATCAGGGAGAAATTGCCAAAGATATCGTCGCAACCGTACAAAGCGCTGCCGTATCTGGCGATCTAAGCATAGAAGATCTTGCAACTTACCAAGCCAAAGAGCGATCGCCGGTATGTGGGGTGTATCGAGTTTACAAAGTCTGTGGGATCGGACCTCCTAGTTCTGGTGGTATCACGATCCTGCAAATGTTAGGGATGCTGGATAATTTCCAACTTGCTAAACTCAAGCCAAAATCCACAGAGGCCGTGCACTTGTTTTCCGAAGCAGGACGGCTAGCTTATGCGGATCGAGGAATGTATATCGCAGATGCAGATTTTGTCCCCGTGCCAGTAGATGAATTAATTAATCCCGCATACCTCAATGACCGTGCGAAGCTGATCGATCCAAACCGAGCTATGACAGCAGCACAACCGGGAAAACTTCCTTCAACTCAGCTCTCTCTTTGGAGCAAAGGTGATGCTTGGGAATTCCCTTCCACTAGCCATGTCGCAATTGTCGATCGCTTCGGTAATGCCGTATCCATGACCAACACGATTGAAGATAATTTTGGCTCCCGATTAATGGTGCGAGGTTTCTTGCTAAATAATCAACTCACAGATTTTTCTTTCTCACCTACTACAGATGATGGCAAGGCGATCGCAAATCGTGTAGAACCGAGAAAGCGGCCAAGAAGTTCGGTGGCTCCAACTATGGTGTTTGACCGTCAGGGTAAGCTAGTTTTTGTGGTTGGTTCAGGCGGGGGCTCACGAATTATTAATTATGTTGCTAAAGCATTAGTGGCGGTTCTAGACTGGAAACTAGATGCTCAGCAAGCAGTCTCGCTACCCAATTTTAGCAATCGCAACGGTGCCACAGAGTTGGAAGAGGGTACGAGTTTTGCAAAGCTTAAACAAAGCTTGGAGAGGCTAGGTCATACAGTAGAAGTGGTGAGACTAACTAGTGGCTCCCAGGCAATTATGGCGACAGATGGGGGGCTAGTCGGTGGAGCCGATCCCCGTCGTGAAGGATTGGCTAAAGGAGAGTAACAGCATCATAATTGATGCGAAAGACTATGCAAATTAAATCTACAAAGACTCTAATCAAAAATCCAATTCTGTGGGCTGTAATTTTCAGCTTAGGCTTTAGCACTTTGCCGAAAGCGCAACTTGCAGTGTTTGCCCAACGTTCGGCAGTAGATTCATCAGTAGAATCTACTCAGTCGGCTGAGACAAACAATCGGCAATTATGCCAAAATGTTGCCTCTAGCAATCTTCTGAACAGAACAGAATTATTTTTTGGCTCGCAAAAAACTGATGGTTCTGAGGTGACAGATGTTGAATTCCTAAGGTTTCTTAATTATGAAGTCACGCCACGTTTCCCAGAAGGATTAACTTTGCTAACTGGTCAAGGGCAATTTAGGAACTCGCAGGGAATGATCGTTAAAGAGAGATCTCGACTACTGATATTGCTCTATTCAATTGACAAAGAAAGTAATAGCAATAAGAAGATCGAGCAAATTCGTCAAGCCTACAAGACTAGCTTCAAACAAGAGTCGGTACTTCGAATCGATAGTCGATCTTGTGTGTCTTTCTAAGTATTCTAAATGTTAAGAGTATTGGCACTGGTTCCGCCGCATGGGACAGAAAAACCTTTACTGCATATAATTTAGAGCGATCAGGAGTTACAACAATCTAAATTCAGTTGCGTGATGGATTTTTTCTCACATCCATGTCCTTGCTGTGGTAACAATGAGATTCGCCCCCA